>NZ_JBALEO010000094.1:0-111349 GCF_036918015.1 Nostoc sp.
ACTCGTTAACGGAGATAAAAGGTGGATTCATCCAGTTCAAAGACTCGTTAACGGAGATAAAAGGTGGATTCATCCAGTTCAAAGACTCGTTAACGGAGATAAAAGGTGGATTCATCCAGTTCAAAGACTCGTTAACGGAGATAAAAGGTGGATTCATCCAGTTCAAAGACTCGTTAACGGAGTTCAGAGGTGGATTCATCCAGTTCAAATACTCGTTAACGGAGTTCAGAGGTGGATTCATCCAGTTCAAACACTCGTTGACGGAGATCAAAGACTCATTTTAATTGAATCAAGAATTTGCCCTCAGCCTATAAGTCTCTTTATTAATTACGAATTAATATCACGACCTTGGCCGCAACAATTGCACAAAGGTATCACTCACAGTATGGTCTTTGGTATCGGCGGCGTATTGAACTAATTTTTCCTTCAGTTCTTTCGCTGCATCTAAGGGGAGTAAGGTTGCTAGCAAAAAGTAGACACCACGAAAACGGGGGTCGTCCATGTGGTCAAGGAGACGGTTTTTAGCTTCCTCACTATCGCCAAGAAAGCTTTGCACCAAAAAGAAATCCATAATCTTATCGTGGCGGAAGTACCATTCTCTCTTGGCTTCGCCTTTTTCGTCTTGCCACTGACGGCTGACAACCATTTTATATTTATCGTCTTCCAATGACTGTAAAACTTGGTAAAATTCATCCGCAGGTAACGCTTGTTCATCCTTCAGCCGCATTTGATAGACTGCATCGGAGAATTTTTTTAGCGGAAATTCCTGGTTCCACTCTTGCAAGTATTCTCTTGCCATCAAGTGATATTGATGTTGTTGCAAGTGAAACAAATCGGGGTATTCGCCTTGGGATAGCATCAGGGCTACCACAGTTAAATCCATTGGATTAGAGAGAACCTTTTCAATCGCGCTTAATTCTTGTGGTGATTGCTGATTAGTGAGGGCTTTGGTTAAAAAACTAGCAGTGGCTTGCTCATAATCAGTACCTTGAACTTTGGCATTTTTGGGCAGTCGTGGTTGACGGGAAATCAGAAATTGCTGAATTTGTGGTTGTTCAAGGGGGAGCAATTTATATATTTTGGCTGTTGAGGGTGGTGTCCACTCTAGGGGTTGGGTGGTCATGATGATGTTACCCCGGAAATAGCTTTCGGCAAACTGACAGATTTTTGCCCTAGTATCGGCGGTAACTTCATTGAGTCCGTCAATGCAAATATCTAATGCGCCACTGTAAATTAAGTTCTTGAGAAAATCAGCATCTTGTGCTTGTCCGTGCAGCTTGGCTTGAATTGCTTCAATTACCCCTTTGTCACACTTGTGGGCAGGTAGATAAACCACAAGCCGCCCAGAAGTTTTTACTAAATAGCGCAGATACATTGACTTACCCAAGCCGGAATCACCTTCCAAGATGACTTGTCCTTTGATGTTAGGTAGCGCTTGGGTAATTGGTACGGGTTCATCTACACCGGGAACTTTCACTTTAGAATTTGGGAAGTAAGCTTCGGGGTTAAAATTATCTAACCCGGCATCGGCTAGTAGGGAAGGCTTGAAGGGTTCAAATAACTTTTCACGGAAAAAGGGAACCCAGGTGAGAATTAAGCCGACGTAGCCGACACCGAGAATGCGCCTCACCCAAGGATTCCAGAAGAAGATAGCTTGAACTTGGGGAAACTTAGGGTAAGCGAAGATGAGGGCAAGCCAAAAGGCAGCATGAATCAAAATAGTAGTTCTGGCGTTGAACAACCACTGCCAAGTTTTGAGGTTAACTATAACTGATTGCAGCGAATCAGCTTCGTTGTAGCCAGCGTCTTTGAGGTTTTTGTGGTGAGTTTCTAAAATAACAATATCTTGTGGTTCCCAAGAGACTTTTCTGGCAACTACGGCAATTTGCTTGGCTAAGTCTTCCCGTAATCGTGGAAAACCTTGGCTGGGTTCCCAGACTTGGGCAAAGATTTTGAGAGTTTTCTCACCGCGATCGTGGCTTAATGAAGTAGGGATTGTTTTAGTGTCAGGAAAACCCAGCCATGTAAGCAGTGTTTTGACTTCATCAGTGCCACCACCCAGGAAATAGGTTAAAAATCGCCACTGTGCAAATTCTGATTGACCTGCGTAATAAATGCTATCCAAAATTACAACAATATTATTCAGGTTGAGTTGTTCTATCTTTGCCAATGCCTCTGCTACAACATAACGAACAGACAAGCTAACGGTTTTATCCTTGAGGATGTCGATGATGTCTTTGAGGTAGGGTTTGGCAACCTCCCCCAGATTTCCCAATGCCTCTGCCGCAGCGTAACGAACATTTGACTCAACGGATTTATCCTTGAGGATGTCAGCGATGTCTTTGACGTAGGGTTTGGCAACCTCCCCCAGATTTCCCAATCCCATTGCTGCATAGTAACGAACACCTGAGTCAACGGTTTTATCCTTGAGGATGTCGATGATGTCTTTGAGGTAGGGTTTGGCAACCTCCCCCAGATTTCCCAATCCCACTGCTGCACCGGAACGAACAGTAGAGTCAACGGTTTTATCCTTGAGGATGTCGATGATGTCTTTGAGGTAGGGTTTGACAACCTCCCCCAGATTTCCCAATGCCTCTGCTGCAAGGTAACGAACATTTGAGTCAAGGGTTTTATCCTTGAGGATGTCGAGGATGTCTTTGATGTAAGGTTCGGCGACCTCCCCCAGATTTCCCAATGCCTTTGCTGCATGGTAACGAACATCTGAGTCAAGAGTTTTATCCTTGAGGAAGTCGAGGATGTCTTTGACGTAGGGTTTGGCAGCCTCCCCTAGATTTCCCAATGCCTCTACTGCATAGTAACGAACAGCTGAGTCAAGGGTTTTATCCTTGAGGATATCAGCGATGTCTTTGACGTAGGGTTTGGCAACCTCCCCCAGATTTCCCAATGCCCTTGCTGCACCGTAACGAACAATATTGTCAACGGATTTATCCTTGAGGATGTCAGCGATGTCTTTAACGTAGGGTTTGGCAACCTCCCCTAGATTTCCCAATCCCACTGCTGCACCGGAACGAACAATATTGTCAACGGATTTATCCTTGAGGATGTCAGCGATGTCTTTGACGTAGGGTTTGGCAGCCTCCCCCAGATTTCCTAATGCCGATGCTGCACTGGAACGAACAATATTGTCAACGGTTTTATCCTTGAGGATTTTGGCAGCTTTTTGAGCAAAATCTTCTGGTTTCTTCCCCAGAGATTTTAAATCTTTGAGATCGTATTCAGCTAATTTGTCGAATGCAGATCCCTTTACTCCGTCATATCCATCATCAAGGGCAGCAACGATACCGTTAATCTGCCACGCTTCTGGCTTGGGCTTAGGCCGTTCTTTCGCGCTTACCCAAGGCAGGGCGAGGAGGAGAGTCAACAGCAGGGTAAAGGTAAAAATGAAAAAGAGCGACGATCGCTTTTTAATTATATGCAGATACATTTGTATAATTCGTAATTCGTAATTCGTAATTCGTAATTTCTTTAGTAGGGAAAGAGAAGGGAGTTAGGTTTTTTACTAATAAATCAGGAACCGCTACAGTTATCTTTTTAGGGTCTGATAACTCAACCTAGCCAGAAATGGAATATTAATGTAATTATTACAGGAATTTCAAAAGATACGCTCAGAGTATAGTACTGAGCTTGCCTGAGTCATGGTGCGTAGGCGTAGCCCGTCGTAGACATGGCCTACTCAAACCACTGCACGAGATAATAACAATACCTCGTTCAATTGTTAGCGATCGCAAATGTCTTTTGATAACCTTTGCAAACTACTGTCCGAAAAACATCCTGCTACTTTTGCCAGTTGGGTATTAGGAACACCGCAAACTTCTGTCAAAGTCCTCAAAACTGAATTGAGCATTGAACCAATTCGCGCTGATTATGTCACATTCTTACAATTAGAAGGACGCATTCTCCATCTGGAATTTCAAACCAAACTAGAATCTACACCACCCCTACCCTTGCGGATGCTAGATTATTGGGTACGCTTGTATCGTTTGTATCGCCTACCAATAACGCAAGTTGTCGTATTACTGCTTCCCCCTGCACCAGGAACAGTAATTGAAACTGTCTTCTGTGTCGAAACTACCCGTCATGAATATCGCGTGATTCGCTTATGGGAAGAAAATCCTGAACTATTCCTCAATGATCCAGCTTTGTTACCATTAGCACCACTGACCGCAACCACGCAACCTCAAGCATTGTTGCAACAAGTTGTGGTCAAAGTTAATCAACTTGAGCCAAGACAACGACCAGAAATTTCCGCGTATACCCAAATCTTAGCGGGGTTAAAATACAATCAAGATTTGATTCGACAATTATTTCGGGAGGGTATGATGCGCGAGTCAGTGATTTATCAAGAAATTCTCGCTGAAGGCGAACAACGCGGACGGGAAGAAGGACGAAAAGCAGAAGGGCAATTGCTCATTCTCCGTCAACTTACTCGACGGGTGGGAGAATTACCCCAAGAGATGCTAGACCGGATTGAAACTCTCTCTTTAGAACAATTAGAAAATCTTGGTGAAGCATTATTGGATTTTCAGGCGATCGCGGATTTAGAAACCTGGTTTGGTACATTAGACGTAGGAGTGAAAATAACGTAGGTACAATTTATGAATTATGCCTACCAAGGATTTCGGGCAACGCATAATTAATTTCACTCCTATGTCTATTAGATGAATTTTTCCATTTGAGCCAATGTCTGATGGCGCTAAGGGAAAAAATAGTTTCAGAAGAACGAAAGTGAGTTGAGCTTGTCAGATTGCCACATTAGAGTTTAATTAACTTGAAGCCCCAAGGTTTGAGAGCTGCTAAAGCTACTTCTTCATTTACACCCTCATAAGCCTCCCATTCCAACGGATGCTCTTTGGGATGTCCGTCGCCGACATTACCTGCAACTTTAATTATCGGACAGTTGGCGATGCGATCGCGCTCTAATCCTCTGGGAACTGCTAGTTCGATTTTGTGCCCGATAAACTTCGCGGTACTATCATTAGCTACAGATTCACGGATTAAACAAATATCACCAGCAGTCCCCCAAGTTGTTTGGTAAATGTGGAGGAATGATATATAAGTTGCAGGTTTGATGGATCTTTTTAGAACGTGCATTATCTGTAATCCTTACACTATGAGTCAAAAATCATAAATCATATAAGTATTTTCTATCACGTTCGTAGGGAAGAATGTTCTTAAATCACATTTTGCACCTAGCCCAGGCGATTAGAAACCGCCTGGTGGAAGATGTAAAGCTCAAAAGACGATAATCGCCCACATACTAACTCCCAAAGCGATCGCTGCGAGGTGTTGCCAAAGCAGCGATAGTTTCGCTAAACCCTTTGGTGTACCCACTGATTGCTTGGCAATTTTTTGCGTTAATAACATAGTCATCAACACTGAGAAAATTATCGTTGTACCTTGCAAAAAGGCAATCACGGCCGGATGAGCAACTAATATTGGCAATTGTTCGCCACTCAAACCAAGAGTAGCAAAAGTAACGGGTAAAATCCGCCCGCCTTCGCCTAAGCCCAAACGTAGATAGTGAGCCAAGTTGCCTCCCAACACTAATGGTAGGTAGCCGTAGGCGAGTTCTACAAAGGATCGAGGCTTACGGTTAAAATTGAACACTTGGAGCAAGCCATAAGCGCCAAAGGTAAGAGCCGCTGGAATAATTAACACTAGCAGCGATAATCCCAAGTGCTGCCAAAAATCAGTTAAATCTAGTTGTAGCCCCAACCAAGATTGCAACTCTGGCAAGCGATGCAAATATATCCCACCCAACAGCAAAAACAATAATGCTACTTCATAAGTGCGGGGTACATGAGTTGTCCACAGTTCAATTCCAGGGGGACGCAAGTTGAACTCAACGGAACGATGGGGACAAGCTTTCAAGCAAGTCATGCACAGTACGCAATCTCGGTTATCTTCTAATTGGGCTGGGTGTGAATATAAGGGACATCCATTGGTTTCTAGCCCTTCGCCTTTTTGCGGCCCACCTTTATAACACTGATACGTGGTGCAACTGGCAGAACATATCCCTTGCTGTGCCCGGAGTTCCGTCATTGAGAGTTTGGCAAATAAACCATTCATTCCGCCGATGGGGCAGAGATAGCGACACCAAAACCGCCGCTCAAAAAGAGCCGAGAAAATCATCGCCCCAGCGGTGATTAACAGCAGCAAACAAGCGCTGAGGTAAGCTGTATTTTCTAAATGCCAAAGTTCTTCCCATAAGAAAATTAGGGTAAATAAACCAAACATGAACCATCCACCCCATTTCTCACCTTGTTCTCTCGGCCAGCGTTTGAGTTTTCGAGGCCACAGCCATAAAGAGAGCTTTTGGGTGATTTCCCCGTAAATCATGAAGGGACAAACAGAACACCAGATACGTCCCAAAAAGGGAAAGAGAAATAAGAAGAAAGGCCACCACCAAGCCCAAAATAGATTTAAGACGAAATTGCGATCGCGAGTTTGCGGCCCAATGAATAATATTGCCACAATAATCGCAAAAACTGTTGCAGTAAAACCATAATTAATGCGATCGGGCCACCAGTCACTACGTAAAAACCGCCTTAAAGAAGGATAGGCATTTAACAGATTTACCCGAAATCGTTTTTTCTTAGTTTCGGCTGGCCAGAAAATTTCTTCTGTTAATTCATCTGCACCCTCAGCTTGCACGATCGCTCTTTCTACCAGATTTTTCAATTCTTTGAGGTTGCCAGGAAAATCATAAGACTGGAGGCGACGCAGAGCTTCTGGGGTAATATGCGGTTTCGGAACGCCTCTAGAGCGAATGTAGAGACTAGTATAATATTCAACCTGTGTCTGAATATCAGCTTTCCGCACCCGTAGCGGTGGTACTTTAATAATGTGACCAACAGAACGTTCAATTGTCGGCTGAGTTTTTTCTGAAACGATCAGAATTCTGGCTTTACTGGGACGAGCTTCGGCTACTGGATCTCCAGAACGACTGATGGGGGTATATGTACCAGTTTTGAGCAACTCCGTCACGGCAGGTAATAATTCTTCGGGCAATTCTTGAATATTGTTGAGAACTAGAGTACCTTCCCCTAACCATTCCAACAGTCCGGGTTTGCCGCCAGCACGACCAAATAAATCTGCGCCGCTAGTTTGGAGAATACCACAATTGACTTTAATAATTGGTTCTCGCCGTTTGGGAGAACCAAAGTGGATCAGAGCTGCTATATTGTCTTTTTCTAACCCTGGTTCTCCGAAAATATCCACAGATTTGCGATCGGCAGCCGCTTCTCGAATTTGCTCCCGCAGCCGTACAGCATAGCGACTTGTACCGACAATTCCCCGTTGCGCCTTGGTAACTAAATATGGGCGCAAGGCAATAGAACGTTCTTGTTCATAGCCAAGTGCAGATGTTACCTGAGCTAATTCTTGAGCCAATTGACGCGAAAAAGCCTGAGCAATTTCGGGGTATTGAGTGACTAATTCCCGAAATTTAGCAGCAGGTACAACCCACAAGTGACATTCGGTTACTGTCGTAATTGTGAATGGAGTTGATTCATCCAACAGCAATTCTTTGAGTTCAATCACTGCACCGGGGAGAAATCCACAAGCTAAAGCTGGGTTGCTTTGATTGGTGGTATTGCTTTCGAGTTGACCTTCTACGAGAATATAAAGGGCTTCTGGAGAATTGCCTTCACTAACTAAGTCAGTTTCGGCGGGTACAACTTGTTCTTCAATTACTTGAGCGATCGCATTTAATACTTCAGGTGAGAGAATTCCTAAACTCGTGCGTTCTTGTAGCCATGTAACCGTTTCTGGAGATGTCATATTAAGTTCTCCCTGTAGGCTGCTGTATAACAAGAATTATCCCTGAAAGGGTATGTCAAAATATCTATATTCAGTGGTTGTGCATTAACACACAATGTGCAATAGACTTCTTGCATAAATCACAAATATAGCGCTTCTCGCTTGAGTGCAATACAGACCTAACCCCCAGCCCCTTCCCTACTAGCGTTGGGGAGTAAGAGTCAAAGCCTCTCTCCTTTTAGGAGAGAGGTTTGGAGAGAGGTCAAACTGTATTGCTTCCATTCGAGAACCGCTATATTTGAACCCCACCCCGTCAAAGCTATGCTTTGCCTCCCCTCCTCAAGCTGGTTACGGTGTATACACCAGTCCTTCTCACCCCTCTAACTCCCCCAATTGGGCTACGGTGTACACAAAAGTCTTCTAAAGCTGACCCACATCTTGACCTGTAATGCTAATGCATCGACCTGCTATGTTAATGCATCGACTTGTTATGCCAATACATCGACCTGCTATGCCAATGCATCGACCTGTTATGCCAATACATCGACCTGCTATGCCAATACATCGACCTGCTATGCCAATACATCGACCTGCTATGCCAATACATTGACCTGCTATGCCAATACATCGACCTGTAATGCCAATACATCGACCTGTAATGCCAATGCATCGACCTGCAAAAATTAACCCACCATAAGTTACACAGCAACTCTAAAAGACTTGTGTGTACGCCGTAGCCGATGCTTTGGGGACGGGATTAATACCATTTCACGAAATGCTTGATACAAATGCTTTGTGTCTAACACTTTCCCCCTGCTCCCCTGCTCCCCTGCTCCCCTGCTCCCCTGCTAGCTATCTTTCTAGCGAACGATAACCTTGCCCAAGTAGACTCTACTTAAGTCCACTAAACAACGAATGGGCAAACAAAGCGGCTTGAGTGCGATCGCGTAAACTCAACCGACTCAAAATATTAGTAACATAGTTCTTAACAGTGTTTTCTGAAAGAAACAGCGATTCGGCAATTTCCCGATTATTGGCTCCACAAGCAATTAACCGCAATACATCTAATTCTCTGGCTGTGAGTTGCGCTAATTCTGGAGGAGTTTGCACAGACTGGACAGGTGCGGTAATCGGCGTGAGTGCTTTCTCAAACAATCCCGGGCCGAGTAGGGTTTGTCCTTTGTAGACGGATCGAATTGCCAACATTAATTCATCTGGTTCGGTGTCCTTGAGCAAATAGCCCTTTGCACCCAGCCGCATCGCCTGGAAAACATACTCATCATCATCGAAGGTGGTGAGGACGAGAACCTTAATGTCAGGATATTGTTGAGCGATCGCTTTTGTAGTGGCGACTCCATCCATTACGGGCATCCGAATATCCATTAGCACAATATCGGGTTGCAGTGCGGCAATCTGTTCGAGTGCCCGTTGCCCATTTTCTGCCTCACCAATTACCTGCATCTCTGCATTCGACTCAAGCATACTCTTAAGTCCCTGGCGAATCAGATGCTGATCGTCAACTAATAAAATCCGAATCATAAGCTAAAACACCAACAGCTTTGAGAGTGGCAAAGAAACAGAAATACAGCAACCTGTTCCTAGTTGACTGTGGAGATTTAACTGGCCACCCAGTGCAACCGATCGTTCTCGCATCCCTTGTAATCCAAACCCGGTTGTATTTTGAGTGGGGTTAAAACCTTTTCCATTATCTTCGATTGACAGATGAATCATCCCAGCGTGAGCCAAAAGTTTAACGGTGACACTCGTCGCCTCGGCGTGTTTGCAAATATTTGTCAGCGATTCTTGCACTATGCGGAATAAAGCCGTGTTTACTTCTGTTGGTAAGGTGTGCGGGAGATCGATTTTACAGGATGGTTCAATACCTGTGGTTTGCTGAAAATCTGTCAGCAGCTTTTCAATGGATGATTTGAGAGATTGCCCTTGCAAAGGATTTGAACGCAAAACCGAAAGCGATCGCCGAATTTCTAGCAGCGCTTCAGCCCCTAGTTCTTTTGCTTGTTTGAGAAATGTCAATGCTTTATCATTATTTGATTGCCAAAACAACAGAGTATTATTAATCTGAATAGTTTGGGCGGCGAGAGTGTGTCCTAACCCATCATGAATTTCGCGGGCAATTCGGTTGCGTTCTTGCAAGGTTGCCTGATCTTCAATCCGCAGGGCATACTGGCACAGTTGTTGATTGATGATCTCTAATTGCTGATGGGCAATTTCTAACTGCTCTCGACTTTGGCGCTCTGAAAGCAGGGCATTAATTAACAATAAAGCGAATACTAAAGTTAAGCTAAACAATAATATATTACTTAATCGCCAATCCCAGGACATGAGGATTAGCTTATCTGGCAGAAAATTCTCAGGTACAATTGGTCTGGATAAAAGCAGTGTTCCATAAGAAAGCAGAGATAAAATCAAGACAGCCAACTGTCCCGATCGCTTAAATATGAGACAACTCCGCATCACCAGTACCAGACACAGCAGGAAAACGGAGCGAGTCGATAAAGTATGTTGAGTTGCTGGCAGTAAAATTAAACCAAATTCCAGGGCTGTATAAAGTAATTTGGTTTCCAGCTTCACCATTGGTAGCCTTAAACCCATCAAGCTGAAAGTTGCGATCGCCAGAACTCCTAGCGGCAAAGACCAGGACAACTGAAACGGCAGCAGAACTTCCATAAACACTGCCGTGGCCAATAACAACCACTCTAGGTAAAGCAACAGACGAAACGATGGGTAGGTCAAGCTAACCATAGAACTGTTCCAACTTAATGGACTTTGTGACAAAACCATAGGTATTTTCACAATTTTAGAGGGAAATATTGAACTGGGGACTGGGGACACTTCTCTACGAGAGGCTGCGCCAACGACAAGCTCAGTGCATCGCTAGGAACTGGGGATTGGGGAGATTGGAATGGGAATTCAGACCCCAATCAAATCTTACTCATAATTTCTTCTCCAGTACCCATTCCTCCCCTATATAACGAATTTGTCTCTAGTATTGATAGAGCCGTTCCGACTAATTAATTATTTCTAAATTAGGAAAAAAGTCACAATAGCTTGAGTACTTTTTTACTGGTCAGGTTAGGAATTCTAGCTCATGTGCAAACTCATTCCAACTTCTAAGATTAGCTGGTGTGAGTAAAGCAGCAACTTTTTTAACATCTTCTAAACAGTCATAAACCGAAATTGAGTCAGAACAGTTCTATTACACACAACAAAAACCAGAGAAGTAAATGATTAAAAAACAGATAATTTTACCAACCCTGCTATTTGCAACTATCCTAATTACAGGAATGACAGGTTGCACCAGTTCTAAATCTCCAGATGTGTCTCAAGGGAATGATTCTGGCACAAAGGTATCTGATACTTCTACGACAAACTCTCCGGCATCGAATACGTCAGAACGCGCTCAAAAGCGTGAAGAAATTCGCAAGCAAGTTGAGGCAGTTCTGACCCCAGATCAGGTAAAGGAATTATCAACGAAATTACAAAAAGGCGAAAAAATGCGTAAAGCAGTGTTGAGCCTAAATCTTACTGCTGAACAAAAGACTAAAATTCAGGATATTTTTAAGACTGCCTATCCCCACCGCAAAGGAAAATCTCAAGATAATTCCTAGTAGTTTTATCAAAATAGAATTCAGGAGTCAGGAGTCAGGAGTCAGGAGTCAGGAGTCAGAATTCAGAAGGAATTATCTGCGACTTATGGTATTCAGCCTTTCATTAATTGCATTCTGGATTCTGAATTCTGTATTCTTCTTCAAAAAATAAAGTATGTTTAAACAAAAAAATCTCGTCAAGATAGAACTGGCTGTTATAGCCGCAATCTTTGTAGGAACTAGTCTATACACTTCCAAAGCTCTAGGTAAACCACAACCTAGCTCTCAAAAACTGGTGGATGAGGTGTGGCAAATCCTAGATAAAAATTATGTTGATGTCAGCTTTAACCATCAAGATTGGCAAGCAATTCGACAGCAGTATCTTAGCCGTTCCTATAGTTCCAAGAAAGAGGCTTATGGAGCGATTGAAGAAATGGTGGCGAAATTAGGCGATCGCTACACTGAGTTTTTCGACCCACAAGAATTTAAAGCCCTCAATAACGACATTTCTGGCAACCTCAGTGGCGTAGGATTGGAACTGGCAGAGAATGAAAAAACTAAAGCCTTAACTGTTGTCGCCCCAATTCAAGGAACCCCTGCTTTTAAAGCGGGTATTTTGCCGGACGATGTAATTGTCCAAATTAACGGTCAAAAAACTCAGGGGATGAAAATTGACGATGCCGTGAAGCGGATTATCGGCCCAGTGGGAACCAAGGTAGTACTCACGATTCAACGGGGTAGCCAATCGGAAACTTTTAAACTTACCCGCGCCAATATTGCAATCCATCCTGTAACTTACAACACGCAAACAACGCCAGCAGGTAAAATTGGTTATATTCGTTTGCCAGAGTTTACGCAAACTGCGCCCGCAGAGATGCATCGAGCAATTCAAGCATTAGAAAAACAACAGGTACAGGGCTACGTTTTAGATTTGCGTTCCGATCCAGGTGGACTGCTGGATGCGAGTTTGCAAATTGCCAGTATGTGGTTGAAGCAAGGAGCGATCGTGTCTTTGGTAAATCGAGATCAAGTGAAAGAAAGCTACGATGCATCGGGACATCCTCTCACCGACAAACCCTTAGTGATACTGGTTGATAAGGGATCTGCTAGCGCCAGTGAAATTCTTTCGGGAGCGCTGCAAGATGACAATCGCGCCACCTTAGTCGGAACTCGCACCTTCGGTAAAGGTTTAGTTCAAGCCGTAGAGCCACTAGAAGATGGTTCGGGGCTGAAACTAACGATCGCTAAATACTACACACCGAAAGGTCGAGATATCAATCATGTCGGCATTGCCCCAGATATTAATGTGGCATTAACCGAGGCACAACAGAAAGCCTTAGTGCAAAACCAAACCTTGGGGACATTAGCCGATCCTCAGTATGCTAGCGCCGTTGCTGACCTGAGCAAATTAATTCAGTCTGGGGCTAATCATGTGAGTTTGCAGCGTGGGGAATGAAGGAGGCAGGAGGGAGGAGGCAGGAGGTTTTATATTTTACCTCAGTTGCGGATTCACACCTCTTCTGAATAAGCAGCCCCAAATTTTCAATTTAGTGGGGGTCTTAAACCCAAGACCCATCTGATCGTGACAGGAAACAAAGAGCAGTTTTCCTCCTGCCTTCTCCCAAGGGGAGACGCTAAAAGCGATCTGCCCTCTGCCTCCTGCCTTCTGCCTTCCTTAACAAGTCAGGAACTATATTTTTCTATCATGTCAACCCGCAAAGCCCAACGACTTGAAATTTGTGAACCAGTCCCAGGTTTGCAAATCTTGGTTCAACTCAGCAACACTCCTTTAGTGCGGACAATCATAGCTATTGTTACCCGCCATCAGCTAGCGCTCGTTGGGTTTGTATTTGTTGCCACCTTGGTTTTTGCTATGCGGGAAAATGCCCCTTGGCTGACAGTACCTAAACAGGTAGCGATTGAATTTTTTTCTGCTGTATCCCAGTCTCTAGCAGCTTTATTGGGTGTGTTAATTGTTTTTCTCACCTTTACTAGTCAGTTGATCGCTCAAAGAAGATATGAGGACTACTATACACTTCAGATTCAGATTGACCAACTGATTCGTCTAACTCAGTCTCTTCCCCCCGAACTCAGTAATTTTGATGAAACTCTGATCGCACTGATTAACTATTTAGTTCCCTTACATTTAAAGGATTTCCCAATCTGGTCAACTAGCTCTCAGGTTCTACCTTGGGACAAGCTTTTAGATAATTTCAAGAATGAACAGGAATTGACGCAAGTACAGCAACAATACTCCTTAGCTATACATCTGCATCAACAACAAATCTTCCTTGTCATCAATAACATGGAAGAAATCCTGGAAAGATTTTCTAGACTTTACAATCGCATCCTAGAGATGAGTCGTTTCATTCTCGCAATTGTCAAGTTGTCATTTCTTCTAGGAGTTTCGCTTGTATTTTTGCTGTTATTTGGCATTATCGATTTACAAAGGAAATTTCCCGATCTCAGCCTACCTGTAATTGTTTCTTTAGCAATTTGGGTATTGATTGCTCTTTTGGAACTAGTACTTGATACTTGGTTTTTTTATAAAAACCTCTATGGTTCATCGAGTCACTATCTGCACTTTTTCCCGAATAAAAAATATCCCAGTTAATAGGCAGAGGCTAACTCAACATGAGTAACTTAACATCATTCCCAGATACTAAAGCTATTAACACAAGCAAAGCATCTCAATTTACAACTGATACAGTACGTGCTTATCTTCAAGAAATTGGGCGGATACCTCTGTTAACCCAAGAGCAAGAAGTTTTTTATGCCCAACAAGTTCAGCAGATGATGAAAATACTTGCTGAATCTGAAAAACTGACTGTTGAATTAAATCGTACCCCCACACTGTCAGAATGGGCTGACCAGATGCAGTTAAGCGAACAGGAACTACTTCAAAAGCTAAATCAAGGGAAAAAAGCCAAGCAGAAAATGATGGCGTCTAATCTCCGGCTCGTGGTGTCAATTGCCAAGCAATATCAGAGACGGAACTTAGAACTGATGGATTTAATTCAAGAAGGTACTTTGGGTTTGGAAAGAGGGATTGAGAAATTCAATCCGGCTTTAGGATACAGATTTTCAACCTACGTTTACTGGTGGATTCGTCAAGGAATTACCAGAGCGATCGCTCAACAAGGACGCGCAATTAGATTACCGATTCACATCAATGATAAGTTAAATAAAATTAAGCGCGTTCAGCGAGAGTTATCTCAAAAACTGGGTCGCGTTCCTACCACTACGGAAATTGCTCATGCACTTTCTTTGGAGCCTAGTCAGATTCGGGAATATCTAACTTTAGCTCGTCAAACTATATCTCTAGATATTCGAGTTGGCTCAGAGAAAGATGTAAAGTTAGAAGATTTAATCGAAGATGATAGATATTCTGAAAATGGCTATACTACTGAGCAATCTCTTAATCAAGAACTTGAAGAATTATTGTCAAGTTTATCTAGACAACAACAAGAAATCTTAAATTTACACTTTGGTTTGGCAGATGGAAATGAACTTTCTCTAGAACAAATTGGTCAGCGCATGGGTATTAGTCGCGAACGAGTCAGACAGATAGAAAAACAAGCTCTCCACACTTTATATCGGCAGCTAAGAAGTAATAAGTAAACACAAGTAAAAAACCAAGTATTAATTAAGTCTAAAATCCCAAATGGTATTAGATGTGCCGCCTCAAATGAAATTGGTATTAGTGTGAGTTGAGGTGATAAAGGATTTCACGGTTTTTAATTAACTAAAATGCATTGGAGGTTCTGATGAACCATGAAATTTCTAACGAGAGTTTGACTCAGAACAGTATAGAACCAGAGCTACCGCGATCGCCAAAAAAGAAAAAGATTCGTTTGGTCATTTTGGGCGTGCTGTTGCTGGCTGGGCTGGGTATTTTTGGTATCCATACAGGTGCAGCTAAGTCAGACAAAACTGAAAAATCTGGGCGTAATAAGCAACAAGTGACACCTGTAACCGTGGCAATGGTGACACAAAAAACCGTTCCGGTGCAATTGCAAGCGATCGGTAATGTGCAATCGGGTTCTACGGTAGCGATTACGCCCCAAGCTAGCGGGCGGATTATTGGAGTTTATTTCAAGAAAGGTCAAGAGGTGAAAAAGGGACAACTTTTATTTACCCTAGATGACCGATCGCAAGCTGCTGCAATCCAGCAAGCTCAAGGTACTGTCGCCAAAGACCAAGCATCGGTACAACAAGCTAGAGATACATTAACTAGAGATTTGGGTCAGGTAGACCAAGCTAGAGCCACTTTAATTAAAGACCAAGCCTTGGTGCGACAAGCCGAGGCGAATTTAGCCAAGGATCGAGCGCAAGCAGAATTTGCTCAGGGACAGAGCGATCGCTATAGTGCATTGTATAAGAAGGGCGCAATTAGTTTAGATCAAGCACAGCAATACGTTTCTAATAGTAAATCAGCTACAGCAACCCTCCAAGCAGATCGAGAAGCGATCGCTAATGCTGAGGCTGTTTTGAAAAGCGATCGCGTGGCGCTGACTAATGCTGGTGCAGTTGTCAAAGGGGATCAAGCTGCGATCGCTAATGCTCAAGCCGTTGTCACTTCCGACCAAGGAGCATTAGAAAATACCAAAGTGCAATTATCTTACGCCAAAATTTATGCGCCGATTGATGGTCTTGCTGGCAATATTTTGGTGACTCAGGGGAATGTGGTGCAAGCCAACAGCACGACTCCATTGGTAAATATCACCCAAATTCGCCCGATTCAAGTTGCTTTTTCCATTCCTGAAACAAATCTACCGCAGGTACAAAAGTATATGCAGAATGGCAAGCTGAAGGTAGATGTGAAGTTCCCGGATAATCCATCTCGTTCTATACCAGGTACTTTGACGTTTGTCAATAATACGGTAGATAACACCACGGGGACAATTCAACTGATTGGCGACTTTGATAATACTCAGGGACACTTGTTTCCTGGTCAATTTGTCAACGCCACCCTAACGCTGACTGAAGAACCTAATGCAACAGTTGTTCCCTCCCAAGCTGTGCAGAATGGCCCCGATGGGCAGTTTGTATTTGTAGTTAAGCCAGATATGACGGTGGAAAATGTGCCAGTTACAGTTAGCAGCACCATTGATGGATTAGATGTGATTCAGAAAGGGCCGCAACCCGGCGATAAAATTGTCACCGATGGTCAAGCGAATCTGGTTTCGGGTAGCAAAATCCGCGTCAAAACAGCTGGCAATGACTCAAGCGCAGGTGGAAATTCTTCGAGAAGAGGAAGGGGGGCAGGAGGCAGGCAGCAGGGGGGAGAATCCTCGAAGTCAGGCGGAGGTGATTCATGAACCTTTCAGAACCATTTATTCGCCGCCCGATCATGACGACTTTGGTGATGACGGCGATTTTGATCTTCGGTTTTATGAGTTATCGGTTGCTGCCCATCAGCGATTTACCAAGTGTGGATTATCCCACAATTCAGGTAAGTGCTTCCCGACCGGGAGCCAGCCCGGAAACGATGGCAGCATCAGTTGCCCGTCCTCTAGAGAAACAATTTTCTAGTATTGCTGGACTCGATTCGCTCAACTCAACTAGTACTCTGGGACAGACTCAAATTACCCTGCAATTTAACCTGAGTCGGAACATTGATGACGCGGCGCAGGATGTACAAGCCGCGATATCGGGAGCATCGGGGCAAATTGCGACGGATTTACCTAATCCTCCTACTTACAGCAAAGTTAACCCCGCCGATCAACCGATTCTTTACCTTTACCTAGACTCTCCCACACTGCCCCTTTCCCAAGTAGATAATTATGCCGAGACTTATTTGGCGCAAAAGCTATCTACAATCAATGGGGTGGCACAGGTAGCTGTCTACGGTTCCCAAAAGTATGCGGCTCGAATTCAACTCGATCCGCAGCAATTGGCTACACGGCAAATTGGGCTAGATCAGGTGGCGACGGCGATTCAACAAGGTAACGTCAATTTGCCTACTGGCAGTCTTTCAGGAAATCACAAGAATTTTACAGTTCAAACTAACGGTCAACTTGAGGATGCGGCTGCTTATCGTCAATTGATTGTGTCTTATAAAGATGGAATGCCCATCTATCTCAATCAACTGGGTCGGATTGTTGACAGTGTAGAAAATGACAAAGTAGCAAGCTGGTACAACAATACCCGCGCCATTATTCTCACCATTCAAAGACAGCCTGGAACCAATACGGTACAAGTCGTAGACACGATTAAGAAATTACTCCCGAATTTGCGAGAACAGATTCCGGCATCCGTAGAAATTGGGATTCTCTATGATGCGTCTCAGTCAATTCGAGATTCGGTGGATGATGTCAGATTTACCTTGATTTTGACGATCGCTCTAGTGATCTTAGTCATTTTCATATTTTTACGGAACCTCTCGGCGACGGTGATTCCCAGTTTGGCATTACCCGTTTCGCTGATTGGTACTTTTGCAGTGATGTATTTGCTGCACTACTCACTAGATAACCTGTCACTAATGGCGTTGACCCTTTCGGTGGGTTTCGTCGTGGATGATGCGATCGTTATGCTAGAAAATATCGTCCGTCATATCGAAATGGGGGAACGTCCCCTAGAAGCGGCGTTGAATGGGTCGAGAGAAATTGGTTTTACCATCTTATCGATGACCCTTTCCTTAGTTGCAGTTTTCATCCCCATGTTGTTCATGAGTGAAGTACTGGGACGATTATTTCATGAATTTGCTGTAACGATCGCAGTGGCAATTCTCGTCTCTGGTTTTGTGTCTTTGACTCTGACTCCGATGTTGTGCAGCCGTTTTCTGCGTCCTGTAAATCATGCTAATCAAAGTCGGTTATACCAAGCTTCCGAATATGTCTTCGATCGCTTCCTCGGTTTGTACGATTGGAGTCTGAAAAAAGTCTTAAAATATCATCGCACCACGATGATTTTATCTGTCTTTCTCTTGGCGGTGACTGTTGGGCTGTTGATGATAGTTCCCAAAGGCTTTATTCCAAGCGAAGATACCGGGCAAATTACAGGCGTTACCCAAGCAGCAGAAGATGCATCCTTCGATAATCTTGTTCAGCATCAGCAGACAGTTGCTAACCTAATTCGCCAAGATCCAAATGTAGATGCAGTCAACTCCAATATTGGGGCGGGAGCGAGTGCTAGTGGCGGAGGGGCAGCAGTTGCAGCCAATTCCGGCAGTTTGTTTATTCGGTTAAAACCGCGATCGCAACGTCAACTAGGGGCTGACGAAATCGTGCAAAATTTGCGAACCAAACTAGCCACTGTTCCAGGCATCCAAGTATTCTTACAAAATCCCCCAGCGATACCGATTGGCGCTCAACAAAGTACAGGACTTTATCAGGTAGCACTTCAGAGTTCTGATGTCAAACCCTTACAGGAGTATGTTCCTCAACTTGTTACCAAGATGAAGGAGATGCCAGAACTCCAGGATGTGAACAGCGATTTACAGTTTGCTTCTCAGATTCAAATTGACATTGACCGCGATAAAGCGTCAACTTATGGTATTACTGCCGAGCAAATCGAAAATACCCTGAGAAGTGCCTACGGTTCTTATCAAGTATCAACCATCTATGCAGCGACCAATGAGTATCAGGTGATTTTGGAATTAGCACCGCAGTATCAGGAGGATATCAATGCTTTGTTGACATTGTACATTAACTCTAGTACAGGAGTGGCAGTACCTCTCAAGACATTTGCCAAACTATCTCAGGGAGTCAGCCCGTTAATGGTCAATCATAACGGTCGGATGAATGCTGCGACTATTTCCTTTAACCTCGCTCCTGGCGTGGCCTTGGGAAATGCCAACGAAGAGATTGAAAAAGTGATTAATCAGGTGATTCCTAAGAGCATTAGCACCAGCTTTCAGGGCGCAAGCCAGGTATTTCAAAGTTCACTGCCGAGTTTAGGCTTATTGTTAGCGATCGCTATCCTAGTAATTTATCTAATCCTGGGTGTTCTCTATGAAGATTTCATTCACCCAATTACAATTCTTTCTGGTTTGCCGTCAGCAGGTTTTGGCGCATTGTTAACGCTGATAATATTCCATGTCGAACTCAATGTTTACTCCTTCATCGGCATCATTCTCTTGGTGGGCATCGTCAAGAAAAACGGGATTATGATGGTGGATTTTGCAATTGAAGCCCAGCGAGAAGAAGGGAAAAAACCGTCTGAGGCGATTTATCAAGCCTGTTTGGTACGTTTCCGTCCAATTATGATGACAACGATGGCAGCATTAATGGGAACTTTGCCGATTGCGATCGGATTTGGGGCTGGCTCGGAATCCCGCCGTCCTCTAGGGATTGCAGTTGTGGGTGGGCTAGTGTTTTCTCAGATATTGACCCTGTATTTAACACCCGTGTTCTATATATATATGGAATCTTGGCGGAAGAAACTCAATCAAGTTAAGTTCCGACGGGTGTTCTCATTTACAGGCGGGCGATCGTGATGTTTAACTTTTTTAAACGAACCGCAAAGGACACAAAGGGCGCAAAGGAAGAGATAGGTAAGTTCAAGAAGCAGTTCAGGAGGTATTAAAGATGTTTATAAATAACAGATAGAGCCGTTGCACCCATCACACATTTATTAAACTCACTTTGAAATTATATTTCAACACATTTCACTTAAGCATTTCTTCCTTCTCTTCCTTTGCGCTCTTTGCGTCCTTTGCGGTTCGTTTAAAAAATTGACTTTCAAGAAAGAGTTAAGCCTTAACTCAATAACAAAACCCATGAACCTTTCAGAACTCTTCATCCGTCGTCCAGTCATGACCACTTTGGTAATGATGGGTATCCTCATCTTCGGTCTGATGAGTTATCTACTGTTACCCATCAGCGCCCTACCTAACGTTGAATATCCTTTTATATCTGTCTCCGCTAGTCTCCCTGGTGCTACCCCAGAAACAATGGCATCTTCGGTCGCCGCACCCCTAGAAAGACAGTTTACCGAAATTGCCGGACTCAATTCATTTAATTCCACCAGTTCCACAGGTAGCACCAACATCTCTCTACAATTTGACTTTAGCCGCCGAGTGGAAGATGCCGCCAAAGATGTCCAGGCAGCTATTTCAGCCGCAGCCGGACAATTACCCGCCGGAATGCCTCACCCGCCTACCTACCGGAAAGTTAACCCGTCTGTCTCACCAATTCTCTTCCTCTATATGTATTCTGAGACACAGCCAATCTCCACAGTAGATGAATACGCAGAGGTAACAGTTGGTCAGCCCATCTCAATGATTGATGGTGTTGCTCAAGTACAGGTTTTTGGTCAACAGCAATATGCAGTCCGCGTCCAGCTCGATCCGCGAGAGTTAGCATCGCGAGGAATTGGTCTAAGTCAGGTAAAAACTGCCATTCAACAGGGAAATGTCAACTTGCCAACCGGCAGTCTTTCTAACACTTACAAAACCTATACGATTCAGGCAAATGGTCAACTTACCGATGCTGTCGGCTATCGCCAGCTAATTGTAACTTATAAGAATGGTGCTACCGTGCGGCTCCAGGATTTGGGGGACGTGATTGACAGCGAACAAAACGTCAAAGTCTCAAATTTGTATAGCGATCGCAAGGTAACAAACCGCCATTCCGTTGTTCTCGCTGTACAGCCACAGCCTGGTGCAAACACGGTAAATATCGTTGATTCCATCCAAGAACTTTTACCTACACTCCGCGAACAAGTTCCCAAATCCATTGAGATGGGGATTATGTACGATCGCTCTCAAACCATCCGAGCCTCTGTTAATGATGTGAAATTTACCTTGGTTCTCTCAGTTTGTCTAGTTGTCTTGGTGATTTTCTTATTCTTACGTGACATCACTGCAACGCTGATTCCCAGTTTGGCGCTACCTGTGGCGATTATTGGGACTTTTGCGGTGATGTATCTGTCGGGTTTCTCCCTAGACAACCTGTCACTCATGGCGTTGACCCTTTCCGTGGGCTTTGTCGTGGATGATGCGATCGTGGTGTTGGAAAATATCGTCCGTTATCGAGAAATGGGCGAATCTCCCCTAGATGCGGCATTGAAGGGATCGAGGGAAATCAGCTTCACCATTTTGTCAATGACCCTCTCCTTGGTGGCGGTTTTCATTCCCATCATGTTTATGAGTGGAATCATCGGTAAATTATTTCATGAATTTGCCGTAACGATCGCAGTGGCAATTTTGGTTTCGGGTTTTGTTTCCCTCAGTCTCACCCCCATGTTGTGCAGTCGTTTCTTAAGTTCACCCCATCAGCAAAGACCAAATCGGCTCTATCAAGTCTTAGAAGGGGGATTTGATTTACTACTGCAAGGATATGATTGGACGCTCAAGCCCGTTTTAAAATACCGCCTAATGACACTCATTGGTTCTGGCATTCTGCTGGTAATGACCGTCTATTTGTTCGTCATCGTCCCCAAAGGATTTATTCCTACGGAAGACACTGGACAACTGATGGCCAACACCAAAGGGGCGCAAGATATTTCTTTTGATGATATGCGCCGTCACCAGCAAAAGGTTGTTGATATTATTCGTAAAGACCCTAATATTGAAGCCGTTGACTCGATTGTAGGTGCAAGTGGCCCGAACGCCTCAGTCAACTCCGGGCGAATTACGATTCGGCTCAAGCCACGTTCTGAACGTAAACTGAGTGCCGATCAAATCATTCAAGAGTTAACCCCCAAGTTGAGACGTGTAGTTGGGGTTAAGACATTCCTCCGTTCTCCGCCAGCTATTCCCATCGGTGGACAACAAACTAATTCTACTTATCAGTTCACATTGCAGAGTTTAAATCTGCAAGACTTGCGCCAATACGTTCCTAAACTTGTAGATAAAGTCAAAACCCTACCAGGACTCCAGAACGTTGACACCGATTTACAACTCAGCACTCCCCAAATTCAAGTCAAATTTGACCACAACAAAGCCGCAACCCTTGGCATTACCGCCCAACAAGTTGAACAAACCCTCAGTGCAGCCTATGGTTCCAGCCAGGTGTCAACTATCTATACCCCAAATGACCAATTTTATGTAATCTTAGAAGTGAAACCGGAGTTTCAACGAGATCCTAGCGCCCTATCGATGCTATATGTGCAATCGAGTACTGGGAAACTTGTTCCCCTGAGTGCGATCGCTAATATCACTCAAAATGTCGGCCCCCTCACTGTTACTCACGTTGCTCAACTCCCCTCTGCAACTATCTCTTTTGATACGCTCCCAGGAACGTCTCTAAGTCAGGCTACAGATGCTATCAAGCAAGCAGCCAGTGAGGTGTTACCCTCAACAATTACCACCAGCTTTCAGGGTTCAGCCCAAACTTTTCAACAGTCCTTCAACGATTTAGGTGCGCTGTTGTTGGTGTCTATTTTAGTCATCTATCTGATTCTCGGTATCCTCTATGAGGATTTCATTCACCCAATCACCATTCTTTCCGGTCTGCCTTCTGCGGGTTTTGGTGCATTACTGACGCTGCTGATTTTCCAGGTTGATTTAAATCTTTATTCTTTCATCGGCATCATCCTGTTAGTGGGCATCGTCAAGAAAAACGGGATTATGCTGGTGGATTTTGCGATTGAAGCGCAACGAAAGGAAGGTAAAAATTCCTTTGATGCCATCTATACCGCTTGCTTGATTCGCTTCCGCCCGATTATGATGACGACGATGGCAGCTTTAATTGGCACACTCCCTATTGCGCTGGGGACAGGAGTCGGTTCAGAAGCGCGTCGTCCTTTGGGGATTGCGATCGTTGGTGGATTGGTGTTCTCTCAGATATTAACTCTCTATCTGACTCCAGTGTTTTACATTTATATGGAGACATGGCGGAAAAAGCTTAGTATGCAAAGTCGGAAAGCTGAAAAAAAGCATCTGCCAGCAGTTAAAAGTTAATGATAGTTTTTGGTAAAATCGAGCATGAGTAAAGCGATCGCTTAGAGGATGTTTGAAAAGTCCTTTTCTTAGTAGCAAAACGTTTTAGATCCCCCTAAATCCATGCCACGTGCTTCAAGCTCAGAACTCGGAAGTTGCACCTTTTTGCTTGAACGTTGAGCCTTTGAACTCAGAAGTTGAGCCTTTTTGCTTGAACGTTGAGCCTTTGAACTCGGAAGTTGCACCTTTTTGCTTGAACGTTGAGCCTTTGAACTCGGAAGTTGCACCTTTTTGCTTGAACCTTGAGCCTTTGAACTCGGAAGTTGCACCTTTTTGCTTGAACCTTGAGCCTTTGAACTCGGAAGTTGCATCTTTTTGCTTGAACCTTGAGCCTTTGAACTCGGAAGTTGCACCTTTTTGCTTGAACCTTGAGCCTTTGAACTCGGAAATTTAACCTTATACCATTTCTTTATGAGGCTGCGCCAAACCCTTTTGACTTCTTTCTTTCTTCCTTTGTGTCCTTTGCGTCCTTTGCGGTTCGTTTTTCTTTCTTCTTTCTTGTACTTAAATATGGTTTAGCGCATCTTCATACAGAATTGGTATTAGTACTTCTAACTCTTGTACAGACGCGATTAATCGCGTCTCTCAACACTCCCCAGTCCCCATTCCCCAATGAATATTCAATAGAAATTCGATTTTCTTGGTGCAAAAGACTGAAAGCTTAAAGTCTCTATGCTGAACAAAATCTTTTTTAACAGTAGCTTTCAAGCGTGAAACCCAGCATCTCATAAGTATGTGCGATCGCCTATTTCTGGAGCGCCTGTTGAAAAGTCTTGATCGCCTCTACGTGATTCACCATATTCATGCAACGTAACAACAAATCCAGATCGATTCCTTTCACTTCTTCACTACTAGAAACCTTTTCATAGTGAAGTGTATTGCCTTCTCCCCGCAGATGATAGACTTCTAACACACCATCTTCCCAAAACCAGACTTCCTTGATCTTCAACCGCTTGTATGCATCCAGTTTGTTGATGCCGCCACTGGAAAACACCACCTCGATCGCCAGATCGGGTAGCATCCGACCAGGAGCAAGTTTATAAGATTCATCCGCCTCTCGCTTGACAGCGACTGTTTCACTTTCCAGAGTCATTGAGCCAGTTGGAGTAAAGTCGAACCCTGCCATGAGCAGGTAAAGCTCCAATAATGCAGCAATCCTCTTTTTAACGGTTTCGTGTGGTTCTCCAGGCATTCGTCGTATTTCCAGAATTCCATCCAGAAAAGAGAGCCGATATCCTGGACGATCTAATAATTGCTCAACTGCTTTGAACTCTCTCCAGGTCATTCCCTCAAATAGAAGAGGTGATTCTTTTTTTGGTGTTGCTATCGTTGCTGGGGTCATTGTAGTCTCCAGTTTGTTTCCAGATTAGAAATAATCAGGTTTGGAGGGCGATGGGGCGATCGTTTCATTATTCTACTTGCACAGGAACCAAGCCGCTATTTCTCAGGGCTGCTAAAAGCCCCCGGATTTATCCGTGGGGAATGCGTTACATTTCTACCTTCCGGCCAACCATATACCACAAACCCACGGCATAGCGGATGTAATTGAGTTCTGTAAAACCTGCTTTCGCAAACTCGTACTCGAAGTTGAAATGGATAAAGTCATCCAACCACGGTTCTTGAAAAGAAGCACTCAGGGCATATTCACCACGATAGGTGTCAGCGTATAGTACCCAACCACCGGGTTTGGTGATGCGGTACATCTCCTTCAGAATCTTAGGCGTCCACTCTTTAGGTGTCTCGTGCAAGAGTAGTGATGATGTGACAAGATCGAAGGAGTTGTCAGGGTAGCCAGTGTTGCGGGCGTCCACCTGCTCGAAGGATGCCCGCTCACTCAATCCAGCCTTGTTAAACTTGTGCTGACTAATCACCAGCATATAAGGCGAAACATCAGTAATGCGAAAAGTAGCCTGTGGAAACCGCTGTGCCAATGCCAGCGCTCCACTCGCCGTACCTGCACCAAGCTCTAGCACCGTCTCAATTTGAGCGTCTTGAGGAATTAGTTCAGCCATTGTCTCGCGCAACTGCTGACAACTAACATTGTGGCTCATGGGAATAATCGCATCCATAGCAGCATCCCAGGCTAAACACGACTGAGGGTTGGTATAGGAATCAGTTGACCCATGAATGGGAGCGTGGATATAGTCAGGGTAATATTCATGCTCGGTATGGTAGCCTTTAAGTTCTTCCGCCCAATTAATTGAGGCATATTCCTGCATTACTGAGGGCATCGCTGCGGTAACGCGTTGAATTACCTCAGTTCGATACGCTTGTTTTTTTTCTGCATTCCATCTTGGCATAAATCATCTCCTACTTATCATTACTGGTGTTCCTAGATTCCAATCTGGGAACGAGAAATAAACTGCAAATACAATAGAGCAATACTTCGGACAGTTTTTAATTGAGCCAATTTACAAGAAAGCTATCGTTCCTTTAGGGTGATGATTAGAACAAACAAGCACCGGAACGATAGCTAAACCACGTCTATCTTGAAAACCATAGTTTTTTGGAATTAGAGTAAAGCTCCAAGAACATCCAGAACTCGCGATCGCACTTAAACCGGTAGTTACCTTTCTAACAAGTGTACAACTAGAAGCGATCGCTACCTATAAATTAGAAAGTATGGGTCTGGTAAAACTTGAAAGAAATCAGGCAATGCCTAGCTGTGAATTGTATCAGCTGTATTTCCGAGAGCAATTAACTTAATCGCTATGAATAAATACAAATATCAAATTGGCGGTAGTCTCAAAGTTGATGCTCCTAGCTATGTAGAACGACAGATAGTTGTTTTAGGATTGGGTATGGTGACTTTCGAGTATAAAAAGCAGTGTTCAGTGACTTCACAGCAATTACTACATTACCCGTAATACCAATTCCCAATTTGTAAGAAACCCTACTTCGCTACCAGTCTCTAGAATTTTATGAGGAACCGCAAGGGCGAACTGGCTCTCCTACAATAATTTTATTTTTACTTTATAAATAGCCTCTTAAGAGTTAATTTTATTTTGAATTAATTCAAAAAAGTCTAAAATCTCTTTAGTTGAGCGAATATGATAAACACTTTTGCTGCTTTGAGCTTGTTTGATATATTCACGATACTTTGGAGTCAAAAATTTGTGGCATAACCAAAGCGCACGGTAGCTTTTAAGCGAACTTTTCAATATAGGACTATTTTGTGGCCAGCCTTCAGGCGGTTGAAAGTAACCTGTGATGAATCGCTTAGTTACCCACCAAGCATGGACATATAGTGGTAAATCGACAAAAACCAGAGTATCCGCCTCGTCAAGTCTTGGCCAGAGTGTTTCCATGCAACCAAAACCGTCAATAATCCATCTTTGAGTTTGTAAAATTTCCTGATGGATATGCTTGTAGTCTTGATGAGGAACTTCAACACCTCCAGCGAAATACTTTATCTTGTCCAAAACGTGAAGTGGTAAACCAGTAATTTCTGATAATTTCTTACTCAGAGTTGATTTACCACCTCCAGCATTGCCAAATACCGCTACTTTTTTCATTTGTTGATCTCTCAATAATTTACAAGCGATCGCTCTTAAAAAAAATGGGCAATTGCTTACTCCTTGCGCGGAACGGAGCGCGTTAGCAAAGCAGGGCGGTAGCACATCGCCTCACCATTCTGCACTGATTGAAACAATTATTCTACCGCGTGGTTTAATAATTCCATTGATAAATTGAATGCGAGGTGCTTAATATAACACCTCGCATTCTGAAGATTTCTATTAGACTGTAGGGTTGAGGATTAAACAACTAGCAAGTTATTTTGACTTAGTGACACTCCACCAGATAGTTGTGCAAATTGTACCTGAGCAAATCCACCCGCACTGCCATCTTGGTCAAAATATAGTGCGCCTGTAGTATTGTTATAGATAAATCGCTGATTGCTCGTTGTTGCAGATGCTCCAAGAGTAAAAGAGCTAGCTGAGAGTAAACCTGATGATAACGCGCCACCAAAACCAGCAGCCGATACCTGAATCAGTTCATTAGTCACGTTGAAGTTATAAATACTATCAACGCCTTCACTGAAACTATTGAAAACAAAGGTATCAGTACCCGCTCCTCCATAAAGGTTATCATTACCTTTGCCACCTTTGAAGGTGTTTTTACCAGAAGCGCCAGAGGCTGTGAGAGTATCATTACCATCGCCTCCATCCAGTAGATTATTGCCTGATGAATAGTCAACAATCAAGCGATCGTCATTAGCACCACCATCGAGCGTATTATTCCCAGAGACAGTATAAGCTCCATAAACGGAATATAAGGAGGCGGAACCAGCGGCTGTCAGAGTATCATTGCCATCGCCCCCATTCAGTAAGTTATTGCCTGATGAATAGTTAGTAACTAAGTTATCATCACCAGCGCCACCATTGAGGGTGTTCTTACCAGAGATAGCATCGAGATCAAAATTGCCTCGGTAGTCGTCGTAGGAGCCAGAGACATCAAGAGAATCATTATCATCACCACCAGAGAGCAAATTATTACCATTTGAATAGTCAGCACTCAAGTAATCCTTACCTGCACCGCCGAGAATCGTGTTATTTCCACGTCCCCCAGCGAGGGTATCGTTGCCATTGCTCCCCACAATCAAATCATCGTATTCTGTACCTGAGATATTTAATTGTTCGATATTCTTGTAGTTCACCTGATTCGGGCCTGCTGTAATCGAACCAGCATTAGTAGCAGCATTGAATGTCGTTGTGATTCCCTGGCCGATGGAATAGTTATCAAAAGACAACAAATCGTTACCTTTCCCTCCATCTATGGTATCTTTGCCGCGATCGCCTCCAGTGAGTGTATCATTGCCATTGCCCCCTACAATCAAGTCATTGTAGGCTGTACCTGAGATATTTAATCGTTCAATATTCTTGTAGCTAACCTGATTTGTACCTAATGTAATGGAGCCAGTGTTAGTAACAGCATTGAATGTCGTTGTGATTCCCTTACCGTCGCTAGAATTACTGTAATAATAGCCTTCTAATAAATCATCACCTTTTCCGCCATCGATAGTATCATTGCCACTACTACTCCCGTAGAGCGAGATAGTATCATTGCCATTACTCCCCACAATCAAGTCATTGTAGGCTGTACCAGAGATATGTAATCCTTCGATATTCTTGTAGTTGATCAGATCCGTACCCACCCTAATGGAGCCAGTGTTAGTAGCAGCATTGAATGTTGTTGTGATTCCCCCACTAGGATAGATATACGAAACGCTCAACAAATCGTCACCTGTCCCCCCATCTACTGTTTGAGTCGCTAAGGAAGGTGGAGAAGTATATAAAACGAAAGAGAAGGAATCATTACCATTCTCTCCATTGAAAATGTTATTACCAAACCTACCCTCGGCTTTTTTGTCGTCGTAGTAGCCAGAGGCGCTAAAAGAATCATTGCCATCCCCCCCATTAAGGATGTTATCGCCTGTTGAATAGTTAACACTCAATTGATCGTCACCAGCACCACCATTGAGAGTGTTATCACCGGAGGTAAAAGAGGCGGAATAGTCGTATTCGCGAGAGGCGCTAAGAGAATCATTGCCATCTCCTCCATTGAGGATGTTATCGCCTGTTGAATAGTTAGCATCTAATTGATCGTCACCAGCACCACCGTTGAGGGTGTTATTGCCATCTGTCTTAGACGCAGAGAGATTATCATTACCATCGCCACCAGAGATCAGGTTATTGCCTGTTGAAGAGGTAGCACTGAATTGATCGTTACCAGCACCACCGTTAAGGATGTTATCGCTGGTTGAATAATCAACATTCAAGTAATCGTTACCTTCACCGCCAAAAATTGTATCATTGCCATAATTTGAATCGTTGCCACTACTGCCTCCGAAGAGTAAATCGTTGCCATTGCTTCCGACAATAAAATCAGCGTAGGTTGTACCTCTAATTTCTAATTGTTCGATATTGGTGTAGTTAATCCGACTTGTGCCAGCCCGAATTGAGCCAGTGTTAGTAGCAGCATCGAAACTCGAAGTGATTCCTTTAGTAGCACGGGTGTAATATACAGACAAGTAATCCTGACCTGTTTCTCCATTTACGCTTTGAGTCGTTAAGGAAGAGGGGGAAGTTTTTGAGGCGGACAAATAGAACGTGTCATTACCAGCGCCTCCATTTAGAGTGTTTCTACCCCGGACTTCATCAGCGTAAAAGGAATCATCGCCGTCTTTGCCTGAAACCGTATTGTTGCCAGCAGAATAGCTAATATCAAGGTAGTCATCCCCTGCATCTCCACTGAGGATGTTATTTCCAGAAGAATAGGAAGCATCAAGGGTATCATTTCCCTCATCACCCCGCAGCAGGTTATTACCAGTACCACCACGTAGGGAGTCACTACCCGTACCACCACGGAGAGAGTCGTTATCCGTACCACCAAGGAGAGTATCATTGCCTGCACCACCAATGAGGGTATCATTTCCGGCATCACCGCTTAAAAGGTCGTTGCCATTTTTGCCATCGATGATATCATCACCTACTTTAGCGTTGATTGTATCTGCATCCTGAGTACCCAGTAGAGTATCCTTACCGTTGGTTCCAATGATATTCACCATAACTCTTACCTTCCTGAATCGATTTTTTGAGTAATTTCAGCTATTAACTTGTTGTTAATGTTGTTTAAGGACACACAGAAATCGTCGAGAGTTAACGCTTTCGACATACTTTTATGTCACCCTTGAGGGCTAGCAATTTTCTCGAAGATTTACCCTATTGATAAGCTTGTAAGCAGGACTTGTCTAACTGACTTGAAAAAGGCAGGAGGCAGGAGGTTCAAAGTTAAAGTCTTTACCCTGGATTTCTCAACAAGTGAGAAATCCAAGGGGTGTGGGAGGTGTGGGAGGATGGGGAAGAAGTCTTACTCCCCACACTCCCTCTGCCTACACTATGCGTGAGAAATCCGGCTTTACCTATTCCCTATTTCCTTTTTCATTCGTTATTTGTGTACCAGTAATAATGCTATTTACGACTATCTAAGTCTTAAGCATTGTATATATTTATGAGCGTGTATTTAGGAAAACAGATGGTTTCACGCTTTTTTTATCATTCTTGATCCGCAGATCAACCCAGCAATCACTGAACAAAGTGCCGAAAAATTAAGCTTGAATGCCTAAAACCAACACTTCATATTTCTTATAAAAGCGTAGCCCTACTGTCGTAAATATAGAGAATAATTCACTTTCGATAGGGAAAGAATTTTTATGCAATTGTTGTGGGCTACTGCCCGTGGGTGTGTAGCTTAAAAATAAGGAACATCTAAATAACACTTTGATAACCATATCTGAATATTTACTGAGATGTCCACACTTAAAGACATATCTTTGCATACTCTTCACATTATTTGCCGATCGGTATATATAATGTCAGTACTTATCTTTATGTGTTCTTCATGTCTTGATAACCACTAACGAGCAAAATGCAGCAGCTAAACAGTTGTTTGATTTACTCGTGTAGCGTGTCGTCCCCGCTAGTAGACAAGCAAGCTGTAAGAGTTTTTTAACTTTGGGGTTATGCTGCGAGGTTCTGACGACGAGTTACAAGAGTTGAAAGCGATCGCACAGAAATTACTGAGGACGGTGGATCTGAAACTGTACTGTATTAGTAGATTTTGAACAAAAATAAATTTTTATTAAAAATAACAGTCACTAGGGAATGAAAGCGTATTAAATAATGGATTTCTTTGACCATGCCAATTTAAACAAGAATGCAATATCAATATATAGATAAGACCTTAACGTAGTATAAGACTGTGGGGACATGATATCAATGGTTCCCCTACGGGCGTACCTCACGTAAACGGCAACTACTATAAAGAAATGTAAAGAATAAGTTGGCATTGCATAAACTTTGCTTTCTACCTTGATGAATTAACTAAGAAGCTAAAAAGTTGAAGGTACAAGATTGAAAATATCTTGTTATCTCCTTAATTAGTTGATTCAACAACAACATAGTTCTTCTACAGGAGAAAAAATGAGTACATTAGAGCAAAGTCTTAGTCAATTTCGAGCTTTACCAAAACCAGAGTCATCTCGATTAATTGACTTTGAAGAAGCAGAAATTCGTCCTGGTATAGTAAGTGGCACTTATATTTTAGTTGTCAGAGGGACGAAACCATACTTGAATTTGGAAGTGAATCTTGTACCACTTGTATACGTCCAGCAACCTGAATATTGGGGAGTTGAGGTCGTTGGCACTTTGCCCGGAATCGGACTACCAGCTACCGCACCTTATACAGTTTCTCTGCCAGTAGACGGTATTCGTGGCAAACAAGGTATTGAAGTTATTGGTGCTAATGGTTCCAAGCAACTGCCTTTTCTAGATGTTAAGCATTCCTAATTCCCGATATGAATATGTGTAGAACCACCATCTTAAAAGCTGTTACAAAAGCTTAAAAATCGCCCGAAAATTTATTTTCAGGCTAAAAGCTCAAGTTGGTTTAAACGGACTAAGAATATTTGATTAGTCCGTTTAAACCAATTCTTGTTATTAGAGGTTGTTTGAAAAGTTTAATTTATTACTTGCTGGGCGATTGGAATTCGCCGCTACACAGGCAAACCCTTGTTTTGCATTAGTGGACTTTGTTGGTGTAGTAGCGAATTCTATTCGCCCAATATTTTTAAAACATCCTCTTAGCTAGGTAGAGTTAAAATACTGGAATCTCAATGATAAATTCTGTTCCTTCACCAAGTACAGAATTGCAACTCAAGCTTCCATCATGGGTTTCCTCAACAATTTGACGAGCGATCGCTAATCCTAATCCTGTTCCTTTGCCAACCTCTTTGGTTGTAAATAGGTGGTCGAAGATCCGCAATCTAATTTCCTCTGACATCCCTTGACCATTATCTTTCATCCGAATTATTACCGTTTGTTCGTTACTGGATACTTCAGTTTGAATCAGTATTTGCTGACGATCGCCTTGCACTTGGGCAAAAGAACGCCCCTCAATGGATGCATCGAAGACATCAATTGCATTTGCAAGGATGTTCATAAATACTTGATTTAGCTGTCCTAAAAAGCACTCGACAGGAGGTAAATTTCCATATTCAGTGATGACTTCGATCGCTGGACGTTTTTCGTTAGCTTTGAGGCGATATTTCAAAATTAACAGAGTACTCTCAATCCCTTCATGGAGGTTACAAGCAACTTTTTCGGCTGTATCGGCTCTGGAGAAGGTGCGGAGACTAGTACTAATGTCTTTAATGCGTTCCGAAGCCACCTTCATCGAACTTACTAATTTTGGTAAATCTTCAATCAAGAATTCGAGGTCAATTTTTTCGCCATGCTCAATGACTGCGATCGCAAGAGTGGGATGATATTGTTTAAACAATTGGATATGAGCGAGTAAGTCTTGAGTATACTCTTCAGCATTGTGGAGGCTACCTTCCAGAAATCCAATGGGATTATTAATTTCATGTGCCACACCTGCAACCAAATTGCCCAAGGTTGCCATTTTTTCGTTTTGCACCATTTGTAATTGGGCTTGCTCAAGTTCTTGCAGCGATCGCTCTAGTTGATGAGCATAATTCTGGTATTCTTGATAAAGGCGGGCATTTTCTAGAGAGATGGCAGCTTGAGCGCATAGCAGTTGGATAACTTCGATGCGATCGCGAGTAAATGCACCAATTGTTAACGGATTTTCTAAATATAGCAGCCCAATGATTTTTCCCTGATTTAATATCGGCGTACACAACACACTCTTAGGTTGTTGCTGCATTAAATATGGATCGGCGATAAAATCAGTTTGTGCTGTTGCATCATCCAGAACAACAGTTTTTAAGCTGTGTTTGACAAAATTTACAAGTGTAATGGGAATATCTTCGCTGGTTGACAGTGGTACAGATAATAGGGTGACTCCTTCATCAATAGTGGCTATAGCTTCAACCACTAAATTTTCCTGTTTGAGTACAAGTAATGCAGCTTTTTGTGCCCCAGCATTTTCTATCACTACTTGCAAAAGTGTAGTGAGTAATTGCTCTAATTGAATTTCACTGGAGAGGGCTTGTGAGGCTTTCAAAATGGTGGACAAATCGAGGGCTTCCGAAATACTGCTGCTAGAAAGGTTTGTGTGGATTGTTTTATTTGGTAATAATGATGCATCGACAGTTGAACTCAGTTGAAAGTGATTAATTTGCCCTTGTAAGATAGGAATAAGCAGTTGAGGATAACGTTTTTCTAAGTCTTCAGTTTTAGCTTTAGCGCCCCAACGTGCATAGCAGTAATAAGCTTCTTGCATATAAACTTGGGCGATTTTTTCTTTGTCCCAGTCGAGGTAAAACTTGGCCGCTAGTTCATTACTCAAGGCTTCTTCTTGGATATATGCATTTTCTTTCGCTAGAGTTATAGCGCGATTGTACAATTCCATTGCTTTATTTTTGTGCAGCAAAATCCGCTGCCGTTCTGCTTCGACTAAATAAAATTTGTGTTGATGATTCATTGGGGCATGATGCGCCCATTTTTTCAGCTTTTTCTGATGGGATGTGACTTTTTTAAGAATCTGTTTTTTTTCGTTAGTCGTTGCTGTTGGATAGAGAATTAGTTGGGTTAACGCTTCATAAAAATAAACTATTGGTACAACTGCTGCCGATGTTACCCCATCTAAATAAGTTATCGCCTGAATTGCTGCCTCAGATGCTCTAGTATAATTTTCAAACAGGTAGCAAAGTATCAGTTCATTGGCATAGCTAAAGCTCAATCCAGTGCGATCGCCTGCTTGCTCTTGTAATGGACGGATAGTTTGGGCATCATAAACAGCACCTGATAAATAACTGGGATCGGTAGATTGTCCTAACAAATTCAAGATGGCTTGACGAAATGAATTAATATAAGTCTGGGGTTTTTCTTGTCTAAAATGGCTGTAGACTTCAGCATAGTCACCCATCTGTTTTTCTAACTCAGCCAATTCTTGCCCTATAAAGTATCCATGAAAACTACAGCTATAGCTAGCCCAAGCCGCATATTCAATATCTCCGGTTTCTAAACCCACTTGATAGGCTTCAATTAACGGTGCAATTGTGTCTTTAAGTGGTTGATGCCAGTGATTAATAAATGTTTGAACAATGAAGAAAGTTCTAGCTTTAAATTCTTTGCTATGGAATTTTTCGAGAACTTGTAATGCTAATCGACCAAATCTATAACCTGTTTCAATATTTCCCAGAATGCCACACTCAATCAATCCATACCAGGCATAGCCAAATGCAGATGCGGCAGCATTACCGTACTGCATCGATAAATTGACTTCGCTCAAGATTATTGGTGGCAGTAAATCTGGACGAGCAATATAAGCTGTGGAATTCGTACTAGCTAAAATTCGGATTGCTGCTAGTTGTTTGTCCCCAGTCATATTAGGTAAATCAATCAAACTTAAAGGAGATTTACCTACAAATCGTAATTTTGTTTGAGCTAGATTGAGTAATGTTTGTATTTTATTCGCTTGATGGGATAGTTTCACACCTAAGAGATTTAGCAGTGCGATCGCAGTCCGAATTGAATCATCAAAACGACTCTGAGCTAAATAAGATTGGATTTGAATCTCAATCGATTTCACCCGATCTATTAAGACTTTAGCGTGTTGTTGCACTTGCTCAACAAACTCTTCTACTTCATCAAACTGGCCCATAAGATAGGCTGCCGAAGCAGCTTCTTCATACAAGGCTAATGTCAGTGGATACTGTTGTTGCCAGCTATCTTTTCTCAATAGTTGAATACCGCAACTGATATATTCTATTGCATTCGTATAAGCAGTGGATAGTTTGGCTTTTTGCCCAGCCAGCAAATTTAACTCTGCTAATCGATCTCGCTCAGACTGTTGAGTGATTAGCTTTACACCAATATTTAACTGATTAACAATCTCAAAAATTCTCTCTTCCTGTTTTTGAATCGGTATTTTGCTTAATAGCAGTTGGCCAATTTGCAAATGGATAGATTGCTTTTTTGACTCTGGGATCAACGCATAAGCTGCTTGTTGAACGCGATCGTGTAAAAATTTATAGTTTACAGTTAGCGAACTTTGTACTAAATCCTGTGTTTCTCGCCCGACATAAAATTTGTAAACTTCACTTTGGGGAAGAATTAATCCCTCTTGTAATGCTTTCCAGAGAAATGTTGCTGTTTCGGTTTCAGAATTTTCAGAAACAATTGCCAATGTTGCCAAATCAAATTGATTACCAATACAAGCTGCTAATTTCAAAACATTCTGCGTTGATTCTGATAATTTTCGCAACTGCAATACCATAAAATCAACCACATCATCTGTCAGAGCTAACGCCTTCATCTGGGCAATATCACACTGCCAACTGCCGCTATTTAAATCAAATTTAATTAGCCGATCTTGATGCAGTGCTTTGAAAAACTGCGTACTAAAAAATGGATTACCCTTGGTTTTCTGATATACTAACTGTGTTAAGATTTCTGTAGTTTCTAGAGAACAGTTTAGAGTATCGGCAACCAATTGATTTAAACTGGCTTCACTCAGCGGCGCTAATGTAATTTTGTTAACAGTAGCATTAGCTTTGGCAATTTCATCTAATGTCAACATCAATGGATGGGCAGCAGAAACTTCATTATCTCGATAAGCTCCAATTAATAATAAATATCCTGAGTTTGACTCATTCATTAGTAACTGGATCAACTTCATCGATGCTGAATCAGCCCACTGCATATCATCTAAAAATATGACTAGGGGATGTTCTTTGGTAGTGAATACCTGAATAAACCTTTGTAATAATAAATTAAACCGATTCTGGGCTGCATTTGGTGAAAGTTCCGTTGCCGGTGGTTGTTGGCCAATAATTTGTTCTAGTTCGGGAATTACCTCAAGAATGACTTGCCCCTGATCGCCCAGCACTTGTAAAATTTTATTTTTCCAAGTTGACAAATGGACATCACTTTCACTCAGCAATTGTCCCATTAAGTCTCGAAATGCCTGCACAAAAGCAAAGAAGGGAATATTCCGATTAAATTGGTCAAATTTGCCTTTAATGAAGTAGCCCCGCTGCCGGACAATGGGTTTGTGAACCTCGTTAACAATCGCTGTTTTACCAATACCAGAAAAACCAGCCACCAGCATTAATTCGACCCCCCTTACTCCCCCGGATTCAGGGGGGTTGCTAACGCGTTCAAATGCTTTGAGCAGAGTTTCAACTTCATGCTCGCGACCATAAAGTTTTTCTGGGATAATAAAGCGATCGCACACATCCCGTTGAGCAATTGGGAAACTTGCAATTTTTCCCGTCTCCTGGAGTTGAGCCAAACATTTTTCTAAATCATATTTTAGCCCGAATGCACTCTGATAGCGGTCTTCAGCATTTTTCGCCATCAGTTTCATCACAATGTCACACAAAACTTGAGGAATCTGTCCCCTCTCCCCTAAAAGTGGCGGAAGTTTGGCAATATGACAATGCACCAATTCCATCGGATCTTGCGATTGAAATGGTAATTCCCCTGAGAGCAACTCATAAAAAGTTACACCTAAAGAATAAAAATCAGTACGGTAATCAATTCCCCGATTCATTCGTCCGGTTTGCTCTGGAGACAAATAGCCGAGTGTTCCTTCTAATACATTAGGACTCATCAAAATTTGAGTTTCTCGTGGCAGCAAAGATGCAATACTAAAGTCAATTAACTTAACTTCTTTAGTTTCTGGATTAATTAAAACATTGGCGGGTTTAATATCTTTGTGAATAATCCGATGATGAATTAGGATATCTAATGCATCACACAGAGCGATCGCTAAAAGTAAAAATTCTTGTAAAGACCTGATATCTGGCGTCTGGTAACAAGTAAAATAATCTTTCAGAGAAATCCCACCAAAATCTTCCATTACCAACGCATAACCATTTTGATACGCCTCCAGACTGTAGGTTTGGACAATCGCAGATGAGTTAAGATTTTTGGCAATTGTGTACTGATTGCGAAACTGCAACAGATCGCTGAAACTGGGATATGAATTTTTTAGCAGTTTAATTACTACAGGTAATGAGTCAGTTTCTCGATACCCCCGATAAACTAGAGTTCTGGAACCATTGTAGATTTCTTCAGTTATGTCGTATCCGGGAATACTGACCATGCTGCTGACCATACTGCTAAACCGTGGTAATTTCTGAATTTATTGTTCCCAAATCAGTAACGCCAGTTTATGTGTGTCTTTTGAGACAACTCACAGGGGCAAATCATCGCAGTAGATAGAACTGTATTTGATGTCCCAAATTCAAAGCAGAATAGCCGTTCAGAAACGAGAACATCTTCCTAGAAGAAAGAAAAGTTGTTAGAAAAGCCTTAAATAATACTCCAAGAACAAACCAAAGGAAAAAGGTGAGAAAAAACCCACCTCCTCGGAATCGATATGATAGACAAGTAAATAAAATTTAAAAAATATTTATCGAATGGTAGATCAATCATCTGGCTTGTCCAAGGTCAAAGACTCATTAACACAAAAAATCTTCTTGGGTAATGAACCAAATGCGGAGTTAATTGCAATTCTCACCGTTTACTTTGTTCAAGGAATTTTAGGGCTATCGCGTCTAGCCGTTAGCTTTTTTCTCAAAGATGAATTGCTGCTGAGTCCAGTCCAGGTGTCGGCGCTATTGGGAATTGTCTTCCTACCTTGGATGATCAAGCCGGTGTTTGGTTTTATCTCTGATGGCTTGCCTATATTTGGCTATCGTCGCCGTCCTTACTTGATTTTATCTGGGATACTGGGAACTGCTTCTTGGATGAGTCTGGCCACAATAGTTCATACTAGCTGGGCAGCTACCTTAGCGATCGCTCTTGGTTCTCTTAGTGTCGCCATGAGTGATGTCATAGTTGACTCGCTGGTTGTAGAACGAGCCAGAGGCGAATCGCAAGCAAAAGCCGGCTCATTACAATCTCTGTGCTGGGGTGCTTCTGCGATCGGAGGTTTAATAACAGCCTACTGTAGCGGTCTACTACTCCAATACTTTACTACCCGTACCGTCTTTGCAATTACCGCTTTATTTCCGCTGATCGTTTCAGGAGTAGCTTGGTTAATTGCTGAGTCCCCCGTTAGTCAAGATACTCAAGATAGTAATCACACCAACTCTTTGCCAATCAAACATCAGCTGGAGCAGCTACGCCAAGCCATTAGTCAAAAAACAATTTGGCTACCAATGGCATTTATCTTCATCTGGCAAGCTACCCCAAATGCTGAATCAGCCTTTTTCTACTTCTCTACCAACGAACTTCACTTTGAACCAGAATTCTTGGGGCGAGTAAACTTGGTGGGAAGTTTTGCTTCTTTGGCAGGTGTTTGGATTTTTCAACGTTTCCTCAAAAGCATCCCTTTTCGGGTGATTTTTGCTTGGAGTACTGTCCTTTCGTCACTTTTGGGGATGACGATGTTGTTGTTGGTGACTCACACAAACAGGCTATTGGGTATAGATGACCACTGGTTTAGTTTGGGTGATAGCCTGATTCTGACTGTGATGGGGAAAATTGTCTTTATGCAAGTGATGGTTCTAGCAGCAAGGCTTTGTCCCTCTGGTGTGGAAGCGACATTATTTGCCTTGTTAATGTCAATCTATAATTCAGCCGGAACAGTTTCCCAAGCATTCGGGGCATTAATCACGTATTGGCTGGGGATTACCGCAACGAACTTTGAATCACTTTGGCTCTTGGTGCTAATTACTAACCTCAGCACCCTATTACCCCTACCATTTATCAACTGGCTACCTGCTGCTGAAGAACAAACTGAGGCAGCCAAAGATGGGGAAGAAGCGTTTTTGCCAGATTTGATGTCTGAATTGGTACTGAGAGAACCAGAGTCGAAAATAGTCGAATAGTGTAATAAATCTCACCCTGAGTCGAGGTAGTGTCCTGCCTTCGCGTTGTAGTAAAGCTGCAAAAAAATTCTTTTTAGCTGTTAAATTTTCGTCCAAAATAACCAGAAAAAACAAAGTGTATGCGTTTGAAAAGTCAAGAAACCCCAGTTACAGAAAAATCCTACACTCGTGCAGACTGGCAAGGAGGATATCAATCTCTTACCCAAGAGTTTGATTATTGGATTGATGATATAGAAGGACAAATCCCCACAGAGTTACAAGGTACGTTGTTTAGAAATGGCCCCGGTTTGCTGGATATAAATGGGCAGTTTCTTCATCATCCGTTTGATGGGGATGGGATGATTAGCAAAATTACCTTTACCAATGGTCGTGCCCATTTTCGCAACCGCTTTGTCCGCACAACTGGCTATTTAGCAGAGCAAAAGGCGGGAAAAATTCTCTATCGCGGTACTTTTGGTACTCAAAAACCCGGCGGTTGGCTAGCGAATATCTTTGACTTCAAACTCAAAAATATCGCCAATACAAATGTTATCTATTGGGGTGGAAAACTGCTAGCAATGTGGGAAGCGGCTGAACCATATCGCCTCGATCCCTATACTCTTGAAACCTTGGGGAATGAATATTTTAATGGTGCTTTGTCAGCAGGTGAAGCTTTCGCTGCACATCCCCGTTTGGAAAAAAATTGTGAGCAAGATGGGGGCGCACCTTGCCTGGTAAATTTCTCGACTAAACCAGGATTATCTACCACAGTTAATATTTTTGAGCTAAACTCAGCAGGTGAAATTGTTAGACAGCAGGCTCATAAGGTTCCAGGTTTCTGTTTCATTCACGATTTTGTCATTACTCCCAATTACTGCATCTTCTTTCAAAATCCTGTCACCTTTAATCCCATACCTTTCGTCTTGGGAATACGTGCGGCGGGAGAATGTATCAAATTTCAGCCAAATCAGCCAACTCAAATTCTAATTATTCCCCGCTTCCCCAAAGAAGGGCAAGAAAAGATAAAATTTCTGGAAACTCAGTCGGGTTTCGTCTTCCACCACGTTAATGCTTTTGAGGTAGGAGAGGAAGTTAGGATTGACTCCATTTGCTACCAAGATTTATTAAAAGTTGAACCTAAAAGTGATTTTCGACAAGTTGATTTTGAAGCGTCTTCACCTGGGCAACTTTGGCGATTTTATCTGAATCTAAAGGATGGGACAGTCCGGCAGGAATTGATTGATGGCCGTTGTTGTGAATTTCCCAGCATACATCCGGCGAATGTGGGACGTTCTTATCGATATCTATATATAGGTGCGGCTCATGCTGAGACTGGTAATGCTCCCTTACAAGCATTGCTGAAAATTGATTTAGAGTCTCTTGAAAGACAACTTTGGAGTGCTGCACCCCGTGGTTTTGTCGGTGAACCGATTTTTGTCCCGCGCCCAGGTTCTGAAAAGGAAGATGATGGTTGGGTGTTAGCTTTGGTTTATGATGCTGCCCATCACCGCTCAGATTTGGTAATTTTAGATGCTAGTGATTTCTCTAAAGGAGAAATTGCACGGCTACATCTGAAGCATCATATCCCCTATGGTCTACATGGGAGCTTTACTTCTGAGGTTTTTGGGGGAATTTGATCGCTTATTTGGGTGAAACCATTTTTTCGCTGGCAATGATATGCAAATCTATATTTTTGAGCAAGCGCACTAATTTTTGCGTCAAAGATCCTTTGAGGAGCATTTGCCAGCGCGATCGCTGACTTTCTCCAATTACAATTTGGGTGATACGATGTCTCTCAGCGACTTCCGCGATCGCATTAGCTATATTACTGTTGGTAACACGAAGAAAAGTACCTTCAAATTCTTTACACAGTTTCTCACAAGTGTGGATGTGTAAGCTTTCTTCTTTGGTAAGGAAGCGTTCTGGATCGGCAACGAACAAGGTATAAAGCGGCGCGTTCATATAGTTAGCCAACCTTGCACCCCGGCGTAACAATTGCACTGAGTTGGGATAAGTAGATACACACACCAAAACCCGCTCGTGAATATTACAGGATTGCCCATTGGGGATAGTAGCGATCGCATTTCCTTCTACGTTGTCTGCTACTTCCCGCAAAGCCAACTCCCGTAAAGCAATCAGGTTACGGCGTTGGAAAAAATTATCGAGGGATTGTTGGATTTTGGGCTGTGCGTAAATCTTGCCTTCTAATAACCGTTCTTGCAGTGTTTCTGGTGTGACATCTACTACCACTATTTCATCTGCTTCATCCATAATCCTGTCAGGAACCCGCTCCCGGACTACCACACCTGTAATTCTAGCTACTAAATCATTGAGACTTTCCAAATGTTGCACATTCATTGTGGAGTAGACATCAATCCCGGCTGCCAAAACTACTTCTACATCTTCGTAGCGCTTTTCGCGTGGAGAACCAGGGACATTAGTATGGGCAAGTTCATCGATTAAAACTAATTGGGGCGATCGCTTTAAAATAGCATCTGTATCCATATCCATCAGTGTCAACTCACCGCGAGGATATTTCTTACGGGGTATAAGTTCCAGTCCCTCTGCCTTTTCAGCTGTCTCCTTGCGTCCGTGGGTTTCCAAAAGCCCAACGACAACATCAATTCCTTCATGTTTGAATGCGTGTCCCTCTTCCAGCATCCGGTAGGTTTTGCCTACTCCAGGAGCCATACCAATAAAGATTTTATGCTTACCCCGCCGTCGTGCCGGATAAAGCGAGTAACTTGCAGAATTTAAAGGCGCATTCCCAGCCGAACCAGTATTGGTCATTTGTCCTTTGTCACTTGTACTGAGCGTTCGCGTAGCGTCTCGTTGGCGCAGCCTCTCGTAGAGAAGAGAAGCCAAAGTATTGGTTATTTGTCATTGGTAAGGATTTTAAGCCTATTTTCGTTTCATAGCATAATTTGGTTTATTCCCGCCCACTTACTTAGTACTCCTACTTCATCGGAAACGAAAACAGCGCTTTACCCATGCCCAATGCCCATTTATTAATTTTGCTGACGATTAATATCTTGCAAATCAAGAGCATAATTCAATCGGAGAACATTGACTCCCGGTTCGCCAAAAATCCATAAAAATCTGTCATCAGTATACTTATTAATTAAACGTAAAATCTCATCTTCTTTTACTCCCCGCGCACCAGCAACTCGCGTCAATTGCTGTCGTGCTGCTTTAAAGGAAATATGCGGGTCTAAACCAGAACCAGAGGTATAAATTATATCAGCTATCGGTTGAAGATTTTCGTCTCGCAATTTATCTGCCTCTTCTAAAATCCGCTTTAGTAGTTCTGGATTGCTGACAGCGAGATTGCTAGCTCCAGATATGCCAGTTGGCTTGGCTTTTTTTCCTTGGCTGTATCTAACAGTACTAGGACGAGAATGGAAATATCGCTCAGATGTGAACACCTGACCAATCAAAGCCGAACCAATTGGTTCATTATTTAAATTCCGCATGATGCTGCCATTAGCTTGATAGGGCAAAAAAACTTGACCCACTACAAGAATTCCCAGCGGATAGATAATTGCAGTCAACAACCAAAGCATTAGAGTTATAAAAATTGCTCTGATGGTTTCTCGAATAATAGCCATAAAAAATTTTCCAATTGCGCCTAAAATTAAATTTTTAATTTTTAATTTTTAATTTTTTTGCCCACCTAACAGGAGGTTATAAGATACTGTTAGCAACAGCATAAACAACAACTGGGGCAGTTACCACATTCAAGCACAGCACATTCAAGCACAGAAAGATCAAAATAGCGAGTGGTAGATGTTGTTTATGCCATTGCGACTAAACAAAGGATATCGTCAAAGTAGTGCTGAATGAAAACGATATTTATTTATATTCTTCTTGTCCCTCCCGTCAACAGGTAAAAGTAAAAATGTTTATTATTTTACTTTGGTGAAGATGCGATCGTTTCTCAGTGTCTCTACTTTTGCTATCCTTAAGCCAAGCCCACAAGTGTAATCAGTACATCGATCAACTTAATTGCAATAAACGGCGCAATCACCCCACCTAAGCCGTAAATTAAGATATTGCGTTGGAGTAACTGATTAGCTGTCAGCGGTCTAAACCTCACACCCTTTAATGCCAAGGGAATCAAAGCGGGAATAATCAAAGCATTATAAATCAATGCTGAGATTACAGCAGATTTAGGGCTAGTCAAATTCATAATATTCATGCTTTGCAAGTTAGCAGCGACAAATATCACTGGGATAATTGCAAAGTATTTAGCAATATCATTAGCGATGGAAAATGTCGTCAATGCTCCGCGAGTAATCAACAATTGTTTACCAATACCAATGATATCGAGTAGCTTTGTAGGATCGGAGTCCAAATCGATCATGTTAGCGGCTTCTTTTGCAGCTTGCGTTCCCGTATTCATCGCCACACCGACGTTAGCTTGGGCTAATGCGGGAGCATCGTTAGTTCCATCTCCCGTCATGGCTACCAGTTTACCTGCTGCTTGTTCCTGTTTAATGATACTGATTTTGTCTTCTGGTGTGGCTTCGGCAATGAAGTCATCAACCCCAGCTTCTTTGGCAATGACAGAAGCGGTAATTCGGTTGTCTCCAGTTAACATGATGGTACGTACTCCCATCCGTCGCAGTTGCTCAAAGCGATCGCGGATACCAGGTTTAACTATATCTTTGAGATAAATAATCCCATAGATTTCGTTATCTAAGCTAACTGCTAAGGGTGTACCTCCCAAGCGAGAAACTCGTTCGTAAACAGCATCCAATTCTGGTGTATTGCGTCCGTTGCGGGAACGGACAAATCCTTTAATCGCTTCTACTGCTCCCTTTCTGGCCTCATAGCCACCAGGTAAATTCGTCCCACTCATCCGGGTTTTGGCGGAAAAACTGACTCCTTCTGCCTGAGTGGAGTCAAAATCAAACCGTGCGCCTAACTTTTCTGCTAGTCGGACAATGGATTTTCCTTCTGGTGTATTGTCAAAGACACTAGCTGCCCAGGCAACATTAGCAATTTCTGACATTGAATGACCGTTGAGGGGAATAAACTCTTCTGCCAGACGGTTGCCGAGAGTAATTGTACCTGTTTTGTCAAGAAGTAAAGTATTGATATCACCACAGGCTTCGACTGCTCGTCCTGATGTGGCAATGACGTTAAATTGGGCAACTCGATCCATACCAGCAATACCGATGGTACTTAGTAAGCCGCCAATGGTGGTAGGAATTAATGCTACTAATAAGGCAATTAAAATTGGGACGCTGACTGGACTGTTGACATAGTAAGCAAGGGCGGGCAAGGTGACTACAACTAACAAAAACACTAAGCTGAGAACTGCCAACAATACCGTGAGGGCAATTTCATTAGGTGTTTTGCTGCGTTCTGCCCCTTCTACTAAAGTAATCATTCGGTCAATAAAGCCTTTGCCTGGGTCAGATGTGATGCGGATAATCAGTTCATCGGAGATAATCCGCGTTCCACCAGTGACGGAACTAGCAACATCAGAGCCTGATTCTTTTAATACTGGTGCGGATTCCCCAGTAATTGCCGATTCATCCACTGAGGCCACACCCATGATTACTTCACCATCGGCGGGGATGATATCGCCAGCAACGACGTAGATGGTATCGCCCTGTTTGAGGCTGGTGGATGAAACTTCACTAAGTGTGCCATCGGCAGCAAGTTTTTTAGCGATCGCCTCTAACTTTGTTAACCGCAAGGCATCGGCTTGAGCTTTACCCCGCCCTTCTGCGACTGCTTCGGCAAAATTGGCAAACCAAACTGTAAAGAATAAAATCCCCGACAACAAGGCGTTGAAAACTTGCGGGTTCTTTTGAAGGGCTGGGCCAAATAGGTTGGGATCGATCGTTAGCAATAGGATGATGATTGTCCCTACCCAAACCACAAAGATTACGGGATTTTTGATTGCATACTTAGGGTTGAGCTTGACAAAAGCATCTCTAATTGCTCTTAAGTACAGCCACTTATTATTTGCCCTGGTCTTTTTACGTTTTTGGCGGCGATCGCCAGAACGAGAACTTGGGCGTCTAGCTTTGAAGTTAGTTGCCACTGGATTCATAAATAAAGTTAGCAGTGAGAAGTTAGGAGTTAGGAGTTATAGGAACTTCTAATAAAAAAATACCCAACCTGTAGGATGCGTTAGTAACGCATCCTACGAAACCGGATAATTTATAAGATAACGGCAGGAGCCAGGAGGAAATAAGTATGAATGAAAACTTTAGTTCTGAGTAATTACCCAGTTAAAATAAGATACTGGTACGAGACGCGTAGCGCAAGATATAGCTGAGTGATGTTAGCAGGGCGTTGAGAAATCAACACTGTCCTAACATATCTAACTACAGCTATATAACCTTTCTTGCTTGAATCTTACACTTTTAAGTCTGGGTTACTCCTGCCTCCTAAATTACTTTTTGATACTTTCTTAATTTAAAACTTATAACTCATAACTTTTCTAACTGCCAGATGCTAGTTTTAAACCCTCAGCTATGGGGCCTAAAGCCAGAACGGGAAAGAAAGTTAATACTCCCAAAACCAGCGTGACTCCAGCCGCGATCCCAGTAAATACTAGAGAATCAGTTCTTAGGGTTGCAGGGGTTTCTTGTACTGGTTGTTTGCGAGACATCCCGTCAGCTAGCAGCAGGATGGCAATCATCGGAATGTAGCGTCCTCCGATTAGGCTAACTAAAGTACTCAAGTTCCACCACAGGGTGTTATCCCCCAAGCCCTCTAAGCCCGAACCATTATTTGCTGCTGCTGAGGCATATTCATAAACTACCTGAGAAATACCGTGATAGCCAGCGTTGCTAATTCCAGATAGGGAGATGGGATAAGCCAAAGCGATCGCACTGGGAATCAAAATTAGAATTGGGTGAATCAACAGCACTACGCTAGCGAGGACGATTTCCCGCTTTTCAATTTTGCGTCCTAAAAACTCTGGGGTACGTCCTGCCATGAGTCCAGTTAGGAAGACTGTGAGAATTAAGTAAATAAATAAGTAAGCTGTTCCAGTTCCTTGACCACCCCAGATAACCTGGATAAATAAGTTGAAGAGAGTCGAAAATATTCCTTGCGGCATCAAAGAATCGTGCATTCCGTTCACAGCACCAGACATAGTAGCAGTAGTCATCACTGCCCAAAATGCTGTCTGTACCCAACCAAATCGAACTTCTTTACCCTCTAAATTAGGCTGTTCTAATCCAAAGGCGGTATTAACCAGGGGATTACCTTGCAATTCTCCCACGGCTGTAACTCCCACCAGAATGACAAAAATCACAAACACCATCCAAAAAAGTAGCCAAGCTTGTTTGATGTTGTTGGCAAATATACCGTAGGTGTAAATCAAGGCTGCTGGGATAGAAATCATGGCAAGCATTTCTATCAAATTAGAAGCGCCATTGGGATTTTCAAAGGGATGTGCAGAGTTGACGCCAAAAAAGCCGCCGCCGTTCTCGCCCAAAAGTTTGATCGCTTCAAAGGATGCCACCGGGCCTCTGGCCAGATATTGCGTCCCGCCTTCTAAGGTTTGCACATCCATAGTCCCAGCTAAGGTTTGTGGTACACCTGCTACCAACAAAGCGATCGCGCCAATAATTGAAATCGGCAGCAATATTCGGGTAATTCCACGGACGAGATCGACGTAAAAGTTTCCCAGTCTTCTACCCGTCAACCCGCGAATAAAGGCAATTCCCACGGCTAAACCGGTGGCTGCGGAGGTGAACATCAAAAAGCCTAAAGCCGCTACTTGGCTAAAATAGCTTAAGGTTGTCTCACCTACATAGTGTTGTTGGTCGGTATTCGTTACAAATGAAATCGTTGTATGCAGCAATACATCCCAATTGGGCGCACCGAAGCTGTTTGGATTCCAGGGTAAAAGTCTCTGAAAATATATCAGAAAATACACTGAAATAGCCATGACCGTGTTGCAACAGAGTATGGCCCGGATATACTCCCAACCCGTCATGTCATCTTTTCTCCGAACACCCGCAAATACGAACATACTTCGCTCTATGGGGTTCATTAAAAAATCAAGCAGTGTTCTTTCTCCCAAAAAGACACGCGCTATGTATTTTCCGAATAATGGAGTGATTGCTATGACAATACACAGCGTTAAGCCAATTTGCAAAAAACCTTGTCCCATATATTTTACGCTAAATTAAATTTAAGTTGTAGCAAGCCAATTCTGAGAAATAATAGATTAACTGTGGGAGTATTTGATTTCAAGGGATTTCCCTAAAAATGCTGAGTACGAAAAGCAATAATCGCACTTAGCATCAAATCAGTTTCCAGTAGTAAGTGCCTCAACTGAGAGTAGGAAGATTCATAAGTACTAATTCTGACTCATTACTTTTTACTCAGTACTGGCTCAACCTTAGCTATCCGCTAACATAACTCCTGAATATTTTCAGTTCTGACTATTTTCCAGATACTTATTAAAGTTTTCGTTAAGAATATTTAATTTTGACTCTTAATTCATCTATCTCACTACTTAGGATTATTTGTTTATACAATACATTTTCCCAGTTTGCTACTTTCAAAGAATATAAATATCATAAAGTATTTTCTTAATGGGATTAGGAATTGGGAAGATAGTAGTAAAGACCCCGCTTGTTGTGGGCAACTACCCAGTTTCCACTCTCCAGTCTCCTTTCCTGCATTTGGATAATCGTATTTTTTGGGTTAATTTTTAAGTTGGCATTTGCAGATATAGATTGCAGATAGCTCGTAATTGGTGAATTAAATAGTTATACAGATTGTATAATTACGATTTTTTAGTAAATCATAAATGACGATGTTAAGTCGATTATTGACTATGAAAGAAGCTATAAATGAGCGTGGAAAGACCTATGGGCTAATAGCGATCGCCTTTGCGATCGTGATAGTGTTGGAATTTTCAACACCACCTGAGTATGTATTTGGCTACCTCTACACAGGGACGATTTTGTTAGCAGATTCCCGCTTGAATCGGGGTGCTGTGTTGGGGATCACTCTTGCAGCTACAGGATTAACATTATTAGACCTGCTTGTTCCCGGAAGAGAAATACTTTATCTGTCAACGTTGGCAAATAGGTTAATTGCAGTGTTGGCGTTGATGGTAACAGGTTGGTTAAGCGATCGCAACCATCGCAACGAAGAAGCGATCGCTTATACTCAAGCACAATTACGCTCCCAAGAACAACTAGCTATCATGCGTGAAGATTTTGTTTCTACCCTAACGCATGATTTGAAAACACCCCTATTAGGAGCAATTGAAACGCTGAAATATTTTCAAAATGAGCAATTCGGTGAAATCACACCGATGCAAGCAAAAGTCTTACAAACAATGGCTCGTAGTCATCGGAGTACACTGCAATTAGTTCAAACACTTTTAGATGTGTACCGCAATGATGCCGAAGGGCTGAAATTACAGATATCACCAGTTAACTTGGTGACAGTGGCGGAGGAGATAATCGCGACACTAACTGAACTAGCGAGAACACGTCAGGTTTATATTTCTCTGCACTATGGCGAATCAGATTTTCGCAGCTTTCTCTGGGTAAATGGCGATTCTTTGCAACTTGGGCGAGTTTTCAGCAATCTCCTGAGTAATGGCATTAACCATACTCCTCGTGGCGGTAAAGTAGAAGTAGTATTTGAAGGTTATTCTAGCGATCAAGTGGTAAAAATACTCGATACTGGTTCCGGCATTACCGAAAAAGAGTTACCTCACTTATTTGAGAGATTTTATCAAGGAAATAGCGATCGCCACGTCTCCGGTTCTGGGCTAGGACTTTATTTGACCAGGCAAATTATTACTGCTCATGGGGGTACAATTTGGGCAGAGAATCGCTCACCACGCGGCGCACTGTTTGGTTTCCGACTCCCAGCTTGTCCACCACCGGGAAGATGAGGGGCAGGTGGGCAGGGGAGTAGGGCAGCAGGGGAGCAGAGACAAATGACAAATGACAAATGACAAATGACCAATAACAAATGACAAAAATCTTACTAGTTGAAGATGATGAATTATTTCGGCTTGGTTTGCGGATGCGGTTGCAACAAGAAACCAGTTTAGAGATTGTCGCAGAAGCGGAAGATGGGGAACAAGCTGTAGAATTAGCCAATCGCTATCCTCTGGATTTGGTGTTGCTGGATATAGGTTTACCGGGAATTGGCGGGATTGAGGCTTGTCGCCAAATCAAGGAGAAGCACCCAAATTTACCAATTCTCGTTTTAACGTCTCGTTCTGAAAAACCCCTGATTTCGCGGTTAATTGCCGCTGGGGCGCAAGGTTACTGTCTTAAAGGTATTCCGGCTGAGTCTTTAATATTGGCAGTGCGATCGGTTGCTGCGGGCGCTTCTTGGTGGGATCAAACGGCAACAACTGAAATTAGAGCCGCTTTTGAGGGGAATTCGATGGCGGTGCAGTCTGCAAAAACTGAGGAATCTTTAGAAAATCCTTTAACGAAGCGGGAGCAAGAAATTTTGGCACTGGTAGCAGCTGGCAAAAGCAATCAAGAAATTGCTGAAATTCTCTACATTGCCCCTGGTACAGTGCGGGTTCATGTCCATGCTATTTTACAGAAACTAGAAGTACGCGATCGCACTCAAGCCGCAGTCTTAGCTATCCAAAAAGGATTGGTAGCACCAGAATTGTTGATTAATTAGATTTATTTGTCATTTGTCATTGGTCATTGGTCATTCGTCATTTGTCATTTGTCATTGGTCATTTGTCATTTGTCATTGGTCATTTGTCAGGAATTATTATTCTCTCCTGCTTCCCTGCTTCCCCTGCTTCCCCTGCTTCCCCTGCTTCCCCTGCTTCCCCTGCTTCCCCTGCTTCCCCTGCTTCCCCTGCTCCTCTGCTTCTCTGCTCCCCCTGCTCCTCTGCTTCTTTGCTCTCCATCTCCCTAATCCCCAGTCCCAATCCCTTTTCCGATTTTGAAAATTGCGATGAGATATCAGGCTGCTCTATGGGAATTTCGATCGCAAACTCTGCTCCTTTGCCCACAGATGAGTTACAGCTTATATTTCCTCGGTGTTTTTGGACGATAATCTGATAACTAATAGATAATCCTAGCCCACTGCCTTTGCCCACAGGTTTTGTCGTAAAAAATGGGTCAAATAAACGCGATCGCAACGACTCTTCAATACCAAGACCATTATCAGCGATCGCAATTTTGACTAGATTCAAGTCTGTCACCTCTGTATGAATCCGAATTTGGGGAGTAGGTTTTAGAGAGTAAGGAGTAGAAGATTGATTCGTCACTCCCCATTGCTCCTGATCCCCAGAGAGTTCCCCATTCCCCACTCCCTCTTCTATTGCATCAATAGCATTATTCAATAAATGCATAAATACTTGATTTAATTCACTCGCATAACAAGTGACTAGGGGTAAGTTACCATAATCTTTCACTACAACAATTGCCGGGCGATCGGCTGCTTCCCTGAGCCGATGTTGTAACATCACTAAAGTATTTTCGATGTCTTCATGGATATTTACCCGTTTCATCTCTGCTTCATCATGCCGAGAGAAATGTTGTAGCGCCAGTACAATTTCCCGAATGCGATCGGAGCCTCTGTACATTGCACCTATCAAATTTTGTAGATCCTTAATGATAAAATTCAGGTCTAAATCTTTGGCTATTTGCTGAATTTTTGGCGTAGGTTTGGGATATTCTTGCTGATAGACCTCAATTATATTTACTAGGTCTTCCACATATTGACCAGCATATTGGAGATTTCCATAAATAAAACTGATCGGGTTATTAATCTCATGAGCCAGCCCAGCTACTAACTGTCCCAATGCCACCATCTTTTCGTTCTGAATTTGTTGAACTTGAGAGGCTTTCAAGTTGTCAAGAGCCTGTTGGAGCAAAAAGTTTTTTTCTTGCAGTTTAACTTGGAGCAAGCGTAAATTAATCTGATTTTCAATTCGCAACACCACTTCTGCACCATGAAAAGGTTTTGCAATATAATCTACACCACCAACATCAAATGCCTTTACCTTATCGACAACATCATCTAGGGCGCTAATAAAAATTACTGGGACTTCACTAGTTTTATCGTCAGCTTTTAGTTGTTGACAAACTTGGTAGCCATCCATACCTGGCATATTGATATCTAGCAAAATCACATCAGGCAAAACCATTTGACATGCAGTCAGTGCCATTTTACCGTTTAAGGCTTTGCGAACTTCAAAACCTTGTGCAGTCAACATCGCCGATAAAAGCCGCAAATTATCTGGGGTATCATCGACCACCAAAATATTTCTTTTCTGATGGTTAGTTTGATTAAAATGCATTATTGATCAAAAGTTATGCGTATAATTATTGAGGATAGTAAATCCTTCTTTGAAATCACCTTAAAATTTGTTGACCGATTTCACCGAAATACTTATATTTATAGTTTAACTCTCACGTGGCTAGAGAGTTTTGCAAATTATCGAAGCTATTGGCTAGTTATCACCTTTGGCAACCCGATCAACTGCTGTAAGGATTATAGTAGCTAGCACTCACAGATAATAAGCCAAGGATCGACAATGAAATTTTTTCCAGGTGCTACTTGATAGCTACCATTGAGGTGCTGAGGTGAGCAACTCAACAGCCAGTCGTTGTTCTATGGGTTTAGAAAATAAATATCCTTGAGCAAAATTACAGTTTAAACTTCTCAATTGGGCTAACTGTTCTTGTGTTTCGACACCTTCAGCGATCGCACTCATCCCCATTGAGTTGGCAATGCCAATCATTGCTGGTACTAACCCCATATTCTCTTTATTCTCCTGCATCCGTTTGACGAAGGATTTATCAATTTTAAGTGCATTCAAAGGAAAGCTATGTAGGTAACTTAAAGAGGAATATCCTGTACCAAAGTCATCCATAATCAACTTTATTTTTCGCTGCTTTAGTCGTTCAAGAATTATTTTTATCGCATCGGTATTTTCCATGATTACACTTTCGGTAATTTCTAATTCTAAATATGCCGGATTTATTTTATTTTCATAAATTATGCGGTCGATTTGTTCTACCAAATTCGGCTGTAAAAATAATCTTGCACTCAAATTGACACTCATAGTTAGAGGTTCTGGTGTCACTGGATAATGTTGCCAGATGCTTAATTGATGACAAGCTGATTGTAATACCCAAGTATTGATGGCATTAATTAAACCTGTTTCTTCGGCTACAGGAATAAATTCTATGGGAGAAATCAAACCACGAATTGGATGTTGCCAGCGCACCAAGGCTTCAAATCCAGAAATTCTGCCTGTAACCAGGGAAATAATCGGCTGATAGTAAACGAGGAATTCTCGCCTTTCCACAGCCCTCCGCAGGTCATTTTCTAACTCTAAAAGCTGAATAGCTTCCTGATGCATCGCTGGATTAAAAACGTGATAGTTAGCCCTTCCTTGAGCCTTAGCCCGATACATTGCCGTATCAGCATCTCGCAGCAAATACTCTGGGCGATCGTAATCTTTATTTCCCCAACTAATGCCAATACTGGCATTCATAAATACTTCATATCTTGACAGTTGAAAAGCAAGTGATAACTGTTGCAAAATCCTTTCTGCAACTTGGATTGCTATATTGATATCTGTGATATTTTCTAAGAGAATTCCAAATTCGTCCCCGCCCAATCGTGCTAAAGTATCAGCAGGTATGATACACGCTTGTAAGCGTTGAGCAATGGCTATCAGCAATTCATCTCCCACCGGATGACCAAGGGAATCATTGACAACTTTGAAGCGATCGCAGTCCAAAAAAAGTACTGCAAACTGATAACTAGATTCTTGTTTCGCCCGATTTAGAGCATTTTCTAGTCGCCTAATAAATAAAACTCGGTTTGATAATCCAGTCAAGGAATCATGTAGTGCTATATCTAGCAGTTGACTTTGCAATTTCTGGCGGGAATGGATTTCTTGCTGGAGTTCTTGGAGAGTTTTTTCTAGCTCTCTAGTCCGCTGTTTTACCCGATGTTCCAGTTCAACATTTAGTTTCAATATTTCTAATCGTGCCGATCTCAATGCCAGTTGATTTTGCACGCGCACTAAAACTTCTTGAAACTCAAAAGGTTTGGTGATATAGTCTACACCACCGACTTTAAAAGCTTTAACTTTGTCAAAAACATCATCTAAAGCACTAATAAAAATTACTGGGATATCGGCTGTTAGCTCCCAAGCTTTAAAGGTCTGGCAAATTTCATAGCCATCTACTTCTGGCATCATGATATCGAGTAGAATCAGATCGGGTAATAATGTTTGAGTTGCTGTCAGTGCCATTTGCCAGTTTAACGCTTTACGAACGTTATACCCTTCCCTTGTCAATATGGAGGATAAAACCCGGAGGTTATCCGCCATATCATCAACGATCAAAATATCTTTTTTATTAGGGTCTAAATGCTCGTAATTCATTCTAAGTTTGTTGTAGTCAATTCCATGATTTTCTCAAACTGGTAGTTATTTGCTAAATCCCTGAGAACTTGGAAAACTTGAGCATTATCTGATGGAATTTGTTTGAGTAACTCTAAAATCAGTTCATCGCTACAGCTGGCTGCGGCATAGTGAATCTGTTGGAGCCACTCAGGTGACATTTGTGATAAATGACCCAGGAGTTCGGCAACACTTACAAAAATCTGTGTAGCTTGATCGACAACTACTGTGTTTGTGGTTTCTACTTGATTGGTATATTTTAAACCCAGATGTTTGCTCAGTTTTTCCAATAATACTTCCTGTTTGAATGGCTTGCGAATAAAATCATCACAGCCAATAGACAAAATTTTCTGGCGTTCTTCCTCAAAGGCGCTAGCAGTTAGGGCAATAATGATTGTATTTGTATTGCAGCGATCTGGCGTTGTTCTAGAGAAGTCGTAAGGGGGAGCCAAGGCTTTTGGCAGTCGCGATCGCCAAGTGGACTGAGAACCATCATTTTCCATAACACCAGTTGTTTCTGGTGCTGAAGACTCTTTGCGTACAACTTTCAGAACCTCACCCTCAACTGAATCGGTTAATTCTCCTGCAAGGTACTGGCTCCCCAATGACACCAGTTGTTTCAATTTTGGGAACCTCCGCGACGTATTGGTTGTTCCATGCCCGATTTCTCTAGCTTTAATAATTCTTGTGGCTTCGTAACCGTCCATGACTGGCATTCGCATATCCATAAAAATCAAGTGTGGTTGCCAAGATTCCCAATTAGCGATCGCTTCACTACCATCTGTAGCTTCATTAACTTCAAAGCCGAGAGATGTGAGAATTTTAACTAGCAATATACGGCTTTCTTTGGAATCGTCAACTACTAGGATGCGGTATACTTTTTCACTAGGTGCTAAAGCTCTAATTTGTGATTTAATTTGGTGTATCGGGATTTCTCTAGGGCAAGTTAGAGCAATCTGAACATCAAAGGCAAATGTACTACCGATACCAGGCGTAGTGCTGACAGTAATATCTCCTCCCATCAGTTGCACGTATTTACGGCTAATCGCTAAACCCAGTCCCGTCCCTTGTTGGAATTTTCTGCCGATTTCGGTTTGTTCAAAAGCCTCAAACAGCAATTCAAGTTCTTGTGGGGCAATACCACAGCCAGTATCTTGTACCTCAAAGAAGAGAAGAGGGGGATATGAAAAATTTTGCTCCCCCTGCTCCCCCTGCTCCCCTGCTCCCCTGCTCCCCTGCCCCCCTGCCCCCACTCTCACCCGTAGTGTCACCCTCCCTTGATCGGTAAATTTGATGGCATTTCCCAACAGGTTGAGCAATACTTGACACAGTTTATTTTCGTCTGTTTCTATGTATTTAGGAATATCTTGTCCATATTCAAACAATAATTCTAAATTTTTAGATGCAGCACGCAAGTGCAACATCTCTTCTAAGTTCTTCAACAGGTGAATTAAGTCAAAGCTGCTGCGATTTAATGTGATTTTGCCAGCTTCGATTTTAGACATTTCGAGAATGTCGTTAATTAATTTGAGTAGATGTTCGCCGGCACGATTAATTATTGCCAAGTTTTCTTGATGTTCGCTAGATAGCGAATAATCTCGACTCATGACTTGGGTAAAACCAAGAATGGCATTGAGTGGGGTACGCAGTTCGTGGCTCATGTTAGCCAGGAATTCGCTTTTGGCGAGATTGGCGGCAGCACTTCGCGCTGCTTCCCGAACGGCTGCTTGTTGTTCCTGTGCAGCGATTTTTTGCGATTGAATCAGTTCTTCTTGGGTGGTTTGCAGTTGCTCGATAACTTGCTGGAACTCTTTAGTGCGTTTTTTTACTTGAGCCTCTAAGGTGCGATTGTATTCTGCTAATAACTTTTCTGTTTGTTTGCGTTGAGTGATATCAAAAAATGTGGCGATCGCAAAAGCCACATTCCCCGATTCATTATAAATTGGCTTTCCTAAAACCTCAATGCGAGTAATCTTGCCACAACGGCGAATTTCCATATCATCAACCCTGATGCTTTCCCCAAGCAATGCTCTCAAAATCGGCAAGCGATCGCTGGGGTAAAGTTGATTTGTGCCGGCAAGGTAAGCTTGATATATCTCTGACAATTCTTCGACTTTAACTTCTGCGATCGCTCCTTGACCAAGAATTTGCTGCCCAATCTGATTTGTATAATAAGGTTCACCTTCAGCATCGATGATAAATACACCGACCGGTATGGCTTCTAAAAATTGAGTTAGCTGACTCTGATTATGAGATAGCGCCTCATTTAAAACTTGCATCTGGGCATTCTTTGCTTCTAAAGCACTAAAGGATGCTTGGAGTTGCTTTGCCATAGTTTCAAATGATTTGGCTAGTTCCCCCAGTTCATCGGAACGCTGAATATCTGGTGTTTCCTCCCATTCACCTTGAGCAATTTTCTTCGCCGATCTGTTTAATTGTAAAATCGGCTTAATTACCCAACGAGCAGTCAAAATCCCAATTCTGGTAGCCACTAAAAAAGCAACTATGCACAGCAAAATCGTGATGCGGGTGTTGGCATTAATTTGCTCCATAAATTCGCCTTCGGGAATCACCGCCACAATTAGCCAATCTAAACCCAGTTCGTCCTTCCAGCTTTTTACCTGTACAAAATAACGCATTCCATCGGCGGTAAAACTTAGCTGTTGCTTCCCCACAACAAACTTAAGACTGCCAAAGCGTTCGATCAAAGACTGTGTTGTGAGTTTAATTAAAGAATTTTGACTATTTAATGCTGATAGACGTTTTCCTTTACCATTAACGATCCTATATGGTGGCTCGCTAGTAGAAGAAGCCACTATATACCCAGAACGCTCTAAAATAAAAGTTTTACCCGACCCTTTGATTTTTAACTTAGCTAAAAACTTGCTGATTTGTGACAAGAGCAAATCAACACTAATCACCCCAACGAATTTTCGATTTTTATCGTAAACAGGATAGCTGGAAGATATGGATAAAATTTCTGGTTTATCTTCCCAAGGATAAATTTGACTCCAAACTCGTTTGCCGCTCTTGACTGGATCTGTATACCAAGCTTCTAGGCGAGGATCGTAATTTTTGACTTGCTGCAAATGGCGGCGATTTCCTTGGTTGTCTGTAGGATAAATATAAAGTTTGCCTATACCACCCTTTTGGCTAACTTCATTAATTAGGAACTTGCCATTATCTAGACGTTCAACACCGATAAATTCACCTTTGGAATTGGCAAAGCTGTTGTAGCCAATATTGAAAACCTGCATTTGTTTCCAAAAGTAATTGCCGGTGGTTTGAAAGTCCGAAAGGTTTAGCAAACCTAGCTCAACCGCATCTAAGTTGATTTGATTGATTTGATTCGGAGTTGTTAAATAGCTATCAAGATGCTGTTCAATGCGATCGCAGATTTCATTTTCTAATTGAGTAGCAAGCTCCTTTACCGCTTTTTGGCCGTTTTGATACGAAAGATAGCCCACAAGTCCCACCGCCCCACAAATTTGCAAGATAAAGGGCACAATCAGAACATATCTCAGGGGCATCTTGGCATAAACTTTGCCAACTAAGCGATTAAATGATTTGACGGGCTGAAGTTTAGATAACATTGTAGTTTTATTCTTCCCCAGCATCTACTAGATGCATTTTGCCATGCTAGCTACATTCTATATAAGTATAATTACGGCAGACATCGCTCTTTATAAAAATTTTATACTAAAAGTATAAAATAATACGAAATACTTATAATTGTTTGACTGGCTGACTTCCTCCAACGCCTAATTTTCAAACTTTGTACAGGAGTAGTCCACTATATAAATCGTCAACGTGGGTACGCCATCGCACCTGAATTTGCTCAGTTTTATCTGGCGATATTTCCACAAATTTTCTCAGATGAACTGAAATTTAACCAATAAGTTCCAGTATGCCATTCTAAAATTCAGGTTGCCATTAGCACCCAATCCTAAATTTAATTTTTAATTGCTGATGTGTATGATTTTCTGGTCTGGAAACCCCTGGACTTGTACAAGAACTTATATTTAACTACAGCAATTTTAGAATTGTTATGCAAATACACAGCATAAACAAAAAAAATCCAAGAAAATTTACTTTGTATTTTTTATTTTTACAAAATGCTAACTTTGTTGTAAATTTATGTCAACTTCATCACCGATTTGTAAAATTTTTCCGGCTGATGATGGCGGTAGTTGAGTATTTATACTCAATCGATAAAAGTGATTAAAAGGCGATGAAGCAACCCCATTTGGCAAAGTTGCTTGTCGCTGGGTTGTAAAGATTTTTTGAAAGTTTGGGTAAGCTTCCCCTAAATAAGAATTGCGTGTTGGGACTATACAACGCTGACATGGGTTAACCCCAAAAAAGTCTACATCTCCCACTCGAAAAGAGACTAAATCACCTTGTTCGCTAAATAGCCGATCTTCCCAAAATGCTGGTACACCACCAATTTCGATGTTGGCACGCATCCGACGGCGCATTTCATCTACACTTAAACCAGGAAACCAAGAAGCTACCTCTGCCAATGTGGCCGTACTAATTACCGTTGGGCCAAGTGAGTGTGTATCGTCAGGAAAACCCATCAAAGAGTTTTGTCCCAATTTGACAGCAAACTCAAAATAATCACTCAAAGTTGCTTCTAATGCTTGCCGTTCCTCATCCAGATGAAAAATTTGTTGTAAGCTGCGATCGGGGATTTGCAACGAGACAGTTCTATTTAAAAGTGCAAATTGTGCCCTTATTAAATGGATTTTGGCATGACGCTTGCCATTGACAAATCTACCTTGTTCGTCAAAAATAGCAAACTCGCGGTCATACTGTAGTGCGCCACTGGCAAGAACTCTAGCGTTCTCAACTTCAACACCATCCAGTGATTTAACTGGATACAGTAAAATCTTAGCTAGGTACGGCGTCATAGCAATATTTGGATTTGAGATTTGGCGAAAAGTCGCAGTATCTCGCAAAGAGCGAACTGAACTTTTCAAGACAGATTTTGGATTTTAGATTGGTGATTTAGTAGTCCCCAATCTAAAATCTAAAATTCTTTTGTTAATAAGCTATTTGAGCAATATTGTTTGTTAATTATGGATATACTGGCGATTTATCGATGCCGCCAACATGATTTAAAGGCCAGAAGCGAACTACAGCACGTCCAATAATATTCTGGCGGGGGACAAGACCCCAGCAGCGACCATCGTAACTACTGTTACGATTATCACCCAATACTAAATATGAATCGGCTGGTATAGTCTGGGGTTTGGCCAAAAAAGGTGGCTGTGGCCCTGATTGGCAAACATCAATAACTGTGGTCTGCCCAGAACTGAGGTAATTGGCTTCTGGTAGAGGTTTGTCGTTGATATAGACTTTGCCATCCTTAAGTTGTATTTTTTCTCCAGGTAAGGCAATTATACGTTTAATAAAAGCATCTTGATATTGTTCTTTTTGCAGCTCTTTCGTCGGTGAAAATACTACTATGTCTCCCCGCTGCGGGTCAGCAAATTTATACTTCAACTTATCGACAATAATTTTGTCTGCCTCCCATTGGTTCGGCGTACCATGCAGAGTTGGTTCCATTGAGCCAGAAGGAATCCAGCGTGCTTCAGCAACAAATGTACGAATTCCCAGAGCTAGAACAATGCTCAATACAATTGTTCTACCTAGCTCTGCGATCCAAGAATTATCGGGTTGTTGACTAGAATTGTTATCAGACACTTGATTATGCATGAAATTACTTAACTTAACGAAAGATGTAGGTAATTAACTCGCCTAGTGAGACTTTATCTGTTAATCTTAACGGGAAAATTTTAATTTCCTAGTTATGTTTGCATCTTGACTACCAATTTTAGATTGTGGATTGGGAAGGAGGCAGGGGGCAGGAGGCAGGAGGTCGGAGATTTGGTAGAGGACTTAAACTCCTGCTGCCTCTGTTGTTAAAAATAAACTTTTTTTTAAGGCGCGGCAAAAATTGGTTACTCCGATCGCGAATAAGTTTAACCTAAAAGCATGGTTCTCTGTAATACATAACTCGCTGTCTAAACTTGGTTATCCCTATGTCATCTCCAAAAATGTTACTGATTCGCCGCGCTCGCATAATCTTACCCAATGGTGAACTGATGGTTGGGGATGTGTTGACGCGCGATCGCCAAATAGTCGAAGTTGCGCCAGAAATCTCCCAAACAGCACTAGTCACTGAAATTGACGCAGAAGGTTTAACTTTGTTGCCAGGAGTTATCGATCCGCAGGTGCATTTCCGGGAACCTGGATTAGAACACAAGGAAGATTTATTCACCGCCAGTTGTGCTTGTGCTAAAGGGGGAGTCACTTCTTTTTTAGAAATGCCCAATACGCGCCCCCTAACTACGACACAAGAGGCTTTAGACGACAAGCTAGAACGGGCCTCACACAAATCCTTAGTTAATTATGGCTTTTTTATTGGGGCAACAGCAGAGAATTTACCAGATTTGCTTTTAGCAAAGCCAACACCGGGAATTAAGATTTTCATGGGGTCGATGCATGGTCAGTTGTTGATTGATGGTGAAACAGCATTGGAGGCGATATTTGCTAAAGGCGATCGCTTAATTGCCGTTCATGCCGAAGACCAAGCTAGAATCAACCAACGCCGCCAAGAATTTGCCAACATTCACGATCCAGCCGTTCACTCGCAAATTCAAGATAATCAAGCGGCGTTGCTGGCAACCCAACTAGCATTAAAACTTTCTCAAAAATATCAACGCCGCTTGCATATTCTCCATATGTCAACTGCCGAAGAAGCAGATTTGCTGCGTCAGGAGAAACCGAGTTGGGTGACAGCAGAGGTGACACCACAGCATTTGTTATTAAATACTAGTGCTTATGAAACAATTGGCACATTAGCACAGATGAATCCACCTTTGCGATCGCCCCACGATAACGAAGTTCTCTGGCAAGCTTTGCGCGATGGCGTAATTGATTTCATCGCTACAGATCACGCGCCGCACACCTTAGAAGAAAAAGCTCAAGAATATCCCAATAGCCCATCAGGAATGCCTGGGGTGGAAACTTCCCTCGCTTTGATGTTAACTGCGGCAATGGAGGGCAAGTGTACTGTTGCTCAAGTTGTAAACTGGATGTCTAAAGCTGTAGCTGTGGCTTATGGTATTCCGAATAAGGGAGCGATCGCACCTGGTTACGATGCTGATTTGGTACTTGTAGATTTAAATACATACCGCCCAGTCCGGCGCGAGGAACTTTTAACCAAATGCCATTGGAGTCCTTTTGAAGGCTGGAACTTGACTGGTTGGGCTAAAACCACTATTGTCGGCGGTGAAATAGTTTATGACAAAGGCCAGGTAAATACGCAAGTGCGGGGTCAAGCTTTAACTTTCTTGTAGCAAATCTTGTAGCAAATATTTATTCAACCTTACTAAAACCCTAAATTTACAGCAACTACAACTACTGCATTTTTGCGATCAAATTACCTATTTAGATCGCTAAAGATGTGATAAATCATCACAAAGACGCGATAAATCGCCGTCTCTACAAAACATTGACTATTGTAGAGACGGCGATTCATCGCGTCTCTACTACGCATACCCCCTGCAAGCTATACGTAGTGTCTCGTAGAGAAGGCACTTCGTTAAAAAAAACTTAGGTATTCTTCCAGTCGGATAAGTCGGATAAGTCGGATAAGAGTAAACAAGCTAATGGAATCGTATTGTGATTCATCTCATGATGCTTGTCCACAAAAAATAATCACAGAGAATTGCTATGTCCTTCAAAATTTTGGCTTTAGACGGTGGCGGTATTCGTGGAATTGTTGCAGCACGAATACTTCAACAAGTAGAACAAGAAATTAGAAATCAGGGAAAAGGAGAGTTTTTACACGAATATTTTGACATGGTTGCTGGTACTTCTACTGGTTCAATATTAGCAGGAGGAATTGCTCTCGGAAATGAGAGTGATGAACTCATTAAAATGTATAAAAATAGAGGTAAAGATATATTCCCTCTGGAGATAAAAGAGCGCTATAAAAACTTTCCATCCATCATCAAATCAATTATTGAGGTATTTTCTCCATCTAAATATTCTCATGATGGAATTACTAGCGTACTCAAAGATGCCTATAAATCCACAAGAATCAAGGATATCGAAAAACCTATTCTTTTGATTCTTGCTTACGATACGCTATATCGCAACACTACCTTTTTTACAAATTGTCATCCTGATTTAGGAGACAGATGGTACGATGACTGTTATTTATGGGAAATATGTACCGCTTCTGCCTCAGCGCCTACTTTTTTTCCACCATATAAATTAGAACCTGTAGATAAACAAAAATTTGGTGACTGGGAATTCCCACACATTGATGGAGGAGTTTCTGCTAATAACCCTGCTCTTGCAGCTTTGAGTTTAGCGATGAGGATTAGTCAGTCTTCAGTATCTCCAGAAATCAAGCAACAATATAAACTAGATAATTTGCGATTGGAAGATATTTCTATTCTTTCTATTGGCACAGGTCAAACTGGTCAACCATATCAATATAAGCAAATCAGCAAATGGAGAGGCTTAGACTGGATCAAAAATCTTACTAACATCTTCATGGAACCTACATCTGAGATTGATAGTACTATTTGCCGACAAATCATGGGTGGATATGAGTCTAAACGTTACTTACGTCTTCAGTTTGACTTAAATGAGACATTTAAACCCAAACCAAAAGAGACTTATAAAGATCCTCGTATTGTATTACCTCCAGAAGAGCGGAAAAATAAATTTACAGGGGAAAAAGTCACTGAACAAATAGATGATACTAATTCCGAGATTCTTCAGCAGTTAATAGATACTACCTCTGCATTCATTGAGCAAGGTCTTACGTACTATACCAGAGACGATTCCGGTTATCCGATAAAAAAGGCGATCGCGTCTTTTATTAGAGATAACTAGCGATTTGTGCCATTATTTACAACTGTCTACAATTGGTTGGGGTTTGAATACCCATCCAATTGATTTCTACGCCTTGCTCAAGGCTTTTTTTGGCTCGTTCCATCAGCTTAGGTAATCAAGGAGCGATGCCTACGGCGGTAAACTACGCACGTAAACTTTAGCAATAACGCCTTATTTGATAAATTCTAGAAATTGTATTTAATTTACTAATTAAAATTTGCTTTTCTGATAAAGTTTAGTCAAGTCAAGCTTTACCTCTTCTTTGTACTACTACTATCACATCGTAATAATACCTAAGTTTTTTAATTAGTAATTAACGAGGAGAAGATATAAAAAATCTTTTAGCAACAAAATAGAATGTGTAATCTAATACATTTTTCTCAGCCCTGTTTTGTATTGTTGCCGCAGTATTTCCCGAATGTTTTCCATGAGAACTGAGGCAGAGAAAATAATATGTTTTTAGACATTTTAGCTAGCCTGCAACGGTTATTTGTTGGTTATATTCCAGCCGCTGTATTGGGTAGTTTTATCGGATATTTCATCGGGATAAATAGCATGGTTTATCAGCTATTTCGGCTGATATTTCAGATACCTCATAGTATCCCTCCTATCGCTTTGCTACCTATTGCTCTAATCGCGTTTCAAGAGAGCGACTCGGCTGCTATTGTAGTAGTTTTTCTGGGAACTCTCTGGACGATGATTATTAATACAGCAATAGGGATGCGGCATTTCAAGAGACAGAATAATAACTTTCGAGTAGCTATTTTTCATATATTTCATGCCTTGAAAGTTAGCATTTGGGTAGCCTGGTTTATCGTTATTGCCACAGAAATGTTAACAGGCCCAAGAGGACTTGGCTTTACCCTCTGGGATGCTTATAAAGCTGGCAATACCGATTACATAATCCAGGAAATATTATACATCGGTATCATTGGTTTTTTGCTGGATCAGTTACTAGATTTTGCAGCCTATATTCTCTCGCAAATGGTTTCAGATGGGAAAAAATCTTCTTAAGAATTCAGGAGTCAGGAGTCAGGAGTCAGAATGAATTGTGTACGACACTTCTCTACGAGACGCTCCGCGTAGCTTGCTTCCACGTTCGCGGAGCGTGCCGTAGGCAAGTGGTACGATAGGCGGTAGTTGAGCGCAGTCGAAACTCAGTGCATCGCTGGCGGGTAGCGCAGCGTAAAGCCTTCTCTTCTCCCAAAAGGAGATCGCGCAGCGTCTTGTAGAAAGCCTCTTGATTCTGAATTCTGAATTCTGAATTCTGCATTCTTCTTTATCTAGGCTTGCGGATTGCACCCTGCCAGCTAATAGTTTGCTTGGCAGAACGTATTCCTAAAGAACGAGTTGCTACGACTTCAATATCAACGTTGACACCAGGGCGTAAAGCTTCGTCAGGAATTTTTAGCTTGCCCAAAGCTAGAGTAAAACGATTGTAGTCACGAGTCACAAGTTCTGTGGGAATATCCCCTTCAAATTCAGTTTTGTAGCCAGAAAAACCGTGCAAGCTATCTTGAGCGCGGAATTTTACGCGAAACTGAGTATTAATGGCATCAGACTTGGCTGCCAAATCAACTATTTTTAAGTTGAGGTTTTGTCCGGCATCGGCAAACTCTGCCACAGCTAACCGGGTGACATCTTTTTTGGGAATGGCATGGTTAACGGTAAATGTTGTCAAGTTAGCCTCACTTTTGCTGTTACCTTCAACCCATAATTCCTCAGAAAAAGTAATTTCTACTTGTTTGTTATCAGTTAAATTTAGTGTTACGGCTTGATTGCCAAAGCTGGTAATGGGTTGTCTTTCTTGCCAAACTATTTGAAAAGCCTCTTCTAGACGCTGTTCAAACTCTCGATAATCATCGGCGATCGCAGAACCAGGCGCAAGTAGAGAAGCTGCGCCTATGCGTTGATTCCACTTATTCTTCGAGAGATGGAACTGTTTGTTTATCAGTTCCGACATTGCTAGCTGCACAGTTGGAGTATCAGCTGCCAAAGGTTCCTTGCTATTGACAATACTCAAAGTTCCTAAGCGCCCTTGGCTACCATCGCTACCATCGCTGCCATCTCGCCCATCGCTACCATCGCTACATCGATAAACCTTTTCAGTACACTTATAATCAGGGCTACCAGGAGTTCCCTTACAGGTTTTTACTTCCCATCTCCGTCTGTGACAGTTACAACCCTCCGTACCGTAGCCACCTCTACCACCGCGCCCGCCTTCCCCACCAGTTGCCCGAATAGAAATATTCCGTAAGTCTGCCAAATTGCTGTAATACACTGTGAGGGAACCACCATTTCCCCCATCTCCTCCTTTGCCACCATTACCACCGTTACCACCGTCTGGTGCATTTATGTCATGGCTGACGCGATCGCCGCGTTGGGAACCACAGTCAGGTTGATAACCATATTCACCATCTTCCCCGTCTTCACCATCTTTACCCGACAAGTCAAGATTTACAGGTGAACCATTGACAAAAATATTTTGGTTTTCACCGCTGCTACCATCTCTACCCGATCGCCCATCGGTTCCTGCGCGTCCATCTCTGCCATAATTTCTAGCTACTTTATAGTATTCGTCAGAGGCAACGGCTGGACATAAAACTGAACCAGAGGCAGGCAAAAAGCTAGTAAATAAGCAGAATGTCAGCAGTAGTGGCAGCTTACTCCTAAAACCATTGTGCATCAGTTACACCTAAAACTTTAGTTGAATTATCTACTCCTGACGCTGACTTTCAAGAATTTGCTCCCTCTTGTCCAGTGAGATTGTGTCCGGTTAAAGACCGATCAATTTGAAAAAAGAATGCAACTTTGTACATTCTAAAGGGAGGTAGTGAGTGTTGAAGTGTGACACACTTATGAAAAAGGATTAGCTTCTGTTATCACTTCTGGCAGTGGAATAAACTCTGTCTCATCTGGCACGCTAGCAAAACGATAGTCGCGCCAATCAGCTTTAGCTTCCTCTATTCGCTCTGGTCGGCTAGAGACAAAATTCCACCATTTGTAGCGTGTACCTAAAGGCTCACCGCCAATAACAATACATCGAGCAGCATCTATAGCAGAAACCTCAACCCGATCGCCTGGCTCTAGAATAGCGAGACGATATTGCTCTATCGGTTCATCATTAATCCTCAATCCCTCCGTGACACTGTATACTGCCCTTTGTGAATAATCTGTAGGGATAGTGAAGTGGGTGTTGGCAGGCAACACTGCATCTAAATAGAGGATAGGTGAGAGAACTTTTACAGGTGAGGTATAGCCAAATGCTTGCCCAGCAATAAGTTTGATGATAACGCCATTCTCTTCCCAGGTGGGAAGGATTTCAGCCGGATAGTGAATGAACGTTGGCTCGGTTTCTTCGTGTTCAACAGGCAGGGCGACCCAGGTTTGAATGCCATGAATAGTAGTTTCTTGGTGACGGTCAAAGTCAGGTGAGCGTTCTGAATGGACAATCCCTTTGCCTGCTGTCATCCAGTTGACTGCACCTGGTTGGATTTCCTGCACAGTACCCAAACTATCGCGATGCATCAAAGCACCATCAAATAAATAAGTTACCGTTGCCAGATTAATATGAGGATGTGGTCGGACATCGATGCCTTGATTGGGGGGCATGACGGACGGGCCAAGATGATCGAAAAAGATAAACGGCCCAACCGTTTGGCGATTAGGATATGGCAAACTGCGGCGGGCAGAAAAACCACCCAGATTTTTAACTTCGGGTTCAATCAGTTGAAGAATTGCCATAAATCATCGCAGGTGATTAGTAAATGCTTAATTATTATAAGTATATTTACTGGCAAATAAGCTAATCTTGATGAGTTATCTGTTTGTTTTGTAGAGTTGAGTTTTTTCCTATTAAATATTAAACACAGTCCCAGTCAGTATTGTTTCTCAACCAGAGAGTCTTTTAACAAGTGCGATCGCTCACCTTTAACTTTCTTAAACTTCTGATCGGATTTCAGTTTCCTACTGTTGAGGAAATTAATTGTGACCAATTAGCTCAATTACTATTAGATTCTGCAAAGCCCCGTCCATTATTACTAGATGCACGAAGTCAAACTGAGTATGCAGTAAGCCATATCGAAACAGCAGTACGCATAGATCCTCTCACAGAGGACTTAGCAGCAGTTGCAACAGCATCAAAAGATAGACCAATTGTTGTGTACTGTGCTGTTGGCTACCGGAGCGCAAAATTAGCCCAAAAACTGGATGAAGCCGGGATGAAGTGCATTTATAACTTGAGTGGTGGAATTTTTCAGTGGGCAAACCAAGGCAGGCCAATCTTTCAAAATGGGCATCCGACAAAGGTTGTACATCCTTACAATGCAATCTGGGGAAAACTGCTAAAAGCTACTTACCATGCTCAGGAGTGTTGACCTTTGGACTAAGTACAGTTATGCGTAAAAACGTAGCGTTTTTAATGCAAGCCGACGCATTAACAAGGCCGCCGCCGCATTAACAATGCAAGCCGATGCATTAACAAGGCGGCTAACGCATTAACAATGCAGGGTATTGCCTTTCATTAATTCGCTAGGAATTAATGAAATGCTGCACTAAGAGCTTGTCAACATTAAGCAAGTAGAATAAAAGCAACGATAAAACTACTTAAGCTGCATGTCTCAAGTTTCGATTGTCATTCCTACTTTAAACGAAGCAGTTAGCTTAGGGCGTACATTACGCCAATTGACTTTACTTAATCCGCCTGCTTTTGAAGTGATAGTAGTAGATGGTGGCAGCGATGATCAGACAGTGGCAGTGGCAAAACAATGCTTTGGGTCATTCAATCAGTCGCTATGCGTACAAGTTCTCTCATCTGAACAGCGTGGGCGTTCTATTCAGATGAATTATGGAGCATCGGTTGCAACTGGAGATATTCTTTGCTTTCTTCATGCAGATACTTGGGTGCCGGATGACCTAATCACTGTAATAGAGAAAACTCTAGCAGAGTCAACCATTGCCTGTGGGGGGTTCATTTCTCTGATGAGTGGATCTCAAACGACTCGCTGGGGCATCTCTCTACATAATTATTTAAAAACCTACTATGCACCACTGCTATTTAAACCTCACCTGTTTTTTCGAGGATTGCGCCTGTTGTTCGGAGATCAGGTAATGTTTTGTCGTCGCACTGACTTTTGGGATTGCGACGGATTTGACGAGGCATTGCCGATTATGGAAGATGGAGATTTATGCCTGAGATTGGTTAAAAAAGGACGTATTTATCTAGTGAACCGCATTGTTCACTCTTCAGATCGCCGTGTAGCAAAATGGGGTAGCTGGAAAGCAAACGCAATCTACCTTTATATCGGTTTTTTGTGGGGAATTGGCGTTGATGCAAATTATCTCAAACAATTTTATCAAGATATTCGCTGATATCATGTCCGCTTGATTGCTTATTAAACCCGAAGAACCCCACCCCGCCAAAGCTGCACTTTGTCTCCCCTCCCCGCTTGCGGGGAGGGGTTGGGGGTGGGGTGTAATGACTGTGGTTAGTATGACTAATTATGCGGACATGATATGATTCAGGCTCCAGTCATAGTAGAGATAGGAAATCGGTGTTGAGGCATTAATTGGCAAGTCTGTTTCTAGGTAGGAGCGGATATATTCTGGAATGGAGGATTTGACCTTAAGAAAATCTTGACGATACCATTTAAATATTTTGCTACAGTAGAGCGTTTTACTATCTGAGTCATAACGGACTTTTTCAGGATTGTTAATGAAGCGACGGGTATCTTCATCTAACTGCTGAGTAACTTGTTGAGGAAAATAAGCTCCAGCCCGCAGTAACGGACAACCAACCGAAGCGCAGACTATTGCAAAATGAATTCGTGGCTCCTGCAATTGATTCCGCAGAATCTGGTTTTCTATTTGGGCTAAACTGTAATGCTGGTCAAATATATAATAAGCACGACGTTGGAAGAACCACAAAAAAGCCAACCAGTTGGGAATGCCTAAGATTCGCGGACGAATTGACTCAAGCGGGTATCTCTCCAAAATTGCCGAAATGGTGAACGCATTGTAAAGGTTAATCCACAATGCCAATTGCTCAGAAGTATTGCTATTAGATGTAAAAGCCAGATTTTTTTGACTCGACAACCAATCAGCTAGCGCTTGAGGTTGCTCAGTTTTCCAAGCAATATAGTTTACACGACCTTGGCGATCGACATACTGACGCAACAACCTGTCCCAAGGTTCAAAATCAATCATTATTGCTGTGTTTATATGTTGGCCGTAGCTAAGGGAATTCTTTGCTTTCGCGATCGCAACGTAGAGTTGAATTTGTACAAGTATTTATTTAACGAATTATAACAATACTATCTTTGGCAACTTGAAATCAGCGATACACTGAGGAAAATTCCTTGAGGAAGCGTTGATGGCACGGTCAAACGGGGTTATAAGTGAAACGTCTGTAGAGGAATTGCCTACAGTTTCAGACAAAGATGCGATCGCAATTGAAAATCCGCCTGAGTTAGTGGAGGATGCCCAGGATATTGATGACATATTGAACTCACTAAAAACCTTACTGAGTTCTTTAGAAAAGCTCCAAAAAGTCCGGCAGGAAGTGGGCGATATCAAACCGTTGATTGGGCGGATGCTTGATGGAGAACTAGTTGCTGGTGAAGAACTTGAGCAACTCAAGACAGGTGTGAGCAGTCTTTCTCGCCTTGTTCGTGCTTATAATGACCATCAAGTAGCCTTGGCTAAAGCACAACCTGCTAGAAACTTGCTAGATCAAGTACTGAAAGAACGTAAAGCTAATTGAGTTGAGACTGGGGATTGGGGCAGAAATTCTTTGGATATTTAGTTGGAGTTCTAATTTCCAATTTAACAAGCGATCGCACTTTTTTGAGAGAATGCGATCGCTTCTCCATCGCCTTTAGGTATGTATTGTTAAAGTAAGTATGGTATTATATTCCGTCTACTATTTAAATTTGCTAATAACCTAAAATAGGTTATGATGACGAAAGCCTGGTATTACTTGCAAGGTAGGTATCGTAATGAAGACTAATAGAGAGAATCTACCCTTAGACCAGATTCTCTTGGAGGATAGCTTACAAATGCTGAGTAATCTGCCAGATGAATGTGTTGATTTAGTTGTATCCTCTCCACCTTACAATCTAGGCAAAGAATACGAATCAAGGCAAGCTCTTGAGATTTATTTGGCAGAACAAACAGCCATTCTGCTTGAATGTAGCCGGATTCTCAAAAATACAGGTTCGCTATTTTGGCAAGTTGGTGCTTTTTCTGACCGAGGAATGCTGATTCCTTTGGATATTCGCTTTTTTCCGATTTTAGAGTCATGCAGATTAGTTCCTCGCAACCGAATTATATGGGCTAGGCAACATGGTCTTCATGCTCAGAAAAAGTTTTCTTGTAGACATGAAACTATTCTTTGGTTTACTAAATCAGATAACTATAAATTTAATTTAGATGCTATTAGAGTTCCCCAAAAATATCAAAATAAGAAACATTATCGAGGGAATCGAAAGGGGGAACTTTCATGCAATCCAGAAGGTAAAAATCCTGGTGATATTTGGCTATTTCGGAATGTTAAACACAATCATGAAGAACAAACTATACATCCCTGCCAATTTCCAGAAGACTTGGTAGCTAGAATTATATTAGCTACAACTAACGAAAATGATATTGTTTTAGATCCATTTATGGGAGCTGGTACTACGGCAGTAGTTGCGAGAGATCATGAACGTCATTTTATCGGGTCAGAAATTGAACCGAAATATCATCAAGTTGCGTTGCGTCGTCTCAGTGGCAATCCAGATAAAAATGGTTGTTTTCCAAATTTAAAAACATTGCGTGATTATGTTGAAAAAACTGGTCAATCTATTGATAAATTTAAGTTTGATGTGCAAGTAGGAAATAAAGCTTCAGAACGCAGCAAAGCAAAAATTTATTCAGAAGAGTATCACTTGCAAGCAATGGAAGATAGATTAATCTATGAAGAATCTGCTTTTGCAGCTAATCTCAGAGGTGAAGAGATTCCAGTAGATGCAAAACTTAATGGTAATGGGAAAAAGACCTCTTTACAAAATCAAATAGTAAAACAAGTAGAAGAAGTAGAACAAATTGAATTGAGATTATGGACTTAATAGATTAATTTTTACAATAAGTTAATTAGACAACGACTACGGGCTGAACGTCCCGCAATAATTTGGCATTGGCGACTAACTCTAGTATTTACAGTTCTAGAATATCTTTTAGATAAATACTCAGTCCAGATAATAGGAACTATTGTATTTTGTTGTTCAAATAATCCAACTAGTCTGATTGGTACATCAAAAACTTGGTTTTTAGCCAAAGCTGTTAACTGATTAACAGCTTGCTCATAATAAAGAGTGCTATTGGAGGCAGGAAACATCAGAGCCTTTGTTACTATAATTACCAAATTAGTCGGGTATCCAACAAATTCAGTTTTAGCTTTGAAGAACAATTCTGAGCGCAAAGTGTTATTGAGTAGAAAGGGATAGTTAGAAAATTGAATTTCAATGATAATGCCAGTTTTAGCAAAATCAACATCTGTACCTAAAAATCTATAAGGTGCTGGAATAGGAATATTTGATTGCCAACCATCATGAATAAAAGCAGCTTTAATATATTCGTTCGTACCTACTGGATCGAATATTGCATTACCTTGAATTCCAGCTTGATCTGAAGCCTTGATGTGCAAAGGCATTCTCGTGAGAGTAGTACTAATCTCATGCCATTCGTTTTGGTATTGGGTATTAATTATTCTATCTGCTGCGTTAAAGTCAACATATTGAATAATAATTATTATGTCTCCTTTTGGTATTTCAACAGTTCTTTTATAAAAGCAAGCGGATCGATTTCAAGAACTTGGGCAACTTGTAAAAATTCAATCACGTCAAGACGACGTTCTCCACGTTCATACTTTGATACATAAGATTGTGGAAGCTCTAGCTTTGCTGACAACTCTGTTTGAGTGAGCTTTGCAGCTTTCCGCGCTTCTATAAGTAACTGGCGAAACCGATTGTAATCTTCGCTGAAAACTGATTTAGGCACTTTAGCTTGCCTTTTTTCTGGCGATGGTTTATTCGATCTCGATGAGAGTTATTACATATTGCTAAACTCATTTAAATTCTAAAACCTAATATAGGATAAACCCAAAATAGGTTTTTGACAGCTACTATGAAGATAGCACGCGTATAGGCGTTGGCGTATCCTTTCCAAGGAACCTCATTGTAGACATCGCACGATTAATTTCCCAAGGTCGTAAACGAGAAGTCGCTACATGTCTAAATCTGTGGTTTCATTTGAAGGATATCAAATTTTGCAAGATATCTATTTATGATGATGAATGTTGCACCTGCCATTGTAATACTGGGTCAAAATAGCGTGACAGTAGCACGCAAAATAATCAGCGTCTTACCAGGGGCAACACTATACGGTTTAGAAGGTCGCACATCAGAAGTTGATGTCAGCTTTACAAATTTTGGCGAGACGCTCCGCGAGTTATTTATGCAGGGAAGGCCGTTGATTGGCATTTGTGCCGCCGGCATTTTAATTAGGACGTTAGCTCCGGTAATTTCGGATAAACGACAGGAACCACCAGTGCTAGCTGTGGCTGAAGATGGTAGTGCTGTTGTCCCTCTTTTGGGCGGACTTGGTGGAGTAAACGATTTAGCGCGCCGCATTGCCGAAGCGCTGGATGTCAAAGCTGCAATTACGACCACAGGCGATTTACGTTTGGGCACAACGCTGTTGTCTCCTCCCCCTGGATACCATTTAGCCAACCCAGACGATGCGAAGAAATTTATCTCAGATGTGCTAGCTGGGGCGCAAGTTAACCTAGAAGGAATAGCGCCTTGGTTGAGCGATAGTAAATTACCGATAGATCCCAAGGGAGATTTGACCATCCAAGTTACGGAAGGCTTGGTTACTCCTAGAGCTAACTGTCTTGTCTACCATCCAGCAACGATCGCGATCGCAATTAGTGGCATGATTGATGATGCAGTCGTTTTAGTAGAACAGCTACTAGCTGATGCCAAACTAGAAAAAACATCAGTCGCCGGGATATTTGCACCCATCGCCGCCGCTGCCGATCCCGCAATTCACGCTGTAGCTAGCGCCTTAAAAGTGCCCACCCGCTTTTTTACCCCAAATCAGCTAGAAAGTCTACTTTCCCAAGGTTATAGCCCCGCCCAAGCCGCAGCGATCGCCGCCACAGGTACATCCCCCATTACTGCTTCATCTCCCCACATTGCGATCGCTATTGCCCCTCAAGTAATTGACCCCAACACCATCGGTCAGCCACGGGGACGGTTAGCGATTATTGGCACTGGCCCTGGTGGTTCGCTGTGGATGTCTCCAGAAGTTAAGGAGATACTCAAGTCGGCAACTGATCTGGTGGGTTATAAAACTTATTTAGATTTAGTTGGTTCTCTGGCTGATGGCAAGGAACGGCATGAGTCTGACAACCGCGAAGAAGAAGCACGAGCAAAGATGGCCCTAGATTTAGCTGCATCTGGGCGATATGTAGCTGTAGTTTCATCAGGCGACCCCGGTATCTATGCAATGGCAACAGCGGTTTTTGAGGTGTGCGATCGCTATGCTAAACCCGAATGGGACAGTATCGACATTCATGTGGCCCCAGGTATCTCTGCAATGCAGGCAGCAGCAGCAGCCATTGGTGCGCCCCTTGGGCATGACTTCTGTGCTATTTCTCTTTCTGATATCTTGAAACCTTGGTCTGCGATCGCCCAACGAATTGCTGCTGCTGCTGAGGCTGATTTTGTGATTGCTTTCTACAATCCTGTTTCCAAAGAGCGTACCTGGCAACTGGCAGAAGCGAGAAATATTTTGCTGCGACATCGAACACCAGATACACCAGTAGTATTGGCCCGGAATCTCGGTCGGCCAGGACAAACGGTAAAAGCGATCGCACTTGAGCAGTTAACGCCAGCAAGCGCTGATATGCGGACAATTATTCTTGTTGGTTCCACAAAAACCCGAACTATCAAGCGCCGCGATGGTAATATCTGGGTTTATACGCCGCGTCGCTATACTCAACAATAAATAGGCGCGATCGGCGCTGTCAGCGAAGAGGCTAAAACCATAACATACCCTACTTAAGATTTACTTGTAAATAGTTTCTAGTAGTCTGTAAAGTTTAAAAATTGATGGGTAAGCAAGTTCGTAGTAAGGATTTTAGTCCTTAATTTTCTAAGCACTAAAGTGCTTACTACAAACTTTTTATTACTAGCTTAGATATTTACGCAAAATCATGAAAAAACGAACCGCAAAGGACGCAAAGGACACAAAGAAATAAGAGTTTCAGAGAGTTTTTGCGTAAGTCCTATGTACTATTAACAACTTTCAAGTAATCATGTTCTATTTTCAAACCATAGGACTGTTATAATACCTGTTGCATAAGCAATAATATCTTTCCAATCAAATACACTTCCCAAGGCAACAGCCAGAATCTTGTATTTTTGCCATCCTAAGTTATTTACGAAATTATAATATTGAAGAATCTCGATAGTACAAGAAAAAGCAAAAACTGATAAAGCGACTATGGATGAATGTATATTCCAAAAAGCTTTGATAAAGCAATAAATTAGTATAACTACTAAAACGTCACCGATAAAAGGACGAATGAAACTATCATTTACAAAAACTGCAATACATATTTCTATTAAAAATAATAGAAGTGTGAGGTAAAAATATCTTTTGTTGAAGATAAACATGGCAATCAATAGCGCTCAAAAAACACCTGCTTTGACTATAAACTTCTTCAACTTTTTATAGCCTCTGTTGAAAATTCTATTATTACTGAGTAGGTTTCCAAATGACAATGGGAAATAAAACTCTTTGTATACCGATAAATTTCTCTGTTTTGTCTTCCCTGTAAGAGCTTCTGCTTTCACGTTTCGGTGTTTCGCGCACTCTGTAGCAACTTCCGTCTTCCCTGTAAGAGCTTCTGCCTTCACGTTTCGGTGTTTCGCGCACTCTGTAGCAACATCTGCTTTGACGTTTCGGTGTTTCGCGCAGCCTGTAGCAACATCTGCCTTCACGTTTCGGTGTTTCGCGCAGCCTGTAGCAACATCTGCTTTGACGTTATCAGAAACAGACTTGCGTTATATGACAATACGGCTCGGTTAAGGCTTTTTGATGAAAATTTTAGATCCCAAAGACGCGATAAATCGCATCTCTACATCTGGATTTTGGGCTATTCCTGATACACATTTACTTGCACTGTAAGATTTAATCGGATAATCTGAGCAATCGAGACTGTTTTTCAAGAAAACCAATGAACAAATTCATACTGAGTTTGCTTTCTTCTCCTGTGCTGATTAGCTCTCTTCTCTCTATGGGAGTAATGCTAAATCACGCACAAGCTATGGAGCCAGAATCAGGAGCCAAAACCACAGACCGTTTATCTTGTATACGCAATAAACATAAAGTGGGTTTAGTATGTGCCAGAGCTTCCGTATTGGCTCAAATTCCTAACTATCAACGTGAAATAGAGTTTTCTCAAGAAGATGCTCCCATGCTGGAGTTCAATGATGAAGAAAGCAATGTGGCAATCGACTTATTTGGCTGTGATTGTCCTGCTTGTATAAATTCTTTACGTCAGATGCGCGGGGCGATACCCTTGATATATTAGGATTTTGCAAATTTATCTTTGTTTATAAGCAACACCCGCAAACTTTTATAAGGGCATAAAATTGTTATGCCCTCACTGTGTGTTTTATTCAAAAGAATTAGGCTAATTTTTCCACTCGCAAACCAAAGTATGACAAAACAAGTTCAGTTGAGCCATTATTGACAACTTCGTGTACTTCTCCCGGTTCGATGGCTACGCAGTTTCCCGGAAGCAAGGGGTATTCTGTACCATCAATGTGAATTACTCCTGAACCGGCTTCCACAAAAAATACTTCGCACATATCTTGATGCGCGTGTGCTGGTGCGGTTTGTCCAGGAGCAAAACGTGCTTGAGAAAAGTTAGTCAGGTGAGGTAAATCGCCGAAGCGTAACATCACCTTTTTCTTGATTTCGGCATTGTGAGAAACCGACTCTTCTGGCAAGTCTTTCAGGGAAGTAGTAATCATTCGGGTCTTAAATCATTAGATAATTCCACAATACCCCTAGACCCATCAATCCTGACTCGTTGACCATCTTGCAAGATCCATGTAGCACCGCGAACATCCATCACGGCGGGAATTCCATACTCACGAGCAACGATCGCACCGTGAGAAAGTCTTCCTCCAGCTTCGGCAATTAATCCTCCAGCCCTTAATAACAATGGTGCCCAGCCAGAATCTGTGTAAGGCACTACCAAAATCGTATCTCGGTCGATGTCTGGAATGTCTTGTAAATTTCGCAACACTTTCACCCTACCTTCGGCTTGCCCATGACTGGCTCCAATACCTTGTAAAATTTGGTCAGAGTAAAGTTCAGAGGGAGCTAAGGGGTGAGGAGGTGTATGTCCGTAGACTAAAAGAGGTATTTGAATAATCTCGCTATCTTGGACAAATTGCGATCGCCTAAATTCTACTAACTTATCTAACTGCTCTATGAAGCTGGAGTCTTCATCCACAATTAGACGCCGCACTTCATCAAAGTTGAGAAAAAAGATATCGCCTGTTTTCTTGAGTAAACCAGACTCTAACCAAATTTTCTCTAAAGCCACAAAACTCCAACGCAATTCAGCTAAAAGCCGGGAATAAACTTCGGTGACTCGTCCTTTGATATCTACACGGCGTTGTACAAAAGAGCGTTTGCGCTTGCCAGCAAAGATACTATTAATTGCGTCTTTAGCACCTGCTTGTGGTTCATTCCCCTGCATTAACTGCACAAACATTTGCTTAATCATCTGGGGATTTTCCCGCCAAGTGGGAACGGAGATATCGGTTCCTACTTCACTTAAATAGCCGTAATCTTGCAGCAACTCGTTAAATGCTTGGAGGATTTTCTCTCCTTCGGGGGTTTGCTTTAATTGCTCAAATACTTGCTGTGGCTCAAACTCAACCAATACCTGCTTGGCATCTGTTGCGATCGCACTGAGCGATCGCAATGCCGCTACCTCTGGGGTGACGCTATGATCGATTTGCTTATCCTTTACCCGAAAAATCGCCTGTCTCAGGGCAGCACTCAAGGGAGCTAAAATGCTGTAATACGTTCCATGACGCAGCAACTCCAGAATAAAATCAATTCTTGCCAACAACTTGGCTGGTTCCAAGCTATCTATATCTTCCTGCGCCAACTGCGACAACCCAGGAATGAACCGGTTGTGATAATCTTCCTTGAAGTCCTTTTCTAAACTTAATTCCCGCTTCAGCAACTTTCCTAGTCCTGGCAAATTTTCCCAAGTTGACTGCAAGGAAGGTTTACTTAATTTAGCTCCTCTAGTTAAAAATTCCAGGCTTTCCGGCGGCAGTCCCATGCGGAGAAAAATATCTCCTAAGAGGGACGCATTAAAGTAAGCTCTTGAATAATGCAGAGTTGCTGTTTTGGCGAAATCTAACCCTAAAGCGCGATCGCCTAAAACTAAGGTAAAAAATTCTCCCCAAACTCCACAAGTTAAGGGACGATTAATTGACCATGTTAAGGGGTGAATTACTCCGGGAATCACTTCAGCAGCGATTTTACGTGTCCACATGGGCAACAGAGTAGTGATCGGGCGAGATTGCAGCACCCAAAGCGTTTGCCCATCGTAACTCCACTCGATATCTTGAGGAGTGCCATGATAACGTTTTTCGAGTCGATAGGCTAAGTATGCAACTTGCTTAATTAATGATTGTGGTACTCGTCCTTGACCCTCTAATTGTACAGAGTAAGAATTTTCTGTTTCAACGACAAAAGCGCGATATTGTTCTGGTGTGACTTTTCCCGAAACGACTTGCGTCGGGCTGCCTGGAAGGGCTTCAATGATGATCGCATCGCCTTGCTGGGTAATGGGATCGCGACTGAAAGCGACGCCAGAATATACACTCTGGACTTGTTGCTGAATCAAAACAGCCATTGCTGTATCATTTAAGCCGCGATCGCGCCGATATTGGACAGCAGATGGATGATTGTAGGAAGCTTGAACTTGAGCGATCGCTTCTTGTAATGCCTCTGAACTAGTAACATTTACAACTGTTTCATACTGTCCAGCAGCAGAAGCGTGTTCTGAGTCTTCTCCAATAGCGGAGGAACGCACCACCAAGGGGGATAATTCTGATGGCTGGAGAAATTCTGTTAACCCTTCTGGATCGTCGATGGGTGCTAGTACCCATCCCTTCGGCACTGGATAGCCCCAGCGCTTAATTTGAGATAATGTTGCCGCCTTTTCTCCGACTATGGCAGCATTCAACTCTTCATCTAAAGAAACCATTGTGCGCTCGCCGCGTAAAAACTCCAACATCGCTTGTGATTCTGTTTGTGCCTCTTGGGCTGGCAGTTTCATATCATCAGGAATTTTGGTGTAAATCCAGCCCATTAAACCAGCTAAGGCCACAGCAGCAAGTATTCTGGGAATATCGCTAAAGTGCAGAAGTGCCACAAACAAAGGAAAAAGTAGCAAAACCCCAAATTTGACTAACTTTCTTGATTGCAGAATTGTAAAACTAATACCTGCAAAGAAAGATACAAATATCGCTACCAGTGGATCGTGTACGACAAATCCCCAGACAACATTTGTCGTACCTGCTCCTCTGCCTATCCAGTATCTACCGATTACCAAAGCGATTAGGGCAAGCAATTCCCAAGACGATCCATCTGGGAAGAAAATGCGGGTGAGTAAGACTGCCGCAACTCCTTTAAAAGCTTCTGACAAGACTGCCAGAATTCCGACAATTTTACCGCCATGATAAAAGGCAGCTGATACACTAATATTTCCTGTACCAACTTGTGATAACTGCTTCCGTTTGAGGGCGTAAGTTATCCATGCAATCAGGGGTAATCCGCCCAAAAGGGGGCAGACAATTAAAATAACTAAGATACCCCAAGGTTCAAACATTCTGGATTTTGGATTTTAGATTTAAATTTTCCATCTAAAACCTTAAATCTAAAATCTAAAGTTTTTCTGAAATTTTTGATGGTTATTAGGGGGTTTTTTCAAAGAGAATTCAGGAGTCAGGAGTCAGGAGTCAGAATGATGTCTAGGGGATGAACACAGGGGTTTAAAAATAATCCAAATTATAGATTTTAGAAGTCTACAATCGGCTAGTGGTTTGAATCCCCCAAGGAAAAGCATTCTGAATTCTGGATTCTGGATTCTGGATTCTTCTTCAATTACTAGTTGCTAAATGGACACTTGGCTAAGACGGAAACCGTTTAAGACAAGTGTCCTTCTAGACTACTAATGGTTTTAGTTTAGCGCATAGGCAGCTTGCAGCGCCCAGATTACGAGAGCAGCGATCGATCCCAGAAGCAACACGGTAGAGATAGTGACTACTTTTGGGGAATCTGCTCCCTTAAATTTCATAATTCCGCGATTTAAGTCGGACACAGCTTTGTAATCCTCTGTTGTTGGAGCATGAAATATTTGTCCGTTTTGATTGTAGTCCTTCTCTTTGCGGATAACGTTAAATTCACTTTAAAAATTTAGGACTGGGCGCAAGGGGGACAAGGAGGACAAGGAGGACAAGGAAATAAACAAAACTCCTAACTCCTAACTCCTAACTCCTAACTCAGCACTCAGCACTCAGCACTCAGCACTCCTAACGCCCAATCCCCTACTATCATTGAAAAGCAACTCAGTATAAGAGGGTGTGAGTAGGTGAAAATAGCACTGAGCGTAATTTTGGCGGTGGTTGTGGGATTGTTTGTGGTAATCGAGATTGGACTGCGATCGCTGTTTGGTTTTGGTAATCCCCTGATTTATATTGGCGATGAGCAGATTGGTTATTTGTTGGCTCCTAACCAACGTACCCGTCGTTTTGGGAATCGCATTGAAATTAATGAATATTCTATGCGAGGTAGTCCGATCAAAAAGTTACCAGCACCTACTGGGCTGCGAATTCTCCTCTTAGGTGATTCTATTGCTAATGGTGGCTGGTGGACTGATCAGACTAATACAATATCTAGTTTGATGATGCGTTCTCTAGCATCATCCACTAATAGTAATTATCAGGAAGTAGAAGTGCTAAATGCTTCAGCTAACTCTTGGGGGCCAAGGAATGAATTAGCTTATTTAGAGAAGTTTGGCAATTTTAACGCGCAAGCAGTGGTGTTATTAATTAATACCGATGATTTGTTTGCAACTCCTCCTACTTCTTTACCAGTAGGACGCGATCGCAATTATCCCGATCGTAAACCTCCTCTGGCATTAGTGGAAGTGTGGCAGCGTTACATCGTCAAGCAAAAGCCAATACCTGAACTGCAAGCCGTCCAAAATGAATCAGGCGATCGCGTGGGGATTAATCTGGAGGCGATCGCTAAAATTCAAGCCTTGACTCGCCAATCGAACAGCAAATTTCTGCTGGTGATGACTCCATTACTACGAGAAATTGGTGAACCAGGCCCCCGCGATTACGAAATTAAAGCACGTCAGCGCTTGAGCGATTTTACCAAAGCAGAGCAAATTAACTATATTGACTTTTTACCGAATTTCAATTCAACTACCAACCCGCAAGGTTTGTTTCACGATCACATCCACCTCAACTTGCAAGGAAATAAATTTGTCAGTGAAGTTATGGAGCGATCGCTTTTAGAAATACTGGGAGATTCCTCACTTCGTCAATAATATTTGTGTTTTAGTTAGATTTCTGAGTATCTCTAACCAAATTATTTAACTCTTCCTGCATTTGACTTTGAACTATTTCATAACAAGTATTCACATAGTTACGATCTCTAGCTGCATCTTGACCATATCTTTCAAAATTAATTGGATGACAGACACGAGTGTGAATCTGCACAGGTAGAGGAATATTTGGCAGAGGGCCAATAGACAAGCCCCAAGGCAAACCTAAGTAAATGGGGAAAACTCCAGGGTCAATTTGATATAACCACGGCAATCCCCACTGATGTAATTGTTTGACGAAATCATAGCAATCACATAAGACTATCAAGCTATCATGAGCGCCTACCGAGATTACAGGAATAATCGGAACTTCTTGTTTTAAAGCCAGCTTGATAAAGCCCTGATGACCGGCAAAATGAATTTTATGGCGTTGGCTATGAGGACGAAACATATCATATTGTCCTCCAGGATATACCAGAACGCTAGCACCCCGATCAAAAGCCGCGCTAGCCATTTTGGGATGTGCAACAATTGCTCCGAATTTCTGGGCTAATCCTGCTATTTCTGGACTCACTTTCCAAGCGGAAGGGTGCATTAAACCATACACCAAACGCTCGGTTCCAAATCTAGAAAACCAATCGTACATCATCATTATTAAATCTGGAGAAGCCATTCCACCATTATGAGATCCAACCAGTAGTACTTTCCCTGTTGTTGGGATGTGATGCCATCCATCAGTTTTTACTTGAAAGTAATAACGGTAAAACCATTCCCATACAGGCATCAGTAATTCAATAAACTGAGTATCTCGTTGTGTTAATGACTGATGAATCTTTTTTGAGAATTCTGATGTTAAGCAATTGTCAGCGCTGACAGAAATATTCTCTACCTGTTTTGGAAATTCCATAATTAGTCGCCCATCTTCCATCACTCTTGCCTGCAACTGCTCTAAATTTTAATGCCCCAAAAAATTTTCACTTTCTCAACAAGATTGATACTAGTCTTGGTGGTTTATTTTTATCCTGTTCATGCCACCACTCATTGAAGTCTTCAAGTAGGAAGCTATGAACTTTCGCTGTGTTAAAAAAGTCTGATAAATGATGGACAAATGCCGGAATTTCAATAGACTCTTGCTGTCTTTCAAAATTAGCTTTTGTTCCTTGATATTGCTTGAATGGATGAAGCTCACAGATAAAAAAGTATCCTCCTTTGACTAATACACGAGATGCTTCTGAAAATATCAAGCTGAGGTCTTCGATGTGTTCTAAAACAAGATTACAAGTGACTAAATCGGCAGACTCATTATGACAAGTCCATTGCTTAGTAATATCTTCTGTAAGAAATACCACATTCGCAGCCCTCACTTTCTCTTTCGCCTTTTCGATCATCTGTGCTGAAAAATCGATCGCACAAACTTTCAGAGCAATTTGTGAAAGTAAAAGTGTATTTTTACCAGTGCCACAACCAATTTCCACGACTGATTTACACCTCAAACCCATCAAGGTTTCTCTGGTGACGATTCGATCGAGATCGCGCGTCAGATTTTCGTCAGCATCGTATGTGGCTGACCAATTATCGTATGCTGCTTGAATACTCATATAGCTTCATTTTGCCAAGCAAAGGGTATCATACGTATTTATAATTCCTATTTCACGTGCGATCGCACAGTCCGAGTATAAGTGCTGCCGCCAGTGCCGCTATTGTCCGAACGTGGTTCCAGAACGTCCAGTTGGTAAGGTATTTAGCCCATAGGTTCGCGCCTTCAGTGCTGTCTGGTTTAGCGATCGCTAACGCATCATTCAGGGGCACATTGAAGGCGATCGTCACTAGAACAGTGCCAATAAGATACAGGAGGCTACCGATAAGCAAATAGGCAGCGCCAGGTTGATGCCACTTTAACACCGAGGAAACCGCTAGAAAGATGCAAGCCGTAGCCGTTCCAAAGAGTGCCAACATGAACAACGGATTGATCGCGGTGATATTGATAGATTGCATAGCGATAATGCCCTCCTTTGCCTGGAGTCGTGCAAGGGCGTTCATCACGAAAGTTGAGAAGGCAAAGAAGACGCCAGCCACTAATCCGCAGCCTAGTGCTGTGAAAAGCGTCAAAGGGAAGCGCAAATTGTCAAAAATTACCATAAAGCCTCCTGTTAATTACTGCCCAATGCCTTGTTCGCAGATGGTGTTATGTCACAATACGCTTGGGTTAAGGGTTATTGGTGTAGATGATTGGTCTTTCAAGACGCGATAAATCGCGTCTCTACAATCTGGGTTTTGGGCTGATCCGATCGGACATGATATTATTTTATTTGCTGTTGCTCCCACAACTACTCTTATTACTGGGTTGCGACGCAAGCAGTTTGTTTTACGAGCGATCGCACTGCTTCGACAGACTACACATTGCTTGTAAATCTGCTGGACAACTAGTGAGATTATTACTGCAAAACAAATATCTTAGCTGTATAGCTTGGCAAGTCAGTCACGAAACCATCCTCTCCAGATTTCACTTCCTGATTAGTAACCCCATCTCGCCAATACTCAGCAGTTGGGAAGTCGGAAATTTTATATTGATTTAGATTTTGGTTGGAAAAATTTACCACGACAACGACATGAGAATTCTGCTCATCCCAACGGGTGTAAGCCAGCACTTTCTCAGCTGCATTTTCGTAGAAAAACTTAATATTGTCGCTTTGCAAAGCTGGATTTTGCTGACGTAGAGCAATCAACTTTTGATAATACTCAAATAAATCATGATTTTGGTCGCTTGACAACAAAGACCAATTAATCTTGCGCGGCTTAGTCACATCTTCGCTTTTTTGCTGATATTCGCCAAACTCTTCTCCCATCCATAGCATCGGTATACCCATCGCTGTCATTAACACAGCAGCAGCTAACTTAGCTCGTTCAAATGCGGGTGTGTTAAAGATGCCGCAATTGCCTAATTCTCGTAATACACGTTCGCGATCGTGGGTTGCCAAATAATTGATTACATTGGTTGCGATCGCATAACCCTGCTGTTTGGGATCTAAAATCTGCTTGAGTTGTTCTAATTCAAATGATTTCCCACAAATATATGGAACTAAAAAGTAGCGAAAACTCTCATGCCAACAAGCATCTAATGGGCCATCTGGCTTGACTACAGTGTTTGTATCGGGAATATGTTCAGCAATGTTGTAAAACTGTTTGGGCGCAGCATGGTTTTTCGCTTCCTTAGTCAGCCAGTTGAGAAATTCAAAGTTAGCCAATTGCCGCACTGCATCAAAGCGAATTCCATCAATGTGATACTCCTGAATCCAAAATTTCACCACATCGCCGATGTATTCCCATGCAGGCTTAATATTTAAGTTTTTGTCGTAATTATCATAGTTAAACTCTGGCCCCCAATAATTATCTGGGTCTTCAGGATAATGCTTGTGTTCGTAATACCAGTAATTTCTGTCAATTAGTATTAAAGGGCATTCTTCATCTGTGTGGTTATAAATTCCATCCATAAAGACGCGAATGCCTCTACCATGACACTCGTCAATCAACCGCTTTAAATCTTCTGTTGAACCGTAACTAGATTCTGTAGCAAAGAAGTGGCGAACCTTATAGCCCCAGTTATAATCACCAGGGTACTCATTAACTGGCATTAATTCAATTGCATTAATTCCCAATTCACAAAGATAATCTAACTTAGCAATTATCCCTAAATATTTGCCTTTCTCGTTACAGTCAACTTCATCAGCAGTAAAATCGGCAACGTGCATTTCGTATATGACTAATTCCCGATTGTCAGGCAACGGTATCTCATCGTGTTGCCAAATGTAAGTATCAACAATGCATTGACCATCTTGAATGCGTACTATGCTGTATTTTTCTGTTTCATTAACATCTGTTGCTTTGGGATCAATGACATCTATCCATTCATCAAGTGCAAAATTTGGGCTTTTGGTTTGAATGCGAAATTTATATTGATAAACGCCATCTTCCAGTTTAATTTTAGTGCGAAAATAACCATCTTCACTTTTTGACATGGGAATTTCTTTCCAATCTGAAAAAGACCCAATTAAAGATGCTCCTTTGTTACGAGGAGCAAATAATGTAAATTCAGTTAGATTTGACATTTTCACACGTTTAAATTTTAGCTAGTTCTAGTCACTAAAATTATTGTGTAATATAAAAGAGTTTGCAGCTTCTTTCTTAAGTATTATCAATATTTTCCTAATGTGCTGGACTTCAACCAGATATTGCGATCGCTATGATTGTAGCGATGCAATGACTATTTACCGATATCTTCATTCCAAAGTTCGGGGTTAGTTTCAATAAACTCACTCATCATTTGTTCGCACTCATCAAGATTAAGATCGATAACGTCCACACCGTGAGATACCATAAATTCTTTAGCACCAGGAAAAGTTTTGGATTCTCCAGCGATGACTTTTTTAATGCCAAATTGTACCACTGCTCCAGCGCACAGGTAACATGGCATTAAAGTTGAATAGAGTGTAGTACCTCTATAACTGCCAACTCTCCCAGCATTGCGGAGACAATCGATTTCGGCGTGGGTAACAGGATCGCCGTCTTGCACGCGTTTATTGTGTCCTCTGCCGAGAATTTTGCCATCCTTGACGAGAACCGAACCAATGGGAATTCCACCTTCTTGTCTGCCTTGTTTTGCTTCTTGAATTGCAGCTTCCATAAACTCATCCATATAATTCTCCTTTTATGACAAAACAACTGGTATTAATGGATCACGATGGCGGTGTAGATGATTATCTGGCAACTATGCTGCTGTTGACAATGGATCGTATTGAACTCCTTGGTGTTGTCGTCACTCCAGCAGATTGCTACGTTCAACCGGCTGTTAGCGCCACACGTAAAATTATCGATTTGATGGGATTTTCTCATATCCCGGTTGCAGAAAGCACAGTGCGCGGTATCAATCCATTTCCTACTCTCTATCGCCGTGATTCGTTTATCGTTGACCATCTCCCCATTCTCAATCAAAGGGAAAGCATCACTACGCCTCTGGTTGCCGAAACAGGTCAAGATTTCATGATTAAGGTGTTGCGCGAGGCATCAGACCCCGTAACGTTGATAGTAACTGGCCCGTTGACCACCGTTGCAGTAGCTTTAGACAAAGCACCGGATATTGAAGCCAAGATTCACAAAATTGTGTGGATGGGAGGCGCATTAAATGTTGGTGGCAATGTAGAAAAAAGTTTAGAACCTGGACAAGATGGTTCTGCCGAATGGAATGTTTATTGGGACGCAATTTCAGCAGCGCGGGTATGGCAAACCCAAATTGAAATTATTATGTGTCCTTTAGATTTAACTAACAATGTCCCAGTTACATCAGAGTTAGTATACAAAATGGGACGACAACGCCACTATCCCATCTCTGATTTAGCCGGACAGTGTTATGCACTAGTTATCCCACAAGATTATTATTTCTGGGATGTGTTGGCAACGGCTTATTTGGGACATCCAGAATTTTATCAATTGCGCGAATGGGAAACAGAAATTATCACCACTGGTCTTAGTCAAGGGCGTACTAAAGTAGTTTCTGATGGTCGGAAGATTTATGCGATGGATAAGGTAGATAAAGAGGCTTTTTATGCTTATATTTTGCAGCAATGGGCAAGGTAAAAAACTGAAAATTAAAAATTATTTATACTCTTATTTCATGAGAAAATACTCTGATACAAGGGTTTCACGTTGTTTAAATACACAAACTAGGTCTTAAAGTAAGGCATAAAGCCTGTTTTACTTCCCAATTCTGACTCCTGCTCTATTGTTAGTGCTCTTACTCAGTAGCTTTACTAGCCGATATGATGCGGATAACTTACCCACTTTCCTGATATAGATCACAAGCCAAATTGAGCGGCAGCAAACAACCTCATACTCAACACTAAATCTCTTGTTTATCTGCTCCAATACTTTGTTATGCCGATCCACAGCCCAAAATATTTTTCGCTACTGCCCATTTGAGAGTAATCTAGAGAAGTATCACTATGATCTCTTGAAACCTTATATCAGGCTATTTTGGCGAATGGCAATCGCTGAATTCATTAAATCACCGTTGACCGAGGTTGTATGCGGAGTCGAGTTCAGTGCTCCAGAATTTTCTGCTGTCCATTTTGGTCTATACTGGCAGAGGATTCGAGAGCAGTTTCCAGTTCCGCCACAGGATCTCCCTCCTATTGTCGATATTGATCTACTCCCTACCCTACCTAAGCTCTGTCGGGTCTGGTTTGAATCTGCTGATAAACGGCAATTGATTCAGTTGCAGGCAAATCGCTTTCATTACAATTGGCGTCGTCAAAGTGAAGCTGAAAAATATCCCCATTTCGAGGATATTTATCCAAAATTTGAGCAGGAGTGGCAAATTTTCCAAAATTGGTGGATAGAGCTTACTGGCTTGCCATTGCAGCCCGTTCATTATGAACTAACTTATTTAAATCAACTTGATAAAAATTTTGGTTGGAATAATCCGGGTGATACCAGTAAAATTTTTACTTTTGCAGGTAAAGAATGGAATGGATTTCTTGAAAAACCAAGACTGTACAGTTCTGCACTGGAGTTTATACTTCCGAATAATCTAGGAATTTTAACTGTATCTCTGAATTCAAGACTCAGAATCGAAGATAATTCTTTTCTTATGTTTTTTGAATTAACATCTCGAAGTGTGGATACGAGTTACAATTTTACAGATTGGTTTCATGCGGTTCATGAATATACTGTTAAGGCTTTTTTGGATCTGATTCAAGAGGAAATCAAACATGAGTGGGGGTTCCAATGGCTAGCATAGTAGAGAAAACTGTTTCTTTAACTAAGGAAAGTAGAGACTTATTACCTCAAACTGGTAATTCTCTGAAAACAACTTCAGTTGACTATCGTTATAGATATATTGATCCAGATTTACTCATTCGCGAGTACTTTCTTTCATCTTCTACTCAACGAGCGAAATTAAGAAAACTTGTTTTCCAGAATATTAATTCATGGCAATCTATTCTGGCGATTTTAATGTGGAGTAGGAGAAAAGAAATTTTTGATGCTTACGATGGTGCCTCTGACTTATTAGCAGAGTGTACAGATATTAATCTTTTCAAAGGTGCTATTCAATACCTAGAATCTGCTAATTTGCTCGCAACTTCATCTGCTAGTAATTTATTCAACTTGGATGATTTTTGGGAAGTCTTACTTAAAGGAATTGCTTATGCTTATCAAATTCCTGCAAAGGAAAGATTCGAAATTACTTTGAATCTTTTTCCAGTCAGTAATAGACGTATTGTTAAGGCGGCAATAATTGATACATTAGTCATTCTAGGCGATGAGATGGACATTGAACCCATCCGAAATTCGATCAGCCGCTTTTCTTCTACTCATGAACCAGATTCATATATTCGTAACTATGCCCAAGAAGCTCTTGATGAAATTTCATAACTGCATTTGATGTTTTTTCAGGTATGCTACCTACTTTATTAGAGTTCGGTATTGAGGCTCCTGCATACATTCGAGAAATTCGTAGCCGTACTCGGTGGAATCCTGAAGGATGTGACACAGTAGAGAAACGTGCAAGAGTTGTTGCTGAAAATTTATTCGATGAACCAAGCCACCTTTATAGCATTTGGCTAGTTAGTACAGATCAAGAACTTTATAACGTAATAGCATCTCGGACTGACAATCGAAATCCCAGAGAACGAGACATTGACTTTATTTGGATAACAGAAGATGAGCTTCAAGAGGTCGGCATCATTGCCGAGAATAAACCAGAAGGAAATTGTCTACGTGCTCAACATTTGCATTTCAATATGCAAGTTGAACCTCTAATGGCTGAGAAGCTATGTGAGTGCTTGATTCGTAAAGGAAGAGAGGCAAAGCGTTTTGGCAAGAAAGCACACACAACCCCAATTCTAGAATCTCAGAAAAAACTTGGATGTAAAGCGACGGAAAGTGGTTTGGAACATTGCGAGTGTGAACAGTGACAGTGAATTTCTGTCTTCAGGATGCAATTTACATCAAGCATTATTTTTACAAACAAGCAAAAGCTACATTGATTATTAATAACTGATAAACTTTAAACCTAAGAAGAGAGTCGCTACAGTTCCGGCAACAGAAATTTCTCCCTGAATAATTTTATCTAAAACTGATTCTACAGGAATTAATACCACTTCAATTTCTTCTGTAATATCTAGTTGTTGCTCTCCAACTTTGCTCACATTCTCTGCTAAAAATAAATGTATTTGATTGGTATCTTTGCTTGGCTTATCATATAGAGTTCCAATTTTTTTAAATTCTTGGGGAATATAACCAGTCTCTTCTCTTAGTTCTCTAATTGCAGCTACCTCTGCACTCTCTTTTGTCGGGTCAAAATTCCCTGCCGGCAGTTCCAAGAAAAATTCACCTACGGCGTGTCTATATTGCTGGACAAAAATAATTTCTTTATTACTTGTGATGGGTAAAACCATCGCAACATCAGGCTTAATACTGAAAAAATAATCATCTATAATTTTACCACTTGGTAATTCTATTTCATCTTGCCTCACCTGACACCAAGGATTATCTAAAACCATTTTTGATTTTAAAATCTTCCATTTTTTTAAGTTGTTCATAAACTAAGTAGAAATAAAATATATGTATAAAAAGTTTGCAATGAATGTAAAAAAGTATAACAGATGTATCCGATAATCTAAACTTTCAACTTACACTAGCTTTTGCAATAACATAATATGTAAAATAAATATGCAAATAAATGTAAAATTATTTACAGTAAATAAGAGATTTCCGTTGACCATTAGTCGGGGTACAACGGCACAGACAACCAATGTATGGGTGAGAATTTCACAAGATGGGATCGAAGGCTGGGGGGAAGCATCGCCATTTGGTGTAGGTAATCATCGGCAATCAACTGATGCAATAAAAAATGCTTTAGAGAAAGTTGTGCCGCTGTTGCAAACATTCAGCCCCTTACAACGTCAGGAAATTGAGCAAGTTTTAATACAAAACCAAGTTCCTTCTGCTGCAAGAGCTGCATTGGATATGGCAATGCATGACTGGTTGGGTAAGCGCGTAGGTTTACCTTTGTGGCAACTTTGGGGACTCGATCGCAATCAAATAGTCCCGACTTCAGTCACAATTGGGATTAATTCACCTGAAGGCGCTAGGGCGAGAGCGCGAGACTGGTTAAAGTTTACAGATGTCCGTCTTTTTAAGGTGAAGCTAGGTAGCCCAGATGGCATAGATGCAGATAAAAAAATGCTCTTAGCGGTGCGAGAAGAAGCACCTGAACTAGAATTTTTTGTTGATGCTAACGGCGGCTGGAGTTTAGAAGATGCGATCGCCATGTGCAATTGGCTAGCTGATTTAGGTATAAAGTATGTAGAACAGCCATTGTCACGGGGAGAAGAACCAAGTTTAGCAAAACTCAAAGAACACTCTCCCCTCCCCATCTTTGTCGATGAAAGTTGTTTCACCAGCGCTGATATTCCCGATTTGGCAAATTACGTGGATGGCATTAATATCAAACTGATGAAATCAGGGGGACTAACAGAGGCAATGCGAATGGTACATACAGCACGAGCATATCGGTTGCAAGTAATGTTCGGTTGCTATTCTGACAGTTCGCTAGCTAATACAGCAGCATTACAGCTGGCACCACTAGCTGATTATTTAGATTTAGATAGTCACCTGAATTTAATTGATGACCCTTTTACGGGTGCATTGCTAAAAGCAGGAAGAGTTTTGCCAAACGATTTACCAGGCTTGGGAGTACAACACAGTGCGTCTATCACTTAATCAACGAGTAGCTATCTTGCTACATGAGGGAACTACTGGGACTCAGGGTAAAACAGGGCTAGCAATTTTACGTTACAGTGAAGCCCCAATTGTAGCCGTAATCGATCGCGAGTGTGCTGGTAAATCCCTACCAGAATTAACAGGCATCAAGCGTGATGTGCCGATTGTGGCATCGGTAGCCGCAGCCCTAGAGTACAAGCCGGAAGTTTTAGTAATTGGCATTGCCCCTGGAGGTGGTGCTGTACCAGATGATTACTGGCTGGAAATCAAAGACGCTTTAGAAGCGGGAATGTCTTTGGTGAATGGTTTACATACACCAATGGCAAGTATCCCAGAATTAAATGCACTGCTCAAACCAGGGCAACTAATTTGGGATGTCCGAAAAGAACCGTCTAATATTAGTGTTGCTAGTGGAATGGCACGCACCCTTCCATGTCGCCGGGTGTTGACAGTGGGAACCGACATGGCGATTGGTAAAATGTCAACTAGTCTAGAGTTACATTGGGCATCAAAACTGCGGGGCTGGCGTTCTAAATTCCTCGCCACGGGGCAAACTGGGGTGATGTTAGAAGGAGACGGCGTGGCTTTAGATGCCGTGCGGGTAGATTTTGCCGCCGGTGCTGTGGAACAGATTATTATGCGCTATGGCAAAAACTACGATATCTTGCACATTGAAGGACAAGGTTCGCTGCTACACCCTGGTTCAACGGCAACTCTACCCCTCATCCGTGGTTCGCAACCAACCCAACTAGTTTTGGTACATCGGGCGGGACAAGTTCATATACGTAATCATCCCCATGTACTAATTCCACCTTTACCAGAGGTGATTCGGCTGTATGAAACTGTTGCTAATGCTGGTGGTGCTTTTGGAAGTGTTTCTGTAGTGGGTATAGCGCTGAACACAGCCCATTTAGATGAATCTGCGGCTCAAGAAAGCATCGCTCAAACAATAGCAGAAACGGGGCTACCTTGCACTGATGTAGTCCGCTTTGATGCCAATGTGCTGCTAGATGCGGTGATGAAGAATTAGCGACTGTAGAATACCTTAACCCTGACCAGTTTTAAATTTTGAATTCTCCGAACGCGAACAGCGTCTCTAAGAATTGGGGCTGACTGCTACGCTAAACTTATAGCACTGAGACACTTGCTGCCATGTCTGTCGCCCAAGATTTAGAAACCTCAGAAAATGTTATATTTCCCCCAGGGGATTTATATAGTAACGAACCGCCTTTGGAAACTGACTTGCATCGGTTGCAAATGACACTACTCATCCAATGTTTGGAGTGGTTGTGGCAAAATCGCCAAGACTTTTACGCATCGGGTAATCTCACTATCTACTACAGTCCACGCCAGCGCAAATCAGAAAATTTTCGGGGGCCAGATTTTTTTGTCGTACTGGGAACTGAACGCAAACCCCGCAAAAGTTGGGTTGTCTGGGAAGAAGATGGCAAATATCCCAATGTAATTATAGAAATTATCTCGGATAGCACAGGTGACACTGATAAAGGCTTAAAAAAACAAATTTACCAAGATATATTTCGCACACCAGATTACTTCTGGTTTGACCCGGAAACGTTAGAGTTTTCAGGGTTCCATTTGCTGGATGGTGAATATCAACCGCTAGAACAAAATCCCCAAGGCTGGTTATGGAGTCAACAGCTAGGTTTATATTTAGGGGTTGCTCAAGAAAAGTTACGCTTTTACACTCCTGAAGGAGAACTGCTTCCCACACCCGAAGAAGTGGCACAACAAGAGAAGCAACGCAGCGATCGCTTGGCAGTAAAACTGCGAGAATTAAATATAGATCCAGATACTATTTAACTTCCACGCTGCTTGCTTGTGCCTGTTGGCTCGAATCCTATGGATCTTCAGGAAAAACCCATTTTGGCGGTTCCGTCATTTTTTTTCGCAGACGTTCCTGTGCCAACTCCAGCATTTTATCTAAAGGAGTCTCTTCAATAAATTTTGCGGCTGACTCTCTAAACTTGATATTGGGGCATTTATCCCCTAAAACACACCCGTTAACACAGGCTACAGCGCAGTTAATTTTTTGCTCCACAGTGAATTCCTCTCTCTAAAAGTTATAAGTTACAAGTTGTGAGTTATGATTTTCATCTCTAACTCTTCACTCTTAACTCGTTACTATCAGGCATGACCTACAGATAAATTTTACCTTGCCAGTTGGTATCTCATTAGTCTAAATACTTACCATTTAGAAACTTATGAGTTATGAGTTATGATTTTTACTCCTCACTCTTAATAAAGGGCGCTCATGTCAGAACTCTTTGCTACTACTGGAACTATAGCTGCGATCGCCACTGCTGTTGTCCCCCAACAGGGTAGTGTTGGTATTGTGCGAGTGTCCGGTTCTCAAGCAATGACAATCGCCCAAAGTCTCTTTCATGCACCAGGGCGACAAGTTTGGGAAAGTCACCGGATTCTCTACGGTTACATTCGCCATCCCCAGACGCAACAAATAGTGGATGAAGCCCTGTTGCTGATTATGAAAGCACCCCGTTCTTACACCCGTGAAGATGTTGTAGAATTCCATTGCCACGGGGGAATTATGGCAGTGCAGCAGGTATTACAACTGTGTTTGGAAAATGGGGCTAGACTAGCGCAACCGGGAGAATTTACTCTCCGCGCCTTTTTGAATGGACGATTGGATTTAACTCAAGCCGAAGGTATTGCCGATTTAGTGGGAGCTAAATCGCCCCAAGCAGCTCAAAGTGCCTTAGCTGGTTTACAAGGAAAATTAGCTCATCCAATTCGGCAGTTACGCGCTAACTGTTTGGATATCTTGGCAGAAATTGAAGCTCGGATTGATTTCGAGGAAGACCTTCCGCCGTTGGATGATAAAGCGATTATATCAGAAATTGATAAAATTGCCGCAGAAATAACTAGGTTATTGGAAACCAAAGATCAAGGTGAGTTGCTACGCACTGGTTTAAAAGTGGCAATTGTGGGGCGTCCGAATGTAGGTAAGTCGAGCTTATTGAACGCTTGGAGTCGGAGCGATCGCGCCATTGTGACTGATTTACCTGGTACAACCCGCGATGTGGTGGAATCTCAGTTAGTAGTCGGGGGAATTCCCGTACAAGTGCTAGATACAGCCGGGATTCGGGAAACAACAGACCAAGTGGAAAAAATTGGCGTCGAGCGATCGCATCGTGCCGCCAATGCAGCTGATTTAGTCTTACTTACCATCGATGCTTCCGCAGGTTGGACAGAAGGCGATGAAGAAATTTACGAAAAGGTGCAACATCGTCCGTTGATTATAGTGATTAACAAAATCGATTTAGTAGAAGAAAGCAAAAGAACAACTCTGCAATCCAAAATCCCAAATCGTTCGACTGAGCGACTTGCCTTGAGCGAAGTCGAAAGGAGCCGAAGTCCAAAATCTAAAATTGTCACAGCCGCAGCCCAAAATCAAGGTATTGACGCTTTAGAAACAGCAATTTTAGAGATAGTTCAATCTGGAAAAGTGCAAGCTGCTGATATGGATTTAGCCATTAACCAAAGGCAGGCAGCAGCCTTAACTCAAGCTAAAATCTCTTTAGAACAAGTGCAAGCAACAATTATTCAGCAGTTACCTCTTGATTTTTGGACAATTGACTTACGAGGTGCGATTCAAGCTTTAGGAGAAATTACCGGAGAAGAAGTAACAGAATCCGTTTTAGAGAGGATTTTTAGCCGTTTCTGTATTGGGAAATAACTTTGTATAAAACTACTATTGATAACTAAATGTACATCTCAATTCGTCAAGCAACCATAGAAGATACGGCGATCGTTTCGGATATGCTATTAGAAGCAGCTTTGTGGCTCCAGCAGAGTGGTAGAACTCTGTGGCATGAGAGTGAGGTTTCGCGAGAAAGTATGTCTAAAGATGTTGCTAACGGCTTGTTTTTTATTGCTGAGTGGGCAGGTGAACCAGCTGGTACAATCAAGTTTCAACTAGAAGATTTACTGTTCTGGCCCGACATTTCTGAGGAAGAGTCAGCATTTGTACATCGCCTTGCAGTTCGACGGCATTACTCTGGCGGTAAAGTCTCTTCAGCACTTCTAGCTTGGGCTGTTGAACAAGCAAAAACACTTGGCAGACATTATTTACGTCTAGATTGCGATGCTTCACGTCCACGCCTCAGAGCAATATACGAACGTTTTGGTTTCCGTCATCACAGTGACAAACAAGTTGGTGCTTATTTTGTCTCTCGCTACGAATATGAAATACCTTCAATGTGTAAAGTGCATAAGTCCTAACAACAATGTCTGATGAGCTAGCCAGTATTTCATTTTAAAATCAAAGTAAACTTCTTGTCTAATTGGTAGAAAAAAGGCTAAATAAGGATTATGACCGTAACTACCTATAAATGGACAATTCAACGTTATCACAGAGCAATAGAGGCAGGCATCTTTGACGACCAGCCCATTGAACTATTGCGCGGCGACCTAATTGTTATGCCCCCAGAACGAGAACCTCACGCCTACTACAACACAGAAGCAGCTGATTATCTTCGCACACTGCTCGGTGAACGGGTAAAAGTCCGCGATGCCAAGCCCGTTACCTTGCCCAACGATTCAGAACCGGCTCCCGATGTTGCGATCGTCAAACCATTAGGTGAGGTCTACCTAGAACACCATCCTTATCCAGAAGATATCTTCTGGCTTATTGAATTCTCCAAAGCCACCCTGAGCAAAGATTTAGGTGACAAAAAAGACATCTACGCTGAGGCTGGTATTGTTGAATACTGGGTTGTCAACCTGAAGACTCCGCAGTTAAAGGTATTTCGCGACCTAAAAAATGGAGAATACAAAATTGAACTGACACTAACTACAGGTACTATTTCAGCCCTAGCCTTTCCTGATATATCCATCCGAGTTGAGCGCCTTATAAGTAAGACGTAGTAAAGCTTATAGGATTCCTATTTGATTTTTGAATAAAACTCAGTACATCTTTATTTTTTCTTCCCTGTTCCCTGTTCCCGTTCGGCTACGCTCACGGCAAGCCTGTTCCCTTTCTCTACGAGTGATTCAGGAATAAAATCGGATTGCTATATTTTGTTTATCGCTCTTCTGTCACTCTCCGAAAACATTTGCCTTTTCTAAAATCTAGAGCTTTTGTATAGCAAGCGATTGTGCGATTATTTTCTAATAACAAATACAGGTTATGGCGGTTCTCGGTTGAGTGAGGTACAAGAACCCCACCCCCAACCCCCTCCCCGCTCTTCGAGAGGGGGCTAAGATGTACCTCATGTGATTAGGAAACGCTATATCGCTAGGAATATGAAACACCTCCACAATTTATTTCTAATTTTTGAAGCAATTAAATAAGAGTTATGAGTTATGAGTTATGAATTTTTCACTCATAACTCATAACTTATAACTCATAACTCATTTTCTGTCGCGATCGCTCTTGGGATATTGCTAACAGTTGCCAGTTGCACTGTAAAGGTAGAACCTTCAGATAATTTACTTTTTACAGAAATAGATCCACCACAGCGCAGTAGCAATTGCTGTACTATCGTTAACCCTAACCCAGCACCACCATAATCTTCGGTTGCTGTTGTACGCACCCGATAAAAGCGATCGAAGATTTTGGGAATTTCGTTTTCGGCAATACCAATACCTGTGTCGCGGAATTCTAATTGGACACAATCGCCTTGACTACGGGCACGCACCCATACTTGACCACCATTAGGGGTAAACTTAAGGCTGTTGTGCAGCAGATTAATCACAATTTGCCTCAGCTTACCACTCACGCACCAAACAGATGGGAGTTCAGTCGGTACGGTGTAGGCTAGCATAATTCCTTTTTCTTGGGCCACAGGTTGGTAGGTACTGACTACTCCAGGTACTATATCTGAGAGACGCACCAACTCCAAAGTCGTCCCCTCCAAATTCTGTTCTAGCTGCACCAGTTCCAAGAAACCAGTAATCAGGGAGTTTTGCTGATCGCACTGGGTATTTAACATCTGTAAATAACGTTGTCGTTGTGGGGGTTTAAGATTAGGGGAATTTAATAACGAAAGTGCTGTTTTCATGTGCGTCAAGGGTATACGTAGTTCCTGACAGACATTTTTCAGATATTCATCTTTGAGTTGCTCTTTGTTGTGCAGTTCTTGATTTTGCTGCTCCAACTTATTAGTGCGTACTGTGATGATTTGACGATTAATTTCATCTTGTCGGAGGAGTTGTTTTGCCAACAATTGATTCATAAGTGCGCCTTGGGGCACGGTTGGACAAATAAAACTAGCAGGTAAAATTGAGGATGATTCTGGTGCAATCGCTTGTTGGATACCTGTTAAGACTTGCTGAATTACTCTCCCTTCAACAGTAGTTATAATCAGTAACGGCTGGTTTTTATTAGTATTTATCTTCCCCGATGTCTGATTTTTGCTTTTTTTAAGTGGTCGATGAGCCAAAATTAAACTGCAAAACTGGGGCGATAACGCCATCAGAAAGTTTTCCCGTCGCATTTGGCTATCTGGTGGTAGGTGAACGGGGACATAATCAGATGATGGGGATGAGGGAGATGAGGAGATATTTAATCTTTCTTCTCCCTCTCCCTTCTCTTCCCCTGCTTCCCCTTTCCTACTCTCCTCAATCTGGCAAGTATAAATGAGACTAGAGGCACCTACCGAGGATTGATAACGCGCTAATTCTGATTGCCAAATTTTATCTGGTGGTAGCTTCACCCAGAGAGTGGCTGCAATTTGCTGCTCAATGAGTAAGTCAATTTGCGCTCTCACCAGTGATAGTAGAGTAGCAGGACTGAGGGACAATGGTTTAGGAGGCGTTTGCACTCCCATAACCAGTTGATAAACAGACAGATCCTTAACCAGAGAAACATTCATGAGTCAAGCACAAAAAGGATGAAGCAAGAAATAATTCTGTCTTCGATTTTCACCTTTATGTGTGCATTTTTTACAAAATCCCCACGGAAAGAAATATTAACTATAAAAAAGTCTATCTACGAGGGGCAGGGAGGCAGGGGAGCACGGGAGCAGGGGAGCAGGGGAGCACGGGAGCAGGGGAGCAGGAAGTTTTTCTCCTCTGCCCCTCTGCCCCTCTGCCCCTCTGCCTCTTCCAATGCCCAAATTAAGCTTGTACGTTAAGTCTTTGCTGTAAAGCGTCGCGGGCGTGTTCTCGGTCGTCAAAATGGATTTTTTCGGTGCCGAGAATTTGGTAGTCTTCGTGACCTTTACCAGCAAGCAATACTCCATCACCGGGTTGTGCTTGTAAAATAGCGGTACGAATTGCGATCGCCCGATCGCAAATTACTGTTGGCTGCACTGTGTCAGCTATTCCCGCCAAAATATCTTGCAAAATCCTTTCTGGATCTTCAGTTCGGGGATTATCTGATGTCACCACTGCTACATCAGCTAACTCAGCGGCGATTTTACCCATTTTTGGGCGCTTAGTGCGATCGCGATCGCCTCCACAACCAAATACACAAATCACTTTACCAGGTATAAACGGACGCGCAGCTTTCAATAAATTTTCCAAGCTATCGGGCGTGTGGGCATAATCCACAATCACGCTAATATCTTGCTCAGTACTAATCTGTACCCGTTCCATCCGTCCAGGAACTCCGGGAAACTCAGGTATCACAGATGCCACTAACTGCAAATCTAGCCCTAAGTGCAAAACTGCTCCTACGGCTGCGAGAAGATTTTCTAAATTATATTGTCCAACTAGAGGCGATCGAAAAGCCACGTCACCTTTTGGTGTATGTAATGTCCCACTAACACCATTTGGCTGATAACTTAAATCGCTCATCCATAAATCAGCGCTATTGTCGTTGACGCTGTAACTCCAAACCCGTTCGGAATCTAACGACGCAATTAACCGCTTTCCGTAAGAATCATCAGCATTAATTATTGCCCGTCCCTTGAGATAATTAGGGCTAAATAACAACGCTTTGGCAGCAAAGTAATCTTCCATATCGCTGTGATAGTCGAGATGGTCTTGAGTAAGATTACTAAATACCGCTACCTCAAATTCACAACCCAACACTCTACCTTGAGCCAAAGCGTGAGAACTGACTTCCATCACCCCGAACTCACTCCCAGCCTTTACCGCCTCTGCTAGCTGCTGTTGGAGTTCGACTGCAAAGGGCGTAGTGTGGGCAGCAGTTTGCTCAAAACCTGCCCAACGAGTGTAGAGAGTTCCCATCAAAGCTGTCGCTAAATTAGCTTTGTTGAGGAGAAATTCAATTAGATGAGTAGTTGTAGTTTTGCCATTTGTACCAGTTACGCCTACCAACTTGAGTTTTCGCCCTGGATAACCATAAAAAGCACTGGCTATCTGCGCACAAGCTTGAGTGATGTTACTTGCACTAATGACCACAGCCTGATTTGTGGGAGGATTTTTTTGTGCCGCTTCGGGAGAAACGATCGCAGCTACAGCCCCCGATGCGATCGCACTTTGCCAAAATTCCCCACCATCAACCCGCGTTCCTGGCATCCCAATAAACAAATCTCCCACACGACAAGCATGGGAATTCGTCTTTAAACCCCTAACTTCCACATCTTCCAAAGTTGGATAACTAGGCAATTGCTCAACACTGTCTACCGCTGTTAGTAATTCCCGCAATTTCATTTTGTGAACCTCGTCACATTCTTGATCTTGCGCTTATTCTGCATTATTTTTTTCTAATTGGCTAAATATTTACACAACATTTGCTCCAACTGCTGCACACTAGCACGAGGAGAAGGACGCGGCAATGGTTTCTCACTCCCCTCTGCGCCCTCTGCGCCTCTGTGGTTTGATAAATAAAGTACCGGCACTTCATACTCATACGCAGCAAACCAATCTTCACGAGTCGTAATATCCCTAACTTCCAACTCGAAACTGAGATTTTGGATTTGTTCTAGCTTTTCTTGCAAACCTTCGCATAAATGACAGCCAGGTTTACTGTATAAAATTAATCGCATTTGTTAATTAATTACTATGAACACTATTAGCAAAAGTTTCTTCACTGTCGGCTATAGATTCTACAGGTATTATGCCCGTGTCAGTGTGGATATAATAGCGATATGTTTCAATGTTTGGCACTTCACAAGTAAGTTCACATACTCGACCGTCCCAAAGAGGATTTTGATCAATCTCAGAAGTCAGGCTGCAAGCTATATTTTGTAAATCGTCGCAGTTTTCTAAGTCGGTTTGTGGTGCAGGTGTGGTAGTTGCTTCTACCTTGTTCATATCTGCTACCAACTCGTTAAGAGTGTAACCACCATAGAGAGGGTTGTAATTTTGGTCTAGTATTGTGTATTTGTAAAGGTTTTTCTTGGTTGGGTTAACTTGAAAGATAAGCCCTTTTGTTTCTACTGTGGTGCGTACTGAGTCGATTGTTAAGCGTGCCATTGTTTTTGTGTCCTTATATAGCGTGCCATTGTTTTTGTGTCCTTATATTAAGTAACGGGGAGGAATTAATCAAATGAGTAATACTAATTATCAACAATTAACAGAAGTCGAACTAAGAAATTATGTTAAAGGACATCCAGAAGATGAAGACGCTTTCCAGTACTACCTTAGTATTGTACGAGCTAAACCGGGTTGGGTTAAGGTTTCCACACCAGAACAATCGTTAGAGGAATTTAAAAAACGAATACAAGCTAATGAGCATAAAAATCAAACGTGATGAACGTCAAGTGTTTACTGGTGGTAGCTTTGTAATGACTTCGACAGTACTTATAAAAGTGGAAGATAACCGATGAACTTATGTAAAAGCTATTACCAGTAAATCAAAAACTTTTTTACTAAAACGAGTGTTGAAAAAATTTTTTAATTATCGAAAATAAAAATGAAAATGAAAATGCATAAAAACATTCGCTTAATTTTATTTGTTATCAGTATTTGTATTCTGATGATTAATGATATTCGGTCAATTAACCAGACATCATTTGAAGAAAAAACTTAAGTCATGACAATCCTACTCAAACGTGACGAACGGCAAGTATTTTGATGTCGGTGAGTATGTTGACCAAATGGAGTTGTTGTTGGATTTGGAAATCAGAGATGAGTATCGTGATGGTGTGGTGGCAAATTTTGAGAGAATTAGTGCGATCGCTAATCTTGTAAATTCTTTCCCTTTACCAGAGGAAATTGAAATTGCAACAGTTTTTGAACCATAATCAATCGCTTCAAAAATAGCTATATTGATGTTTAAATATTTTTACTTAGTTTGAAATATAACTAGAAATACCGTAGTCCGAGCTTGGGAGAGAGATTTAGAGTGAGGTTCTTTGATTCATGCAAGAAGTCTAATGACCAAATTCTGTGACAATGATTAACAACCAAGCAGAATACTGTATCTAAGCTACTCATGAGCCAAAGTTCTCAAAACAGCCCTTTACCAGGCAAACCTGTTCAATCATATTTCCAATGGTTATACGCCTTCTGGAAATTCTCTCGCCCTCACACAATTATTGGTACAAGTCTGAGTGTTTTTGGTTTATATTTAATTGCCATTGCTATAAGTAGAGACGCGATTAATCATATCTCTACAGACGCGATGAATCGCGTCTCTACAAGCGCTATTCATCACGTCTCTACGTATTCCCTACTCCCTGTCTTCGGTGCATGGATTGGTTGTCTGTGTGGCAATGTTTATATTGTGGGGCTGAATCAATTAGAAGATGTGGAAATTGACAAGATTAATAAGCCTCATTTACCCTTAGCGTCTGGTGAGTTTTCCCAGCAAACTGGGCAATTAATTGTTGCTTCTACTGGAATTTTGGCGCTGGTTGTGGCGTGGCTAACTGGCCCGTTTTTATTGGGTATGGTAGCAATTAGTTTGGCCATTGGTACTGCTTATTCTTTACCGCCAATTCGCTTAAAACAGTTTCCCGTTTGGGCGGCGCTGTGTATTTTTTCGGTGCGGGGTACGATTGTTAACTTAGGTTTATATCTGCATTACAGCTGGGCGTTGCAACAAAACCAAACAATTCCGCCTGTGGTGTGGGTGTTGACGTTATTTATTTTAGTGTTTACCTTTGCGATCGCTATCTTTAAAGATATCCCCGATATGGAAGGCGATCGCCTCTACAATATTACTACTTTCACCATCAAACTTGGGCCCCAAGCTGTGTTCAATCTGTCTCTTTGGGTAATAACTGCCTGTTATCTGGGAATAATTCTGGTTGGGGTGCTACACGTCGCCTCAGTTAACGCCATATTCCTGGTAGTCACTCATTTGGGGCTATTGGCTTGGCTGTGGTTGCGGAGTTTGACGGTAGACTTACAGGAGAAAAGTGCGATCGCTCAATTCTACCAATTTATCTGGAAACTCTTTTTTATGGAATATCTGATTTTTCCTATCGCCTGTCTTTTGGCTTAGACAATGCTAGAAACCTTTCCCACTAGTTCGATTATCGCTGCTGTTGTAGTTGTTCTGAGTCTGTCAATCCTTGGCTATTTTGCTTGGAAAACTTTGATAACTTCAGACTTGTTTCAAAAAGGTATCAATCTTGCCCAAGCAAAAGATTACCAAGGTGCAGAAGCAGCTTTTCGCAAAGTGATTTCCATCAACTCTACTAATGATGTCGTGCGCTTGTTTTTGGGAGATGTTTTAAACCAGCAGGGACAAGTAGAAGAAGCAACAGAATTATTTCGGGAAGTAATTCGCCGCAGTCCGAAAAATCCTGATGCTTATTTGCGTCTGGCGAATATCCTCATGCAGCAAGAGCGAGAAGAAGAAGCAAAAACTAACCTGCAACAAGCTAAAGATTTATTACAAAAACAGCGCCAACCTGAAAAAGCTAAAAAAATCACTCAACTGTTAGATAAAATGAGTGCTAAGTCAAGCGAATCTTAAGTTTAATGAGAATTGCAGAGATTAAATTTTCCTGTTGTGTCTCCTAATTTTTTGCCATTCCCATCATTATGGTGAGAATGGTTTTTATTTGGGAATTTACTATTGTATACCATAATTATGTCCGCAATTTCCGCAAATTTGACCACTCTCTTCACAGCCCTTACAATTGCAATCGGATGCGCGGCAAGCTCCATAACCACAATGAATTTATTTAGGCTTTAGAAGAGAAAATATTAGGAATTTTAAATGATTGATTTTTGCAAAACAGCGATGATACTAACAGCCTTTTTGTTGTGTAAAGACATATTGTAGTCTCCTTAAGCAGTACAGAAATTAGACAGTAATATTTTGGGACTAGAATAGTATTAAGCAACGGCAAAGATTTAGTAGTAGATTTTATAGCTTAAATAATCCAATATTTATGTCAAATATAATATCAGAATTGTGGACTAACTTTTTTACATCAGAATCATTTATTCCACATGGGCACTGCTATCTATGGCAAACGAATTTAGTTTGGTTACATATATTATCTGACGCATTCATTGCACTAGCTTATTACTCGATTCCAGCTACACTCTTCTACTTTGTCCGCAAGCGACAAGATTTGCCCTTTGATTGGATTTTTTTGCTGTTTAGTGGATTTATCGTGGCTTGCGGCACTACTCATTTAATGGATATTTGGACACTTTGGTATCCAACCTATTGGGTGTCGGGGTTTCTTAAAGCAGTAACTGCAATAATATCTGTAATTACCGCCTTAGAGCTTGTGCCTTTAGTTCCACAAGCACTGGCACTTCCTAGCCCCACTCAATTAGAACAAGCAAATCAAGAACTTCAAACCCAAATAGCCGAACGCTTATCGGTAGAGGAGGAACTGCGAAAATACCAGAATCATCTCGAAGAAATGGTTGCTGTTCGCACCAATGAAATTACTAAAACTAACGAACAATTACAACAAGAAATTCTTGAACGTCAACGCATCTTAGAAATTCTCCGGCAAAGCGAAGAACGCTACCGTTACTTGGCTGAGGCAATTCCTCAACTTGTATGGACAACGAAACCTAACGGTGAATGTGATTTTTTTAATCAAAATTGGTGTGAATACACTGGGCTAACATTAGAGCAGTCTTTGGGTTCTGGTTGGTTGGCTGCATTGCATCCAGATGATGTTCAAAGAGCTGATAAAGTGTGGTCTGATGCTGTCAAAAATAGCACTATATATAACACTGAATATCGCTTTAAACGAGCTGCTGATGGCTCTTTTCGTTGGCAGCTAGCGCGAGGTTTACCACTCAAAGATGAGCAAGGTTTTGTAGTCAAGTGGTTTGGAACCTGTACAGATATCCACGAACAAAAACAAATACTTGAAGAACGAGTGCACCTGCTGGAACTAGAACAAGTAGCACGAGCAAAAGCAGAAACAGCCAATCGAATTAAAGATGAATTTTTAGCCGTCCTCTCTCACGAACTACGCACTCCACTCAACGCAATTCTCGGCTGGTCAAAGTTGTTGCAAACCCGGAGGTTAGACCAAACAAAGACATTTGAAGCCCTAGCCACAATCGAGCGAAATGCTACCTTACAGGTTCAACTCATTGAGGACTTGCTGGATATTTCCAGAATTTTACAAGGCAAACTGACGCTGAATATCACGAAGATTAACCTCAAGTCCACGGTATTGTCGGCACTACAGACAATGCAGTTAGCAGCAGAAACAAAGTTGATTGAGGTGAATACAGTATTTGAACCGGGTGTGGGACAAATTATGGGCGACTCGACTCGTTTGCAGCAAGTCGTCTGGAATCTCCTTTCTAACGCAATCAAATTTACACCCAGGGGAGGAAAGGTAGAAGTGCGACTCCAGGAAACTGATGGCTATGCTCAAATAATCGTTAGCGATACGGGTAAGGGAATTAGCGCTGACTTTTTGCCATTCGTGTTTGATTACTTTCGCCAAGCAGATAGCACCTCTACGAGAAGTTTTGGTGGATTAGGACTGGGATTAGCAATTGTGCGTAATATTATCGAAATGCATGGCGGCATCGTCAAAGCAGATAGCCACGGTGAGGGTCAAGGGGCAATATTTACTGTTAGCTTACCGCTTCTGCCAGATGAAAGTCCAAAGCTGACGGATGGACAAAATTCCCCTGCATTCTTAGCTAGTAACTCCTTACCTCTGAATGGCATCAGGGTTTTAGTTGTCGATGATGATACTGATTCACGAGATTTTGTTGCTTTTGTATTAGAGCAAGATGGGGCTTTTGTGATGGCAGTATCTTCCGCTGAAGAAGCATTACAAGCCTTAGCAGAGGTCAAGGTAGATGTGTTGGTAAGCGATATTAGTATGCCCGATATGGATGGCTATATGTTAATACATGAAGTGAGAACTCGGACACCAGAACAAGGTGGGCAAATTCCAGCAATTGCCTTGACTGCCTTTGCGAGAAACAATGACCATGAAAAAGCCCTAAAGGCTGGGTTTCAGATGCATTTATCCAAACCTCTTAACCCAGAAAAATTAATTGCAGCGATTGTTAAGTTGATGGAAACAAAAGTGTCAATAATTAACTAAAAAGCAATACAGTGCAGATAAGCCAAAAACCCAGAGATAGAGCAATAAGGTTCAGTTAAGGCTTAACGCTTTGTCAAAGTAAATTTTTTTAACGAACCGCAAAGTACGCAAAGTACGCAAAGGAAAGAGAAGGAAGAACTTGTTAACTGAACTGTATTGAGATATAAAGACACGATTTATAGCAATCCTAAATGATTCGTGAAAAGTTAGATCCCCGACTTCTTTAAGAAGTCGGGGATCTGGGCACTGAGAATTTTCACAAATTAGATAGGATTGCTATATCATGTCTTAAAAGACCAATCGTCCACATCAATAACTCTTAACCCAAGCGTATCGACCTAAAAACGACTTTTTACTTTTAATAAAGTACCGTCTATTAGACTTCTTGCATCAATCAAAAGCCCTCACCCTAAATCCCTCTCCCAGTTGTGAGAGGGACTTTGAAATTACAAATAGACATTTATATGAGATTACACTTGTATCAAGTTAGCTTAATCACTTATAATTCCTGCTATAACTCCGCCAAAGCTACGCTTTTGCTCCCCGAATAGCAAGTGAGGAAGGGCTGAGATGGGGTATTTTTATGATGGCAATTAGCCTAACTTGACATTATATGTAAACCAAGCAGGTAAGGTAATAAAAATGCTGAAAAACAAGAATCTACTGGTAGCAGCTATTATCTGCTTGTGTTTGAGTAATGGGAATACTGCCTTTGGTAAAAATGTTGGCGTTATTCTAGCAAAAATTCAAAATACTCAGTCCGCAGTCATTCGCAACAAAAACGCAGTTGCTAACTTCGAGCAAGGAAGCAATCTCTATAAACAGGGAGATTTAAAAGGAGCGGAGGCAGCTTTTCGGAAGGCAATTGAACTAGAACCCAATTTTGCACAAGCCTATATAGCCTTGGGAAATACTCTCGACGATCGAGGTAAACCACAAGAAGCGATCGCTCAATACAATAAAGCCATTAGTCTCGATCCTCAAGACTCTAGAGCATATTTTAATCTGGGTTTGACTTTAGCAAGACTGAATCAGTTAGAACCTGCGATCGCCCAATATCAGAAAGCCATTAGCCTTGAACCTAAGTATGCTGAAGCTCACTATAACTTAGGAAATGCTCTCTACGCTCAAGGCAAGCTAAAAGAAGCAGTTACCGAATATACAGCAGCAATTCGCCTCAAACCAGACTATGCGCCGACTTACACTCGTTTAGGAAATGCTCTGTACGATCGAGGTGAGTTAGCAGAAGCAGTTACTCAGTATAAAAAATCTATTAGCTTCGATCCTAACTATGCAGACGCTCACTATTACTTAGGAAACGCCTTGTACGCTCAAGGAAAGCCAGCAGAAGCAATCGCCAACTATACCGAAGCCATTCGCCTCGATCCAAAAAATCCAGCAGGTTATAATGCCTTGGGAAATACTCTGTACGCTCAAGGAAAACTAGAAGAAGCGATCGCACATTACCAAAAAGCCATCAGCTTCGCTCCCAACTATGCAGACGCTCATTATAATTTAGCAAGTGTTTTTTACGCTCAAGGCAAGCTAACAGAAGCAATCGCTGGCTATACCGAAGCGATTCGTCTCGATCCCAAACACGCACAAGCTTACACAGGTTTGGGAAACGCGATGGACGATCGAGGTAAACCTCAAGAAGCGATCGCACATTACAAAAAAGCCATTAGCCTTGTACCCAACGATGCATTCACTTACTATAATTTGGGAATCACTTTGGGAAGACAACAACAGCCAAAAGAAGCGATCGTTAATCTCAAAAAAGCCAGAGAATTATTCCAAGCTGAGAAAAACAAAGAGATGGTTGAGCAAATCGATCGGCTAATCCAAAAAATTAATACCCAGACGAATTGAATATGGGGCAGGGGAGCAGGGGAGCAGGGGAGCAGGGGAGCAGAGGGGCAGGGGAGAATAACTACTGACAAATGACAAATGACAAATGACAAATGACAAATGACAAAGGTAAAGTCTACCTCGTAGGTGCTGGGCCTGGAGATGCAGAATACCTGACAGTAAAAGCTTACAATCTCTTAGCTACTGCTGAGGTGTTAGTCTACGATGCTTTAGTAGATGCTCAATTATTGCAGTGCGTACCAGATGATTGCCTGAAATTAGATGTCGGTAAACGCGGTGGCAAACCCAGTACAAGCCAAGCAGAGATTAACAAGTTACTAGTAAAGCACTGTCTGCAAGGAAAACAAGTCATACGGCTCAAATCAGGCGATCCGTTGATTTTTGGGCGCTGTACTTCCGAAATTGAAGCGTTGAAAGCATCCGGTTGTGATTTTGAACTAGTACCAGGAATTTCCTCAGCCCTTGCAGCACCTTTATTGGCAGGAATTCCCCTAACAGATCCGGTGTTAAGCCGCACTTTTGCAGTGCTTACAGCTCATGAACCAGAGGTTTTAGACTGGGAAGCGCTGTCACGCTTAGAGACACTGGTAATTTTGATGGGAGGGCGACATCTACCAGAGATTGTAGATCAACTGGTAAAACACGGGCGATCGCACTTAACACCCATTGCCATCATCCGTTGGGCAGGAACTCCCGATCAACAAATTTGGACAGCGCAACTGGGCAATATTCTGGAACAAACCGCCGGATTATCCCTTTCTCCTTCGGTAATTGTAATTGGCGAAGTTGTTGGGCTACGCAAGTACTTACAACCTGAGAAAATAGATTGTCAGGTTTCTACTACAGGCAAAACTTTTAGCCCCCCTGCTATGTCAAGCAATTTCCCCCTATCTCCCCTTACTGGTAAAATGATCTTGGTGACACGTTCAGTTGGCCAATCGAGTCAATTTAGCGATCGCCTCATTGCATCAGGTGCAACAGTCATCGAAATGCCTACCTTAGAAATCGGCCCGCCCTCCAGTTGGGAAGCTTTGGATAATGCGATCGCTCATTTATCTGACTTCGACTGGTTAATTCTCACTTCTACCAATGGCATAGACTACTTTTTTGAAAGGCTTATTGCCCAAGGTAAAGATAGCCGTGCCTTAGCTGGCATCAAAATTGCCGTCGTTGGTGAGAAAACAGCCCAAGGTCTCAAACAACGCTCTCTGCAAGCAGATTTTATACCCCCTAACTTTGTTGCCGATTCTTTAGTGGAAAATTTCCCAGATAAATTAGATGGTAAAAAGGTGTTATTTCCCAGAGTTGAAAGCGGCGGCAGAGAAGTTTTAGTTAAGGAATTAACTCTCAAGGGAGCAAAGGTGATAGAAGTTGCGGCATATCAATCTTGTTGTCCTAGTAGTATTCCACCTGCGGCAAAGTTAGCTCTCCAAAACCGCAAGGTAGATGCAATCACCTTTGCCAGTTCTAAAACTGTACAATTTTTCTGTCAACTTACTAATAGTATATTTTCCAACAACTCTGATGCTAGCCAATTATTAGAGGGAGTTTGTATTGCCTCTATCGGCCCCCAAACCTCCAAAACTTGCCATGATTTATTCGGACGTGTCGATGTAGAAGCCGAAGAATACACTTTAGATGGTTTAACCCAAGCACTGATCGCATGGGCGACTTCGTAGATAAAGGGGCAGGGGAGCAGGGGAGCAGGGGAGCAGAGGAGAATGACAAATGACAAATGACAAATGACAAAACGTATAATCGGCTTAACTGGAGGTATTGCCACAGGCAAAACTACTGTCACCAATTATTTAGCTAGCACTTATAACCTGCCGATTTTGGATGCAGATATTTATGCTAGAGAAGCAGTATCTTTCGGTTCGCCTATTTTGGGTGCGATCGCTCAACGTTATGGCGAACAAATTTTACTACCAGATGGCAGCCTCAACCGCCAAAAGTTAGGCGAAATTATCTTTAATCGTCAAGATGAACGCAACTGGATAGACAATTTGATTCATCCTGATGTGCGCGATCGCTTTCTCAAAGCAATTGCTCAGTCTTCGTCAAAAATACTGGTGTTAGTAGTGCCTCTATTATTTGAAGCTGGGATGACTGATTTGGTAACAGAAATCTGGGTAGTGCGTTGTTCCCAAGAACAACAACTACAAAGATTGATACAACGAAACCATTTAAATACAGAACAGGCACGAGCCAGGATTAACAGCCAATTATCCATCGAAGAAAAAGTGGCTCATGCAGATGTCGTTTTAGATAACTCTTCTACCCTAGAAGTACTACTGAAGCAGATAGATGTAGCTCTCGCCACTACAAGTAGTTACTAAATTATATTGATATTAAAATATATACATATATGACATTTTCAAGACATAAAAAGCTTATTAATTAATACTAGATAGTTAAGCAAAAAACTTATATCTCACCAAATCTCGTCCAACAGTTAGGTGATTTTACAGTTGAATCTGCGGTTAATAGTACTGTAAATTTAAAAGAATCGGCTTTTAAATGAATTATAAGTTCTATTTTTTAAATGTTTTTAAGTGCCTTCTCTTCAATCAGAACAGGTATGAACTTAAGTTTTAGTTTTTTCAATAAATTATCTCTGGTTATCTCTCCAATAACAGAATTAAAACAAAAGAATAAAATCCATGATTACAGACAACAAGTTTGTGGAGGCGACTACATATTTGAGCGTCTCAATGAAGGAACAATCGGTTACATGACTGGAGTAGGGAAAAGCGTTAAAGCTTGCGATCGCATTATTTTACGAGAAGGTTGTGAATCTTATCAATATCAAGTTGAAGAAATTGATTACTATTCAGATCCATCTGATATGTGGATAGCTTTACTCAAGCAAATACCGAATGACTAAATATTAAAGTCAACCAGTTTCTTCAATTCTAGAGTTCAATACAGTTCATAATGAGCAACAAAATCCTGATATAGAGACGCAATTTATCGCGTCTCGAAAGATCAATTATCTACACGATTCTCCTTCTTTTACTAGAGAATAATAAAAGTAATACCAATTGGAAAAAAGAATGCGCCAAATAGACCATTTGTAGAGACGCGATTCATGAGCCAGCGCGTTGCGGGGGTTCCCCCCGTTGTAGCGACTGGCGTCGCGTCTTTACCCAAGGATGTGTTGCTTGTTATAAGGGCAGTGATATCATGTCCGCATAATTAGTTATGCTAACCACAGTCATTGCACCCCACACGCCAGTCGCTCATGGGGGAAACCCCCAAGACCGCGCTGGCTCCCCTTAATCCCCTCCCCGCAAGCGGGGAGGGGAGACAAAGCGTAGCTTTGGCGGGGGTGGGGTTCTTCGAGTTTAATAAGCAATCAAGCGGACATGATATGAGGTATAAAAACCTCACTCAACCGAGAACAGCTATATCTATGTTAAATCGATCAAAAAATGAGCTATTAAAGTATTTCTTTCATAGGATAGCAAGTAAAGATGCAAAAGATTTGGATTATCTTTATCAAGGTGCATCACTGAACCATCAACTGCTAAGTGGTGATGATCTATCCACCTCTCCTGTGAATCTAGTAAAAAACTGAAATAGGGGCTGACATCTGGATGATTTTTTGTTAATTCTTCATAGCTTTGATAAAAAGGAGGTATCCCAATTCCCATCGGCATATATAAGCCTTTAGAATAATCTGCTACAGGCAATTGGGGAAGCGTTTTCAGATTAACGCCACTGATGAATAATCTATTTTTCTCACCAGTCTTGGTATCTGTGAATCCTAGCTCAATTTCCTGTAAATTTTGTTCAACACCAATTGGTTTAATGTTCCTTAAAATGGCTTTGTCAAATTTGCCTATTCTCCAGTATTGATTTCCCCAAGGCTTATTTTGATCGTAAAATCCTGGCGCTCGAAAACTTGCAAACTTAACTTCATTTTTAACGTCGTAAAAATCTCTCCATTTAGTGATGTTGGTCGCTAGCGTAGTTCTAACTTTTCTACTTTGCTCTCCTGATACAATTATCCTCTCATCAAGGGGGAACTGAGTAGCAACTTCTTTTTGATCGATTACATTTCTTAAAAGATTAGTTTTTACTATTGTGCCACTCGGATCTTGCCAGTGTTCTAATTTCCACCAATGCTCCCAATATGAAATATTATTAATTTTTTCAAAAATATTTTTGTAATGTCCAATTGGGAAAGTAAACCAACTTTGATAATAAAGGGATTTGTTATTATCCTCTTTAGTAAAAAGTAAAATTTCCCAGAATCCGGCATTTAAGCAATTATTAGCCAAAGCTATCTCTACAATATTTTGCTTTTCAAAACCATCTCCTCCAATAATTTCTATATTTTTGGAATTAGCAGGAAAACTAATCTGTTGCCTATTCCACTCCCTATCTGTAAAAGCGATTATTTCTAAACCTCGATCTTTTTTAACCCATTCAGGTGCTTTAGGAACCAATAGCTCTAAATCAACATTTTTTATAACTATTTTTGCCGTATGTTTGTCTGTTGCTTCCAGTACGAAATCGAAATGCGTATCATCTTTCTTAATAAGTGTTAATTTTCGATTAGAATATCTTTTAAAATTTTTTCCTAATGGTGCAGGATTGGCTGGATAATCGACATTAGATAATTCTTGTAGTTTTACACTCATCTGATTATCAAATTTATATCTAGATTTAAACCAGAAACCACCGAGTCCCAGCAAACCAAGGCAGAGAATAAGAGTACTAAATAAAATCTGTTTCTTCGTGACTCTGAAATTAGCTTTGCCGAATTGGGAAATACCTGCAATTTTTTCTTTCGCAGAGATGTTTTTCATCAGAGAAATTTATTTTTATGAGAATGCTGATTAACAGCATACCATTCTGCAAAACGGATGTCTTATTTCTCTTTTCAACGAAAGTGTTAATAAACGTTTATCTGCAATTAAGGGTTTAATACCAATTCTTATTTTTCCTTTATTACACTTACAGCAAACCCCTAAAGCGCCTACGCATAGGCTGAAACCTGTATTTATTAGGAAAATTGGACTTTTTCAACTTCACCAGAATTAGTCACAATAGAAAAAGTTTCACGCCTCAAAGCAAAACTTTTACCGAAGAAAGGCAGAGGGCAGAAGGAAGAAAATAGTGCGATTCGTTGATTAGTAAATCACGGTATCCAGTCCGCAAATAACTAATCCAGCCCGACAGCAGATTACTGTCAATAAAGGCTGAAC
>NZ_JBALEO010000095.1:0-37661 GCF_036918015.1 Nostoc sp.
TCTTCCGTTACTGGGGTGCTTGTGATTACAGGCATCCCTTTATTTTTTGCCCACCCTCTCACTTACTGATCGCTCACCTTTAGTCTAAAGTCCAGGTATTAGCAAATTTCAAAGAATAAACTAGATACGAAAGGTAATCACTCATGTCTGACGATTCCCATCCTAATTCTGCTGTCAACGCTGCTGCTACAACCAACATTCACCACGCTAATTTACAGGATTTACCTTTAAGTGCGGCGCGTAGATTATATAAAGGTGGGATTCGACCTGGTGAACCGACAAGAAGCAGGGTGCAAGCCCAAGAAATGTTAGAGAAGATTCCCCCATCTCAACGCGCAGGTGTTGACGGCAAATCTGCGGCTAGTAATGCCGAACAATATCTATCTGATAAACACGCTAGTCATATCAAACCCCACAGCAAAGGAGGGTCTAATAACCCCAACAATATCAAATGGGAGAATGCCAAAGACAACATCACTCGTGGTAATAAAACCATGAGTTGGCAGGAACAAATGAGACTGAATGCCAAATTGCAGTTTGACAATCTCGCAGGTGCTGTTAAAGCAGGTTTTCAAGCTGCACCTTTGGGGGCTGCTGTTGGTGCAGTAACAGCCGCACCTTTTTCGCTTCTAACTAATGCACTGCGTGTAGTCCGAGGCGAAATTTCTGCACAAGAAGCGACTACAGCAACATTAAAAGATACCGTCATGGGTGGTGCAGTTGGGGGTGCAACGGCATTTGCAACTACAGCAGTAGTAGCAGCTTGTCCACCAATTGCGATCGCATTAACTACAGTAGCACCTGCATTAGCTGTTGTTGGTGCTGCGGGTATGGTTTACGAGTTTTTCAAAATCCTTGATGACCATAAACAGGATGTAAGAGTATATTTCGAGTCTTTAACTCAGCAAGAACTAGCGAATTTGCAAGCAATTGAAGATGAACTGATTTATGAACATCAGAAAAATCTAGAATTTTTGTCCGAAGCAGAAGCCATTAATCAAGAAATTACAAATCGTCCAATTGCACCGGGGATAGAAGGGGCTATGCAACGGTTACGTGAATCAGTGGCTATTGCTCAATCTTTAGGACTCACATCAGCAGATAGTAAGTTGTTGCCTAATTCTCAACTTCCTTGCCTTCCTCCTCATTCCTAGATAATTAGTCAAAAATTATATGATTTTTATAATTCCTCTTCTATTCGGTGCTTTAGGGGCGGCGGTTGGTGCTGTTGCAGGTGCTTTTACTGCTCATGCTACTGGCGAAAAGGACAGACAAGCAGCCAAGCATCACAGACAAGTTGCAAATGAATTAACGGACAAATACGCCAATTTAGAGAAGAAATATTATGAATTTGCTGATGAAAGCAAAAGACAGATTAATGATTTAACTCGTCAACACGCATTAAATGAAGTAGAAAAAGACTGTTTGCGTTTGGCAGTGCGATTGCAACAAAATCTCATTACCTTAATGTGGGAGATTGATAGAGAATCAACAGCAGATGCTTTAAATAGATTTCAAATAGCAGTGGAACAAACTAACCAAGTTCTCTACCAATTAAAAGAGGAGTTAATTATTGTTCCTGATGACTACTATGCACGTCTTTTAAAAGCAATAGCAGCAACTAAACAAATCAACACTGTAAAACCCAACGATGTTGACAATAAAACTATTCTCAGTGTTGATTTAGGCAGAACCAGCACAAAGACTTGTGTGAGCCGCGAACCTAATAATGTGGTGTTTATTCCTGCGAATGTGAAGCAAATCTCATTTGAACAAATTCGTGGGGGTCTTTTTGAACCTAAAGCTACTGACCCCTTAATGGATTTGTGGATGGAACATCAAGGTAGTGGTTATGCTGTTGGTCAATTAGCATCTGACTTTGGTGCAAATCTCTGTGTTGGACAATCTAAGCTTGAATCTGCATTGATAAAAGTTTTGGCAAGTGCTGCCTATTTTAAACTTAAAGATGAAATATCCGTAGTGATAGGTTTACCTTTCTGTTCCTTAAAACAATTTGAGATAGAGAAAGCACAGTTAATCAGTATGATTGCTGGTCCCCATATAATAAACTTCCGTGGTCAATCCGTATGTTTGAATATTTCTAAGATATGGGTAATGCCGGAAGGTTATGGTAGTTGGCTCTGGACTGAAGCTCAACCTAGAAAGCGTCCAAATGTTCCTGATTTGACAAAAATTCCCGTGGCTATTGTTGATATTGGTTATCAAAATATTAATATGATTATGATAGATAACTTCCGGTTTGTTAGAGATGCTTCTAAGAGTGAAGACTTTGGTATGAACCAGTTTTATGAGATGATTGCGGCAGAAATAGAAGGCGCTGATAGTCAATCATTAGAACTGATTTCTGCTGTAAACAAACCCAAAAAAGAACGCTTCTACCGTCCCAAAGTATCTAGTAAAACTACCAATCTAGATGATTTGATTCCTAACTGGATTGAGTATTTTTCACGGAAATATTACTCTCGTGTGCTGGCTTGGTTGCCAGAGCGTGTTACTGATGTAATTCTCACTGGTGGCGGTGGTGAATTCTTCTGGGAAGATTTGCAACGTCTGCTAAAAGAAGCTAAGATCAATGCCTATTTAGCTGCACCTTCTCGCCAAGCTAATGCTTTAGGGCAGTATATTTACGGGGAATATCAATTAGGGAGAGGCTCAATTATACGCTGATCGCGTTTTTTGATAGAGGCTTTAAAGTATCCTCATTAGTGTTAGATTACTAACTAAGTAAACCTTGTACTGCTTCTAACTTTATGACTTTTTCAAACCGATATGATTATAATCCCATTCAGTGGAAAGAACTAATTCTTGAAGATGCACCTGAATGGCTACGTTTAGATTACATCAACCGATTGTTAAATGGACTTACTTATGTAGATCGTGACTCTAGACCTGAATTTCAAACTCGTGATCTTATTCCTCTTGGAATTAAAGATTTACATGAAAAACTTTGTATTTTAACTCATGATGACACAGAACCAATCTACAACGATTCTTGGTATTGTTGGGAACACCTATGTTCACATCTTCGGACGTGTCAATGGAATCATTTTTATGATTTTATTGAACTTGTAGGAAAAGAAATAAAACAGCTAGAACAAAACTCTTACTACAAATCTAAAGATGAATGGATTAATATTTTTGGTTTTGAAGTTTATCGACAGAATTTAAATAATTTTTTTGTAGAACATCAAGTTGGTTGGAATCTTAATGAAGAAAGCAAATTAATACGTTTTGTATCTCAAGTTCTTACCAATAACATTGAGCAAGTTCAATTAGATTTAAAAACTACTTTTGAACCAGCAATAGCACATTATAAAAAAGCATATTTTTTTCTGACTCGGTATCCTTTTGATTCAGAAAACTCAATCAAGGAAATTGTCTCAGCAATTGAAAGCATTGTTAGACAAATTCACCCAAAAGAAAACACTTTAGGAAATGGAATAAAAAAAATGAACAAAGACGAAAGATGGTCTAAACAATTTCTAGACATAATGCAGAAAGTTTACGACTATGCCAATAGTGAACCTGGTGTAAGACATGGTGGAACTATTAGCCCTAATGTACAGAGAATAGATGCTGATTTTTGTTTTCATGCAGGAACTTCCATTATCAAATACTTGAGCGAATACTATTTATGTGAGATAAATATTGATATCGTTCTTAATAATTTAATAGAAGAAGTGCCTCCAATCGAGTAATAAGGTTGCGTGTCTACCAATGCTCTAAGGGATTCCAAAAAATAAATTATCCAAAGATTGTAGGGTGGTTTATGGTTTGTTACAGACTATCTTGCTGACACACCCTACAAATTGGAGATTTTTTATTTGCAATTCCCTAACTCTTGGAAATCCAGGTTTTTCTTCAAGAGTTACAGAACAGAAGGTGATACTGTTCAACCTCATTAATCCATTTAGGTTGTTGCTTCTAAATTATTTTCCACATTGAGCAACAATAGAGAAAAATGCCAGAAAACCCCAGTATGTTAGAAAAACGTTTTTATTTAGCTTGCATTCACCATTTTCATCTAACTCGTATTCATACCAATTGTCTTTTCTGCGTATTTTGAATCGCTCAAATAAATTACTTCTAAGACCGTCTGGCTCCCACTCATACCAATAAGGGAGATGTCCTCTTTTGGCACTATGTCTAAAATCTGGTTTAGAAACAATAATTCTTTCTGTTGGTTCTATAATGCTTAGTTCTCTCCAACCAACTTCAGCGAGAAATCTGTACAAAACATTTGGATTTCCTGCTTCAATATCGTTTTGTATACCTCCTGATTCTATATAAATTTCTTTTTGGACACTGAAACCAAAATGACCACTACTATGATTTACCCAAAGGTGGTCAATTTTACAAAATTCACAATCTGACGGGTTTTCAGTAGGTAGGATTTTTATTAAATCAGATGCAAAAAAACCTTCAATTCGATAATTTTGATTTATTATTTGATTAATCAATTTATTAGTTTCTTTATTAGCTTTTTCCCATTTTTTTCGTTTTAGCAGATATTCGAGTTTAGAATTTTTTATTAAAAAAAGGTTACTTGTATTTGGATTTTGCATATTTCCTTTGAAATCATAACAATCTTAATATTACTATTTTAAGTATAACCTAATAAATTAATTAAAAATTGAACAATAATTTGGGTTAAGAAATATTACTTTTTGGGATTTACTACTACTCCCCCAATGGGGGATTTTTTAGGGCAGTGAGCGAAAAACACCGCCATGAACACGCCCAATTATAATCCATTACTTCAGAGTTTTTGGACACCACCTCGTACACCCATTACAGAAAATTCCAACTCAAATAACCATCCTACTGAACCAACAGATATTGCTGAATTTCTAGGTGAAGATTTACTATGGCAACAGACTGTCCCTGCCAAAGAACCTAATCTGAAAAATATCCCTAATGACCTGCCAAATAAATTAATTAAAGCACTTCAATCATTAGGAATTACCCAACTTTACTCTCACCAACTTCAAGCCTTACAAGCAATTAGACAAGGTAAAAGTTTAATCCTCACCTCTCCCACAGCCAGTGGCAAAACTCTCAGCACATACCCCGCAATTCTGGAAGGTTGTATCAATCAAGAACATCGAGCATTAGCATTTTATGGACTAAGAGCATTGGCGCTAGACCAGTTCCACAAAATCTCTGAACTCCTCTCTACCATACCAACACAATCCAGACCTATACTGGCAATGATCACTGGAGATGTCAAATCAGAAAAACGAGAACAAATCCTCAAGAGTGAACCGCATATATTAGGTGTCACACCAGAATTAATCCACTTTCAACTCAAGCAAGCCTGGAAATCCGCGCATTGGGCAAACTTTTATCAGCGATTGCGCTACATATTAATTGACGAAGCTCACACCCTCTCAGGTAGCTATGGCGCAAATATGTCCTGGCTGATTCGTCGCATTAAACTAGCAGTAGATCATTACGGTGGTGACTCCAAGAAACTGCAATTTATCTTCCTGAGTGCCACTTGTGGTAATCCTAAACAACTGGCTCTGAAAATCTCAGGCTTAAAACCCACTAAACTCAACCCCAAACCCCTGATTTGGATTCGCAAAAGTGGAGCCGCTTCACCATCTAGACAAATAATTATCACTCAGCCCAGTTACAATCTGACTGGTGACACCGCTCGAATAATTCAATTTTTACTCAATCAAAATAAGTCAGGTATCGCCTTTTGTAACTCCCGTCGCAGCGTGCGGGAACTAACAGAATTACTCAAATCAAACCAAGTAGCCGCTTTCTACAGTGGCATAACTTCTGAGCGTCGGGCAGAAGTAGTTGACCAACTCCAGTCTGGTACGATCAAGTGGATTATTGCCACAGAAGCATTAGAAGCTGGAATTGACCTACCAGAATTAGAATGTTGCATTTTGCGTGGCTGGCCTGGTTCCAAAATGGCATACCAGCAACGCAGTGGCCGCGCCGGACGTTCTCAGTCTGGACTGACAGTGCTGCTTCCCAATGCTCTCAATCCCATTGACTGCTATGTTGCAGAACATCCAGAAATGCTGGTATCGCCAGAAGCTGAGGAAGTGTTCTTTAATGACGAATATCCCATCTTTGCTGCTAAACATTTGATGTGTGCAGCAGCAGAAACTGGTATTTTACAACTTCACTCAACTTCTAGTCAAATATGGTCAAGAATAGTCACTTATTCATTATTGAAGAAAAGTGGTAAGATTTAGCAATTGAGGCAGCAATTTATTATGCGACAAGTTGAGAAGCATGTTATTAAAAGAGGTGATGCTTGGTTTGATTATTGCTTTCTTATAACTACAATTTCCCGCCAGCTTTACAACACGGCTCAATTCACTCAACGCCAAGGATTCTTCTTTGGTTGGAGTACACAATCTCAAGCCAAACTAGACTTACTATTTAAACAAGACGAAAATTACAAAGCACTTCCCGCTAAAGTTGCACAACTTGTATTAAAACAAAATGCTGATGCTTGGTTTGCTTACTACAAAGCATTAAAAGAATACAAGTTAGAGCCAAATAAATTCACGGGTCAACCAAAACCGCCAGGATATGTTGACGAGAAAAATCTAGTCAAGTTTAACAATCAAGCTATTGCTAAAAGAGAATTTAACAACGGGTGGGTTGTACCTTCAAAGTCGCCAATCAGGATTCCAGTAAAACCAGGACTCAGGTTTGATGATTTGTGCGAAGTTCGCATTATCCCAAAAACCGGATGCTTTGTGATTGAGGTAGTTTACGAATTAGCAGAAAATAGCCACCTTTTCTGTAGCCTAAATCCGCAACTAGCAGCAGCAATTGATATCGGATTAGATAACCTAGCAACCATTGTATTTAATGACCCAACAATTCAGCCAATTGCCGTAAATGGTAAACCATTAAAATCAGTTAACCAATTCTACAACAAACAGATTGCCAAGTATAGAGGATTTATCAAAGTTGGGACTTCCCGTCGAATTGCAAACATAGTTCGCAATCGCCACAATTTTGTGGATTCGTATTTGCATCAATCTACAAAAATGATTGTGGATGAATTTCTGCGTCTAGGTGTAACTCACGTATCAATAGGTAAAAACGAGCAATGGAAAACACATCTTAATTTAGGTAAGCGAACCAACCAAAGTTTTACTCAAATACCCCATGCTAAATTTATCGAAATGCTGACTTATAAACTCCAACGAGTCGGCATTACCGTTGTGGTAAACGAAGAAAGCTATACTAGCCGCGCTTCGTTTATTGATTGGGACAATATCCCAACTTTCGACCCCAGCCCCAAGATAAATCACACCTTTTCAGGAAGGCGCGTCAAAAGAGCCTGGTACGTCAGTAAGGATGGTTTGAAGATTCATGCCGATGTCAATGGTGCATTTAACATCGGCAGAAAAAGTAATCCCAAAGGGTTCGATTGTCTCAATTCGCATCTTCGGGATAGGGGATGTTTGGTAGTACATCCAAGGCGTATAACTCCATTGTTCCGGCGCGAACGTGCTAAAAATGGAGTTGCTTAAACCTAAGTTGCAAGTGTCTGACTATATTTGACTATGTGATTTAGAACTATTCCTACTAATAAAATAAAGCACTACTTTGGCACAGCCGCTTACGAGGTAGCAAAACTCCTGTTAGCCCAAGGGCATCTAAATAAAGGTCGTAATGGACTCTGGGCAAAAGGCTATCCCCATAAAGATGTTAACTTTCGGGGTGGCTTATCCCAAACTACCATCAAGCTAGTAGATGCAGAATCAGGGGAAGAACTAGAGGAAATCTCAGAAGATATTGCTCACCGGGAAGTCCATCCCCAAGCCATCTACAAACGACAAGATGTCAATGGACGAATGCTGACTTATCAGTGCATCTCCCTTGACTTGAACAGCAAGCAAGCAATATTAAAACAGACAGCAGATAGCCCACTGTTTACAGTTGCAGTTACAGAGTCAGAAACCAGCAGCCTAACAGTGCTGACAGATCCGGTGAAGTTACCATTGCTGTTTTCTCAAGTCAGTGAAGTTGATGACTGTCAGGAATACTTAACCCTGTCACTTAGTTTTGGTGAGGTTAAGCACATTACCAGTGGTTACAGTTTAATGACCCAAATCTATGAGCAGACTTGTTTGAACAAGCGGTGTCTTAACTACAAAGAACTGCTACCTAAAGAACGTCGTTGTCCGCTTTGTAGCAAACTCACACGCAAAGCTGTAATTGTGAAAACCCTGTCAGAAGAAAAGTTTGAGCAGCCTTTCCGTACTCAATTTTCAGCACCAATGGTCAAAGTAGCGATTAACTCAAGTGCGCGGGAATACCTCCAGCACAATGCCTTGGAAACTAGAACCAATTTAACCCGCAGTGGAGAACCGATTCCCCCTGGCTATCAACAGTTATGGGAATATTCCAGTCCCTTGATTGCTATCCACAGCTTTGGGCATCAAATTATGAGAGCGTTACAGCTGGTGGCTAGAGTTGACCTAAAACAGGTGAATTTTACAGTAGTGAAGGAGTTAGGGGAAAATAACAATTACACAGGCTATTTCTATGATACCAGTGATGGTGGGAATGGTGCGGCTGAGGCTGTGTTTAAACATCTGCCAAAACTTGCTGGTGCTGCTAGAGCGATCGCACGAGATTGTAATTGTGATACTGGCTGTGCCAAGTGCCTAATTCAACATGGTTGCCCTGATGGAAACACTGCTTTATTAAAGCAAATGGGATTACTGTTGTTAAATGCGATGACCTCCGGTCGGTCGGAGACCATCGCCTCCGACAAAATGTAGCCCATCGCTACACCTGATGTTTGACATGATCATCGTCGTAGACATCGCTCAACTTCCAGATTTTATTGTCCCAGATACTCTATCACTGCCTCCAAGTCTGCAATCGCCCCATTAAATCGATTGAGCATTGCTTCTGCTACTTCTGGTTGGGCGTTGACAGTCGGTAGTTTTTCCCTCACCACACCTTTGAGTGCTTCTAGCCACAGCGACAAATTTGTATGTCGAACTGCTGTCAACAATCCCATGTTGGTGAGAACAGACAAATGAAACCCAAGTTGGTCTTGTCCACCGTAACCCAAATATCCGTTACTCAGTTCTAGTTTTTCTGGAGTAAACTCAAAATACTGGTCAGAGGTAATACCAGATCCTTCGAGTTTGGGTTGTGGTAATGGAGGTTGGGATTGAGTCATTATCAATTAGGATTGTTGTACAGCAGGTAATTTTGACATTTGCAAAACACTGTCTGACCAAGTGCCAAGTTCTTGAATAATCTGGTTTTTAGCATCTGTGTCATTCCAAGCTTGTTCCCAGTTAAACAGCCAGCGTGTAAGAAACCTTCCTAAATTTGCTAACTCAAAAGCATTGTCAATATCTATATCTGGGGCTATCCACTCAAGAAAATACATAGTCTCTCTAATCAGGCTTTTGACCACATCCTCATGTGTAGACTCACTGAAAATTTGACTTATCCGTGCTAAATTAGTTGCCAATTTTTCCAATCTAACAGGAATACTATCTTGCACAAAGGTTTCTTGCTCATAAGTTAAGCCACTATTCATCCCAGAAACTCCATAATAATTGCGGCAACCTGTTCTCTAATCTTAACGTCCATAATTTCCATTGAACGATTCTGTCGGGGACGGAGATTAACCATAGACTCATAGATTATCTGTTGTGTATCAGGTCTGAAACTAGCAGCCCAAATATCACTCTGCTTACTACCATCTTCTAGCAACGCCTGTTCACAGTAAAAGTGCATTTCACCTCCCCCAGCCAGAATCCGATGCTCAATATCCACCGCTACCTTAATATAAAACTTTAACTCTTGTAGCATCTGTTCAATTTGCTCCGGTGTAGCACGAACTCTAATAATCTCAATCAAAAAAATTACTCCTATTAAACATACGCTTGCCCTGGCTATCTTGCCTAATTACATCAGCCTTCAACTATCAACATTAAAACCCAATTGGTGCGTAGCTTTGTAACTAAATTTTCTACTTCCTGCAACTGGACTTCCTGCAACCCACAATACGCTGTATATCTGTATTGAAGCATGATTAATCGAAGTAATTAATTTGCAGCTTACCGCTGCATGGGAGAGATGTTATATTCTCTCCACCATGCCAGTAATTAATCTTGCCGATATTCAACAAATTACTAAAACACAACAACAAGTCCTATTTCCCAGTCAAAAATATCATCCAAATCGCTCTGCCTTTGACTCTATAGTTGCAGATAACTTCTCTTTGGTGATGAAACAACTATTTTTAGGACTGACTGTAGAACCTTTATTAAATGCCTATCCTCAAATTGCTCAGTGGGTTGATCAAATACAGGAACTTGCCCCGGAAATTTTTCAATCTCGGAAAAAGTTATTAGTCGATAATCCAGTTATTGCACCTCTTGCAATTAATGACGACAAGCACTTTATTCAAGTATTAACAAATATAGCATTTAAACAAGGTATTCCCAGGCTTTATGAATGGGCTATACGCCATCCTCATTTAAGCTGGCAAGATCGGGTGAAGCTATGGACTACGGCTAGACAATACTCAGTTATTCCTAACCAAATACAAATCGTAATTTTAGCATTACATCCTGTGAAACCAGCCCAAAGATTAGATGTACGCTGGAATAAAAAGGATCAGATGCAGACTGAAAAATGGTTAATTAAACTACTGACTCAATCTCCAGATAACAAATCACAATCAAATATAGTCATTCCTGAGTTATCGTCAATGGTCAATTTAGAAGTTATTCCAGAAGTCAAGATTTAAGAGGCTAATGCCTCTGCCATTGGCAATTGAATGGGATTTTAGGCAGATGAGTACAGGCTTTCTGCTGGAAAAAATACTGAAATTTTCTGCCTAATTCCCCTGTCAAGGAGTAATATGTCTCTGACTACGACTGTTATCCAACGCTATTAGTTAAGATTTGGTGTTAAGTTATCTTAATTGAGTCTGTATGGTTTCAAAGTTGATCGCAATTGGTGGTGGCGGTTTCCTAATGGAGACAGAGGATCTTCTGGATCAGTACTGTCTAAACTGCACGGGTAAAACCGATCCCAAGGTCTGCTTTATTCCTACTGCTAGTGGCGATTCGGAAGACTTCCTCTCACGTTTCTACACAGCATTTGCTAAGTACTCCTGCAAACCATCACATCTTGCGTTCTTTCGTCAACCGCGATCAGGTGCAATCCCATTAGTTGATGTTGAACAACATCTGTTGAATCAAGATTTGATTTATGTGGGTGGGGGAAATACTCGTGCAATGCTTGCAGTATGGCGAGAGTGGAATATCGACGAGATTTTGAGAAAGGCTTGGCGATCTGGCATCTTACTAGCTGGGATGAGTGCTGGTGCGATTTGTTGGTTTGAATATGGTGGAAGTGACTCAACTTGGGTTGGTAAGCTGAGTCCGTTGCAAGGTTTGGGGCTAATTCGAGGTAGTTGCACACCACACTACGATGGTGAATTCAACCGAAGATATGATTTTCATCAGCTAGTTAAAAACGGCGAACTGCCTCCTGGTGTTGGAATTGATGACGGAGCAGCAGTGCTGTTTGAAGGGCAACAGATTGTCGAAGTCGTTACTTCAAAACCAGCAGCAAAAGCGTATCAAGTGAAACTGGAGGAAGATGGACAAATCATTGAAGAATCTCTGGAGACCAGGTGTCTAGGCTAATCGCCGTATAACAATTCGCTTGGAGCGGATTATTGAAATATCTTGGTGCATTGCAAAGGCAATTTGTAACCGCTCAAGCGCATCGTTATAGCTGAATTTCCACATTTTAGGACTCCTGCCGCACCCAGCAGAACTCCCACAGATAGAGCATTCCAATTCGAGTCAGCGATCGCATGCTCCAAAAAAAAATCTCAATTCATCCCGCAAAGGGAGCAACGCCGGATTCCTATTTAATTTTTGAAAAGCTGAGAAAATCGAAGCCTTGCATAATAGAGATTAAAACCTCAGTATACTTAGTAAGATTTAAGTCAGATTCCTATAGCTATTTTCTAATCTAGAACTTAAAATAGTCGTTAATACTGTTTGCGGGACTTTGGTGCGACTTCCGAACCTAGCCTGTAACGCTATCCTAGCTTGTCGTGTCGTCATTCCCCGAACAGTACCCCCAAGGAAAAGGGTGTTGGGGATAGGGGGTAGGGTGTAGGGGAAGAAGTGATGCAATATTCTTCACGAATGGCACGCTTGATAAGCGTAAATCCCTGGTATTCCTGTGTTTTGGGTGTAGGGTGTGGGGAATTAAGAATGTGTTGAACTGCTTGACGTACTCGCATTTAATTGTCTTAAACACTACACCCCACACCCAACCCCCCACACCCTACACCCCATACTCTGTTTTCGGTCAACAATGGACATTAATCGGGCGAACCAGCATCAGCAGGTGGCAAGGGAAGATTTAGTCATGTTTATTAATGCCTGCCTCTCCTGCACAGGACAGCGTGAATTCTATGGTGATGGTTATGGGCAGCGCGTATCTATTGACTTTTTGCACGACTATATTTTAGGTAATTACCGCTTACTCTATACCCGGACATTGGCAGCAGGAATTAACCACTTCAACCAAGCGCAGATTATCCTCAAATTACTAGCAACAGGAAAACATACACCCCCTGAACATCGACAAGAAGAAGGTGCATTAATTGCCGCAGCATTAACAGCCTTACCACCACAACGAGGTTGGGAAGTATTGCAACAATTGCGGAAAAGAAGTATCAATAATCGTCGTAGCAGAGCGATCGCTCGTGATTATCTCCAGCAAAAACGTGACATCAACTTTGATGCTGTGAAGTATCGCTCTAAATTTCGAGCTATAGCCTCCCATGCTCACCTCACCCTACCAGGGGAATTAGGTAATTTTCTCTTTGGTAAATGGAAACAGCAAATTTATCAAACAGAATTATTCGAGACATTTCGCCAAGCACACTATAGCGCTCAAGCAGTTTATCAACTACCCTTTACAGTTGCCGAAGGTTTAGCAGCGAAACATGGAATTAAACGAGAGGTCTTTTTATCCCGTATTCAAGAGCAAATGACCTTGAATGAAAAATTACGCTTTCAAGGTTCAGCCAACCGCACAGAAGTAGAAATCGACATTAATTTAGGTCGTCTCCCCCTAACTCGTTTGGCACTGTATATCCTATCTTTGCCATTGGATACTCGCAAACAGCAGTGGGATATCTTAAACCAAGCATTAGAGAAATCTGCTGTCTTCACATTAAGAAAATCACCCCTAAAACTAGGACGAGTAGCCGCAGTTCTAGATTGCAGCTACTCTAGTTCCGGTTCAGCCGAAAAACATCGTCGTCCTCTAGGGGTAGCCTTAGCTACTCATTACTTACTAAAAGCAGCATCCCAGAAATACCAAGCTTTTTGGACAGCATCAACCAGCGATCCACTGCTGATTCTACCTCGTGGACAAACAGACCTAGCTACTCCCCTACTGGATGCTTTGGACTGGGGCGCAGATTTAATAGTACTTGTAACCGATGGTTGGGAAAACGATCCCCCTAGAGGAGCATCGGAAATTCTACGTGTATATCGCGATCGTTTAGACCCGAAACAAAAAACTTCCATTATTCATTGCAATCCTGTTTACAATGCCGATGACTTTTCTTTACATCCCTTGAGTCCCACAATCCCCACAGTAGGATTACGAGATGCAGAAGATTTACCTACGATGTTGGGCTTTGCCCGGTTTGCTGAAGGTTCTGCATCTTTAGCTAAATTAGAATCATATTTAGCAGAGCGAGTTAAGCAAATGTTAGGGTGTAGGCTGTAAGGTGTATCGAATGGAAAAACTAGCCAGATATCGCCAAATTGTGCGCGAATTATTAATCGCCCATGCCACCCCAAACGAACCAAATATTGAATGTCAACTCATTTTTGATACAGAACACGATCACTATCAAATTCTAGATATTGGTTGGCAAGAGTTTAATCGTATTTATGCCTGTTACATTCATTTAGACATTAAAGATAATAAAATTTGGATTCAGCACAACATGACAGAAGCCGATATTGCTCAAGAGCTAGTGGAAAGAGGAGTTCCAGCTTCAGATATTGTTTTAGGCTTGCATCCCCCATACAAACGTCCTTATACCAAATACGGTGTTGCTTAAAGTTAATAAAAATAGACACACCATCCTATGGCATCCAAAAGCAATCTGTTAGCAGACATATCACTCAAAGGACTAGAAATTGCTCCTTCTCAAATACGGGGAGCAGTGCGGATTGTGCCATTATTGCGCCATCAAGTACGTAACGACTTGCGCTTGCTGCGTCGTAGCTACGATGAAGATTTAGCAGTTGTTTCCTTAACAGGAGAAATGACAGCACCAGGAATGAAATATTTTTCCTATGTTCCTCACGGACTAGTGTTGTCTTGGACTAATGACGGCAGTCCTGTGGGGGCTTTTGGGGGACAGCTTTTTCAAACAGATGGTAAACAGCTAAACTATGGTTGTGCCAGTGTCCGGTTAATGCACCGGATGGTGAAGCGGGAATCTAGTAATCAACTGAGATTTTTGCCACTGCACTTGGCAATGGAAGGCTTTTTATCAATGTTTTTCTCTGGCCCTGATATTGCCTGGAGTGAATATTCTAAGTATGCCCTTTCTCATGGGCTGGGTAGCCGAATGGAAAGCTCTTTTAGTGGACGTTACATTGCTGGACTTGAAGATGCTTTGCGGGTATTTGAAATTCACTCTCGACAGGTTGGGGTATTGGTATTTGTTGCCGAAGCATTAGCATCAGCTTTTGTAGTACCGACCCCAGAGGACTATCGACTTTTGCACAATAGCTTGTTAGAAGATTTCTATGGTGAGTTATTGTACCAATACGCGTTGCTGCACGATACTACTTTTCCAATGAGTGTATCTTTAGATGAGTCCAAAATTAATGATTTAAAAGCTTTGAGAGCAGCAGTAAAAAATATGCGTTCAGATTGGGCATCGTTTCAGGGTTTTATGGCAGAGGGACTGTTAGGACGCAAGTTAATTTCCCAAAAAGTCTATACTGCTGGTTCGTTCATGTTACAACGATTTATTACTGACCTCAACCCCAACGAAGAAAATCATATTGGGGAAGCGATTATTCGAGAGAATGGTGAATTGGAGTATTTGAAGACTTACCGCTTATCAGGAATGCAGACTCGCCGAGTTTATTTGCTGAGTCAGTTAGCCCAGCATAATTGGAATTTGGATGCTACAGCTAGTAAATTGGGCAATACACGAGAGGAATTTGTGCTGCGTTTAGAAAAGGTGGGTTTTGGTTATTTGCTCAATGCAGAAGTAAGACAAGCAGCATTGAAAAAAGTTAAGGGTAAAAGGTGATATTGTCTTACTAAGATTCAGCATTAATTTGTAAAATTTTGATTTCAATACATTCGCCAATTTCCGAAGAGTAAGCTGTCGCGCGTATAACTTGCACTTTTTCGGGTCTGCAACCATTGGTAACTCTGTGATGCTCTGGAAAATTACAGATGCGACAGCTTATAACACTGAGTTAAACGAGGTAGACACAACCTAAAAAAGCGAAAAAAGGCTGCCTAAATCCAACAGCAAACACTGAAAATTCTACCCTGTGAGCAACAATATATCCAACAATATTTCGCTTTTTAAAAGCTACCAGCCTTTTATCCTTGCAATCCGGGTGTTTGATAAACTCGTGTTGGGAAATTTTCTAAAACATCAGTTTCACTGTTATTAGACTCATGTGCAGGTGCTACATCTTCCTCTGGTAATGGCAACATCCGCGCTGCTGACTCAATCCGTTCATGTAATGCTTGTGTTAGCGTTTTAATATCTGGAATTGTCACCTGACTTTCTAAAGCAGGTTTAACTTGTGTGTCCCAAAGAGCCTCACTATCATGCGCCCGTTTTTCATCGGCTTTGGACACTGGAATAATTAAAGGATAAGGAATAGAAGCTTGCCCCTCTGAACTATAACCAGGACTAGTAATTACGCACTTGCCTTGAGGAAATTTCAAAATTTCGTCAGCACTGATTACAGGCATTTTTTGCAAATTCTCACTCCAGCTAATTGAACGGCTCATTTGTCCGCCAAGCGATGCCTGCGGCGGGCTACGCCTACGCCCAGTGGTACGATTTTTAATCACCACTTCCTTCTCACCGTAACGCTTTGAGTAATCCTCAGCCGTTTTGTAGTTACCAGGATTAAATAAAACATGGGTACTACAAGCTGATGCGATCGCATCAGCTTGTAGTGGTTGAGTCGATGGGGGATATTATTCCCCGCACCTCTCAGTTAAATCTGGGCGTGCGACTTTCACCGCACCCAGCTTCCGATGTTCTCAGCTTGCGCTTTTGCTCATGTGCTTGTAATCGTGGCAACTCTCATGAATTGCTTCAAGATTATTTTTTTTCCAGTTGACGTGATTTCCGTCGATGTGATGCAGGTGTACCCGTTCCTCATCGATGAACTTTAAGCCGCAGGAGGCACATCTATGGTTTTGCTTCTTAAGAGCAATAGAAGTTTCGCTGTCATAGAGCTTACTACTACGTTCGCTCCAGTAGGCTGTATCTCCGTCGTAAGGTGATTTAGTTCCCTTAACAGAAATGTGTTTGTTTTCGGAGTAGGAAACTGTTGGGAATGCTTTGTCTAGTAATTTCTTGCTAGAGTAGCGGTTTTGCTTGGTTTCCTTGTTAAATACCTTGTAGGCTCTTGTTTCGATGTGGTATAGCGAGTTTCTTGACCCGTCCATCTTGCAGAACTTATGGTAATTTCTCCAACCTCTAACTACCGGGGCTAATTTCTCAGCCTTTGTGGTAGCACCAAAATTCGAGTTGTTGACGATGTGTTTTACTTTCTTACGGAACGCTTTGAAGTTGTTCACTGAGGGAATGCTTCTGAACTTTCCGTTTTTCTGGACTTTGAAGTGCCAGCCGAGGAAATCAAACCCATCTGTCGCGGCGGTAACTTTGGTTTTCTTTTGGCTTACATTCATTCCGCGCTTGCGGAGGAACTCGCTGATTCTTTCAAGTATCTCTATCGCATCATCTTCGGGTCGGAGTATAATAACCATGTCATCCGCGTATCGGATTGATGGTTCTTTGATTGACTTATTTGGCGTCTTCTCATGTACCTTGCAACCTAGTTTGTAGTTGTAGTGGTATCTGTGTATACTCTCAATTCCGTTGAGCGCAATGTTGGCTAGTAATGGGCTGACCACTCCCCCTTGTGGGGTTCCTTGTTCAGGAAATTCTGGGTTTACCCCTGCCTTGAGGCATCGGAAAATACCGAGTTTTAAGCCTTTGGGGGCGATGAGTTCGTCCATTATTGCTGAGTGGTTAATCCTGTCGAAGCACTTTTCAATATCGAGTTCAATTACTCGTTTTTCTATTCCATTGCAAGAGGATCTAAGGTTTTCAAAGATGTATTTTTGTGCATCGTGGGCAGAGCGCCCAGTTCTAAACCCGTAGCTTCTGGCGTGGAAAGTGGCTTCATGTGCTGGTTCAAGTGCATATTTTGCGAGGCATTGCCAAGTTCTATCCGCGATGGTTGGTATCTTAAGCATTCTGGTAGTCCCATCCTTCTTAGGGATGGGGATTTCCCGTAGTCCTTGATGCTTCCAATTTCCACTATTCATTTTTAGTAATTCTTCTAGGTTGAAGCGTTCTTCAAATGAGAGGGATTTCTTCCCATCAATACCAGCCGTCTTTTTACCAGCGTTTAGCTGAGATACAAGTCTAATTGCAAGAAATCGAGCCGAGGTGGATTTTAGAATAAGCTTTTGGAGTAACCTAGCTTTCCGCTTGTCTCCAACTTGAACAGCTTTAAATACGCGCTTTTGAAGGCGGAAAAGATTTCGGCGGAATTTCTTCCACGGTAGGGCTTTCCAAGATTCACTAGTTTTATAACTGTGTCTAATCATTTTCTCTTCTAGAGTTTGTATTTTCTGAACACCTCAGACCAATTACGGTCTGTCCTACCCGAATTGTGGGGATTCCTCCGCTCGTCTGGGCTACTTGGGGTTCGACCGCCCCTAGACCCACAACTCGTTTTTATTCGTTCCCTCGGAGAGATTGATTGTTCCGTTAGATGTAGCCAATTTGACTACTGGATTCCCTTGACTCTTACCGATACTATGGGCTTGTTCGGCGGGAATGAACTCCAGTGAGATGAGGGGTTTTGAGTTGCGCCCTTTTCCCAAAGTAAGTCGCTTTTCTAGGCTCTGTTTCATCATAGGAACTCCCTGTTAGCGCCAGTGTCAACCCGCAACGGTCGTCTGATTGCGCCCAGTTAAGAGCTTCACTCTACAAGAACCGAGCTTGTTCGGTGTGGGCAGATAAGGAGTCAATTCTGAGTCTGAATGGCAAGACTTACACTTGCATCTGACCGAGAGTTCAGTCTTTAATGACAGTAATCTGCTGTCGGACTGGCTTAGTTATGTACGGGCTTATACCGTGATTCACTGAGCAACGAATCGCACACCCATGTTTTGTTCAATCCTGGTAACTACAAAACGGCTGAGGATTACTCAAAGCGTTACGGTGAGAAGGAAGTGGTGATTAAAAATCGTACCACTGGGCGTAGGCGTAGCCCGCCGCAGGCATCGCTTGGCGGACAAATGAGCCGTTCAATTAGCTGGAGTGAGAATTTACAAAAAATGCCTGTAATCAGTGCTGACGAAATTTTGAAATTTCCTCAAGGCAAGTGCGTAATTACTAGTCCTGGTTACAGTTCCGAGGGACAAGCTTCTATTCCCTATCCTTTAATTAGGGGTTGCTGAAAAAGTAATAAAAAAGCAATATCAGGATCGATTAGTTATTCAAACAAGCCCTAATTAAATCGGCGGCTTTTTCAGCGATAGTGAACCTGTTTCGAGGTCATTCCAGAAAATTGTTTAGAAACTACCTATTCAGAACTGCGATCGCAAAAAGATATCTGCCAAGGCAAATCGCGGTTTAACTCGCTGTATATCCGCCATCGATCGCTAAGGGTTGTCCCGTAATGTAGCTGGCAGCATCCGAGCAAAGAAAAATAACGGCTTGAGCAATTTCTTCTGCTTGACCGACACGCCCCATTGGAACTGTAGAGGCAAAACTATCTACCGTAATCCCCAGTGGCTCTAATATGCGATCAACCATGTCAGTAGCGATCGGACCAGGATTGACGGCATTAATCCGAATCCCCTGTTTGACATAATCGAGAGCTGCCGATCGCGTCAAACCCATCACCGCGTGTTTGCTAGCGACATAGGGAGATGTACCTGGGAACCCAAATAAGCCAACCGTTGACGAATTATTGACGATCGCACCCGATCCTTGGCTCAACATCTGCTGAATTTCGTATTTCATACACAAGAACAGCCCCCGCACATTAATCGACATCACCTTGTCAAAATCTTCAATGGATTGTTCGTGCAGTGGTTTGCTACTAGACTCAGTTCCAGCATTGTTAAAGGCACAATCGAGTCTGCCGTAAGTGGCGATCGCTTTCTCCACCAAAACTTTCACCTCTGCTTCACTGCTTACATCGGAACGGACATATAAACATTCAGCACCCGTTTCATGAATCAGTTTGGCGGTTTTTTCACCTTCAGCATCCCGTCTGCCTGAGAACACCACTTTTGCGCCAGCAGCACCGAAGGCGTAGACGCGTTGGCGTTGGCGTAGCCTCTCGTAGAGAAGCCTCTCGTAGAGAAGCGGCTTGTCGAAGACATCGCAGTGGCTCGACCAATGCCCGCTGTTCCTCCTGTCACTAAAGCTACCTTATTCTTAAGAATCACGCTCGTTCCCTCTTGTTGTGAATGGTTATGTCACTTGCGTCAAAAACTCAATGGGCAGCAATACGTATAGAAGCCAGCAATAAGAAGCGCCTTCTACAACCAGGATGAGTAACGATCCTGGTTGTAAAATGGCGGATTTTGGCATTAATGTTTGCTGGCTCCTACACTTAGTCGCGAGCGCTGGCACGATCGATTAGCGTGTTGGAGGGCAAGCTCGGATCGATCGCCTTGCGCGCGCTGTCAACCCCGATAACGGGCAGCGTACCCGGATCGAGCAAGCCGAGCTGAACCAATACACTTGCCTGATCCCAGTAGATGTGTTCGTGGGCTAACTTGCCGTCGCGGAACTGGACAATCCCGACCACAGCCACTTCAACCCGTTTCCCTGTTGGCGCAATGCCGGGTAGCATCCAGTCCATCTGGACGGTATGAGTGAACTTAACAAGCATTTCATCAACAAGCTGGTCGGTTCCGATCGTGCGCGAGATCGGAATCAGTTCGATGTCTGGCGGCATTTTTGTAATGAAGTATTTGGAATAAAACTCGCGCAATGCTGGTTTCCCTACTCCTCCAGTCATGACCGGAATGTTATTTACGTAAGCATCCTCAACCATCGTAGCGAGGGCATCTTCAGTGTTGTGAGTGCCAAACTCGTACCCAATATGCTCTTCCCAGAGTGCTTGCAGGGCTTCCTGAGCGGGTGTCAGGTCGGGGGTTGCCTGTAAATTTGCTTGTTTGTCTACAGTTTGCTGTTTAACCATGTTGAATTCTCCTGCTTCTACATATCTAGAGTGTATTGAGTTCTAATGCTTGACTTCTTTCAGATTCTTGTGATGATTTTTCAGAGTCTTACAAAGCAGCTAGCTCTACTTCAGACGATGAATTCGAGGACGTATTTGGGGTACCTCCCAGCTGTACCCCTACTTTTGCACCAGCAGCGCCAAAAGCGATAACTTCGTTAAGCTTTCCTTCGGAACGCTGCGCGAACGCTAACGCGGTTGCACGACCAATTCCTGAAGTTCCGCCAGTGACAAGCACCACTTTATCCTGAAGTATCATTCTATTTCTCCTAAAATTAAGTCCGGTTGTTCTCTCTTGAAATGGATCGATTCACTGTGAGTCCACCATCAAAAATCAAAAATTAACTCGCTGTGACTCCGCCATCGATCGCGAACGGTTGCCCTGTGATATAGCTGGCAGCATCAGAACATAAGAACACAACCGTTGCAGCAATTTCTTCAGGTTGACCCCTATGCCCCATTGGGACCCTCGACGACACCATCGAATCAAACTGCTCTAAAGTCATACCCATCTCTTGGAGGCTCGTAGGAGTAACTATTCCTGTGCCGCGAATATAGCCAGGATTGACGGCATTAATCCGAATCCCTTGCTTGGCATAATCGAGCGCAGCAGAACGAGTGAGACCCATCACAGCATGTTTGCTCCCAGTATAAGGACCCATTCCAGGTATCCCGATCGATCCCGCTACTGAAGAGTTGTTGATGATGACCCCTGCTCCTTGAGTCAGCATCTGTTGAATTTCATATTTCATGCATAAGAACACACCCCGCAGGTTAGTTGCCATCATGCTGTCAAAATCTTCAACAGACTGCTCGTGTAGTGGCTTTGGGACTGTACCAAACCCAGCGTTATTGAAGGCAAAATCTAGCCTTCCGTAAGTTGCGATTGTTTTCTCTATCAGCACCTTCACCTCTGGTTCACTCGATACATCCGATCGCACAAACAAACACTCCGCTCCTGTCTCACGAATCATCGCAGAAGTTGTTTCGCGTTCTGCATCGCGTCTGCCGGAGAACACAACTTTTGCACCCGCAGCACCGAACGCAATCGCGGCGGCTTGACCAATTCCCGCTGTGCCTCCAGTGACTAACGCCACTTTATCCTGAAGTATCATTCTATTTCTCCTAAAATCAAGTCCGGTTGTTCTCTCTTGAAATGGATCGATTCACTGTGAGTCCACAATCAAAAATCAACTCGCTGTATATCCGCCATCGATCGTTAAGGGTTGTCCAGTGATGTAACTGGCAGCATCAGAACACAGAAACACAACTACTTGAGCAATTTCCGTTGCCTGACCCATCCGACCCATCGGCACCATCGACCCAAGCTCATCGAACGTGATGCCCATCTGCTCAGCGCTACGAGCCATGAGATCAGTTGAGATCGGACCCGGATTGACGGCATTGATCCGAATGCCCTGTTTGGCATAATCAAGGGCAGCCGATCGCGTCAGCCCCATCACTGCATGTTTGCTGGCGACGTAGGGCGAGATCCCCGGAAGCGCAACGAGTCCATTGGTTGATGAATTGTTCACGATCGCGCCTGCGCCCTGGGTTAGCATCTGTTGAATCTCATATTTCATACAGAGAAACAGCCCTCGCGCATTGATCGACATAATCTTGTCAAAATCCTCGATCGATTGTTCGTGCAGTGGTTTAACAGCAAGATCAATTCCAGCATTGTTAAATGCACAATCGAGTCTGCCGTAGGTGGAGATCGCTTTCTGTACCAAGGCTTGCACATCCGATTCACTAGAGACATCTGCTTTTACAAACAAGCACTCCGCTCCAGTCTCACGAATCAGCGCAGCTGTTTCTTCCCCTTCTACATTGGGTCTGTCACAGAAGACGACTTTTGCGCCCGCAGCACCGAAGGCGATCGCGGTTGCTCTGCCAATACCCGATGCGCCTCCAGTGACTAACGCCACTTTGTCTTGCAGTATCATTTTGCTTTCCTCCTTATTAATCTTGTTGTATCGCTTTGAATTGTACTGAGTTCCAATGCTTGACTTCTTCCAGATTCTGACAAAGATTTGTCAAATTCCTGTGGTGAAGAGTGAGTTCGTTTCGGGATCGTCCGATTTAGACACTAATGTTCGGAATTCACTTGCCATGTAATCACAATGATTTCTGCAAGCGGTAAGACAACTATTAGCCGCGACAACGCTCCTAAAATGGCTTCCATCTTCCAGTTCTGACTCTGAACCTCCCAGATCGTCACCACAATGTTCACTCCAATCACTAACCAGGGTAGAATCACCGCCGAATTGCGGCTGCGATAGAAGCGGATCGTCGTCTCACGCCAAAATGGGAAGGTGCTGAGGAGACAAAAGAGGTAGGACAATCCCGCACTGACGAACAAGCTGGTTTGAAGACTCGAAGGCAGGTTTGGATACCCAAGCGCGATCGCACTCAGGCAAACTCCAAGCGCGAGGTACAGGAAAGTAAACAAGGTAAATTGTTTCATTATTTCTTCTCCGGTGAAGCTTATTCTCTGTACCAGACACGCACACATTGAAAGCAATTGATTGTAACGCCTCGATCGATCGTCACTGGGTAGAAACCATTACTGACCGTCACTCCGTAGACACCATCACTTGTGCCTTCAATTTTAAAACCTTACCGTGAAAGGTTTTGTGGGCACTGCCCACCCTACTGGCTCTGATGTTCCTCCAGTCACTAAAGCCACTTTATCTTGCAGTATCATCCTGTTTCTCCTGTTTCAATCAATATTGACCTTCAAAAATCGAACTCCGATCCGTTTAGCAATTATTAACGCCGTGAAGCTAGTCTAATTTTCTGTAAATTTCAGTACAATTTTGCCCCGTGTTCCTCCCTGCTCTAGACGCTGGTGTGCCAGAACGACCTGATCCCAAGAGAATACTGAATCAATCACTGGGCGAAGCTGTTGACGCTCAATTAGTTTTGTCAAAGCCTCTAATTTTGCTTGATACTGGGGTGAAAAAACAAAATGAATCGTCAGATTCTTACCCCATGCTTCAAGAAGCGATTGCGGTATTGCAATGTCTACAATGCTGATAAGCCTACCGAAGGGGCGAATGATTTCTAGACTACGCTGAATGGTTTCTCCACCGATCGTATCTAGAACTAAATCCACACCCAATCCATTTGTTTCTTGACGAATGACTTCTACGTAATTTTCATTCTTGTAATCAATCACCCGATCTGCGCCCAGTTCTGTCACGAAATCTCGGTTTCTAGAACTACACGTTGCAAAAACGTATGCCCCTATCGCTTTAGCGAGTTGAACTGCGATCGAACCAACTCCACCCGCACCCGCATGGATGAGAACTGTTTCACCAACTTGTAGCTGTCCCCTAGTCACCAGACAATCCCAAGCAGTTCCGCCTGCAAGCGGAAAAGAAGCTGCTTCAACGTGCGATAGATTTCCAGGCTTTAATGCAACAATCGCTGCATCAGCCACATGATACTGAGCGTAGCTACCGAATTCTCCAAAAACTTGCGGCGAGTAATACACGTTGTCTCCCACCTTGAAATCAGTCACGGCTTCGCCAATTGCCTCAATCACCCCTGAAACATCGACTCCAAGAATGGCGGGTAATCGAACCAGTTCCTTGTAATCACCACGACGAGTTTGGTAGTCGATCGGGTTAATCGAGGTTGCACAAACTCTGACTAACACCTGATTCGCCTTCAGTGTTGGTATGGGAACAGTTTGAATCTCAAACTTCTCAGCATCACCAAACGCAGTTAATACGGTTGCTTTCATAGATTCCATCTGTGCCAACTCTTTTTGATTGAGAATAAACAGTGACAGGATTTCGATACCACTTAGCGTAGGTAACTCCCTAACTTCGCAATGACCCCGTTGCGGCTTGTGCAAAACTCACGGAACAATTGCAGTAACGCGGATTTCAATCCGCATCGTTGGAAGTCCAAGTGCCGCGACTCCTACTTGTGTCCAAATTGGGGCGTGGTTGGGCATATAATGGCGATATAGCCTAACCATCACATCATTAACCTCCGGGGGAAACCCGCCAACGTGGTAAGAATTGACGTGGACAACATGCTCCCAACTAGCACCGGCAGTCGCCAAGGTTCGCTCTACGTTCCGAAACGCCTGAGCAATCTCGTCCGTGAGCGATTCGGGAATTTGCAGATCGTCATCCCAGCCGCCTTGTCCTGATGTCTCCACTCGATCGCCAGTTTTTACCGCTTGCGAGTAATGCAATCCATTCAGCAGGCGTTCTCCATAACCGGGGGTGACAAAAAACTCGATCTTATTCATTGTGTTCCTCTGTTCAGTACGATTGTCGATAGGGGTTTCTAAATCCTTAGTTTTGGCGCTGGAGGGAACCCACACTATGGTGAGCGCTGCCGCAGCAACGCACACTCTCTGTTCAGGCTATCCGCTCTAGTGCCCCAACGCGCCTAAAGGACGCAGCGAGCGCCGTCTGCGGGGATTTTGAGGTTGATGAGGTAGTCGGCGACGATGTCGTTGACACACGCATTGCCGCCGGTGAGGGCCACGCCGTGCTGTTCGCCCTCGACGGTCAGCAGGCTCGCACCGAGCGTCTTGGCGAGGCTGATGCCGCCCGTGTGCGGGGTGGCCGGGTCGCGGGTGACCGACACGACCAGGGTTTTGGGGAGTCCTTTGATGTTCTGGGCGTAGGGGTAGCCGACGGTGGGCTTCACGCGCCAATGCTCACAGAGGTCGCGGGCGTTGACGGGCCGGCCGGTGTCCAGGAAGGGCGCAACCTTGAAAACGTCGCGCGTCATCGTAGTCTCCTGCTGGGGCGTGTTGCGTTCCTCGTCGAGGCAGTTAATGGCCAGCAGGGACTCGTAGCCATTGCCGTAGCTGCCGTCGGCACGGCGCTGGCTGAGGAAGTCGCGCAAGAACAGCAGGGGTTTACTACCGCTTCCGGCCTTGAGTTCGGTGATGCCTTGGATCACCGCACGCCAGCCCGCCTCGCTGTAAAGGGCGGCAAGCACGCCGTCAATCGCCGTGGTGTACGTGACCTTGCGTCCGTCTGCGGTGATGATCGGTTTATCAATCAGTGGCTGCACGATCTGCTGGAAGGCGGCGGTAGCTTGCTTGGGATCTGTGCCCAGCGGACAGTCCGGGGACTTGGCGCAGAAGGCCGCCATGTTGTCGAAGGCACGCTGGAAGCCCGCGAACAGGACGAGGCGACGCTCGGTGGTGCCGAGGGTGGGGTCGAGCGCGGCGTCGAGCACCATGGCCCGCACGTTTTGGGGGAAGGTCTCGGCGTAGATCGCGCCAAGCCGGGTACCGTAGCTTTGCCCGATAAAGGAGAGCTTGTCATCGCCGAGCACCGCGCGGAGCACGTCCATGTCGCGCACCACATCGCGGGTGCCGACGTGCGCCAGCACGTCCTCGCCGCCGGAACGCGCGGCGCACTTCTGGTACAACTGGCGGGTCTCGTCGTCGGTGTAGTCCTTGCCCCCGGAGTTGATCGAGTTGACAAGCTTGTCGGCCTCTCGTTCGGCATCGGTGAAGCAGTCGAGGGCCGGTGTCGAGGCCGCAACCCCGCGCGGGTCGAAGCCGATCAGGTCGAACCGCTCGGTGATCGGGTGCTCACCCAGTTTGGTCGCCACTAGGGCTGCGTGGCTCGTCCCGGGGAAGCCGGGACCGCCGGGGTTGACCAGCAGGGAGCCGATTCGTTTGCTCGGCTTGCCCTTCGCCGATACGCGCAGCAGTGCAATCTGCGCGGTTCGCCCGCGGGGGTTCTGGTAGTCGAGCGGCACCTCAAGCCGGGCGCATTTGAAGGTGTCGTTGGCGAAGGTCTTAGCGTCGTCATCCGTGGTGGCGTAGCCTTTGCACGAGCCGAAGGTCAGCTTCTGGTTGTAGAAGCGTTTCAGCTCCGCAGGGACTTTTACTCCTGGCTTTGGCGGATGACCGAGTGTGGGCTGTCCGCAGGCACTAAGAACCAGTATCACCGCCCCAATCATTAGCGAGCTTCCGAGGTGGGTCTTGCTAGCAAGCATGGTTCTCCTCCTAGCGGGAACTGTTGGCCCTGAGTCGTGTGTGGGTAGGTCACGATCTCTCTTGTGGTTAGAAGAAATGTGAGACATGGGATAAACTCCTTTAGGTCGTAATTATTTGTAAAACGCTGTAGGCTCTTCACAAAGCGAAAAATCCTTAGCCAGAATGGGTTAGCGCAGCGTAACCCATCCTCCGTTTAATCCAGCCTACTTACTTAACTCCGCAGCGAGATAGATTGATCGAACAACCCAAAAACACTGATTAGAGATTTAGAGGGTTGTCCAGTGATGTAGCTAGTAGCATCAGAGCAGAGAAAGACAACTGCTTGAGCGACTTCTCGTGCCCTCACGCTCTTTCCCCAATGCGACGATCATTTCGCTGGCTTCACCTTCAGCCCCGTCCAGTGAGCGGCAAAAGCCCACATATCCGCCGTTTCCTCAATGATCTTGTCCGTGGGCTTGCCCGCTCCATGTCCCGCGCGCGTCTCAATGCGGATAAAGTGTGGCTTGGGTCCGATACCCTCTGCCTGGAGCGCGGCGACATATTTGAAGCTATGACCGGGCACTACGCGATCGTCCGTGTCGGCAGTAGTGGCAAGGATCGCGGGATAGTCCTTGCCGGATTGGATATTGTGATAAGGCGAATAGCTGAAGAGGTTACGGAAATCCGCTTCCCGTGCCGGAGAGCCAAACTCATCCACCCATAATTTTCCGGCTGTGAACTTGTCGAAGCGGAGCATGTCCATGACACCGACCTGGGGCAGCGCGGCGGCGAACAAATCCGGTCGCTGATTGACCACCGCGCCAATCAAGAGTCCGCCATTCGATGCGCCCTGAATGGCCAGTCCGTCTTGTGATGTGATGCCCTGCGCCTTCAGATACTCGCCCGCCGCGATGAAATCATCGAAGACGTTCTGCTTGTTCTGACGACGGCCTGCTTCGTGCCATGCCCTGCCATATTCTCCACCGCCGCGAATGTAGGCAATCGCAAACACACCGCCCTGTTCGACCCACGCCAGCAGCGCCGGCGTGAACCTGGGAGGATCGATCAGTCCATAGCCACCGTATGCATTGAGCACGGTCGGTGCCGGATTGGTTACATCCTTGCGCCGGACGATAAACATCGGGACACGGGTGCCGTCCTTCGACTTGTAGAAATGCTGTTCGACCACAATTCGGTTGAGATCGGTCGCCACCTTTGCCTCGCTCCAGACGCGCGCCGTGTTGCTGGCGACATCGTATCGATAGATGATGCCAGGCGCATTGAAGCTGGTGAAGCCGTAGAAAGTTTCCTTGTCGTCTTCTTCGCCCTCAAAGCCGATCGCAGTACCAATACCGGGCAGTTTCACCAGGCCGTCAGCCTTGCCTTCGAGGGTGTAGCGCCTGACCTCCGTCTTCACATCAACCATATAGGAGAGCAGCAACCGTCCACCGACTAATGATGCGCCGTTCAGCACCGAATCCTGCTCCGGCACCACATCCGCGATCGCCGGATCGGCGGCGGCGAGGTCCATCATCACCACCTTGAGGCGGGGCGCATCCTTAGTGGTTTCGAGGAAGAATTTCGTCCCCACATTGCCCACAACGCCCCATAAATAATCAAGCTTATTGACTAGCTTGCGTGGTTTCCAGTCGGCGCTATTCAGGTCTACTACCGTCAGTAAGTTGGCAACTAATGAACCGGGTGTGGAAAAGATCGTGACGTAACGCCCGTCTTTGGTGACGCTTATCAGGGAATGCACCATAGTCGGTTGGTCTGGGGTTGCGTATACTAGCCGATCCTTCGCCTGGGGCGTTGCGATCGCGTGAAAATAAACGGCATGGTCTTCTACGTTTCCCTGAGATGCTGCGCCCTGCTTCGGTTCAGGGAAACGGGCGTAGAAAAAGCCGGAGCCGTCCTTAATCCACGCGATGGTGGTGAACCTCGCCCATTTGACCTCATCGCCCAGCACCTTGCCCGTGTTGACATCCAGCACCCGAATCGTGCGCCAGTCCGTGCCGCCATCCTGCACCGTATAGGCTAGACGCTTGCCGTCGTTAGAAACCGACCATTCAGCCAGCGCGATCGCCCCGTCCTTTGCCCAACTGTTGGGATCGATCAGCACCCGCCCTGCACCATCCACGCTGTCGCGGACATAGAGAACCTGCTGGTTCTGAACGCCGGAGTTGCGGAAGTAGAAATATCGTCCGCCCTTTTTGACCGGAATGGTGAACCGCTCATAATTGTACAACTGCTTCAGCCGCTCCTTGAAGATAGCTCGACCCGGCAGCGTATCGAGATCAGCATTGGTGACTTTATTCTGCGATTCGACCCAGGAAGCGACTTCCTTATCGCTGCGAACGTCGTTTTCCAGCCAGCGATAGGGGTCGGCGATCGTCTCCCCGAACTGCTCCTCGACGACATCGCCTTGTTTGGTTTGAGGATAAGTAATCATAGGTGTCTCCGTTATTGACTGTGAGCAGGCGGAAGCGAAATAGGTGGTAAAAAGCAGCACGAGAGCGCGAGGGGCGGCGCATCGGTATTTTGTTAATAATTTTTGCTGTTCTCCAGTTTTATTTTTTATAATTATTTATCCTGCTCAATAATTACCCCATCCACCATCCGAATTATCCGCTTTGTTCTAGCGGCAACATTGGCATCATGGGTAACGATCGCGATCGTCGTACCTTGTTGATTTAACTCAGTCAGCAGATTCATAATCTCCTCGGAAGTTTTGGTATCTAGTGCGCCAGTCGGTTCATCGGCGAGGACTAAGGCGGGGTGATTCACTAAAGCACGAGCGATGGCGACGCGCTGTTGTTGTCCGCCAGAAAGTTGATTGGGACGGTTTTGGATGCGATCGCTTAAACCAACTTGGATTAATGCTTCTGTCGCCTGTTCGACCCGTTGCGACTTATCAACATCGGCATAAATCATCGGTAGCATCACATTCGCCAAAGATGTGAGCTTTGGCAAGAGGTTGAACTGTTGAAATACAAACCCAATATATTGATTGCGAATATCTGCAAGTTCATCATCATCAAGCGTAGTCAGATTTTGACCTGCTAAAAAATACTGTCCACTGCTAGGTCGATCGAGACAACCGATAATATTCATCAGCGTCGATTTGCCCGAACCTGAAGCTCCCATAATTGCGACATATTCGCCCTCCTCGATCGACAAATTCACGCGCTTGAGGACTGGGACTTCGATCGTGTCCAAGTGATAGGTTTTAGTAATATCTTCGAGAGAAATCATACTTGCCATAATCAATCCCCACGTAGTGCCAAGATCGGGTCTAGTTTTGCCGCATTACGAGCAGGAATACCGCCCGCTAGTACCCCAACAATCAACGAAAGGACAAAACCCACCACCACTGACAATAGCGACACCACAAAGGGAAATTTGAAGATCGTCGCGACAGCGAAAGCGAGGGCTACACCCAATCCAATCCCGATCGCACCGCCAATACTAGAAATGACGATCGATTCCATCAAAAATTGATTCAGAATTGCGCCGCTAGTTGCTCCGACGGCTTTTCGTAGCCCGATTTCCCGCGTCCGTTCCATCACGGACACCAACATGATATTAGCAATCCCAATCCCACCAACTACTAGCGAAATTCCCGCGATCGCACCAACCATCAGCGTCAGCGACCCCATAATACTCGTGAAAGTTTTAATCAGATCCACTTCATTGGTGACAGTAAAATCATCTTCTTTGGGTAAGCGAATATCATGGCGCAGCCGCAGCACATTCGCCACCTGAAATTCCGCTGCTTCAAGTTGGTCGGGATTACTCGCTTTTACCCAAAAGCCGTTAATTGCCACACCTGTGAGCGCATTGTTACCAACAATCTCAGCGGACATATTAGTTAGGGGCAGATACACCATATTATTTGTATCTTGCAGCCCGACAGCCCCTTTCCGCTCCATCACCCCCACTACGCGATAACGTTTACCCTGAATCCGAATATCGCTACCGATCGCCGTTTCTGACGCAGCGAACAGATCGTCTCGAACTTTGGCACCAATTACCACCACTGCTTTGGCTGTATCTAAATCCTGCTGCTGAAAAAATATCCCTAATTCTGGTCGGACATTTCTCACGTCTGGAAAGTTTAAATCCGTGCCGATGGCAGTGATTGAAATGTTGACGTTACCCCGCACCACCTGAACACTTGGGCGGTATAAGAACGCTGACACTGCTGTAGCAGCGGGAACTTGTTTGGCGATCGCTTGGGCATCTTCCCAAGTCAGCGTACTAGCAGAACCAGCCCCCTGACTGATGCCGCCCGTTCTCGCTGCTGCTGCGGAGACTTGGAGGATATTGGTACCCAATGCTGCAATGCTCGACTCGGTGGATTTTTGAACTCCCTGACCGATCGAAGTAATCGCAATGACAGAGGATATCCCAATAATTACACCCAGCATCGTCAATCCGCTGCGGATTCTATTACTCCACAAGGTTTCCACTGCCATCAAAAATATTTCCAGCAGCGAGATTTTGCGCTTACTACGGCGAGATGAACGTAGAAGGGATTTGTTCGGCAAATCCCCTTCTCGGAGGGGTGTCCGCAGGGCGGGGTGGGTAGATCTACGCATAAATTTAAGTATCCACAAATGGTGATTTCGGAGATTGTAATTTCTGACTATCTACGTCAACCCCCATCTGTAATCGGAGTAACCTTACGGGTTCCGGGTGGAAAACTGAGTAAAACCCGTTCGTTCCCAGTTAAACCAGACTTAACTTCAGTCTTATCGTTAACAGTCGTCCCCACCACGATCGGCATAAATACCGGATCGCCGCCTGTTTTCGCCACATATACACCCTGAGATGTTTTCTGCTGAACGATCGCAGCCGTCGGCACAACTAGCACCTGGTTCAGTTCTCCGGCTTTGAAATCGATCGTCACATTCATCCCTTGACTGAGCAGTTTTTGGGAGTCGGCAACCGCTACTTTCACCTCAAAACTGGTCACATTTTGTTGTACCAATGACTGGGTAGCAACTTGTGTCACTTTGCCCTCAAAGGTTTTGCCAGAGTAAGCATCCACTTTAATTACCGCTACCTGCCCGACACGGATTTGGGCAATACTGGCTTCGGCTACCTGCGCCACGATTTCATTGGTAGATGCTAGAGCCAGAATTGAAGATGATGTTGCCGAAGTCACCGCACTACCCGCCGTTGTGGGGGTCACAAACGCCCCTGGATCGGCATATTTACGAGCAATAATCCCTGCAAAGGGGGCGCGAATCACGGTATCGTCGATATTCCGTTGAGTGATCGTGACTGCCCCTTGGGCTGCCATAACTTGAGCGCGGGCTTGAGCGATGTCTTCAGGGCGCGATCCTGCTTTGAGGAGATTTAATGCTTGCTGGCTCTGCTCTACTTGCGCTTGGGCACTATCACTAGTCGATCGAGCAAGACTCAATGCTTGTTGAGAGATGGCTCCCTGTGCTTGTAATTTTTGGTTACGGCGCAGGTCTTCAGCCGCTTGCCTGTAGGTAGCCTGAACTTCATTTAGGTTGGCTGTAGATCCAGCGATATCTTGCGATCGATTCCCCGCGATGACCTTATTCAAATTTGCCTGAGCAGCAGCAAGGTTTCCTCGTGCCTGGAGCAATTGCCCTTGGATGTTTGAATTGTCCATATAGGCGACAATCTGACCTGGTTTGACAAAATCGCCTTCTTTGACCAGCAACTGCTTCAAAACACCGGAGGTTTTGGGACTGACATTAACCGAACTTTCGGGTTGCACGGTACCATTGGCGGATACCAAAATTGTTAGATTGCCCCGTGTGACTGCTGCTGTCTGAATCTTGCTTTGTGCCTGCTGTTTAGCGACTGTCACTAATTGGTTATAAACAAGATAACTCAGACCACCAGCGAGCGGGATTGCCACTAGCAATCCCATCAACCACTTGTTAGTTTTGAATCGATTGTGTAGCTTCTGCTTGGCAGAATCAACGCCTTTCTTGAAATTCAAGCTAATACTCGACATTGTTACCTCAAATTTTGGTGTCAGGCATTGGTGCAGCCGAGCCAACGCCTTCAATTGCAGATATTAGCCTCGATTCATACCACGATTGACTTCTCGACTGACTTGAACGTAGGTTCGATAACCACGCCGCTCCAGTCGGTTGGCAGCCCGCAAGCAGGATTTAGGTGTTGGCAACTCATAGTTTGAAACGGCTCTGTCATAAAATTTGGATTCGATACCCACGCCGCTCCAGTCGGTTGGCAGCACGTTGGGCAGCGCGACGATTGTAGTGCTTACTCACATAAATCCACTTGCGATCGTCATGGCTGCGGTAATAAACAATAAACAGCCGATCGCCACTTTGGTAGCGACGACCTTCGTTGTCGCGATCTTGGTTGTCACGATTTCGGTCGTTGCGATTTTGGTTGCGATCGTACTGGGCGAGCGACATATTCGGCTCTCGATCGAGGTTCGGGCTGATTTTTTCTGAATTTAGTGCTTGTGCCGTAAAGGGCGTAGTTACTACGAATCCCGTACATACCAGTGCCAGCCAAATTATCTTTTTCATCAGATTAGTTTCAAAGTGGAAAGTTTGGGTCGATTAATTAAATTTAGAGTTTAATTAATCGACCGATACTTTAAAGTTAATCAATAAAATAAATGAATCACTCTCTCTAAAGAAACAAATAAAAATATCATAATAAAATGAATTAGTACAATGTTGATTTTTGCGTTGTTTTATATATAAATCACACCTAAAAATACTCTATTTTAAGATGCGTATTTAGGTTCTGAACAGGCTTTGAGGTATTGATTTTATTAAATAAAATAGATTGCAAACAACTCACAATTTCCTCGCATTTATAAGGCATGGTAAACATGAGTAGATTTATGAAATAAAAAAGATATTTTAATTTCTATTTAGGAAAATTACCTCAGGCTGCTCATACTAGCAGAACCACCCATCATGGAGAATGAATGGTTCGTTGACTCAGATTTTGATGACGAAAGCCCTTAATTCGACGATTTTACCGTCGCGAAAACGCCAGATATCGCAGTACGAATAATGAGCCGCCTTCCCGTCTTCGTCCTTCATTGTGATGTCGCCGAGTGCCGTGACGAAATTACCTTCAGCGATTAAGTTAGAGACCATAAACGTTGGCGGCTCGATGTACGTCATTGCCATATATTGGCGAACGGCTTCTTTTCCTTTAAGGGTCTTGTCGCCTACAAACGTCCATTCCGTGTCGTCGGCGCAGCATGACAAGAATCCTTCATTGTTGCCTTCAGCGATCGCCGCGTTTGCTTCTTCTAAGATTGCTTTATTTTTATCTGACATCTGAACTTCTCCTCTGTTTAAGTGGATGCTTTAATGAAGCGGTTTCTCTACCGATACATCCTTCTCCTCAGCGACGGCAGAAAAACTCGAACGCAGTACTAGAGGCGTTAGACCGTCCGCTACTCTGGACACAGCACTCCTTTAGATTTGTGCCACGCCACCATCGACGAATAGCTCAATGCCGTTGACAAAGCTGCTGTCATCTGAAGCGAGAAAGACAACGGCTTTGGCTATCTCGTCGGGCTTGCCGACTCGTCCCAAGGGGATAGTGTTAGCTTGGCTCTCCACAAATTCTTTCAGCTGCTCTTCACTGAGTCCCAGGAGATTGTAACCGGGAGTCGGAGTGGTACCAGGGCTGACCACATTCACTCGAATCTGGCGGTCTTTGAGGTCGAGTATCCAGTTGCGGGCAAACGATGCCTTCGGCGAGCTACGCTAACGCACGGCAGCTTTGGTGGCGCTATAGACGCTGAAGGACGGGGTGCCCTTGATGGAAGTCGTGGAGGCATTCAGGATGACGGAAGCGCCCTCTGGCATCAGCGGCAGTGCCTTCTGCACGGTGAACAGTAGACCCTTGACATTGGTGTTGAATGTTTTGTCAAAGTGTTCTTCGGTAATTGAACCCAGTGGGACAAGTTCGCCAACGCCAGCATTCGCAAAGATGATATCCAGGCGACCTTGCTCTTGCTCGATTGTGGCGTAAAGACGATCGAGGTCTGCCAGCTTTGAGACATCGCTCTGAATGCCCATGACGTTCTTACCAATCTCGTTTACAGCAGCATCAAGTTCAGTCTGGCGACGACCCGTGATAAAAACATAGGCACCTTCAGCGACAAATCGCTTGGCAGTGGCAAGACCAATACCGCTGGTGCCGCCAGTGACAAGTGCAACTTTGTCTGAGAGTTTTTGTGACATAGTGTTTTCCTGGTTGAGTTTAGGGATTACAACTTTGATTACGTCTTGTTCAAGCAGCCAAGCCGCCATCAATTTTGAGGCTCGCGCCCGTGATATAAAGCGGCTTCAGGACTGACGCTCAAGGATTGCAGCATGGTTGGCTGGTCGGGAGTTGCATAGACCAGCCGATCCTGTGTATGGGGCGTTGCGAGCGATCGCGTGAAAATAGACGGCATGATTTTCTACGTTTGCCTGGGACGCTGTGCCCTGCTTCGGTTCAGGGAAACGAGCGTAGAAAAAGCCAGACCCGTCCTTAGCCCATGCGATGGTGGTGAACCTCGCCCATTTGACCCGTCGATGACTTCGATTAAGGTGTAGGCACCGTCTGTATCAGCGCTGACCGCTTTGAAAGTTATAGTTTCTCCTGGCAGCACCAGGAGCGATCTGCCTTCGCCAGATGGAACGGCGATGTTCTTCAAAATAGTTTCCATGAATCATTCTCCTTAAAATGCCTAACCCTCTAGCCAGTTGACGACTGGTCATGAACCGGCTCCATGTATAGCCTTGCCCACGCGATGATTCCGTTACGTAGGCCAGCAACGACTACACCACGTATATTCAGTGCCGATCCGGACGTGCGCGTACCTTGCCAGTGCCATTCAGCCCAGGCGAGGTCACAGTGGATCGTCGAAGCGACCAAAGTTGCACGTAAATCTGGAACTTGGGCAAAGAGGGCAGTCCAGTTCTCCCGCACTTGGGCTGGGTTGGTGAAGGCACTCTCAGGATGCAGCGGTTGTTCGCCTTTGAAATCGTTAGCGAAGCAGCTCACGAACGCGTCAACGTCGTGTGCGTTGATGGCATCAGACATTTGTTGAAGCACTTTTGGCATCTCATATTGGGCTTCTGCGCTCATGTTTCCTGTTGTGTTAGGCATATTTCAATCAAGGATTGTAGAAGCGTTCAAGATCGTCGATTCTCCTGGCAACACTTGGAGCGCTTTGCCTCCGCCAGATGGAACGGCAATGCTCTTCAAAATAGTTTCCATGAATCATTCTCCTTGGATGAATGGGTTGATTTTAGAAATTCACGATTACTTCCCGATGAAGTTTAGGATGGTGGTCATGCTGTTCTCTTAAGTTAGTGTTGCGGTTCTTCTAACTGAGTTGAATGTCTACCAAGTTTGACCGCCGGTGGCGAGAATCCGTTGTCCGGTCAGCCAGTGGGAGTCCTCAGAGGCGAGGAAGACAGCGATCGGGCCAATGTCCTCTGGCTGCCCGACCCGTCCCAGGGGTGTGCTCTTGATCGCCATGTCATAGACATCGCCTTCGAGAAACCCTTGCGAGCCTTCCGTTGCCACGAAACCTGGATTGAGGCTATTGACACGGATCTTGCGAGAGCCGAACTCCTTAGAAAGGGAAACTGTCAGAGAGTCAACCGCAGCTTTGGTGGCGGAGTAAATGGCGCTATTGGCGGGCGGCATCGAGCCGTCGGCAGAACCAATGTTAATCACGGAGCCACCCTCAGTCCCCATAAGCGGGATGGCTTCCTTAATCGCCAGGAGAAGACCAAGTACATTGAGGTTAAACTGGCGGTAGAATTCTTCTGGTGTAACCTGCTCGATGGCACCGAAACTGTAAACACCAGCGTTGTTGCCGAGAATGTCAAGCTTGCCGTGCGTTTGCTTGATTTGGGCGAAGGTGCGAGTAATGTCTTCCAGCTTCGAGAAGTCACCCTGGATGGCTGTGGCTTTGCCGCCGTCAGCCGTAATGTCCGCAACGATTTTATCGGCACCGGACTGGCTAGTGGCGTAGTTGACGATTACTGTGGCACCAGCGGCTCCGAGGTGCTTGGCGATCGAGGCACCAATGCCCTTAGATGCTCCAGTGACCAGTGCAATCTTGTTTGCAAGCTTGCTTGTGGTTGTCTTGCTCCTGGATGGATCGTCGATCGCTGCTGGCGGAGAAAATGTTTGTACGGGTGAAATAGTCATGTTTCCTCTTTTTTTAATCGGTGAAGTTATACTAAGTGGTGGCATTGCGAAAGTTGTTGCGTCTATCAAATCACAGTGCCAAACCAGTCAGTGGTTTGTTGAAAGTTTGCAAAAGCTTGATTTAATTCAGACTTTGTTCGAGTCAGCCCAATAGAGGGTATTAAGTGAAAGCCCGGTGCGATCGCTCAGATATTCTTGGGTAAAATGCTTGCCCCAAGTCTCCTCAGATTCTGCTGGCTGTTTTGCAGCTTGAAATTGCTACCACCCTTGAGGTGATAGGATCGCCCCTCGAACCCGCCCATGAGAGGAACTAGCGTTCCTAAATTTGGTCACATTGGAATCCATAGGCAAGTCACCACTAATAAAGGGCAGAGCGAGTCCTTTCCTACAGTTTTGCTAAAGCGCTACGGTAACTTCGCTCTTTGCAGATAAATTAGTAAATTATTTCCTTTCTTATTGAAGACTATCAGGCTTAACCAAGTCATATCACTTCTCGTCACTATTTCACTGTCAAGATATGCCTATGGGAATAGAAAAATTAAATAGTATCTTAACTCAACAAACTGGAGTGGTCTAACTTGAATTAAAGTTGAATAATGAAGAACACAAGCCACTGAACTGACTCGAACAAAGTCTGTAAATCAAGTAAGGCTTTTGTAAATAATCAACAAATAAGTAAGGATTTTAGACTATGAAAATTATGTTTCAATTCGATAAATAATTTAGTGCATTAGCACTTTTAACGATTACTTCGGTTGGTGGAACTATGTTAACCTCTGCAAATGTATTTGCTCAAACTCAACCATCAGGAGTTGTAAAAGATGTAACTCTGTGGGCTGCGGATTTAATTAAAGCCCAAGGTTGCGTTTTACAACTTTGAAAACAGCATATTTAACCCTTCGGTC
>NZ_JBALEO010000096.1:0-39327 GCF_036918015.1 Nostoc sp.
TTCAGAGGTCGAAGTTCCGAGTTCAGAGGTCGAAGTTCCGAGTTCAGAGGTCGAAGTTCCGAGTTCAGAGGTCGAAGTTCCGAGTTCAGAGGTCGAAGTTCCGAGTTCAGAGGTCGGAGTTCCGAGTTCAGAGGTCGAAGTTCCGAGTTCAGAGGTCGAAGTTCCGAGTTCAGAGGCTGAACGTTGAGGTTCTGACTCTCCCCACTCAGGAGAGACGCGATTCATCGCGTCTCTACAAACTCTCCATTCCTCACTCCCTCCCAAAAGCCTCCCCAACTCTTCCACCCAGTTGGTGTAAACGCGCATTACCACCGGCAAATAATCTTGAGTGCCGATGGCTTTATTCTTTAAAGCTGGTATCAGTCCCGCATTCACCAGGGAACTTTTGCCTACACCCGATTGCCCATGAATTACTATCAACTTATAATCAGGGCGACCCATGCGTTCAATTAAACGTTCTACATCTAAAAGACGACCAGATGCAGCAATTTCTGGGGCAATGTTCCCTTGAGGATAGTTTGAGCGCAATGTCTCTACAAATGCCTGTTTTGTAGCTTCTAACCTACCCGCACCAATAAAAGCCCGCAAGCCAAATTGCTGTTCAATGGAACGCCGCTGCTGTTTAATTTTGTATGCTTTGAGATATTTTTTCTGCTCAAAATAAAGCTGCTGCAAAAATCTGAGAATATCCAAGTAAAGCCTGACATCTTCTAGGGGATTACCCACATCCCTAGAAGTTTCTAAGCTGAGAGTTGCCTCTTGAATTTGACCTAAATAGTATTGAGAACGACCTAAAATAAATTGATATAAGCTCAAGTCTTTTGATTTTAAAACCCTTTCGGGAATATCAGATAAAATCCCTGATATATTAGCTGATTCCAGATTTGGAATCGCAGCAAAAACTTCTAATGCTTGCTTAACTAACTGATTTGCTTTAACCCAGTTTTTTTGAGCCAAAGCCACCTCAGCTAAAAAACCGTAATCTTTGGCTATTTCCCTTGGCTGCTTGTTATTTTGATGGATTACTAAAGCTTGTTCCGAAAGACTCTGCAATATTTCCCACTTTTTCAAGTCTCGCAAGATATCACCGAATTTCACTACTGCGTTAGCAATTAAATCTGGACTTTTAAACTGGCTAATAAAATTTATATACTCTTGAAGATAATGCCAAGTTGTCTGCCCATCTTGAGAATTGATATCTTGATGCTTCAAAGCTTTGAGATAATAGCAAAAGCTAATCTCACCGAGGATTTTTACCTGCCTTTCTAAATTATGACTTTGTTGCCAGAGCTGATAAGCTTTGTGATAATGCTCTAACGCCGAATCTTTTTGATTATTTATCTGTTTAATAAAACCTAATAAAGATTCTAAATTAGCTTGAATATCTAAATTATAAAAATCTGGCTTTTTAATTAAATCTCTTTGCGCTGCTTCTAATTCATTTTCCAGCTTAAGATAGACATTGACGCTAAATTTTAGATTATTACTAAACCATTGATTAGCGGTTTGGATGATAAAATCTACTAATTCTTGTGTTGATATGGCAAAATCTCTCGTAGTTGCCCAACTTTCCAAATCTGGCGCCAGCTGTATTAGATGCTTGTAAATTTCATCGTCAATCCACAACACTAAGGGAAAAGCAAAATTCTTGCGAAACTCCTCTCGCACTTGATTTGCAGAAGTTAACATCACAGACAAATTCTGCACAGATTCCAAACCCACAACCATCACACAGGCTGGTGTTTCTGCGCCAAATTCTTCCTGAATGGCAGTATAGAGAGTCCTGTTCGATTGCTGCACCGTCAAGACACGAATTTCAACTTGACAAATTTCTTGCAGTCTGGAGATTAAGCGATCGCGCAAGCTAGCATAATTACACCGTGCCAAAATCAGCTTAAACTGTCCCACAGAGGATTCTATTGCCCAAGCTAATTGCTTCAGAGTGCGTAGGCGTAGCCCGTCGGAGACATCGCTGTTTACACGATCATCTTGTGATGGTTGCGAGTCTGTCATAAGTTAAAAGGGCGGTTAGAAACCGCGTCTACAAGAGGCTTTACCCACCTCCGTGGGTTATAAACACTCAATTTTTCCTTACTTAGTCCACGGAGGTGGACTACCCACAAAGCATCCATGTTTGTATACCCGCGAATTGCATTCGCCCTGGCTCTAAGTTGACTACAAAATTAAACTTCCTGGCGTTTTAATTCCTGTATCAATACTTGAGTGCGTTTGCTAGCTTCTCTTGCTTGTTGTCTAAAATACTTGGCTTGCTGACGGTCAGTTAAGCATACTTCAGATGCTTTTCTACTAAATTCAACAGCTTGTTTACTGAGTTCTTGAATACGAGTCTTTAACTCTTGGATTGTTTTCATATTTCCTCCTGTTCTGAAATTACAATCTCTAAATTTTCTATCTCTTCATAAAGTCTATCTGCTCTACTAGCGAGTAATATCATGTCCGTATAATAATGATTTCCACAGTTATTGCACCCCACCCCCAACCCCTCCCCGCCTGCGGGGAGGGGAGACAAAGCGTAGCTTTGGCGGGGTGGGGTTCTTCGGGTTTAATAAGTAATCTAGTGGACATGATATAAGCTAGCGTCCTCAAAATCGTTGTTTTCTATGGCTTTATCTGAGGCTGAGTATAATTCTTCTGTGATTTGGTGCAATTGTGCATAAGCTTTTAACAAAACATTTTTGGTTTCTGATTTCATAATCTAATTATTCATCGGTTCCCTGATTCCTCATTGCAACTCCCTAGCCTCTGCCAAAACCGGATTAACGTCAAACCAAGACTCGCCACCATCGCGATATTCAAACACAAACCGACTGCGAATCAGTTTTTGATATCCGTGGTCATCACTCACCTTTTTCCTTTCTTTGACGTGACGTAACAATTGCCACTCATCCTCAGAAATCGGCAACATGATTTCATTCCGACGAGAACGAATCACTTGCTCTAAGGTTTCACGAGTTAAGGGAAGACTCATCTCTTCCATAATCCAAGTATTCAGCAGCCTCAGCACGTCCCGCACATGACCACCGCTCATTTTACATAACCGCTCTAAGCTAGCAGCACTATCAAAAATCTCGGTAACTTTACTTAAACGCTCCTCTGGTGTGATATCAGGAAAAGCTCTAGCAAGTACCATCTGCTGCATGAGTGACATTCCCTGTGTATGAACACTGCCATTAGACCATTGCACAGGTACCATTGGTAACACCTTGGGGTCTTCTGGAAAACGCTGAGTCAGCATTCCGTAATCATTGGAAAACTTCAAAGACAAAGGCATGGTGTAGATGAGATGACAATTCAACTTCGTCAAAAACTCACCCTGATCGACAAATAAATATTCCTGCTGCGGACGACCCCAAGGTTTGGCACGATTATCTATGCGGTCAAGATTATCGACAATTACCACCAAACCATTTTTACCCTGCTGTTTGAGTTTAGCGATCGCAGGTTCCAATAATTCTTGATTAATCGCTTCCAGCAGCTTAGTTTTTTGCGGTGCTAAATACTGATTGAGTTTTTCTCGCAGCATTGGGTCATTTTTCATTTTCGCGGTGATTTCCCCAATGCCCACAGACAGAGAAAACTTATCTTTATCTGCGGATAAACCGACATCACCAAGCACCGGAAGCTTAACTTTTCCCGCCGTAACCTCGGAGTTTAAGACCTTCCAAGCACCTTGCAGCAATTCATTAAACTTGTTGGGTGACTCCAGAGTAATTTTATCAAGACTTTGACTCACCCGCCGAGCGATCGCTAGCAGCACATCAGCAATATCGACATCGGTCATTTCCAAGTCATCACTGGACTCAAAATAGACGACATGGAAGCCTAACTTTTCCAGTTCAGCCTGTAACCGTAATAGTTCTGTCGATTTCCCACAACCAATATGCCCAGTAAATAAAGTACAAGTGGGTTCATTCGGCTTAAAAAAAGTAATCTTCTGCTTCAGCTTGCCAAGAATATCACCACCTCGTACCGAGGAAAAATCTATATAATACTTGCCATCAGAGCTATTGTTGACAAACAAAGTTCTGCTGGGATCGCTAGCCTGATAAAATTCCCGTAAATCTATGGACATAACGTGGTAATGCAATAATCTGGTATTGTCTTAACATATCCTTGTGGAAAAGGATAAAGTTATTTACATCTTTGCATCTCACTATTTCGGACAATTTCCGCTTTTACCTCTCTTCCTCTGTGTCCTCTGCGTCTCTGCGGTTCGTTAAAGAAGAATAAAACCACGGAGGCATAGAGAAGCCAGTGCGTTGCGGGGGTTTCCCCCGTTGTAGCAACTGGCGCGGCACAGAGAAATAAGAGTACAAAGCTGCAACTAATATTTAAGTGATCTGCAAAAACTTAGACTTTTTTTGATACTATTTAAGGCCGGACTCCTTAAATATTGATTGACGTATGAGCAAAGGTACCCTGTTTGACAAAGTTTGGGACTTACACACCGTTGGTACACTTCCCTCAGGGCTGACGCAACTATTTATCGGGCTTCACCTAATTCATGAAGTCACCAGTCCCCAGGCCTTTGCTATGTTACGCGAGAGGGGTCTAAAAGTACTGTTTCCAGAGCGTACCGTCGCCACAGTCGATCATATTGTGCCCACAGAAAATCAGGCGCGTCCCTTTGCCGATAGCTTGGCAGAGGAAATGATTCAGGCACTCGAAAATAACTGTCAAGAAAATAACATAACTTTTTACAACATCGGTTCTGGTAGTCAGGGTATAGTTCACGTCATCGCTCCCGAACTCGGACTGACTCAACCAGGAATGACGATCGCTTGTGGAGATAGTCACACTTCCAGTCATGGGGCATTTGGTGCGATCGCATTTGGTATCGGTACTAGCCAAGTCCGGGATGTTCTCGCTTCCCAAACCCTCGCCCTCTCCAAACTGAAAGTCCGCAAAATTGAAGTTAACGGCACTCTCAACCCAGGAGTTTACGCCAAAGATGTCATCCTGCATATCATCCGCACCCTTGGCGTGAAAGGTGGTGTGGGCTATGGCTACGAATTTGCAGGTACGACATTTGAACAAATGAATATGGAAGAGAGGATGACAGTCTGCAATATGGCGATCGAAGGCGGTGCTAGATGCGGCTACGTCAATCCCGATCGAGTCACCTACGATTACCTCAAAGGCAGAGATTTTGCACCCAAAGATGCAGATTGGGATAAAGCAGTGGCTTGGTGGGATTCCATCAAGAGCGATGCAGATGCCCAGTACGATGATGTAGTAGTATTCGACGCTGCGGAAATTTCTCCTACCGTCACCTGGGGAATTACTCCCGGTCAAGGTATCGGTGTCAACCAGTCAGTACCTCAGCCAGAAGAACTGCTAGAAGAAGACCGATTTATTGCCGAAGAAGCTTACCGCTACATGGATTTATATCCCGGTCAACCGATCAAGGGCACTAAAATAGATGTCTGCTTCATTGGTAGTTGCACCAACGGCAGAATTACTGATTTGCGAGAAGCGGCAAAAATCGCCAAAGGTCGCCACGTTGCCGAGGGAATTAAAGCCTTCGTTGTTCCTGGTTCTGAACGGGTGAAGGAAGAAGCGGAAGCTGAAGGACTGGATAAAATCTTTCAGGAAGCCGGATTTGAATGGCGCGAACCGGGATGTTCTATGTGCCTAGCCATGAACCCCGATAAGCTACAAGGAAGACAAATCAGCGCCTCTTCCTCCAACCGCAACTTTAAAGGAAGACAAGGTTCCTCTTCCGGTCGGACATTGTTAATGAGTCCGGCAATGGTCGCCACAGCTGCGATTAAAGGCGAAGTCTCTGATGTGCGCGAGTTGCTATAACTCCACTTCCTAGCATAGAGAAATCTCTTAAACTTTTCTTTCTTTCTTTCTTTCTTTCTTTCTTTGTGTCCTTTGCGTTCTTTGCGGTTCGTTTTCTATATAAAACTATGGTGAGTGAAGTTAAAACAGTTTCAGGGCGCGGTATACCCTTAGTGGGCAATGATATAGATACCGATCGCATCATTCCCGCGCGATATTTGAAAGCCGTTACCTTTGATGGGTTAGGCGAAGGCGCATTTATTGATGACCGGACAGCACTTAAAGGTGAACATGCCTTTGACCAACCCCAATACAAAGGCGCGAATATTTTAATAGTCAACCGTAACTTTGGCTGTGGTTCATCACGGGAACACGCACCCCAAGCGATCGCAAAATGGGGAATCCAAGCTTTAATCGGTGAAAGCTTCGCCGAAATCTTTTTCGGTAACTGTGTGGCAATGGGTATACCTTGTCTGACAGCCGATGCTGTGACTGTTAAACAACTGCAAGAGTTAGTCACTGCCAATCCTCAAGCCACCGTGACAGTGAATTTGGAAACCTTGCAAGTGCAAATTGGTGATTACATTGCCCCAGTTGCGATCGGTGAAGGTACAAGAAGCACATTTATTTCTGGAACTTGGGACGCTTGCGGTCAGTTAGTGGCGAATGCTGACCAAGTTCGGGCAACGGCTGCAAAGTTACCCTACGTCGGTTGGGGCAATTTAGCCGCAAGTTAGCATTTCCTCGTTCCCTGGCTCTGCCGGGGAATACTCATTGGTGGGCTACCGCCTCCATTGCTGCAATGCACTAGGCGTTAATATTGAGATAGAGCTAACAATAGTCTGATCTGCTGGAAATTTAACAGCATAGTCGGCTTATCAGCAAATATCTTTAAATTATGTCATCAATAAACACTCCCCTCACTAAAGAAGATTTCATTAACTCTTGCTGGCAAGATGTGATTAATAGCAGCGATAGAAAGGAGTGTCGTGCCTATTATAGCGGCTTCTATAACAAAGCACAGGAGGCACAAGAGACAGGAAATGATAGAAACTATGCAGTTTTTGAGATTCTCAAGTCTGTGACTGTTACTCCAATACAACGGGGATCAAATGAGGAGTTTTTGGCTAAATTTGTCGAGCATCTCACGAGTGAACATTTAGATTTTTTGGCTGAGATTGTGGATGAAGTCTCAGATCCAGAGCTTCAAGCACGAATTGCAGATATTCTCTGGACTAGCAAACGAAGTGACTATTATAAAATGGCGCAGTTAGCAGTCACAGATTACTTAAAATCTGCCGCAGAATTAGAAGATCCTGAAAACTGGACTTTCTGTTTCGCTAGAATTGAACGGGCGCTTTGGCTAGCACGCAAAATTAATCATAAATTTGAAGATGTTATTGTACATATAGAGAAAGTTCTTGAACGCTGCAATGGAAAAGATCCAAAGTTTTTATCAGCAAAGCTTATGGAGCTTTTGCAAGAACACAAACGCGGTGATTTTAATAAATATGCTGTTCTAGCTGAGAAAGCCGCAACCATATCAGAATCAGCGAATGATTGGCGTAGAGCAAGAAACTATTGGGAAATTAAAGCACAATGGCATCGTCTTGAAAAAGATACAAAACAGGAACGTACAGCGCAAATGCAGGCTGCTGAAACCTATGTCAAGGAAGCTGAAGATAGCCTTAAGGGTACAGATGCAAGCTACCTAAAAGCATCACATTTTATGGAGAAAGCTTTTGAAGCTTTCATGAATGTCCGAGGTACTAAGGAAGAAACTATCGCTGCAAAAGAAAGAGCCGAAGAGGTTCGCAAGCTTCGTAGCGAGTATCAGGAACAATCCTTAAATGAGTTAGTTTCTATGTCTCATGAAACAGATATTAGTGTTCAAGTAAATATAGCCAGATCGCACGTTAAAGGTAAAGAATTTTATAATGCACTCTTTTCTCTAGCATTTCTAGGAACACCACCTAAAGTGTCTCAGCTTCGACAAGAAGTCTTGGAAATAGCTGTTGAAAATCCCATATATCATTTATTCCCATCTTCAATGATTAATCAGATGGGTAAAGTTGTAGCTCGTAAGCCCAAGTTAGGCTTATCCAATAATCCAGAGCAGATAGAAGAATCAATTCGTTTTGAGATGTACAAAAATGCAATCTACTATCAACAACTTCAGGTTCTAGCTTATACTGAGCCAGCAAAAGATCAAATAATTTTGGAACATAATGTACAAGTAGAAGACTTATTTCCAATTGTTTCAAATAACCCCTTTGTGCCACCAGGTAGAGAACAGCAGTTTGCGAAAGGGCTTTATGCTGGATTAACCGGAGACTTCTTCACCTCAACTCATCTTCTCATTCCTCAAATTGAGAATTCTATCCGTTATCTACTCCGAAAACACGGTGCGCTACCCTCAAAAATTGATATCGATAAGGGAATTGAAGATGAACGTGATTTGAATACTACTCTTTTCCCTCGCAACTATCCACAAATAAACTCAATTTTTGACGAAGACACACTTTTTGATCTCCAAGGGTTGCTAATTGAACGTTCCGGTTCAAATTTAAGAAACCGCATGGCTCACGGTTTAATTAATGATAGTGAGTTCAACAGCCCTATCATGTCTTACTTATGGTGGGTTACATTACGGCTTTGTTGTTTACCAATCTTGAAACAGCAACAGCAGTTTGAAGAGTCCAATCCTTGGGTTAAATTTGATGGTATTTTCAAAGATGACCCACTTTTTGATGATTTTGTAGAAGATATGGCAGCAAATCGACGTGAATTAGATGCAGAAGTAGCTGCTTATGAAGCTTCCTTAGAGGAGAATCAGTCAGCTTGAGCCAATATATCCTCGATACCGATCATGTTACTCTTTCTCAACATGGTAATTCTAAAATTTTACAACGCGCTCAAGCTGTCGGAAGTTCCAACATATTTATTACAACAGTCACACTCGAAGAACAATTGAAAGGCAGACTAGCTTCTATTAGCAAGTGTGCTACTAAACCAGAACTGCTAGCAGTTGCTCATAGAAATTTGCGAATAACCCAGATTTACTTTTGTAGTATGAATTTGCTGGAGTTCGACGATGCAGCATACAGTCGCTACCAGAGTTTGCGCCAGCAAAAAATCCAGGTAGGTACGCAAGACTTAAGAATTGCTGCGATCGCTCTGGCTAAGGGAGCAATTTTAGTTATGCGTAATCAAAAAGATTTTAACAAAGTTCCTAATTTATGTCTTCAAGATTGGACTATGGATGGGTATTCTTAAAAACACACGAAAACAAATCACGTGTTTAATATAATGCCTATCACACTAGGGAAGATACTGGTCTTACGCTTTGTAATAACGCTTAAAATTCTTTTTTATACTACTTTTAACAAGATTTTGCTCTCTTCATAGAAGTCATTTGTGACTGTGTGATTAATATCTTTGAAACAGTGTATGGACTTCAGACTTAGGTGCTAAATTTAACCATCAGGTATTCAGTCCTCGTACATCATAAGCACTATTTTAAACTTTAGCGACAATCGTTCAATCAGTTGAACCTAGTTTACACAAGGCATTTGCTAGCTATTGGTTCTTTTTAAGATGACGTGAAAAGTCAGTATACAGTCTGGTATGTCTCTAAAATTCATAGTGAAGAAGTTTTACAAAAACCAATATTCTGCATAAAACAAGAAAATATCTCTGAGTAATACTTAGCAGCTAAAAACTATAAGTTTTGTAGTTCATAGAGAGAAACTAGTACTTCCATACATTTATTAAAAATGAAGTATTAGTAACTCAGTGTTCACTTAGAGAAATTAAGAATTAGGAGTATTAATCATGGCAGTAATTTGGATTCCAGGCCCAGTACCGACCAATGGAGCAGATATAGGTATTAGTAATGCCGCTTCTGATAACTTCAATGGTTTGGATGGAAATGACAGCCTTTTTGGAAATGCTGGTAATGACCTGTTACGAGGTGGCAATGGTATCGACTTTCTATCCGGTGGCAATGGAGACGATACCCTAATCGGAGATCGTGGCAACGACACCTTCACTGGCGGAAACGGCAACGATCGCCTGATCTGGAACAATGGTGACGGTAGCGACAGAATCAGCGGTAACGCTGGCTTTGACGTGGTTGAGGTCAACGGCGCGGGTGTAGGAGACAACTTTCGCCTAGAACAAGATGCTCAAGGCAGAGCAATCTTCGATCGGCTGAACTTGGTTCCCTTCACTCTGACTGTAGACAGTGCAGAGAGGTTTGAAATCAATGGTGGTGGAGGTGATGATACCCTTGATGTCAACAACCTCTCAGGAACTTCTGTAAATGCAGTCTGGTTCACAGGCGGGGCAGGAAATGATGTGCTCGATGGTAGTGGTACAGCGACACCGTTAAGAGCCTTGGGTGGTGAGGGTAATGATAGCCTGACAGGTGGTACTGGCAGTGATAACCTCTATGGTGATACTGGTAATGACCTGTTACGAGGTGGTGATGGTATCGACTTTCTATCTGGTGGGGACGGGAACGATACCATACTCGGCAATCGTGGCAACGACACCTTCACTGGCGGAAACGGCAACGATCGCCTGATCTGGAACAATGGTGATGGTAGCGACAGAATCAGTGGTAACGCTGGCTTTGACGTGGTTGAGGTCAACGGCGCGGGTGTGGGAGACAACTTCCGCCTGCAACAAGATGGTCAAGGCAGAGCAATCTTCGATCGGCTGAATTTGGTTCCCTTCACTCTGACTGTAGACAGTGCAGAGAGGTTTGAAATCAATGGTGGTGGAGGTGATGACACCCTCGATGTCAACAACCTCTCAGGAACTTCTGTAAATGCAGTCTGGTTCACAGGTGGGGCTGGCAATGACTTCCTGGATGGTAGTGGTACAGCGACACCGTTGAGAGCCTTTGGTGGTGAGGGTAATGATATTCTCTATGGTGGTGCTGGCAATGACTTACTCTATGGAGATGCTGGTAATGATACATTACGAGGTGGTAAAGGTAATGACATCCTGACTGGTGGTGCTGGTGGCGATCGCTTTGTATTCAATTCAGGTGCTGGGTACAATAGTCCCGATCTCGGTGTAGATAAAATTACTGACTTCAGCAACTTTAGCGATAAAATTGTCCTCGATAAGACAACTTTTGGCGGACTCAATAATCTGTTCCAAATTAGGATAGTAGCTAATGATGCAGCAGCTGCAACTAGCTCTGGACTCATTACTTACAGTCTTGGAACTGGCAACTTGTTCTTCAACCAAAACTTGACATCACCAGGCTTTGGGACAGGTAGTCTGTTTGCCAACATTGATAACGATAACAATCAATTCACAGCCCCACCATTATTATCAGCGACAAACTTTGAGATCGTTGCGTAAACATCTCTTAAAATCCGTAGAAGCTAAGGCATGTCTGCAAGCTTACAGCTAAATCCAAATTAGCAATATTGATGATTGCTAATTTGAGCTAATTGAATCCTCCTCATACTTCAAGTACGGGGAGGATTTTACAGCAGTTTTCTTTTGTATGAAGTATGAGGTTACGGAGGCAGAAGGCAAATTGGGCAGTTGTAGGCGTTTGTAGATTTGAAATCGCAGGTGTATCTACCTTGGCTGGAGCGATCGCAGCTAGCGTAAATTTTCCTAGAATAGCTATCAAATGCTACATTATATACCGCAGAAATACGATATTTCTATCTCTAGGAGCAAATTCCGTTAAGATACTTAGCCCAAGTTACGATTTATGAAATTTAGGTTTTTTGTCGATTCGCGCAATACCTGCGACAGGCTATGCGTAAGCACACCACAGATTTAGCTGAAGAGGCGAGAAACATCAACGAAACCATCATGAAGACTGACAATATTTGAAACTTCTGAATACATACTTCCGACTTTACCTGATTGATGGGTAAATAAATTATGACAACCCACAATTATCAGGAGTTCTTGAGCGCGGGAAAATGCAACATTTACTCGTTCTGGCTTCTTAGCAAATCCCACATCTCCTTTACTATTGTTGCGAACCATACTGACAATTACAACAGGTCTTTCCATTCCTTGAAATCTATCTACTGTACCAGTACGAATTTCTAGGGAAGGGAAAAGTTCAGATTGCAAACGCTCATCAATTTTTCTTAATTGAGCGCCATAAAATGTAATTACGGCAATTTCTTTTTTGGGTTCACCATTAGCAACTTTAGAAGCCCAAGTATTCTCAAACTGATGACACAAACGTTCAATCGCATCAATTTCTGGAGTATTAAAGTACGAAGTTCCATTTTTTTGCTCTAAAAACTGATTCTCTATAGGCGTTTTTACCCAGAGAAGATGCTGAGATTCTTGGATAATTTCGCCTGCTAGATGATGTGCGCGTTTTGTATCAGGCTCCAAAATCCCAGATTCTAGTTTACCGTCATAAAACTGATTGATTGCTCCCATAATAAAAGGGTGCATTCGATATTGTGTAGTTAGCATTTGTTTGATGCTTTCATCAGCAGATTCAAACTGACTTTTAAATAGTGATTCTTCTAAGAATTGTAGTTCGTCTCGTGTATTACCCATTGTTTGAGCAACTTCTTCTATAGTGTTGGTATCAAGCATGGGTGGTAATTGCCGATGATCGCCTACCATGACTAACTTTTTGCCTTTCAATGCTGGGATTAGTAACTCTGGTGGAGTACACTTACTAACTTCATCGATAATGACGACATCAAAAGATTTGAATTCTTCCGAAAAACCTCTATTTGCAGCTTGAACACAGGTGATGCCGACGACGTTTGCATTATCTAAATATATGCGTCTTAAATCGTCCCTATCGCCTTCAGTTGGCTCTCTTAATTTTCCTATCCAATCTTGTACAAAATTTTGATACTTCTTGAGATAGGTTTCATCTTTTTGGAGTTGTTGCTGCCAAGATTCAAACTGAGTATTGATATTGCGTAAAAACTCTATACTAAATAAGTCGCATTGGGAATTTTCTGGTTTAAATTTATCAGGTATTGTTTGCCATTTTGTCAACCACCAGCTTCGTTCTTCTCTTAGGTTTCCTAATGGCTGTGGTTGTGATTTTTGTTCTACCTCACGTAGATTAATTTGTAATTTCTGAAGTTGCTGTAGAGAAGTTTCAGTTTCTTCTTGTAGCTTTGATAAATGCTCATTTAGAGAATGTTTAATTATCTCCAGTACAGCAAAAGGTTCTAATGATGAGATTAAGGTTTGAAGCTGACTGATAGAAGTTTCCCAGTAATTTACTTGATTTGCAAATTCTTGGGGATGCTCCCAAATGTTTGATTGTGTTGCAAGATATTTTTCAACTTGAATTCGTAATTGAGCAGGGATATTTTTTTGATTAAGTTCTTGCAAGTTATTAATAACTCGTGCAAGTTGTGAATTAGCATCTTGCTGTGCTTTTTCTACCTCAGCTTGAGTAATAGATATTTGCTGTTGGCTAACTTCATTTTTCTGAAGTTCATTTAATTGTCGTTGCAGAAGCTGAAGCTGTTGTTCAGTTTCCGTTTTGACTTTTAAAACGCATTGACGCGCATTTGCAAGGATAGTATCTAGCAATTCTTCTGTAAGGCGGGTGAGAGTAGAGTCAATATTATTCCATTCCCATGATGCACCATAAGTCCGTTGCATTCTAACTAAGAAAACCTGGGTATTTTCAACTAGTAATTTTCGCTGTTTGGGGTTGAGTAGCTGATAATTGCTAAACTGTTGATAGGTTTCTTGCCATTGGGTGCGTAGGCTTTGCCCACCGTAGGTATCGCTCTTTGATAGCACCATTGGAATCTGGCTAAAGTTTTGTTGTAAAAAATAACTGAAATTATGCTGTTTCCCCTGTCTATCAGTAAAACCTCCATCTATTTCATAAGCGATCGCTTTTGTCAATAAGTCCCATTCAGGTAGGTTAATTTTATAAGTTTTTGGTACTATTGGTAGTTTTAATGTGTTAGCAAACATCAACAAACCTAGCGGTAAGTCAACTAAATTTTCTGTGAGTGGTAAACCTGATTGCTGACATTCTTTTAAAGTTTGATAGAGATGAGAAGGTGCTGTAGATTTCCATTCCTTAACTGCTGAGATAATGTAATCTATTTCCCGTTGGCGGTTTTGCCATATCTGGATTGTTTGCTGTATATTTTGCAGTTTGGTAAGATATTGCTGATAATCTGGTTGTAACTGATTCAACGAGGCGAAATTTTGTTTGACAACCTCCACTGATGCTGCAACTTCTAAGATGGCTTTACTTACCTCTTGAGCATAAGTCAAAGAAGTTTTAAATCCAGAAATTTCTATTGCTACAGTTTCATGCAACCAAGCCGCTAAACCAAAAGCACCAAGCGCCGGACGCACAAAGCTAAGTTCATCAGTATATTTGATGGTTTGACGAACATTTGCTAAAAATTCTTCTACTAAGCTGTTACCTTCTGTGTAGGGCTTAAGAAGTGGCAAAAAATCTGTAACTTCAGAAGCTTCCCAGTTGATATTTGGTAAAGTATTTAATATATTTGCTAATTTTGCAATTAGTGATTCAACCTCGTTCTGTTTTTCTACAGTTTCGTTGTAATATTTTTCTTGATTTTGAAAATTTATCTCTAGTTTTATCTTATTTTTATTGAATTTATTTTGTTGCTGATTAAATTCCGCCTCTGCTTGTAAGTAAGCGGTAAATCTTTGTGATGATGCCAGTAATTGACTGAATATTTTGATATTTTCCAGCCGTTGAGTCAGATTATTTTCACAGTCAGTTGCAGTATTTTCTAGCCATCTGCCAATCACTTGGTCTTCTAAAAATGGCTGTCCTTCTTCCCCAACTTTTTCGGCTCTCCCTTTTCGTACAGCCCGAATCACTGGGTTGTGAACTAATCGACTCAAGGCGTTATCTACTGCTAAATTGGCTTGAGATGCAATTAGAGTGCGTCCACCGCGAAGGGCAATTTGATAGCAAATCTCGGCAATTACGGTAGTTTTTCCAGTACCTGGTGGCCCTTGGATGAGAACAAGATCCTTAGCGGCAAGTACCTTTTCTACTGCTGCTTTCTGACCAGGATTTGCAGAAGATAATAATAAATCTTGTGGTTGAAGTTCAACAGTTGTTTTGATTTGTCTAGCCTGAGAAGCATCGAATAAAAAGTTACCCAAATAGGGATTTTGGGTGTAACCGTTATTCAAATCATCTAAAGCTTTTTTCTTACGCTGAATCTGCTGAATATCACCAACTGCCTCAAAACACAAAAATCCTGTATCTGGCAACTTATAACGCTCTGCTGCCATGAATTCAGCTAAGTCACGTTCTAATCTCAGGCTGATAATACAACGGTTGGGGTCAACTTCTTCAACAGTCCCTAATTGACGACCGCTAATCCAATTTTTGCCGACGGGAGCAGTTTCAAAAAGCTTTAAATCTTCGTTTTTTGTGCGTCTTGCTCGTTCCCAAAAGTTTTCTAATTCGAGGGAATTTTGATAAAAGCCGTCAAGGGTAGCTGAGGCTACATCTATTTCAAAACTGATTCGTCTTTTGAAGTTATAGTTATGACTTACATAACGCACGCAAAACTGACGCGCTTTCGCGATTTTTTCTTCAATTTGCAAAAACGCTTTCCAAGCTTTTAGCTGTTCTTCTGTAGGCACATTTTCGCCACAAACTGGCGCAGCGACGACGCGTTTTAATGTTGCAGCCGGAATGTCTAGATGATGCTGATGATTAGGCAGCAAACGCAAACGGCAAGGTATAGCATAGCTGTCGGCGTGTCCCCGTGAGGGTTGTAATAATTGAGCCGAAAGTATTTTTAAACCGCCGCGTCCATCTTTTGGTACAGCCGCTCTAAATCCTAATGTTTTTCTGAGCTTCTCAAGTCTTGTAGGTAACTGAAAATCATTGCTGTCTGTTGCTATTGTCAAATCCCAAATTTCTTCTCTTGCTTCTTTCCCTGCACCTTTGCGACGTACATAAAATAGAGAAGGCTTTTTACCGACACATTCAGACATTAACTCATTGGCGCGATCGCGTCGCTCTCTAAATTCAGGATATGATTTAAGGGCCGCTTCACCTTCAAAATGGCGGATAAAGCTATCAATTGCTGAAGCTATAAACGTATAGCCCCAATCTTCAGAGGTTGTTTTAGTAGTTTTCGAGGATTTTGCTGTTAGTTTATTTATCGCTAGACGAATGCGTTCTCCATCAGATTCTGAAATTGCACTAGTATGGCTTTTGACTACAATTTTTAGTTTTTCACAAATTACTAATAGCTTCTTGCTATCCAAATTCAATTCTTTTGCTAGTTCGTAGATTCTGAGTTTGCCGTTGTTCATCCAGTAGTGCCTTTGCTGACAAAATAGGGTTTAAATTTAAACGCAAAGGGGAGGCAGCGCGTTGCGGGGGTTCCCTCCGTTGTAGCGACTGCCGTCGCGCAGAGGTAAGCGCAGAGTAGTGCAAAGTTTATTTTAGTCCTATTCGCTACGAATTATATTTGGAAATACTCTGCGTTTAAAAACTTGACGATTTTGGGTAGTATTGCCCACTAAATGACTATAGTTTGTACTGGCGGTAAACTTGACTGGCGGCGCGATGCAGTAGGGAATGTCGCCAAACAAGAGATTTCATGTCATCAGCATAACCGCCGCCAATAACGCAGGCGACAGGATAACCGCTATTCACACAGGTACTTAAAACCTGCATTTCCCGGCGAAAAATGCCAGCATCGGTAAGGGCTAATTTGCCCAAGCGATCGCCTATATGAGGGTCAACACCAGCATCATAAAATACTAAGTCTGGCTTGACTTTAGACAATAAATCTGATAAATAATTCGCCAAGGTTTGTAAATAAGCGTCATCTTCCATTCCCACCGGCAAAGGAACATCTAAATCGCTGTTTTGTTTAGTACCGGGAAAATTGACTTCGCAGTGCATAGAGAAAGTAAAAACGCTGTCGTCGTCTTGGAAGATAAAAGCTGTGCCGTCTCCTTGATGGACATCTAAATCTACAATTAGGATTTTTTGCACGAGTCCGAATTTTTGTAAAACGCGACAAGCGATCGCTAAATCGTTGAAAATACAAAAACCAGACCCATAACTAGGAAAGGCATGATGAGTTCCACCAGCTGTATTACAAGCTAAACCTTGACTTAGTGCCAGTTTCGCAGTCAGTATTGTACCACCCACCGCTACACAGGTACGATTTGCTAACGCCGGACTCCAAGGCAAACCAATGCGTCGCTGTGCTTTGGGGTCTAGGGTTCCTTCACAATAAGCTTGAACATAGTTTGGGGTGTGGACTAACTCTATCAATTCGAGTGGCGGACGTTCAGGGGTGTGAAATTGTTCTTGATTCGCTACACCATCAGCTAACAGCAATTCGTAGAGTTGTCGGAACTTAGACATCGGGAAGCGATGCCCTTCAGGTAGGGGAGCAATATAATCTGGGTGGTAAATAATTGGCAAGTCCATAAGGAAAGAAAATCTCAAGCAGCTAAACCGACAACAAGGTAAAATTTAGCCATAATCACAGCAAAAATGCTGCTCTCCTAAATCTAAAATTCCAAATTTAAAATTGATATGATGGAATGGATTCCGCCGATAGTGTTTATTTTAGCTGGCTTACTGGCTGGAATAATTGGTGAAAAAGTTATCTTCAAAAAACTAGAAACATTCGTTAATAATAAACGAATTGCCGGGGGTAATATCATATTTTACTCTCTGCACCGCATGACTTTTCTTTGGTTTGTCATTGGCGGTTTTTTTTGGGCAGTTGTGAGCGCACCCCTCAAGCCAGATATTGCGATCGTACTGCAAAAAGTTTTGACGATGGCATTGCTGTATTCAATAACCTTAGTCTTAGCCAAATTGACTGCTGGTTTTCTTAATTTATATATTCGTAGAGCAGAAGGGGTTCCCACATCACTAATTTCTAACCTAGCTAAGACTACTGTTTTAGTTTTGGGAACATTAATCATTTTGCAAACGGTAGGTGTTCAAATTACACCAATAGTTACTACTTTAGGTATTGGTGGTTTAGCAGTTGGTTTGGCTCTTCAAGACACACTCGCCAATTTGTTTTCTGGTTTCTACTTAATTATTTCTAAGCAAGTTAGAACCGGTGATTATGTGAAATTAGATGCTGGACATGAGGGATATGTGATAGATATTTCTTGGCGCAATACGACAATTAGAGAAATTTCTAATAATGTTGTCATTGTTCCCAATTCTAAGTTGTCTTCTGCGATTTTCACAAATTATCATTTACCTGCAAAGGAAATTACTTTAACAATAGATGTTGGTGTTAGTTATGATAGCGATTTGGAACAGGTTGAAAAAGTGACTGTAGAAGTTGCCAAGGAAGTTATGCAAGAAATTGCACCGGAATTAAAAGAAAGTGAACCATATATCAGATTTCATACTTTTAATGATTTTAGTATAGATTTTACGCTTTATATGCGCGTCAGCGAATACTTCGATCAGCGTATTGGGAAACATCTATTTGTCAAAAAATTACACAAGCGCTATCAGCAAGCAGGAATTAAAATTCCTTTTCCGATTAGACAAGTGTATATGCAAGATAATTCAGCTATGGAACAAAATTAGCCCTGGCGACTAGAAGTCGCGGCTATACAGATGAAACCCGCACTTCTCTACGAGACGCTGCGCGTAGCTTGCTTCCCCGGAGGGGTACGACAAGCTCAGTGACCACCTGCGCGGGTTGAAAACCTCGATTTGTAATCGCTAGGGCTAGGTGCAACTTAGATTGCTAATGCTCGTTTTTCTAATGGTAGTTCAAAGCGATCGCCTGGTTTCGGCTCAAGTACCTGCGTTGAAAGATTGTTCTCTTTTAGCAACGAACGAAATTCTTCACTACTTCCTTTAGTCTGAATAAGTTTCATCAACAATCCCTCAAAGAATATATCCCCACCAGCCGCAGTAGGTAATATTACTTGAGGTTTTAACGACTTTACTACTTCTAATGAACTATTTTTCCCTTTAATAATCGGCCCAAGCAAAGGTAGGGTCATGTCAATAAACGGTGTAATCACTACATCGATAGGTGCAGCTTGCTGAAGTTGTGGAGAATGATACCCATGAGGCTCGTAGTATACAGTTAAACCACTTTCCAATTCTTTGAGGAGATAGCTATTTTCTACCAGAGTCGGGCCAATGGGCGAGCCGGGGAAAGCCTTGATTTCAACTTGATTATCTAAAGTGAAAGTTTCACCATGAGCCAATACCGTTACCTGGGTATAACCTAATTGCTGTACTACCTTGGCTGCATTGGGAGAAGCTACAACCTTGATGCTGTGGTCGAGTCGCTTAAGTGTTGGTGGGTGACTATGGTCTTCTAAACCCTGAGATAAAAGGATCAGATCGATATTATCTGGGATTGGGCGCTCTTGCGATCGCGAGCCTTTAAATAACCAATCCAAATTGCTGAAAATTAACGAACCAACCAGCCAAGGGTCAATTAGTATTCGTTTCCCGCCGATTTCCAATAGCCAAGAGTTGCTGTCTAACCAAGTTAAAAACATAAATTTTGTGAAGATAACGCCTACCTTCATTATCAATGGTGTCACCTTTCTTAGTAAGCACTCAGCCCAACACCTACATTCGTCCGGTCAACGTCTACATACGGAGTTCTTTTTATGTCCGATCTTGGTTTCACTCACATTGCACTTGCAGTCAGTGATGTTGATGCAAGTATCTCATTTTATGCAAAGTATGCCCAGATGACAGTCGTGCATCATCGCATCGATCGAGCGACTCAATCAGATGTTGCTTGGATTAGTGACCTGACTAGACCTTTTGTAATTGTCCTAATTAAAGTAGCTAAAGTAGAAGGCGCACTCTTACCACAATCCCATCTTGGGGTAGCTTATCAGAATCGTGAGGAAATCGATCGCCTGTGCAATGAGGCACGCACTGAGGGAATACTGCTGACTGGGCCAAATGACTGGGGCCATCCGGTTGGTTACTGGGCTTATCTTCAAGACCCAGATGGTCATACACTAGAAATTTCCTATGGTCAGGAAATTAGTTTTACAGTTGAGCAAGCTAGAGACGCGATTAATCGCGTCTCTTAAAAATTGGTGTTATATCATGTCCGCTTGATTGCTTATTAAACCCGAAGAACCCCACCCCCGCCAAAGCTACGCTTTGTCTCCCCTCCCCGCTTGCGGGGAGGGGATTAAGGGGTGGGGTGCAATGACTGCGGTTAGCATAACTAATTATGCGGACATGATATTACTTATTACCAGGGATGCGTCCACCTTCGTCGTTACTACCGCCGTGAGGGCGGGAATTGCCTGGGTCACAGCCCTCAGAACCATTACCAATTCCTTGGTTGCAATGGCGACGCGGTTTGATGCGCGCCCTTGAAGTTTCAGTCTGCTGCTCTGCTGCAACTTGTTGCTGTCCAACGACGTACTGCGAGGAAATGTTTGCTACCTGTCCAGTGCTAGATAGGGCTTGGTATAGTAAAGCAGACACTTCAGACCTGGTTGCTACCCGTTCAGCATTTAGCAAGTTCACGTTGGGATAGTTGACGACTATACCGCGTTGTGTCAAAGCAGCAATCAGACTGCGATATTCACTACGAATAGTATTTGCATCGCTGTAAACAGATAAGATCGTATCCGTGGAACCACTGCTTTGATAATTTAATCCCCGCGCTAATGCTACCAAAATGTCAAGGCGGGAAAGCCTTTGAGTGGGGTTGAAATCCTTGCCAATAACAGCGTTTAAAAAGCCCATTTGATAAACTTCGCTGATGGCATTGTAAGCCCAATATTGAGTTGAGACATCCTTAAATGCTACTGCTCGACGAATTTTCCCCTTGGTAAAGGCTTTCCGCACCATTGCCGCAAATTGGGCACGAGTTACTGGTGCATCAGGGCGGAAAGTCCCATCAGGAAAACCTTCGAGAATTTCCATTGAGGCCAATTCGGCAATAAAATCTTTAGCCCAGTAGTCTGTGGAAACATCAGAAAACTCAACCTGGAGAGGGCGAGACAGTCTAACTTGGCGATAATTTATCAGCATTTGGCTGATGTCGTAGCTAGAGTTATCCCTGACTTCAATCACCTGCACCAAACTGCCAGGAGTAGCCTGCAAAACCTTTGCCAAGTCGGAATTAAAGATATTCACGAAGGACTGACGCACTAAAGCATAATCACCCTGAGTAAAAGAGACGGGATAAACGCTGGTTCCGGCAATTTTTGACAAACCTTCTACTTGGAACTGACTACCTTGAAAAGTTTGGGAACTGCTTAGGAAAATAACACGTTGGTTCCTGACTTGGGTGAAGTAGTCGTAAGTGGTAGTACCTGCGTCAATAGTGCCATTTTGGTCAGCATCAACACCATAAACAGTGCGAACGACTTGGTATTCTCTAGGTTTGGCTGACAAAATCAGGTGAACTGTGGTATTTGCTGGCAAACATTCAAATTCGCTATAGCCAATAAAGCGGTTTTGAACATCATACAATCGCACGACGATGCGATCGCTAGCTTTTAACCCCTTAACAAATTTTGCTTTTTGCTTAATCTTGTACTTGTAATCACCCAAAAACTGCTCTTTTAAATAGCTCTGGCCACTTTTACTTTTAACAGAAATGCGAGCAATCACTTCTGAAAAATTACCAGATGGTTGCCAAATGGCAAGGCTAAAACCTGTTTTTTTCGCTTTTACCGAAACTTTACGGCTTTCTGTAGTCACAGTTTGCCGTTGGATAGTGGTGTGATTCCTTGTTTCTACTTCCTTATGGGCTAAAAGTTGTTGTTCTGTGGAATTATCTGTTATTTGAGCGACGATGGTAGAGAACCCTAAAGCTGCATAGGCAGAAGATATTGGCGAAAATATTGCTACAGAGGTTGCAGCAAGAACAAATTTGCTCATTTGAGCAAAGTTACTTTGAGTTATATATTTCATCCCACACTACCATTCGTCTAAAAAGTCACAGGGCGATTTGGTATCCCTCGACTTATTAATCCCTTGGGGTAGATGGAACTAACATCTAATGAGTGCTGAGTGCTGAGTGCTGAGTTAGGAGTTAGGAGTTTGGAGTTAGGAGTTTGGAGTTAGGAGTTAGGAGTTAGGAGTTTGGAGTTAGGAGTTTGGAGTGTGATTATTGCTTTTTTTACTCAGCACTCAGCACTCATCACTCAGCACTCAAATTTCGGTCAGAGAACATTACTATATTAAAGAAACACTTTATTAATCTTAATAATGACTGTAACGACACAGCAGCTTGCAACTCAAGATGCCTTTGAAAAATTCTTTTGGACTTGGCAGGGTTACAAAATTCAGTACACTGTCATGGGTACAGGACGCCCTTTGGTTCTGGTTCACGGCTTTGGCGCTTCCATTGGACACTGGCGCAAAAATATCCCAGTTTTAGCTGATGCTGGCTACCAGGTATTTGCTATAGACCTTTTAGGTTTTGGTGGTTCCGATAAAGCGCCCATTGATTACAGTGTAGAAGTTTGGGTGGAACTGTTGAAAGATTTCTGCACAGCACACATCCAAGAACCTGCTGTATTTATTGGCAACTCCATCGGCGCACTTTTGAGCTTAATAGTACTGGTAGAACATCCAGAAATTGCTGCTGGTGGTATTTTAATTAACTCTGCGGGTGGTTTGAGCCATCGTCCTCACGAATTGAACCCGCCGCTACGGATGCTGATGGCAGCTTTTAATCGGTTTGTGCGATCGCCAATTACAGGTAAATTTGTCTATAACCGCATCCGTCAAAAAGCCCAGATTCGCCGCACCCTCTACCAAGTTTACCGCGATCGCCAAGCCGTCACCGATGAATTAGTCGATTTACTTTATACTCCCTCTTGCGACCCAGGAGCGCAACAAGTCTTCGCATCTATACTCACAGCCCCTCCTGGCCCCAGTCCAGAGGAACTTTTGCCCAAAGTAGAACGTCCTTTATTAGTAATATGGGGTGCTGACGACCCTTGGACACCAATTACCGGGGCCAAGATTTACGAAAAGGCACGGGAGAATGGCAAAGAAATCAAAATTGTTCCCATTCCCAATGCCGGTCATTGTCCTCACGATGAGGTTCCAGATGTTGTCAATGCCCAGATTGTCGATTGGCTAGCGCAAAGGTAATAATTTCGCCTTTCTGCCGATATGTCTTAGCCCAAGCAAGGTAAAAATGGGGCTAACAATCTGGGTGAGTGGATCTTAATCTTTTAATTGCGCCTTGACATAATCAAACTCGTATGGTATGTGAAGAAATGGAGCTTGATGTGCGTAATGGAGATAAAGGGGTAATTCCCTTAAATCACCATCCAGATTTTTCAGAACTTGGCTATCAAGTCATCAGCGAACTAGGACGCAACCGAGAAGGGGGACGGATTACTTATCTAGCTAATGTCCTCAAATCTAATCAATTGGTGGTAATTAAAGAGTTTTGTTTTGCTCGTGCAGGTGTTGATTTATCAGGTGTGAAAGCATATCAGCGCGAAATTGAAATCTTGCAACAACTCAATCATTCCCGCATTCCTCGTTATATAGATTCCTTTGAAATGCCAGGGGCTTTTTATCTGGTGCAGGAATATAAAAATGCCCCATCCTTGGGATTAAAACGCAGATGTCATCCTGAAGAAATTAAGCAAATTGCTCTGTCCATCTTAGAAATTTTGGTTTATCTGCAAAAGCAAGTTCCCCCAATTATTCATCGGGATATTAAGCCAGAGAATATTTTGGTTGATGAAGAACTAAATGCTTATCTGGTGGATTTTGGATTGGCTAGAAGACAGGGTGCGAAAGTAGCTATGAGCAGCTTTATCGCTGGAACTCCAGGTTTTATGCCACCAGAGGAACAGTTTGGTCATTCCCTGACAAAAGCATCAGATTTATATAGTTTAGGAGCAACACTAATTTGCTTACTTAGTAATACCCGTTCTGTTGAGATTGGCAAATTAATTGATGATAACTATCGCTTTAATTTCCAGCAATTAGTTCCTCAAATCAGTCCGCGTTTCCGGTGGTGGTTGATGAAAATGGTGGAACGTAACCGAAAACGCCGCTATGCTAATGCGGCTATTGCTTTAAAAGCACTTGGGTCAATTGAGGTTGTTGGTAGTGCCACTAGGATAGATAATTTAATCAGTAAAATCAAACTTAGAAAACGAGCTACTTTATTGGGACTAGCCACTGTTATTACATTGGCTGCGATGGGGGCAACTGTGATGAGTTGTCAGCCTGGTAATACCGTTAAGCAATTGCTGGAAGCGAGAGAATGTCCAGACTTTGATTTAAACTCAAATTGCCAATAAAAAACCGGAAATTAAGATTAATTAGGTTGCATCTGGCTAAGGATTACAGCGGTTTTCAATTGAATAGACTATACGCGTAGGGGCACAATATATTGTGCCTCTAAAATTATGTGTATTCCATGCTTGTGAAAATTGCTGCAATTTGCATGAGTATCAAATACTCTTTAACGGAGATAAAAGGTGGATGAATCCAGTTCAAATACTCTTTAACGGAGATAAAAGGTGGATGAATCCAGTTCAAACACTCGTTAACGGAGATAAAAGGTGGATGAATCCAGTTCAAACACTCGTTAACGGAGATAAAAGGTGGATGAATCCAGTTCAAATACTCGTTAACGGAGATAAAAGGTGGATGAATCCAGTTCAAATACTCGTTAACGGAGTTCAAAGGTGGATGAATCCAGTTCAAATACTCGTTAACTGTAATGCACTATCAGTAATTGTGTAGTTATCTGCTGTAGTAAACTACATCTAAGCCAGAAGCCTGCATTCAATAGTTGATAGCGCTGTGAAAAAAATCCTGATTGTGTCAGCTAATCCCACAACGACAGACAAACTCCGCTTGGACGAGGAAGTAAGGGAAATTCAGGAAGGGTTGCAACGCTCTCGCAGCCGAGATAAGTTTGAACTTATTACTAAATGGGCAGTACGTCCTGACGATTTGCGGCGTGCGCTTTTAGATCATAATCCTCATATCATCCATTTTTCTGGACATGGTGGAGGAAATCAAGGTTTAGCCTTGGAAAATAATACAGGGGAAATGCAGCTGGTGAGTACGGAGTCACTGGCAAGGTTATTTAAGTTATTTAAAGACAAAGTTGAGTGTATATTGTTAAATGCTTGCTATAGCGAGGTGCAAGCTGAGGCAATTTACCAACACATTAACTGTGTGGTTGGGATGAATCGGGCAATTGGCGATCGCGCTGCGATTAAATTTGCGGTAGGCTTTTATGATGCACTGGGTGCTGATAGGTCTTATGAGGATGCTTATGAGTTTGGCTGTAGCGCGATTGATTTAGAAAGTATTCCAGAGTCTTCGACCCCAGTGCTGAAAAGTCGGAACAATCTTAAAGATACTATCTCTGCTAGGGAAACTATTCCAGATACCGAGATAAAAACAGCAGTCACCTTAGAAAATCCAGAAGGGCAGGTATCTCTAAACTCTGCTTTCTATGTCGAGCGATCGCTTATTGAGGTAGACTGTTATGAAGCAATTCTTCAACCAGGGGCCTTAATTCGCATCAAAGCTCCCCGGCAGATGGGCAAAACTTCGCTCATGTCGCGGGTTCTTCATTATGCTAGTCAACATGGCTATCAGACTGCACCCGTAAATTTCCAGTCAGCCGATGCAGAATTTCTCGGCAATTTAGATCAGTTTTTGCAGTGGTTCTGTGCCAGCATTACCTACGAACTCAATCTACCCGATCAGCTAGACGAGTATTGGAAGGGTGTTTTAGGTAGCAAGAATAAATGTACAAATTACTTTCAACGGTATTTATTACCCGCAATTAATACCCCCGTAGCTATAGGTTTGGATGAAGTCGATGAAGTCTTCAAGCATCCCATAATTGCTGCTGATTTTTTTGGATTGCTACGAGCTTGGCATGAGCGCTCAAAGAATGAGACAGTTTGGAAAAATCTCCGGTTGGTGATTGTGCATTCTAAGGAAGTTTATATTCCACTCAATATTAATCAGTCGCCTTTTAATGTGGGTCTACCCATTGAATTACCAGACTTAAATCAAATACAAGTACAAGACTTAGTACAGCGTCACGGACTCAATTGGTCTGACTCACAAATTGAAGAATTAATGACACTCGTGGGTGGCCATCCTTATTTAGTGCGGGTAGCGCTTTATGAAATTGCTCGTGATAGGATGACGCTGGAAAATCTGCAAAAAATCGCGGCAACCGAGGAAGGGCCTTACAGTGACCATTTACGCCGCCATTGGCTGAACTTGCAAGAGGATGCAGAATTGCTAGCTGCGGTCAAACAAGCGATGATGGCAAATCGCGCCGTGGATGTAGGCACAACTGAAGCGTTTAAACTCCGCAGTATGGGGTTAGTTAAGTTTCAAGGCAATCAAGTAGTGCCACTGTGTGAATTGTATCGTCAATATTTTTTGAATCGCTTGGGAATTAAAAATTAAAAAAGTACATTAGGAGTGCAATATGACTTTCATCTCCAATTAGCATTTAATACCAATTTGAAAAAAGAATGCGACACATAGACAAATTCCTCAGCTTATCCAGGTATCACCCCCCTTAATCCCCCCTTGTTAAGGGGGGAAACCTGAAAATCTAGTTCCCTCCCCTTTGTAAGGGGAGGGTTAGGGTGGGGTAATCTATCGCAAACATTTTTTGAATCACTATAACTAAAAGGATTAACAATGGTTCAAGTTATTCAAGGAAGAGATATAACCCTAGCTCAACTAATCGATCAATTTGGGCTACAACGTGCAGACAATGAACAGTTTTTTTTAGAGTGGCAGCAAGATTTACCTGAGTTGAGTGACTTAGAAAAGCAATCTCTCAACGAAGTCAAGGCAGAATATTTGCATTTATCCCGCTACCAAATTTTAGAACCTGTAGTCAAAATGGTGGTGCTATCTCCACTATTGCGTCTAGCAGGTTTTTATCAACCGCCTTTCTACATCGCGTCGGAAGAAGAGGTAAGAATTTCTTCTGAAGACGAAGGCACAATTATTAGAGGACGTATTGATATTTTGGTGTTTCATCCTCCATTTTGGGTTTTTGTTATTGAGGCGAAACGAGCAGAATATTCTTTGGAGGTAGCAATTTCTCAAGCATTAGCTTATATGTTGGCTAATCCTGGTAATGATAAACCTACGTTTGGTTTTGTAACCAATGGTAGAGAATTTCAATTTATTAAGTTGACGAAACAGGATACACCAAGATATGCATTATCTTACACACTGTCGCTCAATCGCGGAGATGACCTAGATACTGTGGTAAAAGTGTTAAAACGTCTAGCTTATTTAGTCCGTAATTCGTAGTCTCCGTCCTAACATACCCTACCAAATTTGTATTTCATAATTTTTAATTTTTAATTTTTAATTGTTTATGACCCAGTATCAATATCAAGTCGGTGGTAGTTTGCCTCAAAATGCCCTAACTTATGTTAGACGGCAAGCTGACCATGACCTCTATGAAGGCTTGAAGGCTGGGGATTTTTGTTATGTACTCAACTCTCGGCAGATGGGTAAATCTAGCTTGCGGGTGCGGGTAATGCAGCAGTTGCAAACAGAGGGATTTGCTTGTGCTGTTGTTGATATTACAGCGATTGGGACGGCAGATATTACCCCAGAACAGTGGTATGCCGGGGTGATTGATACTCTGGTGGGAAGTTTTAATATTTATACAACTTTTGATTTAGATACTTGGTGGACTGATAACGGGTTGCTTTCACCAGTACAGCGCTTGAGCAAGTTTATTGAAACAATTTTACTAAAAACAATTACTGAAAAGATTGTAATTTTTATTGATGAAATTGACAGCATTCTAAGTCTTTTATTCAACTTGGATGACTTTTTTGCAGTTATCCGCGATTGTTACAACCGACGAGCAGACCATCCTGAATATAATCGCCTCACCTTTGCTTTGATTGGAGTATCTACGCCTTCAGATTTGATTCAAGATAAACGCCGGACACCTTTTAATATTGGACAGGCAATTGATTTAACTGGCTTTCAACTCCAAGAGGCGCAACCCTTGGCACAGGGATTGGCAGAAGTGGGTGATTCTCAAGAATTGATGCAGGTGGTGCTGGACTGGACGGGAGGACAGCCGTTTTTGACGCAAAAAGTTTGTAAGTTAGTGGTGCAGGGGGGACTGGAGACTAGAAATTGGGGACTAGAGGTTGGGAACTGGGTAGAAGAGTTGGTACGCCAGGGGATTATTGAGAATTGGGAAACGCAAGATGAGCCGGAGCATTTGAAGACGATTCGAGACAGAATCATGCAGAGTGGGGAACAGAGGACTGGGCGATTGTTGGGGTTGTATCAGCAGATTTTGCAGCAGGGAGAGATAGTAGCTGATGATAGTGCTGACCAAACGGAACTGCGGTTGACGGGTTTGGTGGTGAAGCGGGAAGGGAATCTGCGAATTTATAACCGGATTTACGCAGAGGTGTTTAAGCAGGAATGGTGCGAAAAGATTTTAGCAAACTTGCGCCCTTACTCCGATACATTTAATGCCTGGGCTGAGTCTCAACGTCAAGATGAGTCGCGGTTATTGCGGGGAAAGACTTTGCAAGATGCCCAAGAATGGGCAGTTGGTAAAAGTTTGAGTGATTTGGACTATCGGTTTTTAGCTGCTAGCCAAGAGTTGGAAAAGCGTGATGTGCAGAAAAGGCTGGAGGCAGAGGAACAGGCGAAACAGGTTTTAGCAGAGGCGAACCACAAAGCTAATCAAAGGATTCGTATTGGTTCTTTAGTGTTAGGTTTTGCTCTGGTGGGGGCGGTAGCATTATTTATAATTACTCAAAAAAGTCTTGAGGTATCCAAGAATGCTATTAAAGTAGCAGAATCAGCTAAGACAGAAACAAATAACGCCCAAAGACAGTTAAAAAACGCGAGGACAGAAACCGCAGCAACCAAGCAAGAGAATCAGCGTATATCATCTGAAAATAAACGGATATCTGAACAAGCGGTACAGGTAAAACGGAATCTTAGTAATGCAACTTCAAAACTAAATGCAGCAAATGTCAAAGTGAATCAGGCACAGGAAAACCTGAAACTAGCTCAAAACAAAGTGGCAGCAGCTAGCGCAAAGGCTAGTCAAGCCAAAGTACAGGCAAATCAAGCAATTCAACAAAAACAAGAGGCACAACAGCAGCGTCAAAAAGCTGTTGCAGATTTAAATCGGGCAAGGCAAGAACAACAGCAGGCGCGACAACAATTACAAACAGCTCAAAATGCTCTGAATGCGGCAGTGGATGCCCGTAAAACTTCTCTTGAGGAACTAAAAAAGGCAGAAGCAGCAAGAATTGTTGCTTTAACGGCTACGCAATTGGAACAAGAGGGAACAAATGCGTTGCGAGTGTTTAATGATTCAAGGGAAATAGATGGTCTGCTATTAGCAATGCAGACGGCAGGAACATTGAAAAGTCTGGTTAAGGATAAACAATCTTTAGCAGACTATCCCGCTTACAGCCCTTTATTTAGTTTACAGACTATTCTGCTGAACATTCGTGAACAAAATTGCCTGGAAGGTCATAGCTATTGGGTCAACAGCGTCGTCTTCAGCCCGGATGGCAAAACTTTAGCTTCCGCTAGTGATGACAAGACCATCAAATTGTGGAATCGAGACACAGGCAAAAAAATTTCTACCTTGAGAGGGCATAGTGATGACGTCAACAGCGTCGTCTTCAGCCCGGATGGCAAAACTTTAGCTTCCGCCAGTGATGATAAAACCATCAAATTGTGGAATCGGGAGACGAGCAAAGAAATTTCTATCCTGAGTGGGCATAGCGATTCGGTCAGCAGCGTTGTCTTCAGCCCGGATGGCAAAACTTTAGCTTCCGCTAGTGATGATAAAACCATCAAATTGTGGAATCGGGAGACGAGCAAAGAAATTACCACCCTGAAAGGGCATAGCGATTCGATCAACAGCGTCGTCTTCAGCCCGGATAGCAAAACTTTAGCTTCCGTCAGTGATGACAACACCATCAAATTGTGGAATCGGGACACAGGCAAAGAAATTTCCACCCTGAGAGGGCATAGCAGTTCGGTCTACAGCGTCGTCTTCAGCCCGGATGGCAAAACTTTAGCTTCCGCCAGTGCTGACAAGACAATTAAATTGTGGAATCGGGACACAGGCAAAGAAATTTCCACCCTGACTGGGCATAGCCGATTGGTCAGCAGCGTTGTCTTGAGCCCGGATGGCAAAACTTTAGCTTCCGCCAGTGCTGACGACACCATCAAATTGTGGAATCTGGACACAGGCAAAGAAATTACTACCCTGAGTGGGCATAGCAGTTGGGTCAAAAGCGTCGTCTTCAGCCCGGATGGCAAAACTTTAGCTTCCGCCAGTGCTGACGACACCATCAAATTGTGGAATCTGGACACAGGCAAAGAAATTTCCACACTGAGTGGGCATAGCAGTTGGGTCAAAAGCGTCGTCTTCAGCCCGGATGGCAAAACTTTAGCTTCCGCCAGTCTTGACGACACCATCAAATTGTGGAATCTGGACACAGGCAAAGAAATTTCCACCTTGAGTGGGCATAGCAGTTCGGTCAGAAGTGTGGTCTTCAGCCCGGATGGCAAAACTTTAGCTTTTGCCAGTGATGATAAAATCATCAAATTGTGGAATCGGGAGATGGGCAAAGAAATTTCTATCCTGACTGGACATAGCGGTTGGGTCAGCAGCGTCGTCTTCAGCCCGGATGGCAAAACTTTAGCTTCCGCCAGTGATGATAAAACCATCAAATTGTGGGATCGGGACACAGGCAAAGAAATTTCCACCCTGAGAGGGCATAGCCGATGGGTCAACAACGTCGTCTTCAGCCCGGATGGCAAAACTTTAGCTTCCGCTAGTGCTGACAAGACCATCAAATTGTGGAATCGGGACACAGGCAAAGAAATTTCCACCCTGACTGGGCATAGCAGTCCGGTCATCAGCGTCGTCTTCAGCCCGGATGGCAAAACTTTAGCTTCCGCCAGTTATGACAACACCATCAAATTGTGGAATCGGGACACAGGCAAAGAAATTTCCACCCTGAGAGGGCATAGCAGTTCGGTCAGAAGTGTCGTCTTCAGCCCGGATGGCAAAACTTTAGCTTCCGCCAGTTATGACAACACCATCAAATTGTGGAATCGGGAGACGGGCAAAGAAATTACCACCCTGACTGGGCATAGCAGTTGGGTCGAAAGCGTTGTCTTCAGCCCGGATGGCAAAACTTTAGCTTCCGCTAGTCGTGATGAGACGATCAAATTGTGGAATCTGAATCTTGATGATTTATTAGCGCAGGGTTGTAGTTGGCTTAAGGGTTATTTGGCTAGCCATCCTGATGCGCCTAAAGTGTGTTCGGGGCGGTAGGGGGATGAGGGAGATGTGGTTTGACTTCGCTCACCAACCGGGGGATGATGGAGCGATCGCCCTTTAATATTCAAAAACAGCGATCGCTTGGTAAATTAGAAACGCGATCACAGTTTAGAACAGCTTAAATGTAGAGTCAAAGGCGATCGCTTGGTAAATTAGAAATGCGATCGCAGTTTAAAACTCGTGGTGTCCAGTGATTCTAAACTTAAATGTAGAGCTAAAGGCGTAAGCGTAGCCCGTCGTAGACATCGCTCGGTAATAAGGAGACAAAATTCAAGTTCAGAACTCGGCGTTTCGAGTTCCGAACACGAACGGCCAAGTAAAAAGGTCGAAGTTCCGAGTTCTGAACAGGAACGGCCGAGCAAAAAGGTCGAAGTTTCGAGTTCTGAACAGAAACGGCCGAGCAAAAAGGTCGAAGTTTCGAGTTCTGAACAGAAACGGCCGAGTAAAAAGGTCGAAGTTTTGAGTTCTGAACAGGAACGGCCGAGTAAAAAGGTCGAAGTTCCGAGTTCCGAACATGAACGGCCGAGCAAAAAGGTAGAACTTCCGAGTTCCGAACACAAATGACTGAGTAAAAAGGTCGAACTTCCGAGTTAAACCTCCGGTTCCACTCCCAGCGCTTTTAACTGAGCAGCTAATCTCTCTGCACGTTGTCGTTCTTTTGCTGCTAACTCCAAACCCCACAGCAATAATTCACCATTGTCATCCCACCAACGTAACCAATAACCTGTGCGGTTTTCTCGGCTTCCTTGCCATACGCCTAAAAACAAGTTCATTTCGGCAATCCAGTGACGATTATTTGCATCTGGTGTTTGCAGTTCATAATTTCCAAAATCATCTCGCCGATAAACTTCTAACACTCCGCCGTCTGGTTCAAAAATGGCATAGTTTGGCACTTGTAAAATCTGCTCATAATAAAACCATTTACCTGGGGGATAGGTCGGTTTACTCGAATACTCTCCACCTTCGGTATCTGAGAGAAATTCCATCACAATTACGGGAATATCACCTTGGAGTCGTGGCGTATAACTGCGCTTCACTTCTTCTCGTGAGACTCGAATAGATGATACATATCCCCAATCTGGCGCTTTGACCACAAATCGATTATTCAAGGTGGCGCAGATACCGTAGTTAGTAATGGTTAAAGCATCGGCGGGTAATCTGCCAGCAAGTTCCAAGCTTTCTGTTAAAGCAGCAGCCAAGAGTGGCTGATTAATGTTATCCACTGGCTCGTTGTCTAAAACAAAATCATCAGGTAACTTTTCCCAGGTGACATTATGAGTGGCTGCATTGGCTAGCATAATCAGAATATCTCAAGTACAACTCTAATTTCTAATGACCCGATTAAAAAATTGCACACGGCGTTACTCCTGAGCAAGGGTTCGCACTTCTTCCAGTGACAATCCCAAAGCTTGGGCAATCTGTTCGATGCTCAAATTCATTTGCAATAATCGGGGTATGGCATCTCTTCTAGCTTGTTCTGCAAGTTCTGCCCGTTGGCGTTCTTGTTCTGCCCGTTGTCGTTCTTGCTCGGCGTTGCGAGAAATTTCTGTATAAGTTAAAAACCGTTCTCCATCAGGGCGATGTAACTGTAAGCCTTCTGATGATGGAACAAAGCGAATTTTTAACCGAGGACTCACCCAATCTTCCATTTGGGGGATGATATCTAAACCATCTTCATTACGCAACCAACCAGACAAATTATTCCGATCGGGGTAGTAAATGTAGTACTCTTCTACGCCATAGCGGTCATAGAAAAGTAATTTCTTGTCCATTTCAGCTTGTCTATTACCGGGAGAAAGAATTTCAAACACAACTTGGGGTGGAATTCCCTCTTCTTTCCATTGTTGATAGCAAAGGCGATCGCCTTTTGGTCTACCCAATACCACCATCACATCTGGGGCGTTAACAATTTTGTTGCGTCCCTCTACCGGATACCAAAACAAATCCCCCGCAACAAATACATTTGGATCGTCGGCAAATAGCCAATCTAGATTCTGCTTAATTTCCACAATCCAGCCAAACTGTATAGTATTATTTGCCACTGGTTGTCCATCACTATCTGGGTAGATGACCTCTGGCTGGGTCGGCGGTTGGATTTGCGATACCATAGCTTCGCCCTCAGAAGGATATTTAATCAGGATGCTTCCAAATTAGCAGACTCTTAACCCGGATTTCTCACGCATAGTGTAGGCTTCAGGGGAAGAGGGGTGTGGGGAGTGTGGGGAGTGTGGGGGGTAAGACTTCTTCCCCATCCTCCCACACTCCCCACACCTCCCACACCCCTTGGATTTCTCACAAGTGAGAAATCCAGGCTAAGGATGTCTGCGCCATGAATCTGGAACGATAACTAACTAAAACAGTACGATTGTTCTACTATAAACTAATTAAAGATAGTATTATTAAGGACTGTTTCATAAGAAACTCCTTCTTCGCCGCCCAATATGTCAGACAAACAGCTAGCAGCATCCTTGAATGGACATCTTCCGTACCCCAGCCACAACAGCCAGAATACCATTCGGATTCGGGGTGCTAGGCAGCATAATCTGAAAAATATTGACTTGGAATTGCCACGCGATCGCCTAATCGTATTCACTGGCGTTTCTGGTTCTGGTAAGTCTTCCCTAGCCTTTGATACAATTTTCGCTGAAGGCCAACGTCGCTATGTCGAATCCCTCAGCGCCTACGCCCGGCAATTTCTCGGACAACTGGATAAGCCGGATGTGGAAGCCATTGAAGGCTTAAGTCCAGCCATTTCTATTGACCAAAAATCAACGTCTCATAACCCCCGTTCCACTGTGGGTACGGTGACAGAGATTTACGACTATTTGCGCCTGTTGTTTGGTCGTGCAGGTGAACCCCATTGTCCGATATGCGATCGCTGTATTGCCCCCCAGACAATCGATGAGATGTGCGATCGCATCATGGAATTACCAGACCGCACCCGCTTCCAAATCCTTGCACCCGTTGTTCGGGGGAAGAAAGGCACACACCGTAAGCTTTTGTCAAGTCTGGCATCCCAAGGTTTTGTCCGCGTGCGGATCAATGGCGAGATCCGCGAACTGTCAGATTCCATTGAATTGGATAAAAACTTTACCCACACCATCGAAGTGGTAATTGACCGCTTGGTGAAAAAAGCTGATATTCAGGAGCGTTTGGTTGATTCCCTGTCTACGTGTCTCAAGCAATCGGGTGGGATTGCAGCCATTCTGGTGAGTCTACTTGATGACGACGGACAAGAAAAAGAAGAAGAATTAGTATTTTCGGAAAACTTTGCTTGTCCAGAACATGGCGCCGTAATGGAGGAACTATCACCGCGATTGTTCTCCTTTAACTCGCCTTATGGTGCTTGTCCGCACTGTCACGGAATTGGGACTTTAAGGAGATTTGCGCCAGACTTGATCGTACCTGACTGGGAAGCGCCAGTTTATGCTGCGATCGCGCCTTGGTCAGAAAAAGATAATTCTTATTACTTAGAATTACTCTATAGTGTGGGACAGATTTATGGATTTGAGTTACAGACAAATTGGAGCAAGCTGACAGAAGAACAGCAGCAAATTATTTTGTTTGGCGAGAAAGATGAACGAGCCGCAGAAGCTCAAAGGAAGCAGAGTTTTAAAGGTGCTATTCCAATTTTGCAACGGCAGTATGAGGGTGGTTCGGAATTAATTAAACAAAAATTAGAGCAGTATTTAATCGATCAACCGTGTGAAGTTTGTAAAGGAAAACGGTTAAAACCGGAAGCCTTGGCGGTGAAGTTGGGACAATATGGAATTTTAGAATTAACTACCGTATCAATTCGAGATTGTCGAGAGAGAATTGAGCAATTTAAGTTGAGCGATCGCCAGTTACAAATTGCTGATTTAGTCCTGCGAGAAATCAAAGCTAGATTGCAATTTTTGTTAGATGTAGGTTTAGATTACCTCACCCTTGACCGTCCCGCCATGACCCTTTCTGGTGGCGAAGCCCAACGAATTCGTCTAGCAACACAGATTGGTTCTGGTTTAACAGGAGTTCTCTACGTCTTAGATGAACCGAGTATTGGTTTGCATCAACGAGATAATGGCAGGTTGCTCAAAACCTTAACTAAATTGCGTGATTTGGGTAATACATTAATTGTCGTTGAACACGATGAAGAAACAATTCGTGCAGCTAACCATATAGTTGATATTGGCCCTGGTGCAGGAATTCACGGCGGAAATATTATCGCCCAAGGTGATTTTGAGGCGTTATTAGCAGCAGAAGATTCCTTGACGGGTGCATATTTATCAGGAAGACGAGTAATTACCACACCAGCAGAACGCCGAGAAGGAAATGGGCGCAGTTTGGGAATTAAAAATGCCCATCGCAACAATTTACAAAATATAGATGTAGACATTCCATTAGGTAAACTCGTCTCCATCACTGGTGTGTCTGGTTCTGGCAAATCTACGCTGATTAACGAATTACTGTACCCATCTCTGCAACACCATTTAACTAAGAAAGTTCCCTTACCCAGACATTTGGATAAAATCCAGGGATTAAACGCGATTGATAAAGCGATCGTTATCGATCAATCCCCTATTGGACGCACACCACGTTCCAACCCTGCAACTTACACAGGAATTTTCGATGCCATTCGAGATGTATTTTCCCAAACAGTAGAAGCCAAAGCTAGGGGTTATAAACCTGGACAATTTTCCTTCAACGTTAAAGGTGGACGTTGCGAAGCTTGTAGCGGACAGGGTGTGAATGTTATTGAAATGAACTTTCTCCCGGATGTTTACGTGCAATGCGAAATTTGTAAAGGTGCAAGATACAACCGCGAGACTTTGCAGGTGAAGTACAAAGATAAGTCTATATCTGATGTACTGAGAATGACAGTTGAGGAAAGTTTAGACTTTTTCCAGAATATCCCCAAAGCGATCGCGCGTTTGCAAACTTTATTTGATGTCGGGTTAGGTTATGTCCAACTAGGACAACCTGCGACTACTTTATCCGGTGGTGAAGCGCAACGAGTGAAATTGGCAACAGAATTATCTCGACGCGCCACAGGAAAGACACTTTATTTAATCGATGAACCGACAACAGGGTTATCTTTTTACGATGTCCATAAATTATTAGATGTGTTGCAACGATTGGTAGATAAAGGTAATTCAATATTAGTAATTGAACACAACTTAGATGTAATTCGCTGTTCAGACTGGGTGATAGATTTGGGGCCAGAAGGTGGCGACAAAGGGGGAGAATTAATTGCTGTGGGTACACCGGAGGAAGTTGCAAAAAATCCCAGGTCTTATACTGGGCAATATTTAAAGCAGGTGTTGAAACAGTATCCGGCGGTGAAGAAGTAGAGTTTTTGTCTCAAGCCATAGATGCAAAGAAGCTTACCACAGGGTAGGTGCAAATAAAAGCGATCGCTTATTATAAAATCAACAAAATCTTGGTAAATTAGGTATTAGGAACCTTTGCAAGATATCTTGCGATCGACGAAATCCCCAACTTATCAAACAAGTTGGGGTTATGCGGTTTGCAATTCTTACAAATAAAATAGGATTGCAATAAATGTTTATCAAGTTGTGGCTAAAGCTGGTTCTGCCAAAAAATATTTCAGATTTTCTTGCTGGGTAGCAAATTTCAAATATTGAGATGCCATTTCTGGTGTTAGCAATTCAATCATTAATCTGTTTTCCACCCAGAACTCAATCACATCAAAGAAAGAATCGCGGTTACAGCGCACTACACGCCAACCTTCACGAACACCGATTTCTTCAATTTCTTGTTGACTAATGGGTACAGAGATAGCTGCATGAATATCTGTATATCTGGAAGTAATAGCAGTATGTACAAATACCAGGGCAAACGCATCTTAACTTGACGCAATTTTGGGGTATGATTGAGGGTTAGGATTTTAGCTTGACCCAGTTATAATCGCCAGAAAGTATTCTTCAGGTAATGCCGATGAAAACCACAGGTGATGAGCGAGAGTGTAGCACCATCAATAATATCCGCGTTGTTATGAGTCCAAGGTTTGAAGATACAATCCTCAAGCACTTTTCAGGCATAGAAGACCCAAGGATAGACCGGACTAAACAGCATCTTTTAAAAGACATCATTGCCATTGCTATCTTGGCAGTGCTAAGTGGAGCCGATAGTTGGGTAGCAATTGAAACTTACGCTCAAAGCAGGAATGGCTACAAGAGTTTTTGGCACTACCTAACGGAATTCCCTCTCATGACACCATCGCAAGAGTTTTCGCTAAATTAGACCCACAAGCATTTGAGCAATGCTTTCAGCGATGGGTGGAGTCGATTACTTACGCTGTGGGCGCTCAAGTAATACCTATCGATGGGAAAACAATACGTCAATCATTTGATCGCGATCGCTTTCAAAAAGCAATTCATGTCGTCAGCGCGCAGGTCTTGTGAACATCGATTGGTTTTGGGTCAACTTAAAGTAGATTCCAAATCCAATGAAATTACAGCAATCCCCAAGTTGCTGGAGTTACTGGATATTGCTGGATGTATCATTACGATTGATGCGATGGGATGTCAGAAAGAAATTGCCACCCAAATTATCAACCAAAAAGCAGATTACGTTCTAGCCCTTAAAGGAAATCAAGGTAAACTCTCGGACTAGCTAAAATTATCGCTAATGTCTAGGTGATCTCAAACAAAAGTAAAATCATAACTGTTCAATAGTTTTAGGTTCACTAAAACCAGCTTGACATGACAAAAAAACAGTAAATGCACAGATGTAAAACTTCGGTACATCTCAAATCTACCTGTGACTTGGTATGCAAAAAAATGGTTTTTTGTCAAATAATTTTAGATGCGTTTACCCTGCAAACTCTTATTTTGTCGTACAGACTAGCTAATTTAGGATGATTGCATTTATGGACTATAGCCTAGCCACATAAAGGCTTTGGACATTTTCGGAGATGTCTATTGATCTAGCTGGAGTACCGTATGCTTTATTAATTGCCAATGACATCACCGAACGCAAACGCTTAGAAAACGAATTTATCTCTTTAGTCAGTCTAATTACGGCAACGGAAGCAATGCAAGCAATGGCAGATAAATTACAAGTTCGACTAATTATAAATCCCGTAGCAGTAGAACTTTGGGCAGATCCCGATCGCCTTCTGCAAACCCTCACCAATTTACTGAGCAACGCGATTAAGTTTTCTGAACCAGGTGACACTGTGTGGATAAGTGCCACTCTCTCAGAATCCAGAGGCGTTGAGTCTGAAGAAAATCAGCCTTCATCATCCAACTTCCTTTTAATTACGATCCAAGATGAAGGGCGAGGAATTCCTGAAGATAAATTGCAAATCATCTTCGAGCGTTTTCAGCAGGTAGATGCATCTGACTCCCGCAACAAAGGAGGAACAGGTTTAGGAATTGCTATTTGCCGAGATATCATGCGAGAGTGACAATATAAGCAGAAATATCTTGATTGTTGATGATGAAGAAGATGTGCAGGCGATCGCAAAATTGGGATTAGAAATGGGTGCTGGTTGGAACGTATTGACTGCTTGTTCTGGTCGGGAAGCGTTGAATATAGCTGCCAACTCTAAGCTTGATGTCATTTTACTAGATATGATGATGCCTGATATGGATGGGCGTGCCACTCTACAACAACTGAAGGCTAACCCCGTCACTAATTCAATTCCCGTAATTTTACTAACTGCCAAAGTCCAGGAGTCCGATCAAGAAAGCTTTACTGGCTTAGATGTAGCTGCTGTCTTTGCCAAGCCTTTCCGTCCCTTGAAACTAGCAACACAAATCAGTGAAGCATTAGGCTGGAGCTGATAATCAAAAAGGTATTTATTTAGTATCCCATCGATAATTGGGGGTAGCAGAGAAAAATATTTACGATCGGGCCATTCCGAATGCACAGTCTGATATCAATGATATCGTCACACTAAGTATGGCATTACTTCTCTCATACCCACCCACTTGGGATATCAGACCATTTACTCTATCTATATATATAGGGCGTTAGAGAGCATCTGTTTAGACTGAAGCGCAAAGGAATTGATCTATCAATAATTTAGGCGCTAGGAAAGCGATCGCCCCTACCAATATCCTCCAATAACCAGCTACGCAACAGAGGATCTAAAACTAGCCTTGGCGGCAAAACAGCAGAATAGCTCACAAACTTATTGCTTCCTAAGAGACTTCCAGGAATACTATAG
>NZ_JBALEO010000097.1:0-78894 GCF_036918015.1 Nostoc sp.
TAACCCTCGAAGTTGCGCCTTTTATCCTCGCAATTGCACCTTTTATCCTCGAAGTTGCACCTTTAACCCTCGAAGTTGCGCCTTTTATCCTCGCAGTTGCATCTTTTATCCTCGAAGTTGCGTCTTTTATCCTCATCATTCTACTTCTGAACTTAAAGCTTGCACCTCAGAATATAAATTGTCGAGTTAAAAGGGCGTAGGTCTAGCCCATCGAAGACATTGCTCTATCTCTAAACCCAACCAATAGGTTATTTTTACTCATCTAAACGCTGTGCGATCGCATTCAGCAATATCTCAAAGTCTGATTTGCTGTGCATATCTGGAGTTAGAGTATTCATATCTTTGAGAATGTTCGCAAGCCGTGGTAAGTATTGGCGAATTTCCGTGTACAGGTCTATATCATCTCGAAAGCCGTCTAGGTTTGCTGCGGATACCTTTTTTAACACAGCATCCAATTCCTGAACTTTGTTTTCCCAATATTCAACATACTTAAGCCTATCAATAGCATCATCGCAAATATAGGATTACTATTTGATTTTTGAACAACACGTAGGGTGTGTTATCGCGAAGCGTAACGCACCATTTTCAAGGGTTTGGTGCGTTAGACTAAAGTCATAACGCACCCTACAAATACTTAATTTTTTTCAGAAATCAAACCAGATTCCTATAGAAGACTTGCGGTTGGCAGCATGAAAATGAATGGAGTGGAACGTCGGAGTTTTCAGGCACAGATGACATTGAAATATTTGAAGGGTTGCGCAAGGCAGGCAGAAACGGTATTTGGCTGGGGTAGACAAAATATAGAGGTAGGATTGGCAGAAAAACGAACAGGGATAACCTGTGTGTAGCTCGTCGTAGATATCGCAGACTCCAGATGACATCATATTTCAGCTTAGAGTATAGTTTTAGACGACATCAATTTTTAAAATGATGTTTATACTTAGAACTCAGTAAATGAAAGCAGGTGCATAATGAAACTACAAGATTTCTTGGGAAAAGATGAGAAATGGTCATTTGATGCGATCGCACAAGATGCAGACTTATCTCGTCAGATTCAGATATTGTTAATCGGCTTAGGTTTGCTGGAACCTCCAGCCGATGGTAAATTTGGCCCTGTTTCTGTGATATCTATCAAAAAATTTCAAGAATTAATAAAGACTGAAGAGAGTGGCTTTTTAGGAGCAGTCACAGCTAAGAAACTAATTGAAACCAAAATAGACGATCTTCCTAAACCCCCCTTAAAACTAGGCAATGACATCGCTAGTAAGATTGTGAAATATATGCTAGCCAAAGGTTATCAGGTATTTACCAATCCCAAAGAATACAACATTGTTTATGTAGAGGGTATGAATGGAGACTGGACTCTCAACAGTGATATACCCAATCAATTTAACGATCGGCGGATTGTGATTGAAGTAGTAAATGGTGTTCCCAAAATAGTAGACCACTGGGAAGCTACTACAGAGCCAGGTAAATACTACACTTACAATCCAATGAATCCCAAAGGAGCAGCTAGGATTCAGTTTGGGCAATATAAAGCTTGGGCTGTTGGCACACATGGCACAGCAGAACCTCACGAAGCATTAGTGCAAGTTGGAGATATCACTGTTTGTAGAGATTTCAACCAAGATTTTAAACGGACTGGTGACAAGCTCGATACAGGTGATAATTTCTATGTGAATCAACACTACGGCTTTGATTTTCCCCGAAATGATATTCGCCTTGCTAGCGCGGGTTGTTTAGTGGGACGTACTCGTGAAGGACATAGAGAGTTTATGGCGATCGTTAAACAAGACCGCCGTTATGTCGCTAATAACAAATATGCTTTCTACACCACCGTGATTCCTGGGGATGATTTACTGTAAAGGTTTTCAGGATAAAGTAATAGTTAATTCAATACCTTAGCCAAAAGAAGAGGGTGAAGAGATAGGGCGCTCTGTAGTAGAGTTATTGTCTACCACAACGACAACTCAAACGCTACAATTCGCCCATGTTCGATATCCTATCACTCTTACAATGCCTATTACCCCAGATAAATGCTACGACGATGCGTCAGTTGAACCAGATAATAATGGCGATGCTAGCAATGAATGGGAGAATAACGATGTTAGGAATCTCCCGTTGGACAGGCGCTGGTGGTATGCCTGAGCCTATTTTATTAACCCAGATTTTTGCCAAGCTTACTTCTTTAGGGCGTATTCATCCCGTTTCTACAGGCATTGAACCCTCGTAAATTGGCTAAGGTATTGACTAAGCGATATTGTTGTTTGTTGCTGGCAAACAGCGTTAACAAACGTTAAAGGTTGGTTGTTTGGGATTACCGATAAACATCACGATGCATTTGTACAGCATGAAAGTCCTACGATCATAGTTTCCAAACAAGGACTATAAAATGTTTCTATATAAATTACTCTCACCACAAAAAATAATTAGCATTCTTACTTTTTAACAAAAGAACCTTGTGTATTGATTCCTGTTTGATATATAGTCTTTTTTCGTACACACATTGGCACAAGAAAATACTGGATGCTTGCGATATGTAAGTATATCCTTAATTGTCAGACTTTGTATCTTAAAACACCAATTACCGAATAAACAAGTATGGCTAATATCACTGGAACCTCTCTAAACGATGTTCTTAACGCTACTGTTGGCAACGATGTAATCAATGGACTGAATGGAAATGACCGCTTAACAGGGAATGCTGGAGTCAATACTCTCAACGGTGGTCCGGGTGATGACAACCTTGATGGTAGAGATGGTAATGATATTCTAATTGGCGGATTGGGTAGAGATACCTTAGCTGGTGGAGCAGGATCTGATATCTTCCGTTACAACAGTGCTTTAGAGGGTGGCGATATTATCAATGACTTAAACGCATCTCAAGGTGATAAAATCCAAGTTTCTGCATCTGGATTCGGAGGTGGACTTGTAGTAGGGCAATTACAACGTTCTCAATTAACTCTCGGTAGTGCTTTCACCAACCCTAATCAACGCTTTAGAGTTGACACCAGTAGCTCGATTGTATTCTTCGACAAAGATGGTAGCGGTTCGCAATTTGGCTCCGTCGAAATTGCTAGAATAAACGGCGTTAAAGGTCCTCAAATTATCGAAGTAATTGCCTAGAAAATTTTGGATTTTAGATTGTAGGGTCGGGTGTCGTAGCTAGATGGACTATGGCACCATTAGCAGACATCAAAAAACTCAGAAGCCGAGTTTCGTAAATTTAAAAACCTAGTTATAGAAAAATATTCATGAGATACAAACTCTTGGGCAAAAGCGGATTAAGAGTCTCTGAACTCTCCTTGGGAACCATGACCTTTGGTGAAGATTGGGGCTGGGGTGCATCTGTTGACGAAAGTCGGAAAATCTTTGATAGCTATGCAGAAGCAGGGGGAAATTTCATTGACACCGCCAACGGTTATACCGATGGTAGCAGTGAAAAAATTGTTGGCGAGTTAATTGCTAAAGAACGGGAACGCTTTGTAGTTGCGACAAAATATTCCTTTCCCTTGCGGATGACAGACAAGAAGGGCGACCCTAACGCCAGTGGAAACCATCGCAAGAATTTAATTCAGTCTTTAGAAGGTAGTCTGAAACGGCTGAATACCGATTACATTGATTTATTCTGGTTGCACGCTTGGGATTTCACAACACCGATTGAAGAAGTCTTGCGATCGCTTGATGATGTAGTACGTCAAGGTAAAGTACTTTACATCGGCATTTCTGATACACCTGCCTGGATTGTTTCCCAAGCTAATACCATCGCCCAATTCCAAGGATGGACGCAGTTTGTTGCTCTGCAAATTGAGTATAGTTTGATTCAGCGGACACCAGAACGAGATTTGCTACCAATGGCTAAAGCTTTTGATTTAGCAGTAACCCCGTGGTCGCCTTTGGGTGGTGGTGTGCTGACAGGTAAGTATAATCAGCCTCTTCAAGCAGGTGATGAACAAGGACGATTCGCAAATGCAATGTTTGGAACTATTTCAGAACGGAATTTAGCGATCGCTAAAGTTGTTAGTCAAGTTGCCGCAGAAATTGGCCATACACCTTCACAAGTAGCATTAGCTTGGTTACACGCTCAAAGTGGTGTGATTATTCCGATTGTTGGGGCACGTAAATTAACGCAGTTTCAAGATAACTTAGCTTCCCTTGATATCAGCCTCTCGCCAGAACATCTGCAACGGTTAGATGAAGTCAGTCAAATTGAACTGGGTTTTCCCCATGACTTTTTGCAGAATGATGATATTCGCGATCGCCTTTTTGGTGGTACATTTAATACCATAGAAAACCATCGGATTTTGACCAATAGTCATTAACAGTAACACATTCAGCCATTAATATAATCTGTCGTCAGAGAGTTTCGCACAGGCAACTAAAATCTGTAAAGTTAGATGCAAAAGGCATTAACGTAGAACTATGAGCGACAACACCATTACATCACGTTTGTACCCTACTCGTATTGACATTCCCGCTGAAGCGCGAGTGCAAATCGTGGTACTTCTCAACCAAAGCTTGGCAGCTACTTCGGATCTAAAAACCCAAGCAAAGCAAGCGCACTGGAATGTAAAAGGAACTGACTTCTATCAGCTACACTTATTATTTGATGAAATTGCTGGGGAATTAGAAGAGTTCATCGATTTGATTGCTGAACGCGTCACAGCTTTAGGCGGATACGCTTTCGGAACAGCCCGCGCCGCAGCTAGTAATTCAATTTTGCCAGAATATCCCTTAGATATTTTGGATGGTAAAGACCATGTAACAGCTTTGTCAGACCGCTTTGGAATCTATGCTAAACACATTAGAGAAGCGATCGCTAAAACTGATGACTTAGGCGATGCTGATACCGCCGATCTTTACACCGAAGTTTCTCGCACCATTGACAAACGACTCTGGTTCTTAGAAGCTCATCTGCAAGTAGCAGAAATTAAAGCAGAGAATGGTAAAGCGGGTACTACTAAAACTCAAAAGATCCCTGCTGGTGTAAAGTAACCACTTTTGAGAGACACTTAATTTACTAATAGGGTGCATTAGACTAAAGTTTAACGAACCCTATGACAACGGTATCTTAATGTGAGTTCTACAAAATTCTCTACCTAGAACTAAAGTTCAAAAAGTGTCTCTCTCCGACTCGGAAAGGGGCACTTTTACGTTCTAAAACTAGGCAAAGGTTATTAGAACTCTTGCACAAATGCAAAATTCGCCCTCATCCCCTAACCCCTTCTCCCAATATTGGGAGAATGGGAACTAAATTCAAAGTCCCTCTCCTTGTGGGAGAGGGATTTAGGGTGAGGGCACAATACGCTTGGGTTAAGCATTTCTTTCTTCTCTTTGCGTCCTTCTCTGACGAGACGCTGCGCGAATGCGTCCTTTGCGGTTCGTTAAAAAATTGACTTTGGCAAAGACTTTTAGCCTTAACTGAACTGTATTGGGTGAGGGCATTGATTCGGCTAATTAGACAGACATTATATGAGCCGTCGAATTCACGTTACCTCATCGGATTTTTAATATGTGTCTAAACACGGCCTAGCAGCTAATCTTGTTGTGCAAAAATTAAAATTGCAGTCATTTAGTTTTCCAAGACTTTATTTTATTCAATTCAAAATATCTGTCAAATTTCACAGTATCTTTTTGGTAAGTACGCCACTTTTAAGTGCGTACTTTTCATTTGATATGTATATACTTTACTATTTAAATAGTTACAAATTAGGTCTAATCAACCAGAATTCTAAACTTTGAATTCTAAATTCTTCTAAAAACAATTAACAACGAGGTAAATTTATGTCTCAAAATACAATTACCCACTTAATTCACGATCGCAATGCCCGTGGTCATGCAAAAATGGGCTGGCTCGATAGTTATCACACATTTTCCTTCGGTAGTTTTTACGATCCCAACCGCATGGGATTTCGCTCTCTGCGGGTAATTAACGACGATCGCATCGCCCCCGGTGCTGGATTCCCTACCCACAGTCATCGTGACATGGAAATCCTCACTTATGTCTTAGAAGGTGCTGTAGAGCATAAAGATAGCTTGGGTACTGGCTCGGTGATTCGCCCTGGTGATGCCCAGATTATGAGCGCTGGAACTGGAATCAGCCACAGTGAATTTAATCCTTCACCAACAGAACCACTACATTTACTACAAATCTGGATTCTTCCCGATCGCGAAGGGTTAGCACCAAGATATGAACAAAAAGCTTTTCCTCTAGAAGAAAAGCGCGGCAAACTCCGCTTAATCGCTGCTAAAGATGGGCGCGATGGTGCTGTGACAATTTACCAAGATGTTGATTTATACACATCTGTTTTAGAGTCAGGTGATGTTGTTAATCATCAAGTCAAAAGCGATCGCTATGCCTGGTTACAAGTAGCGCAAGGTATAGTCAACTTAAATGGTGAAGAACTTAGAGCCGGTGATGGTGTACAAATCAACGGCGAAGAACAGCTAGAAATTAGCACCAACATCGGCGGCGAAATCTTGCTTTTCGATTTAGGCTAATATCGCAGCTAAAAGAGCGGTTAGAAACCGCATCTAAACAAAACCTGCTTTCGCAGGTTATAACAAGGGGCTTAAGCCCCTTGTTTTGTCTTAGTCCGCGCAGACGGACTTTGCCTGTGTAAAATGAGACTGTTGGAATATATCCAAATCACCGTTATACTTTCTCATAAAACCACCAAAATACTTGGGGGCAATGGCCAAAAAGTTCTTAGTTTGGGAAAGATATATCAGACTTTAATAACTATTAGAGGTGGCTGTAATGCCGACGATTCATTTTGTGGATGGTGAAAAAGGCGGGGTAGGAAAATCTCTCTTTGCCAGGACAATGATTCAGTATTGTTTGGATAAGAGAATCCCATTTGTACCAGTGGAGACAGATAGATCGAATCCAGATGTCGCAGGGGTATATAAGGAGATATGTAAATATGCTGTGTTTAGTGAGAATGAACGACAGGCAAATAAGGCAGATAGAATATTTGAGTGGGCGATAGAGAAGCCAGTAATTGTGAATTTAGCCGCACAATCGCATAGAGCAGTACAAGGATGGATTGAATCTAATCAATTACTTGAACTAGGAAGTTCGCAGGGAGTGATGTTTTGCAAATGGTTTGTATCTACAGGAGGATACGACAGCATCAACCTGTTTGCTCAGTCAGTGAATACTTACGGTGATAAAATCCCTCATATTCTGGTGAGGAATTTAGGGCTGTGTGATGATTGGGAGCATCTAGACTCAGACTCCAACTATCAGAACATAGTAAATAAATATCAGATAAAAGTTATAGATTTTCCGAAGTTAGCATACAGAGAAAGAAACATAATTGACCAAAATCGCCTGACTTTTGCAGAGGCTAGAGAGTATAAAGAATTTGGGATAATTGGGAAACAGAGAATAGTGAATTTTCTGAAGCTTGCTTATGGTGCTTTTGAGAAAGTAGGTATCTGGTATGAAAAGGTTGAGTAGTAGTCATTAGTCATTTGTCCGAAGTCATTGGTCATTTGTCATTACTACCAATGACTTCGGACAAACCTTAGCAGGAGGTGCGATGGCGTACCCGCGCTCTGTAGGCGATCGCTTGGCAAATTTGACTACAATCTTTAGAAAGAGTAGCAAAAACCTAAATGTCTAAAAAGTCCGATTCTCAGTTCCAAAATCTCTTTAGTTCACCCAAATCAAGCAACTGGGACGAAAGATTAGCCCAAATAGCCTATCGCTTTAACCGAGAGTATCAACGTGAAACCTTTGAACTCCCAGCAGAAATACAAGCGATGCCGATATTCCGCGAGTGGATTTCTGGAAGTTTCTCAGGAAGAATTGCTTCCCCTTTCTGGGAAATTGCTAAACCTCAAAAAAATCAACACTGTATAGATATTGGGTGTGGGATCAGCTTTTTAATCTATCCTTGGCGGGATTGGCAAGCATTTTTTCATGGACAAGAAATCAGTAACGTGGCACGCGATACCCTGAATTCTCGCGGGCCACAGTTGAATTCTAAGCTGTTCAAAGGGGTTGAGTTGGGAGCAGCTCATCAGTTAAACTATCCATCAGAGCAATTTGATTTAGCGATCGCCACCGGATTTAGCTGCTATTTTCCCCTCGAATATTGGGATGCTGTACTAGCAGAAGTCAAACGGGTGTTAAAACCAGGTGGACATTTTGTGTTTGATGTTCTCAACCCAGAACAGCCCTTAGCAGAAGATTGGGCAGTTCTGGAAACCTATTTAGGGGCTGAGGTGTTTTTAGAGCCTTTGACTAAGTGGGAAAAAACGATTAAGACCGCTGGTGCTAAAGTCGTAACGCATAAATCAGGGGAATTATTTGAGGTGTATAAGATCCGATTTTAAAAATCTTACAGCAGATTTCAAATTGGTGATGTATACAAGCTAAGTCTGTTACCAAGCTGTAAAGCGTGTTTTACTCCTGTTAGCGCAGCGGGGCGCAGCCCATTCTAAATTCTGAATTCTGAATTCTGATGTATTACTCAGGGATAAGTGGACTCATTGGATCTAAAGAAGTTGTAAAAACAAAATAGATTACCCCAGTTCCGAGAATCATCACAGCGAGACTGAACAGCAATACCCATCGGTCTGTTGGTTCGTAAGTATCTTCTTCGATATCACGACGCACAGCAAAATAGTGTGACGTTGAAAGCCACACCGTAATTAAACCCACTAGCGAGAAAACTAAACCTAACTTCCAGCCGTTACCAGGACGGGGTATCAAAGGTACTTGGAAGGCACGCAAACGCACGATGACCACACCAAAACCTAAAAGAGCGATCCCTGTCCGCATCCAAGCGAGGTAGGTACGCTCATTTGCCAAGTGATCTCGGATTCTGGATGGATTCAGTCGTCCTGGCTTTTTTTTATCTTTTTCTTCTTCTGTAGGTTTCAATTTTAACTGCATCAATAACACCCTTATCCCCAAAGCGGCTCTTATCAAAAAAATGCGAAGGTAGTAGGAAATATCTTTCCAGATGACCCGCACCCAGCGCAATAGTTGCGCTACTGAAATATGTTTGTTGTGATTGTACATTTTTTCCAAAATTTATTTTAATGCAGATATGAAAATAAAACAAGCCTAAAATTGAGGATAGATAAATTCAAAAAAAAATAGCCAAGATCAGAGAGATGTTTCACCAGTGTTTGTCCTGTTTTTCTCTGATTTTGGCTGTTACCCTATTTAAATTCAGAACAATCATTCAAAAATAGACTATGCAGTTCTATTTCAAGACTGATTGCTAGGCGCATTAGGAACTCGTGTATTTATGAGATCCTGCGATATATCTGGGATAAACCAGTTAGCCTCTTTGCTGTTAATAACTTTTACAGTTGGGACATTCAATTCAATCGCAGCAGTATCGGGATTCCTCTTAATTACCAACTGAGTTCCATCAAGGATCTTTAGAGCAGCGGCTCCTGTCAATTCTTCACCTTGCCCATTAGGACTAGAAGTGAAATTTTCTACCTGGACATCACTCGGTAGATAGATGCCATCACAATCCCAGTTATTTTTTGTGGATTGACCATCAGCTAGAAAATATAGACCATTCTCGTATACGGCATCTTCATTGTCTTCATCATTTGGTCTTTTACCGTATACCGCTATGGTATTACCTGTTTGGTTGTTGCATTGACCCCAATTGATTCCCGTCTCTAAAGCATATTTTTGTAGTGTTAATTCCTCAGTTCTTTTTTTAATTTCTTCTGGTGTCAGACCTTCAACTTGAGTTTGTGCGTCTTTTGTCTGAGAGAGTTGCTTAAGAGCTTTGGTGACTTCGATGTAATCAGGGTTTTTGCTAAATTTTGGTCTATCAGCAAAAGAAGGTTGAGCAAAAGCGAAACTAGAGACAATCATTAAGACAATTAGCAGAGATTTCCAGATTTTCATGTTTTGATTCCTGTTGATGGGTAAGATATTTTCCAGTTTAGAATTCATTTGGCTCAGAAAATTGATGATGCACCTCTTGATTAGACACTTAATTTTTCTTGTTCTTCACTCGACTGCTGAGTATTGAAACCTAAAACTAATGAGAATATATAACTAGAAACTACAGATAAAAGAGTCCAAGTAACATTTTCTGTGACAATAAACACGCCCAAACCAATCAAGATACAAGGCACAAAAGTATTGCCATTTTCAGTTAAGAAGTTAGCGATCGCAGGCAAGTAGGTTAACTTGTAAGCGGTATAACACCATACACCCACCATTGTAAAAAATACACCTAGTATTACCAGCAGACTATCTAATTCTGAGTTGGCAAACAGAGGCACGTAGACGCTGATATTATCACTTCCATTAGCAAAGGCGATCGCAGCAACATTGCAAGTTTGCGGAGAGATAAAACTACTAACTATAGAGGGACAAGATGGCTCGGTTTCTTCTTCGGCTTCCTCTGGTGAATCCTCTTCGCGTTTTAGTAAACTGCTCATACCAATGATTATTGGCATAAAACCAAGTAGTCTAATCCAGTCCTGCGGTATGATTAGTCCACCGAAGAAACCAGGAAGACTAGCAACGATCAATGCTGCAAAACCGAGATACTGACCAGCAAGGATGTGACGACTGCGAAACGTTTTAGTTATTTGTGAAAAAAGTAACGTCAGTATGACAATATCATCAATGTTGGTGGCAGTGAATGCGGTAATCCCTGTGGTAATGGCAGTTCCTAAATCGCTCATTTCGTTGATGTCCTTATTTTCATGCTTGGGCTTGGGGCATTGGGCATTGCTTATTTCCCCTTGCTCTCTACTTGGCCGTTTGAGTCCGTGCCGAAGCCTTGATTTATACTTTAGTCAAATTAACCGATAGAATCAAATGCTTTTATTTGTCAAAATGATAAATGAAAGTGATTAAAATTTTGACATCAAGTCTTAGGGATACGATAAATGGCAGGAATGACGCTTGAGCAGCTAAAAATATTTCTGGCTGTGGCGCACAACTTACACTTTACTCGCGCAGCAGAGGAGCTTTATATTACACAACCTGCCGTCAGTGCAGCAATCCACAACTTAGAGCAAGAATACGGTGTGAAACTATTCCATCGGATTGGTCGCCATATCGAGATTGCTGAGGCGGGTAAATTACTGCAAGTGGAAGCGCAGAAAATTCTCGATCAAGTTTCCTTGACAGAAAGGGGATTGCGAGAATTGAACAATCTGCAACGGGGTGAATTGAAATTAGGGTCGAGTCTGACAATTGGTAACTACTGGCTACCAAGTAAGATTAGTGAGTTTAAGAGCCAATATCCTGGTATCCAGATTGACTGTACTCTTGCCAATGCAGAAACGATTTGTGTCGGTACAGCGATGGGACAGTTTGATTTAGGTTTGGTGGAAGGAGATGTGAAGCCAGCGCTTCAGAATACTTTAGACTATGAAATAGTAGCTAGCGATCGCTTACAAATTGTGGTTGGTCAAAAACACCCTTGGTTTGAGTGGGGAGAAGTTGATTTAAGCCAACTAACTCAGACTCCGTGGGTGATGCGAGTGCGGGAATCTGGGACACAGCAAAGGTTTGAGGAAGCGTTGCAAAATTGGGGGATCAACCTCAGCGAACTGAATGTAATTTTAGTGTTCACCAGTGGTGAGATGGCAAAAGCCGCGATTGAAAATGGCGTAGGTGCAACTGGAATTTCTGAGTTGATGGTAAAAAAAGAAATCCAGCTTGGAACCCTGCGGGCAATTCGAGTTATTGATAATAGAGAAGGCAACGGTGCAATACCTTCTCTACGAGACGCTACGCGAACGGTGGACTACGCCTACGCAGAAATAGTTCGACCTTTTTTCAAAATCAAACACCGTCAGCGTTTTCAAACTGCTCTTTCCAAAGTCTTTGAACAAATGTTGATATCGTCTGTGTTAGATGGTTCACATCAACATTTATCAGTTATTTAAAGGGGATTGGGCAGGGAGCAGGGGAGCAGAGGGGCAGAGGGGTAGAGGGGCAGAGGGGATAAAACTTATACTGCAACTGCTCCCCTGCTCCCCTGCTCCCCTGCTCCCCTGCTCCCCTGCTCCCTGCTCCCTGCTCCCCTGCTCCCTGCCCCCAATCCCTATACCTTCCGCATATTTCTACTGATGGGGTCAAAACCTCTAGAAAAGCGCGTACTTTCATCATAGTAAGCGCCAGTTAGATTCGCTCCATACAACTTGGCATAGTTGAGTTTTGCTCCCCGGAGATTTGCTTCATTCAGATTAGCACCGCTCAAATTAGCTCTGGTCAAATTCGCTTTGGCTAAATTAGTACTACTCAAATCTGCTCCCCAGAGTTTAGCTTTAGCTAAGTTAACTCCACTCAAGTCAGATCCCCATAAATTAATTCCAGGTAAATCGGCTCCAATCAGCTTGTTACTACTTAAGTTGACGGCTGGAAAATATCTTTCTCCTGCGGCAAAACGCCTTTTTAATTCTTCAGCATTCATGCGTCACGTTGACCTTCTTTAGCAATACAGAAGTTATTTGTTCCCATTCTTGGCTTAGTTCTCCTGAAAATTCTGGCTGACCACTGCGTTGATACCAAAAATGGGCATTGTTCAAATCGCCTTCTTTGCGGTGCAGATAAGCATGAACCCAGGCACTATCAGCATCACTGGCATTTGCAACTATTTCATGAGCCTTGCTCCAATCACCTTTGTTGTCATACCACATTGCTTGTAGCCCTTTTGGTAGTGTCTGAGGACATGGGCGCTGCTTTTCGATCAATCGCAGGAATTCCTCTGTATTCACGATCGCCACCTAACAAGAATTAAGGTTCTATTTCTAAGATACTCCTCAGCTTCAGGCTAAAGGGAAAAGAAGAAGCAGGGGAGAATGACAGACAAATGACTAATGCCCAATGCCCTTCATCTCTACTTAACTGGAATAACTTCAAACTGGAAAGTACCGATCAAACGGTTATCAACATAGACTTCTATTCTATGCTTACCAACTGGATCGCCAGGGGCGATTGTCCAAAAATTCTCAATTATACCTTCTGGAGCCGACTGTGCGCGCCGTGTTACAGATGTCTTTCCGTCTGCTGATATTGAGAAATCTTCACCATTATCTGTACCCCAAGTTTCTGGAGGTTTTGGTAAAAACAAGACCTCACGCCATTTCACTTCACCTTGGTAGTTTTTGAGTTTAATCCGCCACCCGTAGGTGTTTCCTTCCTGAAGCGGCACTCTTGTTGTCTGGAAAATGGTAACGTTTCCTTTGGAATCAACTCTCTTCAGACCAAACTCGGTGTTACTGACAGTAATTTGTTTTGCATTCGTTGGCGCCGGAGACGATATGGCATTTTCTACCAAAACAGAAGTAGCGTTGATTGGCTTAGAACCGATGACCCCAGATATTAGCCAAAAAGCAGCTAGCACAGCAGTAGTAGTCCAAATTCTCATTAGTATGGTTTTCCTATCAGACTTTTGGTACTTATTCAACTAATCTGCCATGTTTTCCGGGTCAAGGTTAGCGATGGTTAGACAAAGACGAAATTGCTTTGATAAATTTGGCGGATTTAACGTGTCGCGGAAGTCCCCACCTTCTCTGCGAGACGCTAATACCAATTCAATTAATGATTGCAACACATCCTTGGGTAAAGACGCGATTCATCGCGTCTCTACAAATGATCTATCGTATCCTTTTTTCAAATTGGTATTACTCTAGAAGACACTTCACGAACGGGATATTGTGGCATGGGCGATCGCACATTATCCAATACTGGGAATCACAAGATGAACCCGAACACCTGCGCACGATTCGCGATCGCCTACTTTTCAACCAACAACAAGCCGGACGGTTGTTAGGTTCACAACACTCTACACTGCTCGACAAGCATCACTGAGTGAGGTACGGGCGATCGCACGCATCTGCTTCCAATGGGAGTTTTAATTCCAATCAACGCTTAGATGCACTGGTACAAGCAATCCGAGCCAGACAGAAATTTCAACGGCTCGATCTGCAAAATTTGGCAGATGCCAATACCCTGGATCTCCAAACCCGCAAAGTATTAGGGGATTATTTAAAGACTAATATAACAGTGGAAAAGAGCGATCGCTCTCTTTGCAATTACAGGCTTTTTCATTGATTTGAACCATAATACCTTGTTGGGGCGGCTCAATACCTGTGAATGAAATTCTCAAGCCGCCCTTGCGGTTAGAATTTCTAAATTTTGAAGCAATTTCAACAACCAAAACTCGTTTAATACAATCACATCATGTCCGCTTGGTTACTTATTAAACCTCAAGAACCTCACCCCGCCAAAGCTACGCTTTGTCTCCCCTCCCCGCAGGCCTACGGTGTACACACAAGTCGAATTACCCCCCTTAATCCCCCCGATATTTTGGGGGGAAACAAGAAATCTAGTTCCCTCCCCTTTATAAGGGGAGGGTTAGGGTGGGGTAAAACCTTGCTTAATAAGCTATTTCAGACTTGTGTGTACACCGTAGCCCCGCAGCCGGGGAGGGGGTGGGGTGCAATGATTGTGGAAATCATAACTAATTACCCGGACATAATATCACTGACGAAATTTACACGGCAATTTCAATTTTAACAATTAGTTTGTTTAGCAGAATTTTTGATTAATATAATTAAAAAAATCAAAAATTCTATGCTTAAACTACTCAGATACATTAGCATTTTCCTCATTACCGCCTGTTTACTAATTGCTTGTAATACTTCAGCACCAACTGAAGTAAAACGCCCTCCATTGAAAGTGGCATTTGCATCTTTTGTTGGAGAGCTTCCAGGCATCATTGCTCAAGAAAAAGGATTCTTCAAAGCCCAAGGGGTAGATGTGGAACTAATTCATAAACAATACACCCAATTGATACAAGCAAACTTCAATGCAGGTAAGTATGATGGGATTACATCATCTTTGGGGAATTTTATCATCTTGAGTGCTACAAATCCAGATATACAAGGCGCGATCGTTATAGATGAATCAATAGGAGCAGATGTAGTAGTCGCCCAATCAAAAATTAAAACCGTTGCTGATTTAAAAGGGAAAAAGCTGGGTGCAAATCTAGGTGGTTTTAGCGAAGTTTTCGTGACTGAAATGTTGAAAACTGCCAATTTAACCAGTGATGATGTGAACTTAGTTCAATTAGAGGCTTCAGAAATTCCTCAACGCCTGAAAAATAATACGATTCAAGCCGGACAGACTTGGGAACCCTATCTCTCTGAAGCGATGAAATTAGGGGGAAATATCCTATTTACTAGCAAGCAAACCCCTGGCTTGATTTTAGATTTAATTATCTTTCGCGGTGAGACAATCCGCGATCGCCCCGAAGACATTCGGGCATTTGTGCGAGGATGGCTGCAAGCCTCGACCTACTGGGAAGCAAATGTTGAGGAAGGAAAAGCGATCGTCAGCAAAGCATTAAAAATTCCGATCGATACTCTCTCTCTAGATGGAATTAACCTAAGTGATTTAAGTGAAAATCAAAAATATTTTCAATCTAGCAACCCTAACTCCATTTATAAAACTGCCAAAATATATGCAGACTTTTTTATTCGCTCTGGAAACATGACGCGTATTCCTGAACTAAAAAGTTTATTTAATTCTTCCTTCTTGAATCCCCCCTAGTTTGAAGTTATGCAGCACTCCTTTTTGGGCGGCATCCGTACAAAGTTAATCGCCTCGTTTCTCGTTGTTGCTTTGATTCCGTTGCTGTTATTGGCATTTGTCAACAAACAGACAACCGAAAAAGCACTAACTGACAACGCTCGACAAGCCCTATCTGCGGCGGCTAACGAAACCGCTAACAGAATAGATGCCTTTATTGATGGAAATCTCAATGCCGTGCGCGTAGAGGCGATTTTACCAGGTTTGGCACGCTACCTCAGCCTAACTCCAAAACAGCGAGAAGGCAGCCCGGAAATGCAATTGGCAACAGAAACATTAATCCGTCTCAGTCGCAAAGATATGCTCAATATTCTCTCCTATGCTTTGCTCGACTTAAACGGTAAAAATGTATTAGATACACGTACACTAAATATTGGCAAAGATGAATCAGTTCAAGATTATTTTAAAAACCCGCTACAAACTGGTTTATGCTTTGTTTCTAGTATGAAGCGATCGCCGACAATTCCCGATCTTATTACCCTCTTTTTTAGTAGTCCGGTTCGCAATGCCAAGGGAGATATATTAGGTATATTGCGTGTTTCATATAATGCGACTGTTGTTCAGCAGTTAGTAACTCGACAAACCGAACGGGCTGGGGCTAAATCTTTTGCGATTCTTTTAGATGACAATAATATTTATCTGGCACATAGTACTGCACCAGAACTGCTTTTTAAATCAATTGTGCCTCTGCCTGACGATATTGTAACTCAACTGCAATTGGAAGGTCGTTTGCCTAATTCTTCTCTCAAAGAATTGGCAACTAATGAGTTAAAGCTTAAACAAGCATTGGATAATAAACAGTCGTATTTAATTGCATCCTTGGAAGCAACAGGTAATCAGGTTAATCTAATTGCGATCGCTCGTTTGCAATATAAACCTTGGTCTGTGTTGTTTGCACGACCCCTTGTCGTTGCCCTAGCACCTGTAGAAAATCAAATTCGTAACACAATTTTTCTATTTGCATTTATCGCTGGAGTAGTGACAATCATTGCTTTTGTCATTGGGCAACTGCTAACAAAGCCAATAATTCACCTTACCAATATAGTTTTCCAGTTTACCGCAGGTAACTTAGATATCCGCGCCAAAAATAAATCAAAAGACGAAATAGGTCAACTGGCAAAATCGTTTAACAACATGGCACTTCAGTTACAAACATCTTTGGAAACTTTGGAACAACGGGTACAAGAAAGAACAGCAGAATTAGCCATTGCTAAAGAGAAAGCCGAAGTAGCAAATCAAGCTAAAAGTTTATTTATTGCGAATATGAGTCATGAGTTGCGATCGCCACTCAATGCTGTTCTAGGTTTTTCTCAATTAATGTTACGTGCTAACAACTTACCTACCGAGCATTATGAAAATGCCGGGATCATTTATCACAGTGGTGATTATTTACTAACACTCATCAATAATATTCTCGATTTATCAAAAATAGAAGCAGGTCAAACTACTCTTAACCCTAGAGACTTTGACCTGTATCGCTTGCTAGATGACTTAGAAGATATGCTACATTTACAGGCAAGTAATCAAGGCTTAAATTTAATATTTCAACGTAGTGAAAATGTTCCATGTTATATTTGCACAGATGAGTTAAAACTCCGGCAAGTATTAATTAATTTGATTGGTAATGCCATTAAGTTTACTCAAAAAGGAACAGTTAGTTTAACAGTAAATAATATTAGTGAAGAAATTACAGATATTTTAACCCTTGATTTTCAAGTCTGTGATACAGGAGTGGGGATTGCAGCCGCAGAATTGCCCAAACTATTTAATGCTTTTTCTCAAGCACAAGCTGGAAAAGAATCCCAAGAAGGAACGGGTTTAGGTTTAGCAATTAGTCACAAGTTTATTCAGTTAATGGGAGGGGATATTTATGTTGAAAGTAAATTAGGAGTCGGCACAACTTTTCAATTTTATATTCAAGCAAAATTAGGTCAACCAACCAATATAAATACTTTAGAAGTACATCCAAAAGTATTAGAACTTGCACCAGGACAACCTATATATAAACTATTAATAGTAGATGATAAACCTATTAATCGCAAGTTATTAATTAAACTTTTACAACCGTTAGGGTTTGAGATGAAAGAAGCTAGTAATGGCAAAGAAGCGATCGCTATTTGGAATGAATGGGAACCACACCTGATTTGGATGGATATGCGAATGCCTGTTATGGACGGTTACGAAGCTACAAAATATATCAAGTCCACTACAAAGGGGAATGCTACAGCTATAATTGCTCTGACGGCAAGTGTTTTAGAAGAAGAAAAAGCGATCGTCCTTTCAGCCGGGTGTGATGACTTTCTCCGCAAACCTTTTGCAGAACATACAATTTTTGACACACTAGCCAAACATCTTGGTGTCAAATATATATTTGCTGAAAATAATTATTCAAACTTGGAATATATAGAAAAAAATTCTTTAACATCCAACGCTCTAATTTGTATGTCTCAAGAATGGATTAATCAATTCTATAAAGCTGCTTTAGAAGCAAATACTAATCGTGTCATAGAATTAATTAGAGATATTCCCAAAACAGAAACATTTTTAATTCAATCTTTAACAAAACTTGCTCGTCAATTTGAATTTGAGGAATTGGTTGATTTAGCCGAACCCCTGAGAAGCAATGAATCTTGATTCTGATAAAGAAAATAAAGGTAATATTCTCTTAGTAGACGACAGTCCCAAGAATTTACATTTATTAAGTGATTTTCTGGTCAAACTCGGCTACACTGTTCGCAGCGTCACAAGTGGGCGGATGGCACTAAAAACAGTAAAGGCGAAACAACCAGATATCATTCTTTTAGATATCAAGATGCCAGAAATGGATGGCTATCAAGTTTGTAGAATTCTGAAAGCAGATGAAGTTCTGCGCACCATTCCTGTTATTTTTATTAGTGCTTTAGATGATGTTATCGATAAAGTGATAGCCTTTGAGTCAGGGGGAATAGATTACATCACCAAACCCTTTCAGATGGAAGAAGTTGTAGCGCGCCTAGAAAATCAGTTAACCATTCAACGCCAGCAACGGCTTCTAGAACAAGAAAATATTAAGCGTAGGGAAACAGAAGAGATACTGTATCAGTCTAGGGCAATGCTAGCCAGTATTTTGAATAGTTCGCTAGATGGTATTGCCGCTATGCAAGCTGTCCGCAACTCTACAACCGGGGACATCGAAGATTTCCGTTGCTTAGTTATCAATCCTGTCATTGCTAGAGCCTTCGGAAGCAAATGTGAAGAGATGATTGGCAAATTAGTACTCAAAAAACTCTTAGCCTATTTAGAACCAGAACTCTTTAATCACTTCGTTAATCTTGTTGAAACGGGGGAAGCTTTAAAACGGGATTTTTACCATCCATTAGGCAATTCTTGCTGGTATCACTTTGTCGCAGTCAAACTAGGTGATGGTTTTGCTATTACCATACGCGACATTACTGGACGTAAACAAATTGAATTGGCTCTCCAAGATGCCAATCAGAAACTAGAACAACTGGCAAATTTAGATGGCTTGACTCAAGTGGCTAACCGTCGTTGCTTTGATGCGCGACTAAAAGCAGAGTGGAAACGCCTTGCACGAGAACAACAACCCCTGTCACTGATTATGTTTGACGTTGATAAATTCAAACTTTACAACGATTACTATGGTCATCTTGCAGGCGATGATTGTCTAGTGAGGATAGCGCAAACAGTGCAAAAGATAATTAATCGTCCTGCCGATTTAGTGGCGCGTTACGGTGGAGAAGAATTTTTGGTACTCTTGCCTAATACTGACTTAGAGGGAGCGATTAAAGTTGCGCAAAGTATTCAGCAAGCAATTCATGCTCTGGCTATTCCCCATGTACAGTCTGATGTCAAGAATATCATCACCGTCAGTTTAGGAATTACCTCTCGCCTACCTATTTGGAACATCAAGCCAGATACACTCATTGCCTCAGCAGATAAAGCACTGTACCATGCCAAACAAAATGGGCGCGATCGCTATTGTAATGATTAAAACATTTTTTATGGCAATACCTTCATTCCCGCCATTACTACATCAGTAACAATCACATCCGAGGCTTTTTTATCAAATTAGACTAACTTACAAGCACATTGCAACGCTTGCTGAAGTAAAGATTGATATTCTTTATTCCCAACCCGATAAGCGCCAAACCTTTCCAAATGGGGATTCATCATTTGGGCATCAAAAAACACAAATTTCCTCTGACGCAATCTTTCCACCAACTTAACCATCGCCACCTTTGAGCCTTCAGGAATGCGGTAAAACATCGACTCGCCAATAAAAGCCCCACCAATCACAATCCCTAAAATTCCCCCGGCTAATTCGTCACCCTGCCAAGTTTCAAAACTATAAGCATAACCATTCTGGTAAAGTAGCGAATAAATCTCTCGTAATTCCGGTGAAATCCAGGTTGTCTCTCTGTCAGCACAGCCAGCCACCACAGCCTGAAAGTCTTGATTAATCGCCACAGTAAACCGTTCTTGATTCAGAACGCGCTGCAAAGACTTGGGGTAGCGAAACCGTTCATCCAAAGGAATCAAAGTCCGATCGCGACTTCCGTACCAACTCAGGCGATCGCGTTCATCAGCCATGAGAAAATAGCCTTGTGCATAGCCCTCAACAATAGCGGCGATATCATATTGCATAAATAAATAATAAAAAAACACTAGAGAAACGCAATTTGATGCTAACAGTCAACCTTAGCGTTCCTCTGCGTTTCCCTCCGCGTCCCTCTGCGTTTAAAAAAAATGACTCAACCAATTCCACCCATCACCCTACCACCGCCCGAAAACCCCCTACTCGAAGGTGAATGGTTACGAGAACGCTTACAACGGTGGCTAGATACAGAATTTATTCCCGAAGCAGTCAACCAAAATATTGCCCAACGAGCCGCACAGATTTTTGTGCGTCAACGGATGGAAGGAGAAAATGACCTTGGTTCTCTGGTAATTGCCATTGTCACAGAGATGCAGTCCTATGATTTTTCCAATAGCTTCTACGGAGAGTTTGCGATCGCCAACGCCGTCAGCGATCTACTCTTAGAAAGTCTGGGAATTGATAAGTGTTGTGGTCAATAATATTTTGTCATTTGTCATTTGTCCTTTGTCATTTGTTCTTTACCAATGACTAATGACTAATGACTAATGACTCTTGACTACCAACTAGACTTAACAACTCCAGGTAAAAGACCTTCATGCGCCCATTCTCGCAGTACGTTCCGAGACAACCCAAAATCGCGGTAAACACCTCTAGAACGACCAGTCAACCAGCAACGATTGCGGTGGCGGGTGGGCGCACTATTCCGGGGTAGCTGTTGAATCTTCCGGTGGATTTCTAGCTTATCCAAAGGAGATGCTGCACTTCTGAACTCTTCCAAAAGAGCTTCCCGCTTGTCAGCATACTTTTCTATCAACCTAGTGCGCTTTTTCTCGCGCTCAATCAAGCTCTTTTTAGCCATATATTCTCTAACTTATTTAAAGACACCGTTTTCCATTCTACAGTCTCTCCATCAATTCTGGGGTTACTTGTGTCAACATAATTCGTAATTGATAATGACGCTCGTTCCTCTCTACGAGACGCTGCGCGAACGCTACCGCTACGCTAACGTAATTCGTAGTTGCAATCGGTGCTTGCTCTGAACCCTCCACTGATTGTTAACCACTGAAATCAAAGATTTCAGTGGTTGCTCTTTACTTTCTTCAATTACGAATTACGAATTACGAATTAGTAATTATTTGGTCGCTTATCCTATAACCACTGGCTGATTTGCAGCAGGACATAAATCGGCAAGCTCACAAGCAACGCAGACGGGAGAGCGGGCTTTACAAATAGCACGACCGTGATAAATCAGCCGAATTGACCAATTTTCCCAATCAGGCTGAGGCAATAAACCCATTAAATCTTGCTCAATGCGAACGGGGTCTTTTGCTTCAGTTAAACCTAAACGCTCACTGAGGCGCTTGACGTGAGTATCTACCGTCACGCCAGCATTAATACCATAACCATGACCCAGAACGACATTTGCCGTCTTCCGCGCCACACCAGGAAGCTTTAACAACTGTTCCATCTGGTTGGGGACAACAGAGTTAAACTCAGTAACAATCATCCGACAGGCGGCTTGAATGTTCTTGGCTTTGTTGCGATAAAATCCGGTTGAACGCACTAAACTTTCTAATTCTACCAAGTCAGCGATCGCTAAACTTGCAGCATCAGGAAACTTACCAAATAAAGCTGGTGTTACCTTATTCACTCGCTCATCAGTACATTGAGCGGAGAGAATAGTTGCCACCAACAATTGTACTGGTGTTGAGTAGTTTAAAGAGCAAGTAGCATCTGGATAAAGACGCTTCAGACGAGCTAAAATTTCTAGCGCCCGTTGCTTTTTAGATAACGATTTGCGGGTAATGCTCACTGAAACAATTTTTGTACCCACTCCAATTGACTAGTTAATTGAGTAGTTTCTTTGACTATCAGAAAAATTCCTAACCCTAAGAGTAACACCAAACCGGTTTGCATTACACCTTCTTGAATCCGGGCGGGTACAGGCTTACCGCGTAAACCTTCAATCAGCAGAAAAGCGAGTTGTCCGCCATCCAAAGCGGGTAAAGGCAAAATGTTGATAATAGCCAAGTTAATGCTGATAATTGCCGCAAAAGACAACAAGTTTACGGTATTGTCCTCAGCTAATTTTGCACCGATTTTGACAATATTAACTGGCCCAGAAACTTGTCCAGCAGTTTGTTGAAAGTTGGTAATTAACTGACCAAAACCACTGAGTGTCCCAACAAATAATTGTTGAAATCTGTTAGCAGCAAGACCGAAAATTTCAAAAGGACTATTAGGACGGCGATAAATTGCTGTAGCATTTGGACTAAGTGCCACACCAACTACACCTTTGCCATCGGCTCCCAATTTTGGCGTTAATTTCAGGGTTTGTTGTTGTTTTTCACGCAGAATTTTCAGTTCTATTTGCTGATTGGGATGAGTTTGAATTTCTTTTGTCAGCAAAGGAGTTGATTTATCAGAAGCCGGGAGTTCTTGACCGTTAACAGCCAGAATAATATCTCCTTCCCGAATTCCTGCTTGATAGGCAACAGATTCTTGATTAACAGGCTGTACAATCACACCAGCTTGATAAGTTAATTCCTTGGGAATGCCGACAATACCCAATTGTAGAGCCAACACCAAGTAGGCAAATATTAAATTGGCAATTACTCCGGCACTGATAACTATCGCCCGGTCTAAAACTGGACGGTTACGCAGCAGATTTGGGTCATTGGGTGGAACATCGCTATCGGGGTCATCATCGGGAAAGCCCACAAAACCGCCCAAGGGAAAGGCGCGGACAGCATATTCGGTTTGTGAACCTTGGTACTTCAAAAGAACTGGGCCAAAACCCAAAGAAAAACGGTTAACGAGAATGCCTTGAGAACGTGCTGCAACAAAATGCCCCAACTCGTGTACCAAGATCAAAACAGCCAAGACTGCGATCGCTGCTAAAACTGACATAGAGTAAATTGTGAAGATATTAAGCTATAGTTATCTCCATTCTAATTGGGCATTGGGTATTGGGCATTGGTCATTGAGCATTGGGCAAAACAGTTAGTTGCAAAACAAATTGTAGGTTGGGTGGAGGCTTTGCGTAACCCAACATCCTGATATCTGTTGGGTTGCGCTCCGCTCCACCCAACCTACATCTAATACTAATGACCAATGACAAATTACAAAACTTCACGTCCCAAGTAAGGTTGCAATACTTCTGGTATCTTCACCGTTCCATCAGATTGTTGATAATTTTCCAAAATTGCTGCCATCGTCCGTCCTACAGCCAAACCCGAACCGTTGAGGGTGTGTACGAACTGAGTTCCTTTCTTACCCGCCTCTTTGAAGCGAATATCAGCCCGTCGCGCCTGAAAATCTATAGTATTGGAACAGCTAGAAATTTCGCGGTATTTGCTAGAAGAGGGCAACCAAACCTCTAAATCATAAGTTTTGGTAGCGGAAAATCCCAAATCTCCAGTACTTAAATTTACTACTCGGTAAGGCAACTTCAATGCCTGTAAAATTGCTTCTGCATTCCCTACCAATTTCTCCAATTCATCAAAAGACGTACTGGGTTCGACAAATTTCACCATTTCCACCTTGTTAAATTGATGGAGGCGAATTAATCCCCGCATATCGCGCCCATAGCTACCAGCTTCGCGGCGAAAACAGGGAGTAAAAGCACAGTGGTAAATAGGCAAATCTTCAGCAGCGAGAATTTCACCCCGATAGAGATTTGTAACTGGAACTTCCGCCGTCGGAATCAGCCACAAGTCATCATCAGCGCATTTAAAGCTTTCTTCCGCAAACTTGGGTAACTGACCAGTCGCTGTCAAAGACTCGGTATTCACTAACAGCGGTGGGCTGACTTCTACATACCCAGCCTGAGTATGGAGACTCAGCATAAATTGAATTAATGCCCTCTCCAATGCCGCACCAGCGCCTATCAATGTCACAAAGCGACTTTGGGCAACTTTTACAGCTCGTTCAACATTGAGAATACCTAGCTTTTCGCCAATTTCCCAGTGAGGGACAATATTCGGATTTTGGGGAATGTACTCATCACCCCAACGGCGCACTTCTACGTTATCTTCCTCATTCTTACCAAGGGGTGTAGAGTCGCTTGGTAAGTTGGGAAGTGCCAACACAAGTTGAGCAATTTCAGCTTTGAGGTCTTTTTCTTGGGGTTCCAGTTGACTCAATGTCGCTTTTACAGAGTTACCTTCATCCCGCAAAGCTTGAATTTCTGGGTCTTGAGGATTGCTCCCAGATTTAATCTTCTGTCCGACAATTTTACCAATTTCGTTGCTCCGGGCTTGGAGTTGACTACGTGTCCCCTCAAGTTCCCGTTGTTGCCGATCTAACAGTAATATCGGTTCGATGTCGTATTTACCACTACGACTATTCAATCGCTCTTGAACTAATTGCGGATTTTCCCGTATTTGCTTGATATCCAGCACAGATTTTTCTCAGTTTTTAGCCTATTATCTACCTGCCAACACATCAGCATATACTGATTTTGCCCTCGTATGAGCAGAAAAGCAACCATATAAAGATTAATTCACCCTTATAACGGTTCTAATATCACTCTTTAGATGGGTACTAATATAAGTAACTGGTATTAGTCTTCACACTGTAATTTAATAGTTTCGGAAAAGTACAATCAACATATTTGAATTATTGCCATACAACCTCTGAAAAGAGGAGAAAAGAAGTCAAAAGAATTGCTGATTTTTGACTATTACCTTTTCTTCCGACTCCCTTTTCTAAGGTCGGTTAATGCGATTGAGTAACCAAAGTGATGCCACCAGCCCTGCAAAGTGGGCTGAGACGGTGTTGGTGTTTGCCTGTACTACAAGCATATCTAGACCGCTAATAATCCGGGTAGGGTCAAAAAATTGGGTAGTTATCGCTTGTGGTGATATGGATCGTGCTACCAGTGTGCCAACGATCGCTTGCGCCCCCAAAAGAGTCACTAGCGTTCCCCCTAAATTCACCCACACCCCTAAGCGTAATACTTGCACAGTCTCGCTTTTCCGAGGGCGGTTACTGGGATTGGAGGATTCCAATTGCTTGCCAATCCTAGTGTAACGGTAAGCTAAATAAATCCCCCCACCCAAAACAACCAGTCCACAAATTGCTAAAAATACACCAAAGCCAGTCCCAGGATTATTACTAGGACTGCCAGTTCTTTGATTAAAGATGGCGAACAGCAGCACAATTATGCTAGAAACAACGCCTAGTACTAGCTGAATCCAGAAGCTAATCCAACCTGTAAGGCGAAAAGTTTGGGCAATTGCCCTAAGAGTTGAGGAAGATGATGGGGCATCGGGAGTTTGTGACATAGCGATCGCTAATATGCTGGGTGCTTGATAAAAGAAGGCGAGGATGAGAGGACGAAGGGATGGCGAGGACACGGAGAGTTCTTTCCCTACGTCTCCCCTCTCCTGTCTTCTTTCTCCTCGTGTTTAGCGCCTTCTTTGATAAATTTACTATCACACTTGCCAAATAAGACAAGAAATTCTGCGATCGAGGAAATCAGAAATGGTTACTGCTTAAGTGTGTCCACTGACATAGCAGCTCGATCCCAGATATATCCCTTAGCTTAAGCTTTTAGAATTTGCATTGGGAAAATCACTGTAAAAAAAAGTGTTTATTAAGTTTTACAGACAAAACAGCATTTTACCTGTAAAATTTCTTCGATGGCATTTTATTGCTTAAGCAGTTCTAAGCAGCTCGGCATCAGTTAACACCAAGATAGTGACTCTCTCACTGTCTGTTCGCTCCTCACCACACCGTATCGAGCTTGAGTGGGGGTACATTGTTTTGTGCCCTTAAAACTCGCAAACTCGCCCCACAACTTCACAGGCGTGGGTAACTGTTTGATGTTTACGCAATGGATATCTAGTCTAAGTAGCTTTATTATGTATTACTCGCGTAGTAGTAGCACTGTATACTGACTACAAGGATTACAGAATTTACCCTAATGCATTTTTTTTAGCCATTCACCTAACCATGAAACTTGAGGATATATATCAATTTTTTGAGAATCCTCCGCCAACTTACCTTTGTCAGGAACTAGCAGTTTGTTACATACTGTCTGTTTTATTACAAGGTGAATCCTACGGAACCGAGTTGATTGAGCAATTAGAAACTGAGTATCCCGTCTATCGGCTTTCAGATACCGTACTTTACAGTGCAATCAAATTTCTGGAAGACCAAAAGGCAATCACTGGATATTGGAAGAAACTCGAAGGACGGGGGCGCCCCAGGCGGATGTACCAAGTTTCTCCCGAATGGCAAGTTCAAGCTCAGGATTTAGCTTTTCAATGGCTTGACTACATCAACGGGAGGAAAAAGTAACGAATCATTGATAATGAATAAGTCTCCTCCAGTCAAACACTAACAATTAGTTATGGATACTGCTATTCTGCCATCTACGTTCCTGCTAACCTTGTTGTTATCGGTTGGGCTGTTTTTCTTTATTCGTGCCTCGACTAAAGACCGCATAGAAATGGCGCAACTGGTATCTGAGCAAGATGAAGCTGTTTTAATGTCTCAATTAAAAGAGTACTTTCGATCGCGGTCTTACCGAGTGGCAGCGGTAGACCGAGAACAAAATCAGGTAATTTTTGAAGGTAATGTTCGTCCCAGCTGGTTCTTAGCTATATTTCTAACTTTACTGGCAGCGACTGGGATTGTTTGTCTATCTCTAGTTACATACCTGCTTTTTCCTAACCTCAGTACCCTTGTTCTGGCGATGGTACTGCTGTCGCCTTTAAGTGGTCTATTTTATTGGAAAAAATCTGGAAGACTTGAGAAGGTGTCGCTCAAAGTAGAAACAACTCAGAGCGAACAAACCTCCTCAAGTAAGATAACTGTAGTCGCCCATCGAGATGAACTCAGTGAGTTACAGAGGACTCTACAGCTCAAGCCTGGGAAATAATTGTTGATTTTTGCGACCATCTCTTAACTATGATATGCAGACTTCTGACCTAACCTACTATGCAGGCAATGGAAAGTAGTCAGGAGAAAATCAAGACTGCTGCTTTGTCAGTTTTCCCCACGACTTTGGTCGTGGGGAAAAAATTTAAATTCATTAACTTAAATTCATTGACAGAGCAAACTTTAACCATCTACGGCATAAGAGCGCAACTTCACTCTTCTTTTTAGACGCGCTTGGCTCTATATCCACTCCCTTCTGCATCATCAAATTAGTATCAACCCATGCAATCTAGCGTGGTTTGAAACAGGTTCACTTTCCAACTACCTGGACTAGATTTACTGGCAAATCAGCTACAAACTAAAAAAAAATTAAATTTTGCATAAACTTAGCAATTTTGCCAGTTAATAATAGTCAGGAGCCACATTCAATGCTCAAGATGACCATCTATGGTTTACCGACTAGCTAAAGCAAGAGGTTCTTGACCTGGTGAAGGTTCTAACACCCTCAAACTAGGAAACAAGAAATGGTTTTCCTCTACGTATTGAGCACCAAACAGTCCCTTTTCTGCCCAGAAATAACGATCTGTAGTGTGTTCATTTCGCTTTACAAGTAGCAACGCTGGTGGCAAAATTCCTTCAGCTTGAATGAATCTTCTAGCTGCTGTTACAGGCTTTTCTTCGCCACTTTCGATGCTATATTGAGGCACGTGTTCCAAAATGCGCCGTCCTTCCTGACGACGACGACTCTTCCTTTTGCGTCTCCTTGCCAATCTATTGTCCTCCTCTTTCAAGCTTATAGATTGTAGTGATAGCTACAAAATCCGTCGTCATTATATAGGTTCTAGTTCAGAATATCAATAGTTTTTAACCTTTTAATACAAGAAAGTTAATATCTTTGAAACATCGAGAAAATAAAATCACGTAAGAATATAATCCCCTAGTAGAAACCATCTCTAAGAAAATTTTAGTTAAGCTTTATGAAATGAGTGAGGTAAAAATTAAGTATCCTCTCTTACATCATGCCTCAAAATCTATAATCTTGAGCAAGAGCTAAAAAATGTTAATGTCTGCCAGTTCTGATTTTCTTGCTCTGTGTCGAGAGCAAATAGCGCTGCTAACCCAAGGGCTGGGAGCAACTTTAAGTATTGTGTACCTAACACAAGAATTGGTAGATACTCCTTCTGGCGATGCCAAACTGATTCCTGTGGTGATTTACCCGGAAACAGCATTATTGCTGCCAGGAGAGGAAACTATTGAAGCGACGGCATACAAGCAACTTCAACTTGGAAATGCGTTTATATTACCCAATCATCAGGGAAGGTTATTGACAGCAGCTTCAGAATCTCCAACTTCGTCACGGGAGTCTGAGATACCAAATGCGTCTCAACCCGATTTTAAAGAGGAATACCTACTTAGTGGCAACCAAATTGTTTTACCTCTGATTTATGAGGGTGTGATGATGGGGTTACTAGTGACAGGTAGGAAAGATCGGGTATGGAATGAACACGAGCAAAATCAAATTCAACGGATAGCTCAAACATTAGCGATCGCTTGTATTTTAGATCAGCGGCGAGCATGGTTTGAGCAACAGTTACGCGAGCAACAAATTGTTCAAGAAAAACAGCGGGATTTGCTGGATAATCTATTGCATCAGTTTCGTAACCCATTAACGGCGTTACGGACTTTTGGCAAACTGCTATTGAAACGACTACGACCAGCAGATGCTAACAGAGATGTGGCAAATAGTATTGTCCGAGAAAGCGATCGCCTTCAAGAATTACTACAACAATTTGAGCAAGTAATTGACTTTACAGAGGCAGATTTAGCACCACTACATCTACCGGAAGATGGAGTATTTGTAGAAGCAACTATCCAAAAAGACGCTAAACCGCCGCTATTATTGCCGGGAACGGGAGATAAAGCAGTTGACTGCTCCCTAGCAGATATATTAGAACCATTATTAATATCAGCCAAAGCGATCGCCCAAGAGCGAAACCTAAAACTAATAACTGAAATTAAACAGAATTCATCCTTAGTACGTGCCAACGTCAAAGCACTACGAGAGGTGTTAACTAACATTATTGATAATGCTTTGAAATACACTCCCACTGGGGGCAAAATTTTGATTCAGGCGGGACAAGAAAAAGCTCATTTTCAGGGAATAGTTATTAGTGATAACGGCCCCGGCATTCCACCCCAAGATTTAGAACATCTTGGAGAACGGCATTATCGCGGAGTACAAGCGCAAACAGAAATTCCGGGCACAGGTTTGGGGTTAGCGATCGCTAAACAATTAATAGAGCAAATGCAGGGCGAAATCGAGGTTTTCAGCCCTGCAATCAACTCTAAATTAACTTCACCCAATGCACCGGGGACTACATTTATTATTTGGTTGCCGGAAGTTCAAAATTAGTCATTTGTTCTTTGTCATTTGTCATTTGTAAAGACTAATGGCTAATAACTGAAATTGAGAGTTGGTCATTTGTCCTTTGTAAATACTAATGACTAATGACCAATGACTAATGACCAATGACTATCTTAGTGAAACCAACAAGTTTTGATTGATGGTCATTTGTAAATCGGTATTTGGGTCAATGGCGATTAAGTCAACACTACTCTTGCCCAAGAACAGACCAACCAACGCACCGATACCAGCACCACCCAAGACTTCTTCTGTGGCAATGGCGCGATCGCCAGTGACAGCAGATACCGCAGTTGCCGCACCTGCGCCCAATACAGTATTCTTGATAATTGAACCAAGACTAGTACCCTTCTTGACGGTTTCAGTTTTGGTAATAACGTCAGAAGTAGCGTTCAGCTGATACTCTTGACCACTGGTCAAAACTAGTTTCTCGGCAACGAATTGAGAACCGCCTGTAGCAGGTTTTAGTTGACCAACAACTTGACTACCAGCAGGAATTACTACAGTTCCGTCTTGCGTAACCACGTTTTGGGATACTGTCAATGTCAAGGGCGATGTTTCATCCTTTGTAACGAGAATTTTTTCTGCCTTATCATACTTCACAGGAATAGCAGTCCCTTGGGCAATTGTCACTGATGTAGGTGTTGGAGTAGTAGATCCGACAGCCACAACATAAGGTGAGTTAATTGCTGAGGCTTGATTAGAACTAACCAATGCTTGATAGATAAAAGCTGCTACCTGGGCGCGAGTGGCGGTTGCAGTTGGATTCAGGAAGTTCACATTCGGATAGTTGACGACAATTTTCTTTTCAGTTGCTGCTGCGATCGGGCTACGGGCATAGCTAGCAATGCTAGAGGCATCGTTGAAGTATTGCAGAGTACTTTCAGTATTGCCACTAGGACTATATTCCAAACCGTTAGCGAGGGCAACCAAAACCTGTTCGCGGGGAATAGCTTGATTAGGCTCAAAGCGATTTCCAGGATATCCTGATAAGAAACCAATGGTATAAGCTTGCTGAATCGCACTGGATGCCCAATAGTTGCTAGGTACATCAGCAAAACTGATTGGCTGCCGTTGCTGTGCTTTTTGGAAAGCTTTGTTGACCATCGCAGCAAATTGAGCGCGTGTCACCGGTTCTTCTGGGCGGAAACTACCATCAGGAAATCCGGCAATTACACCTCGCTGTGACAATTGTTGAATAAATTGTGCCGCCCAATAGTTAGATGAAACATCAGAAAAAGTAGTTTGAGCTAAAGATGGTGAAGCTGTAATGAAAGGTGCTACAGTACCGACTGTAACGCTCAAAGCCATGAGTGCAGCTGTTCTAGATTGCCAACGATTTAAGTTAAACATTATTTTTTTAGTCCGGTACAATTATTTTTTTTACTGTTAATTAGTTAGACATTGACTAAAGTATAAGGTTCCTAATTTTTCTGCTTTTGGTAAAAACCATTACTTTAGTCATACAGTCATCATTAAAACGTCTATGCCAAACGAACTAGCTAATAGAAGTAATGTAATCACATTATTATCTATTAGCAAATTTCCAAAAATATAGATACTCAGTGAGACGATACAGAGATATAATAGTTGCTGCTAAATAGAAAAGTTTATGGTTAAAAGTGAAGGCGATCGCACACTCTAGTTAAAGTAGCGATCGCCTATTAAATAACTATCTAAATCAACAGATTCTAATTGTGACTGATACAGGTGTTGAAGTAGTAGACCCGACAACCATTGTATAGGGCGAGTTAATTGCTAAGTTTTAACACGACATAAGGCGAGTTAATGGCTGAGGCTTGATTAGAACTAACCAATGCTTGGTAGATAAAAGCTGCTACTTGGGCGCGAGTGGCAGTTGCGGTTGGATTCAGTAACTTCACGTTCGGATAATTCACCACAATTTGCTTTTCAGTTGCGGCTGCGATTGGGCTACGGGCATAGCTAGCGATGTTAGGGGCATCGTTGAAGTATTTTAGAGTGCTTTCGGTATTGCCACTAGGACTATATTTCAGACCGTTAGCGAGGGCAACTAAAACCTGTTCGCGGGGGATAGCTTGATTAGGTTCAAAGCGATTTCCAGGATAACCAGATAAGAAACCAATGGTATAAGCTTGCTGAATCGCACTGGATGCCCAATAGTTGCTAGGTACATCAGCAAAATTGATTGCTGTCCGTTGTTGGGCTTTTTGGAAAGCTTTGTCAACCATTGCGGCAAATTGAGCGCGTGTCACTGGTTCTTCTGGGCGGAAGCTACCATCAGGAAATCCGGCAATTACACCTTGCTGAGACAATTGTTGAATAAATTGTGCCGCCCAATAGTTAGATAAAACATCAGAAAAAGCAGTTTGAGCTAAAGATAGCGGGGAGCATCCCACTTGGATGAGTTTGTCTTGCAAAGGATAATTCACTGGATCGCAAACAAAACCTGCCGAATTAGCCTCTATAGATGTTCGCGTTGGCGGATTTTGTTTATCTAATTGTGATTTCCAATCGTCAGAGATTTTTTCGAGAGTGGGATGCTTACTTAAAAACTCTGAGTCTGCAACAATATCGTGAGGCCCCTTGACACTGATCCTAGAACTATTGAGATAGATATTGTAATCATAAACAACGTTTTCATTTTTAGTGTTATTATTAATATTTTTTCCAGGGAAAGCATAGAGAATGTTCCTTAAAATTCTGACATCGGATGAGGTATGAGCAAATATTTGCCCACCATTAAGTTCGGGACTCTGATTATTTAAAAAAGCTGTGTTATTTACAATATCAACATGGTCGCTTAAAAAGGCATGAATACCCGATCCACCGTTATTAAATGCAAGATTGTTTTTAACTAAAGTACGTCCTTTATATGCACCCAATTTTGAGGCGTCTTGATTTCTTGTACTATCGATAATAATGCCATTACCGTCTGTGATCTTTCCAACTGCAATCCAAGGGATATACATACGATTGTTGTAGGTCTTGTTGTTGGTAACAAACATCTTGTATCCCTGGTTGTTGTCAGAATTCCAATTATTCAACATTGAAATGCCACTGCAACCATAAACACTGTACCAGGCATTATTAAATACTACATTATTATCTATTGTCACATAGTCTGCTTGAATCGCTGAAATACCTGCTCCTCCACAGTCATGCACTTTGTTGTTCAGAATACGGATGTGATGAACATGACCATTAGTTCGTCCATCAACGCTTATACAGTTTCCATTTGTCAGTGGGTTTACTTTGTTAGTCTTCTCTTTCATCGCATAATCAAGGGTGATATTGGCATTGTTTCCTATAACCTCTAGCCCGTTGATCTCGATATATGAAGCTTTATGTGAAATCGCGATACCATTCCATGTATTGTGCTGAATTTTTGGGAAATGCCCAGGATATGCTTTATACCTAATCCATGCATTTGCAGTTCCAGAACGTTTAATACTTACTACACTCCCAGCTTTGCCTGTATTTGTGTATACTCCATTCATTATCAATACTGTATCGCCAGGGTTGGTAAGGTCTGCTGCCTTTTGAATTGTTTTAAAGGCAGATGAAGTAGAAAGTCCGCTATTATTGTCGTTTCCATTACCACTAACATAGTATGTTTTCGGTGTTGAATTCGCGCTGATTAGCTCACGGCTAGATAGGCTAACTTCCTTATTAGTGGATACTTGACGGACGTTTTCAACTAAAGATACTTTTATATTGTCTCCCGGAACCAAAAGACTTAATACTACGGGAATTGCAAGATATGTGCTTAAACCGAAACCTTGAATTACCACAAGAAAAAGCTCCTCGATCGCTACTATTTAATAAAAGTATCAGGATATTCCATAATTTTGAATACTCTTTTAGATACAGAATACAATAGAGGCAATTTTTAAATAAGTATTACAATAAATATTGATACTGATTAAGACGATATAGAGATGTAATAGTTGCTATTCAATAGAAGTTTTTATGGTTAAAAATAAAGGCGATCGCACACTCTAGTTAAAGTGGCGATCGCATATAAGGGATGATTAAATTCACAACTTGAATGAAGTTAAATTTAGTAGCGCGATCTTGGTACTAAATTCAAGTTAGAATCCAGTGTAAGCCTTAAATCCTGTGCAGGTCTGAGGACAAATGCATTTCCTTCTTTTTTCCGCAACAGCACGCTAGCACCCGCACCCGCAGCCGCACCAATAACAGGTTTTAAATCGTCAATTCTGCGATTACCAGTAATTAATGAACCTAAAAGACCAGCACCCCCACCAATAGCTGCGTCAGTTAAAACCTGAGTTGTGTTAGGCTTCTGTGAAACTCTTTCAGTTGTGGTGTATGTCCGAGAAGTTGCATTAATCGACTGACGCTGACCGTTAGAAAATTCTAATTCTTGAGCGACAAACTTTACACCTTTTCCTTGATTATCATCATCTCTTGTATCTCTTGAATAACTATCTAAGTCAACAGATTCTAGCCGCCCATGTACTTTAGTACCAGCAGGAATTAAGACGTTTCTATTTCTGTCGATAATGTCGTTGGCTATTCTCAAGGTTAGAGATTTACTTTCCCCAGGAGCAATAGTAATTGTCTCTTTTTCGTAGGTGACTGGAAGAGCAACTCCAGAAGGAATGGTAGCGTTTCCGTATTGTCCATTTCTGTTTTGCCCAATGTTGTATTGAGCATTAGCAGGAGCAAAGCTGAATAGGGGGCTAATGGCGCTTGTAGTAACGGCCATTGCCATAAATGCAGCAGTTCCATATTTCCATTGATGTAGGCGAGTCATAAGAGGGTTATCCTTTGTGTATGTGATGTATTTAATGACGAGGATTCACTGAGTTTGTTTCTGACTGTTTTGAAACCTGTCTATAGACGTATTCCGAAGATAAAAGTACTTATTATGATGGGAAGTCTTTGCGATCGCGTGGGCGTAGACCGTCGTAGACATCGCTGTTCAGAATTTGTATCGTGCTAATGTGCGTTACTAAAATTAGAAGCGAGACACTCATTAAGACGCAAAATGAGTATTATTTTGTTCCACAATGCTGTTTTATTATTTATGTCCACATATCTTCAGCCATTGAATAGAGGCGAATAGGCTGACTGCGAACTCTATAGTTTCATTATAGATTTATTTGCTAGAAATTGGAGAATATTTTTGCTTTATTAACGAATGATTTAGTATTTGCTATGTGTGTATTTAAAATTGCTACTGACGCTGTTTAATCTCTGCGATCGGTAATAACAAAGTATCTTCTATTTGTTGTCGTACTTCCCGGCTGACATAACAATCACTATTTAGGTAATTTACCAGTAATTTATTGGCATCATAATACTGCTGAAGCAATTCCTTTTGCTCCTTACTGAACTGCCAATCATAACCTATATTACGATATTTAATCATTGCTTCTCTTAATTCTTTACACCAAGCCTTCCCATTAGCTAACCACCATTTCTCAGATTCTTGCCGATTTTGTCTGTTTGGTAGTTGTTCCCAAAGTTTTTGCAGCAAATTCTTGAGTTCTGGGTCGAGGTCGAGGGTTCGGGAGAGGTCGAGGCAGAGGCAGAGGCAGAGGCAGAGGCAGAGGTTGAGGTCGAGGTCGAGGGTTCGGGAGAGATTAAAGGAGAGGTCGAGGCAGAGGCAGAGGCAGAGGTCGAGGGATCGAGAGAGATCAAAGGAGAGGTCGAGGGTTCGGGAGAGGTCGAGGTCGAGGGAAAGGAATCGGGAGAGGTCGAGGTCGAGGTCGAGATCGAGGCAGAGGAATCGGGAGAGGAATCGGGAGATGTCGAGGTCAAGGGGGAGGGAGAGGTAGAAGGAGAGGTAAAAGGCCCTTAGTGCTGCTGGTTTGTAAGAAAACTTAACGGAAAGAGATTTTTTTCTTACCCACAGAAGAAACTTCTGCAAATTCTGATCGTCAGCCACCATAAAATCAATTTTCTCTTTCATCAACAGCAATAACCGATCTGCACTTGGAGACATCCCAACCGCCAGCAAAAAGACTTCCCGCCAGCGTTTCTCAGTAATATGGCTAACAAGATTTTGCAGCGCTTCCTCTGATGACTGTCTCACAACCACAAATTCTCTAGCTGTGAAATACTCATGAAATGTCAGGTGAGAAAATGAGTAAATCCCTTTTGCCCTTGCTACAACTAGTCCATGATGATGTTCAATTGAACGCAAAACTTGCTCACTGTCAAGTTGCAATGCTTCTTCGTCAGTATTGGCATCTGGTAAATTGCGAATGTATTCTGTAATGTATTGCTCTGCTACTTTCTGCTTGAAGAAATAGTCACCGCGCTCAAACGTGGTCAGAGCCATTTTGCTGAGTAAATCTTCTTTGCGTTGGACTGATAGCTTTTTGTAAATATGGTCACGTTGGATTCCCCGCTTTGCATCCCATTTTTTCAATAAAGCATCCAATCCTTCTTTATATAACTCAGAACGATTTGCAGGAAAATCTCCTGACTCTTCAAATGTTAAACAAAGCAACGTCAGGAGAAGTGGACTTGCAGCAAGTTGTTTGATGCGGTTATTTTCTTCGAGACGTTTGAGAAAAGTCTCTGTTTTTACAGCTTTATCTTTAAACCAGTTATTGGCAAAATTGGAAATTTGGTTATCCTCAAAATCAGCAACTTCCACTTCTGTGAACTTCTCAAAAGTATATTCGTTCGCTGCAATACGGCAAGTAGTTACAAAATAGTTTGTATAAAACTTTTGAGGAAATTTTTTACATAGCCATTTTAGCAATCCACCAGAAAATGGCGTATTGCGAATGCTTTGGTCTTTACTTAAATCTTTTTTAAATTCTTTAGAGTATTTTAGTAAGTCTTTTTTAAATTCTTCAGATAGATAAAAATTGTCAGAAGCTTCCCGAATTTGATGTCTAACTCTGCTGCTGTCCTCTTCTCTTACTTCATCTAGTCCATCAAGCAAAACCAATACCCTACCGTGCTTAAATAAATCACTTACTTGAGTAGTGACTATTCTGCAACTAGAGAATAGCTGACAAATGTATTCTAGTAATCCCGGTTTATTTGCAGCTTCAGCAAAATCTTTGAGCGTGATAAAAATTGGCACACGATTACTTTGAAACTCACCCTCTATACACTGAATTGCTAAATACTTCAAAAATGTGGTTTTACCTGCTCCTGGCTTTCCTAAAATCATCAGCTTGAGATATTTCTCAACCGCTTCGAGTCCTAGCACTCGTTTTGTAGTGATTCTGTTTAGTCCAAAGCGGTCAAAATCTTCGCTAGTACACTGTTGCAATAATTCATCAATTTCTAACCGTTGTAGCCCAGTAATTTTCTCTAATATATTGACGCTGGTGTAAATGTCATTCAATCCTATGGGTTGAGTCATATCTAGCACCCGCATTGTGCCGCAGCGCTCTTGAATGAGGGGTTTTATCTTTTCCCGTACCTCTTGCACGATCGCATCAATATCAATGCTGTTGTCTTGATTGACCTCTTCTTCACTAACTGGTTCAGCAACTATTTCTTCCCACTCTAGGTTTAGTCTGTCGCAAATCTGGACAAAAAGATTGCGGTCAACAGTTTTACCTGTAAAGAATTTTCCGATCGGCTGGCGAGTTACTTCTAACTCTTCAGCTAATGCCTTTTGAGTTAAGGAATAACGAATTAAAGCTTTTTTTGCTTTTTGGATACCTTCTGGAGAACAGGAAAGCGATCGCCCGAACATAAGCTAACCATTACACTTTTGCTGATTCTAACTGCCAATTTGGTAATTCATGCTCATCGCATACACAACTCACTCATATCACCAACCTGTATTTAAGCCTAGAACAAACACTCACCTGTCAAAGTATGGATGTAGTGATTCAAACGATTTAGGAGTGGATCAATGTTATCCAAGAAATTTCCTTTAAGAGATGAAGTGCTAGCTATTGTAACGCTGATTATGGTGATTGGTTCTCTCACTCTTGCAGTTATCGACGAAAAGAGTCGCCCTCCATTTCTAGATTTAACCAAATTTGCTGTCGGTACATACATTGGATTGTTGATACCTCGGTCAAGGTCAAGCGATCGCGATGTCTAAGACGGGCTACGCCTACGCAACTAGCCAATAAAAATCCTAAATAATTCGTAAGAGACAAGATCCCGGACAAGTTTTACGAAGTCAGGGATCTGTAACTTTCAATTCTCACAAATCAAAAAAGAATGTTTTCCTCTCAGTCAACAGAAAGAAATAACAAAAGCCTCCTGGGGAGTTTCATTTTTCTCCGAAGACAGTAAAACTTTTTCATGCAACAAGAAAAATTCACTCATAATAATTGTAAATTTTTGTAAATTTGATGTCTTCAAGACTAGAAACCTGATATCTAGATAGCTAAACTAACAAACAGTGCATCTGTACTGTTAATTATTAAAAGTAGATGTGGCGCTATAGCCTGAATGATCCCAGTACAACTTATCCTCAAAAACTTTCTCAGTTACCGTGATGCAACTTTAGATTTTGGCGGTTTGCATACGGCTTGTATTTGTGGTTCCAATGGTGCGGGTAAATCTTCTCTTTTAGAAGCAATCACTTGGGCAATTTGGGGTGAAAGCCGTGCCACTGTTGAAGATGATGTCATTTATTCTGGTGCAAAAGAAGTTCGGGTTGATTTTACTTTCCAAAGTAACCAGCAAAAATATCGGGTGATTCGTACCCGAATTCGGGGAGGTACTAGCGTCCTTGAATTTCAAATAGAAATACCATCTGGGTTTCGCTCACTCACTGGCAAAGGGGTAAGAGCAACCCAAGATTTGATTTTAGAACACATCAAGCTTGATTACGATACATTTATTAATTCTGCCTACTTACGTCAAGGTCGTGCAGATGAATTCATGCTCAAGCGTCCCACAGAACGCAAAGAAATTTTAGCGGAGTTGTTGAAACTCAATCAATATGATGATTTGGAAGAACGGGCAAAAGAATCTTCTCGTCAATTTAAAGCAAGGGCAGTAGAGTTAGAGCGTTCTTTGGAGTCGATAAAAATTCAGCTGCAACAACGCGAAATTACCCAAGCGCAAAGAGTGGAGTTAGAAGCTGAACTCAACCAACTGCAACAGGTACAAGCTTTTGATAATATTCAGTTACAAAGTTTGCAAGTTGTCCAGCACCAGCGCCAAAATTGGGAACAGCAACTCAATTTTGTGAAGCAGCAATACCAAAATCTTACCCAAGATTGCGATCGCCTCCAACAAGAACAATCAGCTATTGGCTCTCAGCTATCAGATTTAGAAAAAATATTACACCAAGAAGCTGAGATTAAAGCTGGATACGCCCAATATCAAAGTTTACAATCTCAAGAAGAAGCTTTTGCTGTCAAATTTGAAGAACACACCCGCGCCCAACAGAATCGCCAACAAAAGCAACAACAGCTTACCAAACAAATTCACGAAATCGAACGGCAACTACAACAAGCCCAAGCGCAGCTAGAAGCTTTGCAGCAACAAGAGCGAGATATTCAACAAACTCTGACTAAATCAGGTGAAGTTGAAGCTGCTTTGTCACAGCTAACCGCAGCCCGTCACCATGTTGCTCGTTTAGATCAATTGCAAATGCAAGTGACTCCCTTGTTGCAACAACGAGCGACTTTACAAAGTCAACTCGATCGCACTCATGCTGGTTTAGTAGCGCGACTCGAACAACTCCAAAGTACTGAGAACCAATTGCAACGCCAGCACGGCCGCCAACCGCAACTACAACAAGCGGTGATGGATGTGGCAATTCAGATTGAGGAACTGGAGAAAAAGCGGGTTTATCTGCAACGAGTTCAAGAAAAAGGGCAAGAAAGGCGGCATTTTATCGAACGTCTGCAAGCTCATCAACGGGATTATGAAAAACTGCTGGGAGAATTAGAGCAGAAATTGCAGATGCTCCAAAATCCTGAAGCACTTTGTCCATTATGTGAGCGTCCACTGGATGAACATCACTGGAGTCGGGTGGTAGAAAAAACCCAAAGTGAGTTGGAGGATACTCAAGGGCAGTTTTGGGTAGTGCGGGAACAAATGGCTGTATCTGACCGAGAAATTCAGGTACTTAGGCAGGAATATCGTGATATATCCCAACAATTGGCAGGCTACGACGGTTTACGCGAACAACGGGGACAGTTGGCAGCCCAGTTAGAAGCGACAACTGATGTGCAACAACAGTTACAACAAATTGCTGCTGAAAAACAGCATTTAGAGCGATCGCTCCAAGCTGGTGATTACGCTCCCGATAAACAAGCGGAACTCCGGCAACTAGAACAATATCTGCAACAAGTTAATTATAATGAACAAGACCACGCCCTGGCGCGGAGCGAAGTTGAGCGGTGGCGCTGGGCAGAAATTAAACAAGGGCAAATTAAGGATGCAACTAAGCGACAAGCGCAACTATTAGCCCGAAAACCAGAATTACAATCCCAAATTGCCCAATTACAAGCCAGAATCCAGCAGGATCAGATTGATTCTGAATGTGCTAAACAAATCGCGGCTCTTGAGCGTCACATTACTGAAATTGGCTACAGTTCCGAGCAGCACAACAATCTGCGTATGGCTGCAAAGAAAGCTCAATCTTGGCATTTGCGGTATCAACAACTGCTATCAGCCCAGCAGCAGTATCCGCAACTCCAGACAAGGTTACAAGAGTTAGAGGAGTCTAGAAGCGACAGAGTAACGGAGCGGCAAAAACTCGGCGGACAAATCGAAAGCATTATTCAGCAACTACAAGCAACAGCTAACCCATCTGTCCAAATTCAAGCTTTAGAGCAGCAGTTAGCAATACGTAGACAGCAACTTGATGAGCAAATTACAAAGTTGGGGCGTTTAGAACAGCTGGCGCATCAACTGGAAACGCTACAAATTCAGTATGACCAACAACAACAGCAATTACAAGCTTGCAAGCAGGAATATCGGGTTTATCAGGAATTAGCGCAAGCTTTTGGTAAAAATGGTATCCAAGCACTGATGATTGAGAATGTGTTGCCGCAACTGGAAGCCGAGACAAATCAACTACTTTCGCGGTTGAGTGGAAATCAGTTTCACGTACAATTTATTACTCAAAAAGCTGGGCGTAGTGCTAAATCAACCAAGAAAAATGCCAAGCTGATAGACACCTTAGATATTTTAATCGCCGATTCTAGAGGAACACGAGCTTATGAAACTTACTCTGGTGGGGAAGCATTTAGAATTAACTTTGCCATTCGTTTGGCTTTGGCGAAATTATTAGCGCAACGGGCGGGGGCGGCGTTGCAATTGTTGATTGTGGATGAAGGTTTTGGTACACAGGATGCTGAAGGATGCGATCGCTTAATTGCCGCGATTAATGCGATCTCCTCCGATTTCGCCTGCATCCTCACTGTCACTCACATGCCCCACCTCAAAGAAGCCTTCCAAGCCAGGATTGAAGTCAATAAAACTCAAGAAGGTTCACAGTTGAGCTTGTCAATTTAACAGGAAGAATTCAGGAGTCAGGAGCCAGAATGGGCTAAACGCCCCGCTACCGCTAACAGAATGAATTCTTTGTGACTGGCGGATAAATGGGCTAAATTCCCTCCTAATTGATTCTGAATTCTGAATTCTGTATTCTGTATTCTTCTTCAATTGTATTTTACCCGTGCATCCAGACCTAATGAGCGGAGCTTTTTCGTTAGCGTTTCTGCTTGGGCGCGATCGCTAAATGCTCCAGCATTCACATAATCCCCTAAATTGGATTGCTCCGCGACAGCGTTGGGTATATATTGTTGCACTTTGCTCAGAGTATCATTATTAGAAATTGGAATTATTACTCTGTAAGGATTATTAGCAACTAATGTATTGCCATTGGTAACAGGTACTACATTGTCATTGGCAGGAGGTAAGGCATAGCGGTTAGTGTCAGCTAATACATAACCATTGTTCTCAGTATAATTCCCCCCAGTTGAACCATTCAACCCCAATGCTTCCCAAGTTTGCCAATCTACATTTCCAGTAGAGTTAATTCGAGAATGTTGCTGGAATGCAATCACAGATTGTCTGGTGTAATCGTTGAAAAGTCCATCAGGATTAGTATTAGAGAAACCCAACTGCGCCAAACGCTCTTGAACTAATCTGACATTTTCTCCGCGATCGCCTACAGTGAGATAATTTCTACCTGGTTGTTGAATGCCACCAGTGGAGACTCTACGCACTGAGTCTAAAACTTGGGCATTAGCAATGCCATCAACAGGTAGTCCATTATTTCGCTGGAATGCAATCACAGCTTCTCTAGTCATTGGGCCAACATTCCCAGTGGCATCAGCATTTAAATAACCTAGCTGCCGCAAACGCACTTGGAGTTCTCTGACTTGTTGAGTGGAAAGACTCGATCTTCCTGGAGTCGGAGAGGAACCCATTAGTGCGTTCCAAGTTTGTCGATTGACAATTCCGTTAGCAGTTATGCGATAACTTCGCTGGAATGCAATTACAGCATCTTTAGTAATTCGTCCAAAATTCCCAGTGGGATTAGTATTAAAGTAGCCTAACTGCCGTAGACGCTGTTGTAATCTTGTGACGCCTGCACCAGTTTGACCTTGAGAAAGAGTAGGATATTGACCAACTGGCGCTCGCGATGTGCTACCGATATTTCTATTAGAACTTCTACTTTGACACGCTCGTTGCAAGGCTCGTTGAGTACTAATACCCACAATTCCATCAGCCGATATTCTATTGGCTTGCTGGAATTTGATCGTAGCATTTTGAGTCAAGCTAGCAAACTTACCTGTCACTGGGCCGTTAAAATAGCCTAACTTTTTTAAACATCTCTGGCTACTGCTAACATCAGGCCCATTACTTCCTATTTTTTGAAGTGCTAAAGCTTCTCCAGCAACATTCAGAAGCCCCGTAATTAGAGCCACAGACAAAAAACGCATTGCAGCACCAGTCGATAACTTTTTCCAATTTAAAAATTTAAAATTAACTACGATAGGAACAACCTTGATGCTTTCGGATGCCTCGTAGACTGAGGCAAGCTTGATTAAATGGCTAGCTACCCCTGTTTTCACTTGCTTTTTTCAAGTTAATGACTATAAAAAAGTATACCACTTACTATGTGTAATAATTACTTTTCGTATGATTCTTTACAAGTAAGTGTCCTGGGGAGTAGGGAGATGAGGGAGATGAGGGAGATGAGGGAGATGAGGGGGATGAAGGAGATAGGGAGACAAGAGGACAAGGGGGTAAAAACTCCTAACTCTTAACTCTTAACTCAGCACTCTGCACTCCTAATGCCCCATGCCTTATACCTATTGTTCATCAACTTTTTCAGTATTACCTGCTTTCACCCAACCTTCTTGTTCGCTACCTTCCAAACGGATCTTTTGCCAAGCTTTATCCTCGCTTTCTGACAAAATAATAATTTTTTGATTAAAACCAACCCCACCAATCTTTTCAGCTTCTTGATTTGGTTGCGATCGCAAACTCAAGCCTTCAGCCCAACTAACACGCCCTCGGTAAGCTCCTGCTGGTAATGGTTGTGATGATGGGGTAGGCTTTGGTGATTCTGTGGGAGTAGAGGTTGAGCTTGGAGACGATTGAGTAGATGTCCCAGGTGTAAGAGCGGGCTTACCTCCTCCAGGCTCAGTTTTTTTAGGGGCTTGAGCTTTCACCGAAGGACTATCATTGGAATAAATGGGTTTAGCAGGAGCTATGCCGGTGCGATTCATAAAATAGAGTGCAATTGCACCACCGCCACCTATTAGCACAGCGATCGCCAAGAAAAACCCCAGTATAAACTTTGTTAAGCCAGACAACATAATTAAAACCTAATTATCAAGAGTTAAGGGTGAAGGTGAGCCAGTCATCTGCGTATTTTCCCCATTGAGGAGAGTGCTGTTTAACTGGCTCTCAAGGGTTATACCATTTTGGATTTTAGACTTCGGCTACGCTCAGTCGAACGATTTTAGATTTTGGATTGTGAAACATCCATTGGATAAGTGTTTCAGTTTTCCATCTGTCGCAATCATTTTTCAAATTGGTATTACGAGTAGAAAAGCAAGTAACCCATCAGTAAGCTAACGCGCCTACATATTGCACTATTTTTCGTGTAGACCGTCATTAGTCATTAGTCATTAGTCATTTGTGTTTACCAAGGACAAAGGACAATTGACTTAGGACAACCTCACCAGTTGATGTGCAACTTAAATGCGTAACAGCTTATAAGAATCAATAGTCCATAATAATTCATCATTAACTATTGACTTTTGACTAACTGATTATTGTAGCTATGCTGAATAGACATCTGGTGAAATTAAATATGCGTTATCCAAAACCTTTGTAGAGACGTAGGAGTGCTACGTCTCTACATTTTTTTTGGGTTCACGTAGTGCGCCGGAGGCGTTCGCTCAAAGGATTGTGTTTAGATGCTAAACGCGCTCTCCCAGCAGCAGCCCATTCTTGGAGTTGCTGAATTTGCTCTACGGCAGTTCGTGCTAAGGGTATGATCTGACTAGCTGCTTCTAAAATGTCGTCGGTAGCAAAGTCGCGATTTTGGCTAAATCCAATATGCATCGCTTCAATTAAAGTTTGCTCAATCTCGGCCCCAGAAAAATCAGGCGTTTCATAAGCTAGCCTCTCAATGTCATAACTTTTCAAGTTATGGGGGCGCAGTCGGGATAAATGAACATCATAAATTGCTTTTCTTTCTTCTTGAGTAGGCAAACCCACAAAGAAAATTTCGTCAAATCGCCCCTTGCGGAGCATTTCTGGCGGTAAAGCTTGAATGTCGTTGGCGGTGGCGACGACAAACACGGGTGAGCTTTTTTCGGCTAGCCAATTAATAAAAGTACCAAACACACGGCTAGCTGTTCCGGCATCACCTTTGCTACCAACTCCGGCAAAGGCTTTATCTATTTCATCAATCCACAAAATACAGGGAGCGAGGGCTTCAGCTACTTGGATCATTTGACGAGTGCGAGATTCTGATTCACCCACCAAACCACCAAATAACCTTCCCACATCCAAACGTAGCAGCGGTAAATGCCAGTGATGAGCGATCGCTTTTGCTGTTAACGATTTACCTGTTCCCTGAATACCCACCAACATTAAACCACGGGGGTGCGGTAATCCGTACTGTCGCGCCTTATCAGTAAATGAGCCTCCCCGACGAATCAGCCAGTCTTTCAAATTATCCAGTCCGCCAATATCAGATATTTGCTCAGTGGCAGGGTAGAAGTCCAAGATTTGGGTTTGGCGGATAGTTTGGCGCTTTTCTTCCAAAACCAGATCCACGTCTTCTGGTTGCAATTCACCGTGGGTTGCGATCGCTTTTGCCAAAACCCGGCGAATCCTTTCCATTGAAAGTCCTTGACAAGAGCGCACTAAGTCATCTAGAACTTTGCCAGAAAGTGAGTTACTAGTACTTTGCAGTAAGCGTTCTACCTCAGTTTTAATTTCTGGGGCGGCGGGTAAGGGAAACTCGACAACTGTCAGCACTTCCGTTAAGTCGTCAGGAATGGCGATGCGCGGCGACAGTAGGACAATATTTTTTGGTTGCGACTTGAGAAGCCTGGACAGATTGCGGAGTTTGCGTGCGATCGCTACATCATCTAAAAAGCGATGATAATCTCGGAGAATCAATACAGCAGGTGCGGAAGCTGGTAATTTTTCGATGAATTCTAAGGCTTGCAACGGGTTACGTCGCCCAAACCCAACATCATTGGGGTTTCCTTGGTAGCCATCGACAAAATCCCACGTATAGACTGGGCGATTACCCTGGTTGGTGGCTTCTTCCCGGATAGCTGCTTCTACCCGCTCCTCTTCGTATGTGGGAATATAAATTAAAGGGTAGCGGGCACGTAGCAGCAGTTTAAACTCTTCACGGAAGTTCATAAGTAGCTGTGGTTATTAGTTATTCTCTCATTGTTCAGCAAAATATTAGGCGAATAGAATTCACTGCTATACAAACAAAGTCCACACTTCGACAAGCTCAGTGACCGCCTCCGTGGACTAACGAAAAATCAAGATTTTTATAATACACTTAGACGTAAACATTTCTGAATTACCTTTTTCGTTCATATCTCGGCTCAATGCCTATTTGCATCAGGTATTTGAGTTTTGATTAAGGCATAATTATGGGGAAAGTGAATCTAGTATCGCTGTCTATGAATCTTCAAAGAGTCACAAGTTTGAATAGGCTGTCTCTTCATGTTCTGGTTGAACAGGCATCCGAGGGGCATTTTATCGCGTCAGTGCCAGAGTTGCCTGATTGTGTAGCCGAAGCTGAAACCCGTTCGGATGCGTTCCCCTTTGGGGTTGCCGTTCGCGTAGCGTCTCTGACAAGAGAAGGCATCGCGGCTGTACAAGAGCAAGTTAGAGTAAGACTGGCAAATATTGAAGTACTGACGCTAGAAGTTGCCAATAATCCTTGGACAGATTTTATTGGGATGTTTGAAGGAGATGATGAGTTTGCAACTCTTGCTCAGGAACTCCGTACTGAGCGCGAATTAGATATAAATAGCAGGGATGCAACGCCCCGTGCAACGAAGAAATACTAAAGTGCGATCGCACAGTTTGAGGAACTAACCAAAGAGTAGGTTTATGAGTGGCAGGAGTCACCCATTTACTTATGAGAATCTGGCTTACGAGAACGACATTTCTCAATACGTGATAGAAATTAGTTTTTCAAAATATTGGTAATCAAAATTTTGCTGTTGTTGGGAATACTTACCACATACATCATAGTACACTTTATTTCCTTGCATATTGAAGAAATATCCTTCTATTTCGGATTGCTGTTGTTTAAGTTTAAAAACTACTTTATTAGTTGTATATTTACCATATTTGCTAATCAGAGAAGCAAAGCTATCAAAATTTCCGTTTTGAGCTTTTTGAAATTCTAATAAATCATCATTATTCTTATTATTGCTTTCTAAAATTAATGTCTGTATGTCTGTAAGACTTTTGAGATGATTAATTTCAAAGTTATCATCTTTTCTAGTAAAGGCGATAATTTCATGATAATTATATAAAATACCAATATCGCAACCAGCTTTTGTTAGATACCTTTCAATCTGATTATAATGATTTTTTAAATTCGCGTCTTCTCGTTTTATTTCCACAATTATCAAAGGAGACTGATGTGGTTTAAAATTATCATTTTTTTGCTTTTTGGATATTTCCAGATCATGATTATTTACCTCAACTTCGATATTAATGATATCTGGAAACAGCCCACTTTCTTTAATAAAAAAATGAATAAATATTTGTCTAACTAACTCCTCTGGTCTTGCATTAATTGGAATTTGTATTCCCCTAATCAAACATTTTGTATATTCTTGATAATCTTTTGAATATTTGATGAGTTTTATGGTTATTTCTTGTTGTAAATCAGTCATATATCTTTTGATAGCAACTAATGGTGGATAAAATAGCTTTAGGGACACAATTATATTGCGCCCTAAACTGTGTATTAAATGTGCAATTGATAAATTGTCTATTTTTCCCCAAAAAAGCCTAGTATTTTAATAACTAATCTCTCCCAATAATATTCAGCTTTACTTTTTAAGAATGTATTTAAGTTTGTTTCTTTTTCCAGTTCTCGCGTAAATATCAGACATACATTATCTGTATAATTTTCCCCTTTCTTCTTTTCCTTACCTTTTTCAGCAATTAGAGCCTTCCAAAAATCAGAATCTTCGCTTCGAGGTTTTAGTTTTCTCGTAACTTCTTCTTCAACTTCTGTGCCTAATTCGTCTATAAATTCGTCATATAATCCGTAAAATTCTTTGACTAATTCAGGGATAAATGTCTTTAAAGATTCATTCGCAGATGTAAGCTCATTGAGGATATATTCTAATTCCTGTTTTGCTTCTTTGGTAAATTTTTTCAGCATTTTATCTTCATCTATTCCCTCAGCAACAACTTTCGCATCGTAATATATATCTATATCTCTTGGCTCATAGTAACCAAAATTTCTATGGATAGCGTGTTTAGTATTCCATGCTGGATGAACCTTGCGATAGTATTTATTAACATATTCATCAATAAAAGTTTCAAAGAGAAAACCAGACATTCTTTTACTCAAATACCGTAAATCCTTTATCTTCTTGATGGCATTTTCAATTGCCTTGATTTCTGATTCCGTTAAAGCACCACTATTTTTGATTTTCGCCGAGCTTTCTTTGATAGCCTTGATTTCATCTAATAAAATATTTCGCCTACGTTCTACTACACCCGCTATAGCTTCGATAAATTCATTTTTATCTGCCTGTACGTGTTCTTCGTAGCCTTCATTTAGCTTAACTACATCATCATCATCACGATAGTATCTTAAGGAATCATAGAACAAGATGTTTTGTTGGAAAAAGTCTAAATTTAAATTTTTGAATGTCGCTTGAACTTCGTCTTGTCTGATTTGAATTCCTATATCATAATCATCATCACATCCATTCACCCTTTTAGGTTCATTTTTATGAGGTAATACCAAAGTTACAAATCTATGATGAAAGTCTTTTGATTTAGATGTAAGATGATAACCTATTAATTTCATAATATTAGCTTCAGGAGCATCATTAAAGGTAGTTACAAAGAGACAGATGGTATCCTGGCTATCAATATATTTCTGCAAGTCTTTACGAATTGCGTTCTCATCAAGTCCTTTCGTATCAACAACTGAATCGAACTGAGACAAGTTGGAACCAGATAAAATATCATCGCTCAGATAAAGATATATTTTCCTTGGAATAGCAAACTCCTTTAACTCAACATTATTGATGGCGGCAAAGGTATTTTTTATCCATTCTTGCTCATTTTTCTGGTTATCAAACTCAATTTTAGTAGTAGTTCTAGCTTCTATATTTGCATTATTCAATGCAGTCTTTTTCAGTAATTCTACTCCTGATTCATTAAATAACTCCTTCGCTGGATCAGTTCTTAGCTTTTTGTCACCATCATTGACTGTTTTAGAAGTTATTTTAAGTTCTGTAACATTTCTAATAGCTCTCTCAATTTCTTCGGAAATGATTATTTTCTCTGTAACATTCCTAATAGCTCTCTCAATTTCTGTAGAAATGATTATTTTATCGTCTGACTGGATATTATCTTTATTAGCAATAGAATCGCAGAAATCAGAAATAAGATTTTCCATTTCATCAACTGTATAAGGCTCTATCTCTATGTAAGTTTTTTCAGATGCCTTAATAATTACTTCACATATAGTCGTTCTGCCTGCACCCGTTGAGAGTAACTCTTTAGTTTCGATTACATTTGTAGTTTTGCCTTTTTTTGTCTTGGAAACGTTGAAGTTGCTAATTAAGTTAAAAAGATGACAGATGGCTGTAGTTTTTCCTTTACCAATAGTACCTATAAAAACAATTTTATATTTATCTATACTAAGGATTTTCTCGATTTCTTCTAATCTTTCTAGCTTTAAATTCAGGTTATTGATGCAAATATACTTAGGTATATTATTCTCTGCTGCACCTGATAATTTACTGATTTCACGTCTTAAATTTTGCTTCAATAATGTAATTTCTTCTTGCGGCAGTGTAGTCAACATAGTGTTTTCCCTGTTTCGATGCTATTTACTTGATACTTGCAGTATGCCCACTATGAGAGAAAAACTAACAAAATTGTTATTGTTACAGCACCACCTAACTTGACTCCGATAACCCTTTTACCACTTGGTAACGAGTAAGCAGCCACCTGCATTAATTGGGCAGATTGTACCTGCAAGTGGTCATCACGCTGCAAGCATAAGCAGGTTTAATCAGCCAACGCCATTATGCGGGTTGTAGCGATGTCTACGACGGGCTACGCCTACGCAATTGATAAGTTGGAATTGATGAAGTGCGATCGCCATCGCGTCGCCAACGGACTTACAATACTTTGGGTCAGTAGTTACACGTTTGTCAGAAAAGCTGTTTCTATGATTGGGGTTTAGATTTAGTAAGGTAGGATGTATATACTCAAGTAAGGAATCCTTACATTTGATAGCAAAGGCTAGGAGGCAAGTCATGCTCGCCAAGTTAACTTCTAAAAATCAACTAACGCTGCCTAAAAGTATTACTCGTGAAATCGGTGAAGCTGAGTATTTTGAGGTAAAGGTGGAGGGGGGGCAAATTATTCTGACTCCTGTAAAAATTCAGCGGGCTGATGCAGTTCGATCTAAGCTCGCGGATTTAGGGCTGAGTGAGCAGGATGTGGCTGATGCGGTGGCTTGGGCGCGTCAATCGTAATGGTTTGTCCACGGGTGGTAATTGATACTAATATCATCATCTCGGCGCTGATATTTGGGGGCAGAGTATCTAGGCTTCGTTTGGCATGGCAGGACGATCTCTTCACTCCGCTGGTTTCTAAAGCGACAACAACTGAGTTAATCCGAGTGCTGGCTTATCCAAAGTTTAAGCTCACGCCAACTGAGCAAGAAGATTTACTATCGGATTACATACTCTTTTGTGAAGCTGTAGCGATGCCCGGCCGCTTGCCTGTAATTCCTGAATGTCGCGATCCGTTTGATGTGCCTTTTTTACTTTTGGCTGTGGCCAGTGAGGCTGATTATCTCGTGACGGGCGATCGCGATTTACTCAGTCTAAAAGATAATTTTTCTTGCCCGATTATCACGGCTGAAGATTTTCTAAATGTTATTGATGGTCAGTCACCCTAATTTTTCCGGTGATGCCTTGTAAAAGTGGTATTTGTTGCCATAAGTTTTCCCACTGCTTACAGAAGTCATCTACATCACAGAATATTTGTGTAATGTTGAGCGGAGATACAATAGTAGACATAAACTTTGCGATCGCATCTTACAAGCCTCATATATTTACCACCCATGCTGTCTCTGTCGAGTTAATATCCCCGAAAGCGATGCCTAGGTTGGTAAACTACGCACGGGCGGGAAATCACAGAATTTTAGGCATAAGCAATAAGCTATTATCCCGGAAGTTGTTTTTTCAGTGCTTCCAGAGAAGCCCAACGGTTATCAACTGGAGTTTCAGGACTATCAGAACTCTCAACTGTACTACTTACGGGAATACCTGGGCAATTCCTACTGCACAGTTGCCGTTGTGGTACTGCCAACCACATCTGCTCATACAGCCATTCGTTGGGATAAAAATAACCATCGGGCGGTAAACTTTCCAGCAACTCTTCCATAACTACTTCCCTTTCTAAGGGCAAGTCATTTGCCTGATTTGCAGTTTCGTCTAACCAGATGATTTCTTTCGTATCAATCCCTAAACGTCGATTGTATTGCTGCAAACAGCGGTTGCAGGTACAAGTAATAATTGTTTCTGCCTGACTAGACACTTGCAAGTAATTACCATGATGCTGCACGCGCACGTGACCGCGAACTGGTGTCAAAGTTTCCAGACCAGGCAGAAATTCATTAACCTGAACTTCCTCTGTCCGCTCCGGGGCTTGAGTTAGCTGCGGAATATAAATTGCGTCCATAGGATTTGTGAGACATCCTCACTAAAATTTATCTCGATTACCAGCAATTATACTGATACTGAATCTTTATTTTATCCCTTAAGAACAAGAGAAATTTTGAAATTATATATGGTTATGAGTTTTCAATTAACTCCAAACTCATAACTCCTAACTCCTAACTCCCAACTCCTTCCAACGAAGCTGGACAGACAACCAGATGACGATGTGGCTCTTTACCGCGACTGAAGGTTTCTAAATCTCCAAATTCCTTCAAGAAGGTATGAACTTGACGCCGTTCGGCAGAACTAAGAGATTTGATTTCCACTTCTCTACCAGAAAAGCGCACTTCATCGGCTGCTGCTTCTGCTAATGCGCGAATTTCGGCTTCTCTTTTGACCCGGTAGCCATTTAACTCAATGGTGTAAGAGGCTTGTTCTTCCGGGGGTTGGCTAAGGTTTAGAACCGAATTTGCTAGATACTGAATCGCATCTAACACAGAACCATCAGCACCAATTAACACCTGGATTTGTTCTGATGTCAAATTAGTTTGGTCAATAGTCAACCAGTAGTTATCTGGTTCTGGAGAATCGCCGTCTTGAGATTGGGTAGTTTCTAAATGACCCTGAATCTCAGCAGGTATTCCAGTGAGTTCCAGCAGGCTTTTTAACCACTGCTGACCTCGCTGCATCGGAATGTCGCTCATGATCCCCCTGTTGCCTTTTTCTTAGGACTTTTTGGTTCAAATGGTAATGCTTTTTGTTCGGTGACTGCTGCTTCTTTCTCCTGGGTTTCTACGATTTTTTGCAGTTCTTCTGGTAGAGGTTCGCGGGAGAGAAGATAAGTTTGGGCGGTTTGGAAAATATTACCAATCACCATATACATCAGCACTCCAGCTGGTAGGGGGAAAAACAAGAACATCCCAGAAAAGATGACGGGGGTGATTTTGTTAACCGTATCCTGCTGCGGATTGCCACCGCTGGAATTTTGCCCAGAAAGCATTTGGCTAACATAAAGGCTGATCCCAAAGAAGACGATCATGGCGACGATATCCCAGTGGATTGTGCCATCTGGATCTTGTGCGCCAACCCTGCCTAAAGCATCAATAAATAGAAAGCCTTTTTCTGCTGCTAATCCAGGAATTGTTCCTTGAATGGTGACATCTCCCGGTTGCAAGGCTTCTACATTGCCCTCGGCATCAATTTTTATCCTATCTTCACCCTTGGTAATTTTCCAATCAGGAATCAGCTTATTTTCTGGGTGTTCTGCTAAGAGTAGCTGAAATGGCTTACCTTCAACAGTCTGATACTGTATCTTGGTTTGTTCTCCCACCGCTAATTTACTTCCGCTAGGAAGAATGGCAGCTACTTTAACGTGTTCTCCATCTGCAACGTAAATATTTTGAGGAGCAGTGGCAAAGGCTTGTGGTTGAATTTGTTCGATTTGTTCTGCGGGAAGAATTTGCAGGTTAACGCTGTAGTTAGCACTTGCAAAAGGTGAACCCCGCAAAGTAGCAAACAGTGCTAACAAAACTGGCATTTGTACTAGTAATGGAAAACAGCCTGCCAAGGGGTTGCCAAATTCTTTTTGGACATTGACCATTTCCTCCTGCTGTTTTTGCGGTTCATCCTTATAGCGCTCTTTGATTTCTGCCATCCGCTTCTGCATCAGAGGTTGTACAATTCGCATTTTCCGCATATTGCGAATTGAGCCAGCACTCAGGGGATAGAGCGCGAAGCGGACTATCAAGGTCAAAGCAACGATCGCTAATCCGTAGCTAGGCACTATACCATAGAAAAAATCTATGATTGGCAGCATCACGTTGTTCGAGAGAAAGCCGATACCAAAATCCATTATTCTGAATTCAACCTGAGGTACTGTAAACTGAATCTAATTTATCTAAATCATGATTTGTCGGCGACTATCTTTCGCTACGGATAGCCGCACATTTTGAGTGCTGAGTGGTGTTAGCGGTAGCGGGGCGTTCAGCCCGTGCTGAGTTAGGAGTTTTGTTTATCTCCCTCATCTCCCTGCTCCCCGCTCCTCTGCTCCCTCATCACTTGTTGGCAGCGGCGATATATTCGGGGTTTTTCGCAGCAATTCTTTCGTTGATGTAGTCATAGACTTCGCGAAAGTTGGGAATTGCACGCAATTCGAGACGACTGCCGTTTTTTAGGGTGATCGCCATATCTCCCCAAAAGCCAATGCCACGGGGAACTTTGACGATTTTGACAATTTCTGAGTAAATTACGTCAGTGCGATCGCGTCCCTGCCAACCTCCAATCACAGTAATTCGGCGATCGGTGATGCGGAAACGCAGCCACAATGCCCTGACAATTGCCCCGACTGCTAATGGTAGCCCGACAATGGTTAGCCCAATCAGCAGGTTGACAATTAAATCCCCAATATGGGGGCCACCTTCATAATAAACATCTTCACGAATTCCCATCGAACACCTCAGCTTGTGCCAACAACTGCTCTAATTCTTGCAGAAATTGTGGGCTTACGCACTTAGATTCTGCTGCTGTAGGTTTGACAATGAAGACTAGCCGCCATCCTGGTGATAATTTTGGCAGCAGGTTATATAAAGCAGCAGTAATTTGCCGTTTAATTCGGTTGCGAACCACTGCCCTTTTGCTGACTTTTGTGCTAATCGAAATGCCAATCCGCGTGCTGGCAAGGAGCTTTGAGTCAGTTGCTTGTGTAGTTTGAGTGGCAGTGTCCAAAGAAGGTTTGGTTGAACATAAGGGCTTTAAGGCTCTCAATGTTAAATAAGAGCCATGACGCCGAATTCCTTCTCGGAAAACTGCCTGGAAATCCTTTCGGGATTTTAGCCGATTTGTTTTGGGCAAAGCCACAGATGCTCTTTTAGCTTGATATGCCCTAAACAGCCAGACGGTGACGGCCCTTTCTTCTTCTGGCGCTAATTACGTTTCTGCCGTCTGGTGTCCGCATCCTGGCGCGAAAACCAGAGGTTCTTTTTCTCTTACGGCTAGTACCGCCCAGTGTTCTTTTCATACTCTTCTCCTCTTAGGTGATTTTTATAAAAACTCACAATCTCTAATTTTATCACTTTTTTAGGGAATTGGGAATCGCCGATTGGTTATATCCCTACTCCCTATTCTTAATTAATGCTCAAAATCCATGTTCCCATGTAGCGCAGTAGTGGCACATCGCCAGGGGAGAGCACTTGACAGTTAAAATAGTAAACTCCGCCGAAGGATGGGTTTTTCACGTTAGATAACACTACCTCGACTGCACTACCTGCTGGTACTGGCTCTTGAGGAAAAATATTAATCAGTTTACCTTCTTTGTCCCATTTCACCTCAGACAGCGGAACTGCTTTCCCTTTAACTCGGACTTCAATTTTTTTCTGGTCAAAAGTTCCTTTGTAATAATCAGGGTAGGTAATGGCAAATTGACCAACTGCCAATTTCATTCTTTTGGCTGGAATCCTTAATATGTATCGATCCCAACCGTTAGCTTGTCCACCAAAATCTAACCTAAAGGGCAGCTGGTTTTCGGATTTGACGCCGCTAAACAGCGTAAATCCAGGTAAGCTTTGCGCCAAAGTCAAGGCTGGTAATCCAGTAACCAAAAAGCTAGTCACGGCTAAAGCAGAAAGTAAACGTCGCATAATCGGGCTTCCTCTACCAAAATATAAATCTGTTATCTAAAAAATGACTGTGTGTTAGTATTCTTTACTAAACTTTACTACTGGCTTCCTGACAATGGACGTTTAATTTCCAAAAAAAGTGTCATTCTATCTGAATTTTAGGCAACAGTAAAATTACTTAGTGTTAAAAATAACTGATATTGAATTGACTTCATTACCCTTATATAGCCCTGATTTGATTACTAAGTTAGTCAAATTTGAACTAGATATAAACACAGTTGGGGGTTGGATTGTGTTTCCAAATATGTATAAGTGTATCTAAATTTGAGAATTTTGTTATAAAAATTGATCCATGTCATCAGCGATCGCCAGTTAAGTTGGGCTAAATTGATTAAAATAAGTTGGATTGGAATCGAAGTCGTAATCATTAAAATTTGATTGGGAAATTATCAAGCTTTCAAAATTCGGTCAATATTACTCTATAAGAAAGGAATACCAAAATTTTTCAATCCCGAAAACAAGCTAAAGATAAAGATGCAAAATTTGGGAATCAATTTAGGATGTGCAATACGTAACCCTGTTTGCAACTATCTGAAAATATGACATCTGCGAACGGCAAAGTAACGCTTTGCCTGGAGAGCTAAGAGTGGGAGAGGAAAGATTCAAGGTTCAATCTACAAGTAAAATTCATGACTGATGTTCCTGCCTAAGTACTATGAGTGCGGGACACGCATCATCTGGACAATCACTTACTTGGCAGAGATTAAGTATTTATCTTCAGGAGATTTCATGAGAATAGCAGTTGCTAAAGAAATTGAAGTTTGTGAACGTCGTGTGGCATTAATTCCTGACATCGTTGCCCGATTGGTAAAACAAGGTTTGGAAGTTTGGGTAGAAGCAGGTGCAGGAGAGCGATCTTTTTTCAGCGATCCTGACTATGAAGCCGCAGGAGCCACAATCATCAGCGATACTGCCAAATTATGGGGCGAAACAGATATTCTGTTGAAAGTCAGTCCACCGCAAGAACGAGAAGATGGACGCTCAGAAATTGACTTGTTAAAGGAAGGGGCTGTTTTAGTCAGCTTCCTCAATCCTTTAGGGAATCCTGTTGTAGCGCAGCAATTGGCAAATCGGAAAGTCACCGCTTTGAGTATGGAGATGATCCCCCGTACCACCAGAGCGCAAAGTATGGATGCTTTGTCCTCGCAAGCTTCATTAGCAGGTTACAAAGCAGTATTAATTGCCGCAGCTGCATTACCGAAATACTTCCCAATGTTAACCACAGCCGCAGGTACGATCGCTCCAGCGAAAGTATTTATTATGGGTGCTGGTGTCGCTGGATTGCAAGCGATCGCTACCGCCAGACGTTTGGGAGCAGTGGTAGAAGCCTTTGATATCCGTCCCGCCGTCAAAGAAGAAGTGCAAAGCTTAGGGGCAAAATTCGTTGAAGTCAAATTAGACGAAGAAACCGTTGCTGCTGGCGGTTACGCCAAGGAAATTTCTGAGGCTAGCAAACAACGTACCCAAGAAGTTGTCGCCGAACACGTTAAGAATTCTGATGTAGTGATTACTACTGCTCAAGTGCCTGGGAGACAAGCACCACGGCTAGTTACAGAAGAAATGGTGGCACAAATGAAACCAGGTTCAGTAATTGTGGATTTGGCTGCCGATCAGGGTGGTAACTGCGCCTGCACCGAACCCGGCAAAGATATTGTGTGGAACGGTGTAACAATTATCGGCCCGATCAATCTCCCATCATCAATGCCAATTCACGCCAGCCAATTGTATGCCAAGAACGTAACATCGTTGATGCAACTGCTAATTAAAGACAAAGCTTTGCAGGTGGACTTTAGCGACGACATCGTTGATGCAGCTTGCGTTACCCATGCAGGTGAAATTCGCAATCAACGAGTGCGGGATGCACTACAAGCATCGAATACTCAACAACCGGCGGTTAATTAGGGAATGGGAAGTAAGAATTTTAGATTTTAGATTTTAGATTGAAATTTAATCCAAAATTTAAAATTCAAAATCCAAAATTGAATCGTCCCATACCCATTTACACAAGGAGTTTTGATTTCATGACAGAGGCATTACTTGCTGCTTTGTTTGTATTTGTATTGGCATCTTTTATCGGCTTTGAAGTCATCAATAAAATCCCACCGACTTTACACACGCCCTTAATGTCAGGCTCAAACGCGATTTCTGGCATTTCGGTACTTGGGGCAATAGTGGCCTCAGGTGCTAGAGAAACAAGTGTGTCAGTAATTCTTGGTTTAATTGCTGTAGTACTAGCTACAGTCAACGTTGTAGGTGGCTTTCTAGTCACAGATAGAATGCTGCAAATGTTCAAGAAGAAGGAGATTAAGGCGTGAGCGACTTTTTACCAACTGGCATTCAGCTGACATATTTAGTCGCTGCATCCTTATTCATTTTTGGTTTGAAAAAGCTGGGTTCACCAGCTACAGCGCGAAACGGTAATGTGATTGCATCTGTGGGGATGCTGCTGGCAATTGTGGCGACAATGCTGGATCGGCATGTGTTGAACTACGAAATGATATTGTTGGGCTTGGCGATTGGATCGGGAATTGGTGCGATCGTTGCCTACAAAGTCCAAATGACCGAAATGCCTCAAATGGTGGGTTTACTCAACGGTTTGGGCGGTGCGGCTTCTGCACTAGTAGCTGTTGCCGAATTCTGGCGATTATTGGATTCTGGCGCACCCATACCCATAGATGTGAACATTTCCATGCTGTTGGACGTGTTAATCGGTGGCGTTACCTTCACAGGTAGTTTTCTAGCCTTTGCCAAATTGCAAGGTTTAATTAGCGGTTCCCCGATTACATTTCCTTTCCAGCAACCATTTAACTTGTTGCTTCTGGGTGCTTATTTGGTAGGCAGTGTCTATTTAATCATTACACCAGATAGCTTACCCATATTCTTGGGAGTGGTAGCTGTTTCCTTAGTGCTGGGTGTGATGTTCGTCATCCCCATTGGTGGCGGCGATATGCCGGTGGTAATTTCGCTGTTGAACTCCTTGTCAGGTGTGGCAGCGGCGGCTGCTGGATTCGTGGTGATGAACAATATGTTAATCATCGCTGGTGCTTTGGTAGGAGCATCTGGCTTAATCCTCACCGAAATTATGTGTAAGGCAATGAACCGCTCTCTCTTCAGTGTGCTGTTCAGCGCTTTTGGTACAGGTTCTAGTTCTGGTGGTGCTGCTGCTAGTGGTGGTGCGATCGATCAAACTGTTCGCAGCATTGATCCTGAAGAAGGGGCGATGATGTTGGGTTATGCCCGTTCTGTAGTAATTGTGCCCGGTTATGGTATGGCAGTTGCCCAAGCGCAACATAGCGTCCGGGAATTGTCAGATCAGTTAGAAAAAATGGGTGTTGATGTCAAGTATGCCATTCACCCCGTTGCAGGGAGAATGCCGGGGCACATGAATGTGTTGCTGGCGGAGGCAAATGTGCCTTATACGCAGTTGTATGACATGGATGATATTAATCCCCAGTTTGATCAAGCGGATGTGGCTTTAGTAATTGGGGCAAATGATGTGGTAAATCCGGCGGCGCGGAGTGATGTTAATAGCCCGATTTATGGTATGCCGATTTTGGAAGTAGATCGGGCGAAGCAGACGATTGTAATTAAGCGCGGGATGAGTACGGGTTTTGCCGGTGTAGAGAATGAGTTGTTCTACAAGGATAAAACTACGATGCTTTTTGGTAGTGCGAAGGATATGGTGGCGAAGTTGGTTTCGGAAGTGAAGCAACTTTAAGAGAAACGAACCGCAAAGGGCGCGAAGGGCGCGAAGTAAAGAAAGAATTAGAGAGTTTGTTTGCCTTGGGGGTGTGATATTCCCAGGGCAAGTTTTTTTGTTGGGGAATTAACTTATGCAAAGAATAGAAAGGTTATTTATTATAGAATAGATTTGATAATTTAGGAAAATTTTCAGTTTTGTTATTTTCCTTGACATTCTATGTATACTCCATTACTTTTGACTAACAAATTTTAATTTTAGAAGTAAAATTACAGAGTTATGTTAGGTCAAGATTGTTTTAATGATGAGCTTCTTAAAAAAAGAGTCGATGTATTTTATGGATATGGTAATTATAAAGGAAATTATTGGTTTATTGGTATGGAAGAAAGAGGAGAAGACTTTCAAGATATTAATAAAAGAATAAATATATGGTCAAACAGGGGCAAATATGAAATAGATGATATTGCAGAATATCATATAGATATGGGAACATGGGACGAAAGAATACAACCAACATGGAATAAATTGATTCGCATTGTATTGAGTGCTAAAGAAAAAGAGAATATTGATTTAGAAAATGTTCGTAAATATCAAATAAACGAATTAGGTAGAAAAGATAAAGAAACTTGCTTATTAGAATTATTCCCTCTCCCGTCACGATCTCTTAATGATTGGATCTTTAATCCTCCACATACTCAACTGTCTTTTTTATCTAATAGAGGTACTTATGAAAAGTATTGTCTTGAGAAGCGAATAAATTATATTAGTCAGAGAATAAAAGAACATCAACCTAAAGCGGTTGTTTTCTACGGTGTGGGATATGAGCCTTATTGGAGAAAAATAACTGAAAAAATAACGGATGTTGAGTTTTCACGAATTTCAGAAGGTTTCTTAATTTGTAGAAGTATTAAAACTGTATTTGTTATGGCTAAACATCCTGTAAGTAGAGGTTTAACAAATGAATATTTCCATAATATTGGTAGATCAATTTCTGCTAAAATAACGGAATAATAATTATTTGTGTAGTTTGTGTTATTTAAAAAATACTCGCCAAATCTCCACAGTGCAATCGCTCTCTTCATCTTCTGTGTTCTCTGCGCCTCTGTGGTTATTTAAAAAGAGCGATCGCCTGCAAAATCTTCAGCGTGCGATCGCTCATCAAAACATGATATAAATTTGACATGATAGACGACGATCGCCTATTCAAAGAACTATTAACAACCTTATTCTGGGAATTCATTGAGTTATTTTTTCCAGAGATAACAGCTTATCTGGAACGGGATACGATCTCTTTCATTGATAAAGAGATATTTACAGATGTTACTGCTGGAGAAAAATATGAAACTGACTTAGTAGTAAAAGCGAGATTTAGAGGACAAGAATCGTTTTTCCTAGTACATCTAGAACATCCAGCTTATTATCAAGAAGCTTTTGATTTGCGGATGTATCGCTACTTCGCTAGATTGTATGAGAAATACGCCTTGCCAGTGTATCCTATCGTTTTGTTTTCTTACGATAGCCCCAAAAAAGCTGAAACAAATTTTCATCAGGTAGCATTTCCCAATAAAGTTGTTTTGCAGTTCAACTATGATGTCATCCAGTTAAATCGCCTGAATTGGCGAGAATATCTGCAACAGCAAAATCCCGTAGCTAGTGCGCTCATGGCTAAAATGAACATAGCACCAAAAGACAGGCCCAGAGTAAAATCTGAGTGTCTGCGCCTATTAGCTACCTTACAGCTAGATCCAGCACGGACACAATTGATTTCTGGGTTTATTGACACCTACCTACGGCTAAATGCTCAAGAAGAAGAAATTTTCCAGACTGAAATTGCTCAATTTGAACCAACTTAACAGCAGGTAGTTATGCAAATCGTCACCAGTTGGATGGAAGAAGGGATACAACAAGGAGAGTTGAAAATAATCCAGCGTCTATTAACAAAGCGAATTGGTGTAATTACTGCTGAATTACAAGAGCGGCTGCGCGGGTTATCGTTAACTCAGTTAGAGGATTTAGCGGAAGCCTTACTAGATTTTTCCACTGAAGCTGATTTAGTGGCTTGGTTGCAACAGCAGCAATAAGATATGTATTCTACAATGTGTGCGATCGCCTGTAAAATCTTCACCATGCGTAGGTGAAACCCGCCAAAGGCATCGCTCTCTCTTTCCTCTGTGTTCTCTGCGCCTCTGTGGTTAGTTAAAAAAGCTTAGGCGTTGGCGTTAGCCTTTCGTAGAGAAGCCCGCCGTTCGCGTAGAGTCTCGTAGAGAAGGGATCACCTGCAAAATCTCTACTCTGCGATTATGATTAATTTGGGAAAAAGTCAGAATCTAAGGTTTCATCAATAGAAAAAGGATAGTCTTTAGGAAAAATAGACAGAGGAAGCCCTGTTTCAATAGATGCTTCTTTTCTAGCGTGTTGGTAACAACTGTCAAAAACTTCCGTGTAATAATATTTTAAGCTAGGGCTATCGACAAATGCTTCTTGTAATCTTTGACGATGTTCATAAATTGTATATAACCAGCTATTGGATCGGTTCTGGGGTTGAAATTTGTATTTGAGAAGGTGCATTAAAAGCACTCTAAGATTACTCCTTAAAGCATTTTTATCACTTCTACCCATACTTTCAATTTCTTCAATTAAATTTTCTAACTCTAGTTCTAAAAACTTTTTGTTTTTTAATAAATAAACAGTGTGTTCTAACCATAAATGATAATCTTGTGCATAGAGACTATTAGTTTTAGGAACAGATTTATTGCTCATAATCTTCTCCTTTATGGATATATAATTTTAACATTATTTCTGTTATTTCAGAGTGTGCATTAGCGTAGTGTCTCCAAGAGTTGCCCGCCTTAGCCCTATGGAAATCTTGCTATGCGTAGCGTCTCCAAAAGTTGGCATAGCCTGATTTTTTTAACTAATTGTCCTTTTCATCGGGATTTCTATCCAGAATTCACAGCCATTACCAGCTTCAGAAACACATTTGATAGTACCGCTGTGTTTTTCGACAATAATTTGGTAACTAATAGATAACCCCAAACCAGTGCCTTGTCCAGGTTGTTTGGTGGTAAAGAAAGGTTCAAAAATGCGCGATCGCACATTTTCTGGAATCCCAGAACCATTGTCAGCAATCCAAATCAGAACAATATTCTCTTCTATAACTTCTGTACGTATCCAAATTTTAGGATTGTCAATTTTTTTCCCATTAATTGCTGAGTTTTCCAGTGCATCAATCGCATTATTGAGAATATTCATAAACACCTGATTCATCTGGGCTGCATAGCAAACTACTGGGGGCAATTCACCATATTGCTTAACTACCTCAATAGCAAAAGAATTAGTTTGTGGTTGCAGTCGATGTTGTAAAATTAGCAAAGCACTGTCGATACCTTCATGAAGGTCAACGGGCTTCATTCCTGATTCGTCAAGCCGAGAAAAACTTCGTAACGACAAGACTAATTGAGAGATCCGCTCTGCCCCCATCTTCATTGAAGCAAGAATTTTGGGCAAGTCATCATTAATGAAATCTAAATCTAATGCTGCTACTTGCTTTTTAATTTCCTCTGTTGTCTTAGGATATTGTTTCTGATAAAGGCGCAGTAATTTAAATAAATTTTCGGTATGTTCAGTCACATAAGTGATATTCCCATAAATGAAACTAATCGGGTTATTAATTTCATGTGCTACACCAGCAACTAACTGCCCTAAGCCTGCCATTTTTTCACTTTGAATTAACTGGCTCTGAGTGTCCTGCAATTCTTTAAGAGTCTGGGTGATTTCTTCTTTTTGACGTTGAGTCTGTTCGAGTAATTCCGCTTGCTGAAGTCCTACGCCTAACTGAGTACCAATCTGCATCAGCAAATCTACCTCATCTTCTTGCCAATCACGGGGTTTGGTATTTTGATAAGCTGCTAGTAATCCCCAAAGTTTCTCACCCTGAAAAATCGGCACAATCATATATGCCCTAGCCTCCATGAGTTCAATCAGGGTAATATAAGGAATAGAATCATCAGTGCTAGAAATATCCTTAATCACAAGAGTTTTACCATTAGCAAAATCCCCACCTTGGGTTTCTTGCAAGTAATTACTTGCGTAGGCGTAGCCGGTCGTAGACATCGCAGGTACAATTCCCTTTACTGGTGTCCAACCTTTGGCTAAAGACTCAGCAACAAATTCGCCACTCCAATCAGTCCCGAATCGATAGATTGTCACTCGGTCAACTTCCAACAGCCGTCGGACTTCTTCTGTACTGGTCGCAAAAATGGTGTCAATATCAAGAGAGTGGCGAATTTTCTCCACCGTTGCGGCTAAAGCTTTCTGCCTTTCGGCTGCTTTCCGTTCTCGTTCGGCGGCTTTAGCCAGTTTTTGGGCTTGCACCTGCATCTGTTTCAAGGACTCAGCTTGCTGTAATGCTACCCCCAATTGAACGCCAACTTGTGCTAGCAAGTTGATTTCTTCGTCTTGCCAATAACGGGGCTGGGAGTTTTGATAGGCTACTAGCAATCCCCACAGCTTTTCGCCCTGAGAAATCGGTACAAAAACTTCATTACGTGCATACTTACCCGCTTGTTTTCCTTGCACAAGAACGCGTTCCGTCACTGGCTGCGGCTTAACCATTGGTGTCCAGCCATCAACAATGGAATCAGCTACAAATTCCCCACTCCAATCAGGATAGAAGCGATAAATTGCGACTCGTTCCACTTCTAATAACCGACGAACTTCTTGAGTAGTGGTTTTAAATATGGCTTCAATTTCAAGTGACTGACGAATTTTTTCTACAGTGTTCGCCAACGCCCTTTGCCTTTCAGCAGCTTTGCTGATGTCTGCTGCTTGGATTTGCATTTGTTGGATAAATTCCGCTTGCTGCAAAGCCACACCTAGTTGAGTGCCCACTTGGGTAAGCAAGTAAACCTCATCTTTTTGCCAATCACGGGTTCCAGCATTTTGGTACGCTGCTAGCAAGCCCCAAAGCTTCTGACCGTGGTAAATGGCAATGATTGCATAAGCTCTTGCTTGATATATCTCTAAAATTTTAATGTAGCAATCGCTAAAGCCTGAATTGTAAATATCATTACAAATCCGGTAGACTTCACACCGACTGAAGCTACCACCTTCTGTATCTTGTAAATAGGTATCAGCGACTGGGGGTTTAGCTAAATCTTTGGCGCTACATTCGCTGACGTTCTCTTTCAATTCCGGCCGTTGCGACTGTTGTTCTATGAGGGAAACCCAACCCTCTGCCACTGATTCAAACACGAATTCACCACTCCAATCGAGATTGAAGCGATAAATAGCCACGCGATCGGCATTTAGCAACTGCCTAAGTTCTGCGGTGGTTGTGTGGAAAATGCTTTCTAAATCTAGGGACTGGCGAATTTTCTCAATGGTGATAGCTATAGTTTTCTGCCATTGGGCCGCTTTTTCTCTGGCTTTTGCTTGTGCTAGTTCTGCAGATTGTAGTTTGACTTGTTCCAGGAAATCTGCTTGCTGTAAAGCAACACCTAGATGTTCGGCAATTAATTGCACAAACTCAATTTCTGATGCTTCCCATTGTCGAGGATTACCACACTGATGAATACACAACAATCCCCATAAATCTTTACCTTTGATCAAGGGGGCAGTTATATTGGCACGTACTTGGAATTTTTCCAGAATTTGGATGTAGCAATCACTAGCATTAACTTCATAAATATCAGTTATTGCTTTAATTCGACCTTGCTGATATAGTCCTGCGAACTCCTCACTAAAGCAGTGATCGCGGAGTTTGGCTGCTAACGCCGAATCCCATTCGGTTGCCACATCTTCATAGATAAATTCTCCTTCCCATGCCAATTCAGGATAAAAACGAAACACGCCAACCCGATCGCTTTTTAAAAGTTGGCGGACTTCAGTGACTGTAATTTTGAAGATAGTTTCTATGTCTAGAGACTCCCGAATACGGGCAATAACTCCAGATAAGGCTTTTTGTTGCTCATTCTGACGCAAGGAGAATGTCACATCTGAATGAGATTCTTGGTGTTCTGAATTTGGTTGTATGGGTTGAGTAGTAGAGGAGTTTTCCATTCCCAGTGGGACTTTAAATATTGAAAGTCTTCTATCTCATGATTCCCGTTGCGATCGCAAAGGTAACAATTATTTTCTGGGAATGTCATAAAAACAATGTAGGGACACGATTGTATCGCGTCCCTACAAAAAGATTTTCAATCACGAGAAAATTATCGCCGCTTGGGAGTGGCGCTGCGGGTGGTGCGTTTCTCTTCATCTCGACGACGGCGATCGCGCCAATCTGCCAGGGTCAAATAACCAATACCACCAGTGACTACTACGAGCAGCACCACAGCAAATAAAGCCAAAATACTCAAGAATGGACTTTCCACAATGCCTCTACAGTCCGTTACGTCCCCACACTACCATTGCAATTGACCAAGTGAACACAACTAACAACGATACCCAACCTAGTGTCAAAATCTCCATAGTCCCATTTTTCAAATAATTACAAAAGGTTTCTAATATTTATCATACAGGGATTGGGCAGGCTGAGATTTTTTTATCAATGACATTGTAAGTTTTGCGTGCGTCCGTAAACCAGATACTATCTTTTTTTGATACTTTAGTGCTGTACGTAATAATGAAAACTAATATAAATAAAGTAGCGATCGCGCTTTCTGATTTAATGCTTTGGGAATACTAGGGCTATGGGTATATATTTCCAATCCAGCAACCCCTAATATCATGCCGACATTTTTCAACTATCCTTTCGACTCCAACGGTTTTATTCCCCACGGACATTGTTATCTCTGGCAAACTGGATTAGTTTGGCTGCACATCATTTCTGATGCCACGATCGCTGTAGCCTATTATTCTATTCCCTTCCTGCTGATTTACTTTATTTCTAAGCGTAAAGACGTTCCTTTCAATGGAGTCTTTTTGTTATTTGGTGCTTTTATCATTGCCTGCGGGACTGGACACTTGATGGATATTTGGACGCTTTGGCATCCAGACTATTGGGTTGCAGGTAGTTTAAAAGCTCTAACTGCCATTATTTCGATATATACGGCATTTGCTTTATTTTATCTCATGCCTCAAGCTCTAACACTACCTAGTCCAACCCAGTTAGAAGTTATCAATCGAGCGCTTTCAACTGAAATTATCGAGCGCAAGCGCATCGAAAAAGAATTACGCCTTGCAGAAGAAGTTGCTCAAAACTCCAGCCAAGCCAAGAGTGAATTTCTTGCCAATATGAGTCATGAACTACGCACACCTCTTAACGGTATTCTAGGCTATACACAAATTCTCCAACGCACAGAATCTTTGAGCGAGAAAGGACGCAAAGGAGTCAGCATCATTTATCAATGTGGTTCTCATCTTTTAACCCTAATTAATGATGTTCTGGATCTCTCCAAAATAGAAGCCCGGAAACTAGAATTGTATCCTGTTGATTTCTATTTACCTGCCTTTATAGATAGCGTGACTGAAATTTCCCGCATCCGAGCAGAACAAAAGGTCATTGCATTTCACGTCCAACTCGATCCTGATTTACCAATCGGCATTCATACTGATGAAAAACGCTTGCGGCAAGTACTGATTAACTTGCTTAGTAATGCGATTAAATTTACTAATGAAGGTACTGTAACCTTCAAAGTTAAGGTCATTAATCAACAATTAAATACTAATGGACAAACTAACTACAAAATTCGTTTTGAGGTAATAGATACTGGTGCGGGGATAATTCCTGAACAAGCGCAGAAAATTTTCCAACCCTTTGAACAAGTAGGAAATCAAAAACGACAATCTGAAGGTACAGGCTTGGGATTAGCAATCAGCCAAAACATTGTTTTGTTGATGGGTGGTCAAATTCAAGTACAAAGTGAATTTGGCAAAGGAAGTACTTTCTGGTTTGAGGTAGAATTCCCAGAATCTAAAGACTGGGCAAAGGTTTCTAGAGTAGTTGAGCAAGGAACTATTATTGGTTATCAAGGACAAAGCCGCACCATTTTGATTGCGGATGACAAATGGGAAAATCGATCGGTAATTGTAAATTTACTAGAGCCAGTTGGGTTTACTGTTGTAGAAGCTAGTCAGGGTCAAGAAGGATGGGAAAAGACTCTAGCCCACAAACCAGACTTGATTATCACTGACTTAGTGATGCCTATATTGAATGGATTTGAGTTGATCGATCGTTTACGTAAATCTGAGCAATTTAAAGAGATTGCTGTTATCGCTTCCTCAGCCAGTGTGTTTGCAGCCGACCAGTACAAGAGTATTGATGTAGGTGCAAATGCATTTCTACCAAAGCCTGTAGAAGCTGAAATGCTGCTGGAAATGCTACGACAGTTTTTGCAACTGGAATGGGTTTTTGACGTGAAGGTAGATGAAATAAAAACAACCAATACGGATGCTTTGGAACGACAAAATGAAACGATTTATCCTAGCAAAGAGGTTTTACAAGATTTACTCGAACTAACGCAAGACGGTGATATTCAAAAAGTTTTAGAACTGGCTGAAAAACTTTCTAAATCTGATGAGCATTTAAGCATTTTTGTCCAGCAAATTGTCCAGCTAGCTAGTAATTTCCAACTCAAACGTTTGGAAACTTTTATTGTAAGTATTCAGGAGTCAGAACTCAGGAGTCAGAATAAATGAGACGACCTGTAAAAGCATTTCAATACTAGTTACTAACTAGCTATGCTAATTCCATTCTGTTAGCGCAGCGGGGCGTAGCCCATTCTGAATTCTGGCTCCTGAATTCTTTTATTCAACAATATATCAATTAATTTGAGTCAAATTTAAATTGTTAATTCATCATGCTTAAGACCTCAGATACCGGATTTATTTTGATTGTGGATGATAATCCAACAAATTTATCTCTCCTATGTGAAGCACTCAATAGTGAGGGTTTTCGTTTTCGGGTTGCAGTCGATGGAGAAAGTGCGATCGCTCAAGTCGAACGCAATCAACCAGAGTTGATTTTGCTGGATGTACAAATGCCCGGTATTGACGGATTTGAAACTTGTCGCCGCCTCAAAGCTAATCCCGTTACCCAAAACATTCCGATTATTTTTACCACTGCTTTAGCAGATACGGAAAGCAAAACGAAGGGATTTTCCCTTGGCGCAGTTGACTATATCCCGAAACCATTTGCCCAAGAAGAAGTGATTGCGAGAGTACGCGTACATTTACAACTCAAACAATTGACTGAATCTTTGGAACAACAAGTCAGCGATCGCACCAAGGCTTTGCAAAAAGCCCAAGTCCAACTAGTACAGCAAGAGAAACTATCAACACTCGGAGAGCTAATCGCTGGTATTGGCCATGAAATCAATAACCCGATCAACTTTATTTCCAGCAATATTCCACCCTTGCAAGAACATATTACAGCAGTAACCGAGTTGCTTCTACTATATGAACAAGAGTATCCCAACCCAACAACCAAAATTATCAATACTATTGAGAACTTGGATCTGAACTTTGTTCTCGAAGATATGGGAAAAATTTTGAACTCACTCCACATAGGAAGCGAACGAATTCAGAATCTTTCTAATTCACTCCGCACCTTCTCTCGCTCGGATAGTGATGCCAAAATATCTGCTGATTTGCACCAAGGAATAGATAGTACACTAATGATTTTGCAACACCGCCTCAAGGCTAATGGCGATCGTCCCGGTATTGAAGTTATTAAAAGTTATGGAATATTACCAGAGGTAAATTGCTATCTAGGGCAGATGAATCAAGTATTTATGAACATTCTCGCAAATGCAATTGATGCCCTTGATGAAGCTATAATGGAAGGCAAAATGAGTAATCTAATTCCTCAGATTAAAATTGCCACAGAAATAGATTCTGAACAATCGGTTATAATTCGGATTGCTGACAATGGGATTGGTATTCCTGAACGGCTTAAAAAACGTTTGTTTGAGCCGTTATTTACCACAAAAAGTGTTGGCAAAGGTACTGGACTTGGCTTGTCGATTGCATATCAAATAGTTGTAGAAAAACACAAAGGTGTATTAGAAGTGAATTCTCAACCTGGTATGGGAACCGAATTTATCATCAAAATTCCCACTTGAGAGCGGTATTTAATTAATGACAAAGCTGCTCAAGCATTTATCATACTGGAGAGTAAGGAAAAATTTTCCTAATACTTCTCTACGAGAGGCTGCGCCAACGGCAACGCTCAGTACAAGTACCCAATCCCTAATTTATATATAGAGTGAACTCAACTTTAGATCCTCAATTAATGGCAGAACGCATAGAATCCCTCAAAGCTGGAATAATTGGGGGATTATGTGTGTGTTTGGCTTTTGCGATCGCTAGTCTACTAAATACTTTCGTATTAGCAAAGTATTTTCAGACACTTGGATGTCTGCACAGTGATATTAACTGGCACTTGTGGGGGAGTCTTGCAGTTGCAACTTTTATTGGTTTCCTATTTGGTGTCACCTACCGATATATCATTCGCTCCGATCGAAATCCCCAACTCAAAGCTGGTGGTGTGTTAGCCTTTGGCTTGGTGCGCGGATTAACTCAGATAGAACTTGGGTGGAATTCCCACAGCACAATTTGGCCTTTTTTAGTGTTGGCGGCAGAAAGTTTGTTATGGTTTATGCTGGCTGCGATCGCCCTTGATCTCGCTATCCAATTCCGTTGGGTTAAACCTTTTTCATCAATCTAAATTCCCTTTGCCTAAGTTGCGAAGTTGTGGTTTTACAGCTAGCTGTAGTTCAAATAAATCAAAAAGGCTGTAAGCATTACGTTTTTGTAGTATTATAAATACAACAAGCTTACAGAATTAGTTGTGCAATTCAATTATTTAAACTTATGTATAAATAACTACTAAGTTTAATTATTATTACTCTATTACATAATATGAATACTAAAATATCTGACTATTATCTGATAGTCGATTTGGAAGCTACGTGCTGTAACAATAAAACTATTCCCCGTCACCAAATGGAAATAATTGAAATCGGTGCAGTGATGCTCAATCGAACAACGTGGGAAATTGATTCCGAGTTTCAGCAATTCATCCAACCTGTGAGACATCCGCAACTAACAGGTTTTTGCACAGAATTGACTAGTATTCGGCAGCAAGATGTTGACGAAGCACCAAAATTTTTCGAGGCAATTTCTCGCTTAAAAGAATGGATTAGTTTATTTCCCAACTATATTTTTTGTTCTTGGGGTAATTACGACAAAAAGCAATTTATTCAAGATTGTGCGTTTCATAATTTTCCTTATCCTTTTACTTCAGAACATATAAATATCAAAGAGGAATTTTCAGAATATCTTGGAGTATCTAAAAAATTTGGCATGGCGCAGGCTCTCAATGAGTTGGGGATAGAATTAAAAGGTACACATCATCGTGGCATTGATGATGCCCGCAATATTGCAGCTATCTACAGACAGATTAAAAGCAAAAAAATCAGCTGAATAAATCATATAAAATTTGTAGTAGCGTAGCCTAGTTAAAATAGTGGATAAAATCTAGCTATTATGCTGTAAACAAGATGTTCATACAGGCAAATGAGACTTCCATAACATAATAAAATTAGGAGTTGTATGAATAATTATTATTCTTAGTCCAAGATATTTATTATTTACAAGGTTTGAATTATAGATTTAAAAAATAAAATTTTAGCTATATCTATTTTTGTTTGAATTAACTGAAAACTAAGGTAATATATATAATATTTGGCTTAATGTAACTGCAAAATAACAGTTTACGATCGGGTTATAGCGGTTCTCAGTTGATTGAGGTACAAGAACCCCACCCCCAACCCCCTCCCCGCAAGCGAGGAGGGGGCTATGGTGTACCTCATTTGATTAGGAAACGCTATATAAGCCAATAATATTGATTTTGAGGCTACAATTTATGATCGGATTTTGGCGAAAAAAAATAGTTTTTTTCTTCACAATAATTGTGTTGACAATTCTGCTAATTTCTCACGAACCAGTACCAATAGCTGAGGCACAAACTTCTGCACCAATACCTACTAGACCGTTTTCCACCATAGCTTATCCTAATAGGTCATTAAGTGCTTTTCCTGCACAACTAGCACCATTGCCTTATGCTTATGGGGCACTAGGAAAAGCTATTGATGCTGAAACGATGAAATTGCATCATGATGCACATCATGCTAGCTACGTCAAGAACTTAAATGATGCATTGAAGCAGTATCCAGATTTGCAAAAAAGAAGTGTTGAAGGTTTACTAGTGAATTTGAACAGCGTACCTGAAGGTATTCGGACAAAGGTACGTAATAACGCTGGTGGTCATCTCAACCACACAATTTTTTGGCAACTGATGAGTCCTCAAGGTGGCGGACAACCATCAGGCGTGATCGCTCAAGAAATTAACAAAACTTTTGGCAGTTTTGATGCCTTTAAAAAACAGTTTAACGCAGCGGGTACAGCTCGTTTTGGTAGTGGTTGGGTTTGGTTAGTACGTAACCCTCAAAATCAACTCCAGATTGTCACCACAGCAAATCAGGATAACCCGATTATGGACGGTTCATATCCGATTATGGGTAACGATCTATGGGAACACGCTTATTACCTGAAATATCGCAACCGTCGGGCTGAGTATTTGGATAATTGGTGGAATGTAGTGAATTGGCCGCAGATTAACAGGCGATACCTTTCCTTCTCTCCGGGACGCTCCCCGAACTGAACGCTACGCGAAGGGCTGGTATACCCGATTTTTATCAGGTTTTGCTATGCACATTATCTAGTCTAGTTTGTAACTTCTTTGTTACCCCTTCAGCTAAACCATCTTTAACATGAATGATTCGGTTAGTTTGATCGGCTACATCTGGTTCATGGGTAACAATGACAATCGTGATGCCTTGACTGTTTAACTCAGTCAACAAATCCATCACTTCCTGAGAGGTTTCACTGTCTAACGCTCCAGTGGGTTCGTCTGCTAGAACAAGTGCAGGGCGATTAACGAGGGCGCGAGCGATCGCTACTCGCTGTTGCTGTCCACCAGACATCTGGTTAGGACGGTTTAACATTCGCTCTGCCAAGCCAACGCGAGTTAAAGCTGACTCTGCGCGTTTTCTGCGTTCCGATTTGGGAACACCTGCATAGACCATTGGCAGCATCACGTTTTCTAAAGCCGTGGAACGAGCCAGTAAATTAAACTGCTGAAACACAAAACCAATCCGTCGATTGCGGATATATGCCAACTCATCATCGGTTAGCGTAGTTAGGTTTCTACCTTCTAAAACATAATGTCCAGATGTGGGGCGATCGAGGCAACCGATGATGTTCATCAACGTAGACTTCCCGGAACCAGACATTCCCATAATTGAAACGTATTCGCCTTCCTCAATAGACAAGTCAATGCCCTTGAGTATCGGCACCTCAACTTCTCCAAGACGATATGTCTTCTGAATTTCTTCCATCCAAATCATGGTTGCCATATTAGTAATTCTCTACTTCAAGAATGTTTTAACAAGAAAGAATTCAGGAGTCAGGAGTCAGAATTCAGAATTGAACTGGAGTGCGACACTTCTCTATGAGACGCTTTGCAAACGACATGGTTCGACTCCCCTCACCAGCCGCTCAGTGCATCGCTGGTGGATAGCGTAGCGATCGCAAGTCATCATATTCCTACAGAGAAGCAAGCTACGCAAAGCGTCTCGCACCAGAGCGTCTTGATTCTGATTCCTGAATTCTGACTCCTGAATTCTTCTTCAATCACTTCTGAGCGCCGTGATGGGGTCAAGACTGGCAGCATTACGAGCCGGAATTACACCAGCCAGCAACCCAATTACAAAGGTTAAACCAAAGCCGAATAGTATTGACCAGAGTGAAATCACCAAGGGAAATTTAAATAGATTTGAGGCGGCAAAGGCGATCGCAATTCCCAATCCAATCCCAATTACCCCTCCAATTACCGCAATCACAACTGCCTCAGCTAAAAACTGGCTCAAAATCGCAGTGCTAGTCGCTCCAATCGCTTTCCGAATCCCGATTTCCCGCGTTCGTTCAACCACTGACACAAGCATGATATTGGCAATACCAATACCACCAACAATTAAAGAAATTACCGCAACCGCCACTATCATCACCGTAAAAAGCTTAGATGTACTAGTCAGCGTGTTGATGATATCAGCCGAATTTACAGTCCGAAAATCATCTTTATCTCCTTTTTCTGGATAAATGCCATGTCTTACCCGCAAAAGATTCGTAGTTTGATACTGAGCAGCATCTAGCTGTTCCTGGCTTTTGATTTTGATATAAATTCCTCTAATGGCAATTCCTTTAACAGCATTATTTCCCACTAGTCGAGCAGACATATTAGTGAGCGGGATATAAATTTGTTCATCCGGGTTTTGTGGCCCTTGCGCTCCCTTCGTCTCCATAACGCCAATCACATCATAGGTTTGTCCAGAGATGCGGATTTGTGCGCCTTCTGCAATACTTCCTGACCCCAGCAGTTCATCGCGGGCGGTAGGGCCTAAAACCGCCAGAGGTTTCGCCGCCTTGACTTCCTCCTCAGTAAAAAATCTGCCTGTTTGAGGATGAGTGTTGCGTACATCTGGATAATTGATATCAGTTCCAATAATCGTCATCGAGTCGTTGTTTTCGCCATAGACGACTTGGGCAGACTGTTGCAAAATCGCCGACACTCGGTCAACCCCTAAAACCTGTTGCGCGATCGCCTCAGCATCTTCTAAAGTTAATGTCGTAGCACTCCCAGCGCCCTGTTGCACCGCACCACTTCTAGATGCACCCGCTTGCACTTGCAAAATGTCGGTTCCGAGTGATTGTAGTTGTTGCTCGGTTGCTTTTTGAGTGCCTTGGCCAATGGCGGTGACAGCAATCACTGCCGTAATGCCAATGATAATACCCAGCATTGTTAGCGCAGTGCGGAGTTTGTTACTCCACAATGTCTCTAATGCCATTGTCAAAATTTCTACGGCTGATACCGAAGAACTGCGGATTAGAGTAGATGCTTGTTTAACTAGTGGTTTGCGATTGCGTGATTTGATCATTGCTAACCTTTGCTTGTGACATTAAATCTAAGTACAGCATTTTATTAATTCGTCGTAGCTAATTAAATTTGGTTATACCCTGCAATGCCACTTATTGGCTTATACCAATTCAATTAATGATTGCAACACCACATCCTTGGGTGAAGACGCGATTCATCGCGTCTCTACAAATGGTCTATTTGTCGCATTCTTTTTTTAAACTGGTATTACATTGTGAACTTATTGGCTTGCATTGTGAATGCGTTCTCCTGTATTAAAAACGCTACGCTTTTAGGCAAAACTGTACTAAAGACCACCAGGAGGAAGGCCACCCATACCGCCAGGAGGACTACCCTTCTTAGAATTCGATGGCGCACTCACCAAAACCTTTTCATTTCCTTGTAAACCGGATTGGACAACGGTTTTGTTATTTACCGTTGCTCCAGTTTTTATTGGTACAAATCGAGTGCTGCCATTTTCCGTAAGTACCTGCACTCCAGTGCCATTACTTTGACGAGCGATCGCTACTGTTGGGACAACAAGCACATTGTTTAATTCGCCTGCATCGAATTTCGCATCAACATTCATGCTTGGAAGCAGGAGAGTCTCAGGGTCAGTGAAATCCACTTTGACTTTAACGCTGGTAACATTGGTTGCCACAGTTGCCTGAGCCGCAACCTGGGCAACTTTTCCCTTAAAGGTTTTGTCAGGATACGCATCGGCTGTAATGCTTACTGACTGCCCTACCTTAATTTTGCTAATATCGGTTTCGGCAATATTTGCCACAACCTGATAAGTTGATGCCAGGGACAGAATCGAAGAAGAGGTCGATCCCGAAACCGAACTTCCAGATGTTGTCGGTGTAACGAAATCACCTGGATCGGAATACTTGGAAGTCACAATACCACTAAATGGGGCACGAATCACTGTGTCTTGGATTTGTGTTTGAATCGTTTTTAAGCTGCCCTGTTGCTGAGTCACCTGAGCGCGTGCAGCGTCAATATCTTCTTGGCGGTTTCCGGCTTTGAGTAGTGCTAAAGCTTGCTGTTTTTCCTTAACCGCTGCCTTGAGTTGCTCGATATCTTCTTTGCGTGACCCAGCTTTTTGCAATGCCAGCGCTTGCTGTGTTTCATTTACAGAAGCTTTAGCGCTGTCGCGATCGGCGCGTTTTTGGTTTAAAGTTTGAAGGGAAATAGCACCAGCATTATATAGTTGCTGATTGCGGCTCAAATCATCTTCGGCTTTTGTTAAACTTGCTTGAGCTATTTTTAAACGTGCATCAGCCTGAGCAATATCTTGAGAGCGATTACCTGCTTCTGCTTTTTCTAAAGTCGCTTGGGCTTGTTCTAATTGTGCCTGTGAAGCAGCAATATCTTGAGGACGATTACCAGCGATCGCCTTTTGCAAATTCGCCTGAGCAGCAACCAGAGAACCCTGTGCTTGAATTAGTTGCCCTTGCAGATTTGAGTCATCCATATATGCTAGGATTTGCCCCGCTTTCACAGAGTCACCTTCATCTACGAGCAATTTCTTTAGCTGTCCAGAACTTTTGGGGCTGACGTTGGTCGATTGTTTAGCTTCAACAGTACCGTTGGCTGAGATGGTAATCGGTAAGGTTTCTCGCTCGACTGGAATCGTCTGCATTTTGCTTCTGGCTTCTTGAGTGGAAGAAATCACCGTCTGACGGTAAAGAAAGTATCCACCACCTGTGAGTGAACTGAATATCAATAAACCCATCAGCCATTTCGTCAGTTTGCCTTTTATCAAACCTTCTTTAAAAGGCTTGAGCGTAATCGGTTGGGGAGAATTAAGTGTCATACACTTTGAATACACCTTGGTTGTAAATAATAATTGAGTGGTTGCGATCGATTCCTACCAGCAATTGATTAATTTCTCGGAGGACGTGCTGGAATCCCCAACGCTTCCCGCAATTTCTCTTCGGTAACACCAAGCTTTGTAGCTGCCACTTTCAGGTCGGGACGGCGACGCACTCCATCTGGTGCATTGGTTGGATTAGTAGGTACTCCCAAAGCTTCTTTTAACTTGGCTTCGGTGACACCGAGTTTTTGAGCTGCGGCGGTAAAATCTATTTGACGGTGCGATCGCCTCCCTTGCAATGGTTGCTCACCCGCTTGAGGGGGCTTTTGGGCGGTCAGATTCGGGTTACTGCCTGCTTGACCACAGGCTGCAAGCGTGAGGGAAATGGCTGCCAAGGCTAGAAATTGACGAATAATCATAACAATCAATCTTGCTTTGCTGAGATTGGAAAGAGTTGATAGTTTTAATTACACCAGCCCAACATGACAGCTTTCCCTTTGTCTGAATTACAAAATTGTAATAATGATTCTCGTTTGAATGAGTTACAAGTGTAGGGTAGCACAGCTAACTGTGCTACCCTAAGTGGTTAATTATTTCTTTCTAAGCCTGATGTTCGTAGACATCGCTGGAAACTAGCGCTCTAACTCTTTGCTAAAGCCCCTTACGTAACATAATTACGAATGACGGATTTTTAAAGTTCGGTGTTTGTTACCGACTATCCATAGTAAAACAATTAGCAATACAAGCGCTTTGATCGTTGATGGCTCCATTACCTTCTTCACTTGTGTGGGGGTTTGAGGAGTAACATTACACGGAACCTCAATGATCGGTGTGTGATTGGAACCATTACCACTAGGAGTCAGATCGCATTCGCCTTTATTGGTGAGAGACAAAGGTGCATTTTCTGGAGGAACAGGTACAGGTGGTTGAACTGGAGAAACAGGTGTAGGTGGTTGAACTGAAGAAACAGGTGTAGGTGCTTGAGCTGAAGAACTATCGCCACTCAGTAGTAGAAGCAGAATTAAACCAAGACCCCCAACGCCGATTATTGGCCAAAGTGGAAAGGAATTAGGACTGTCTGGTACCAAGACATCTCCCGTAGAGCCAGGGAAAGCATCAAAAGCTATTGTTTCTCCATCCAAGGCTAGTGGATTGTTACTCAGCAAAGTATCTCCTGCGATATCTTCTCCTAAGAGCTGATTAAATTCCGCTGGAATCGCATTGTTGGGGCGTCCGAGTTCCCCACCATCTTCGGAGTATGGAAAGGATAGTACTTCAAAAATCTTCTGTTGGAGTTGGTTCTGATCTCCAGAACTCAACGCATCCAAGCCTGTAGAGATTTTATTTAAATAGAAATTTGTCATCTCTGGCGACAAACCTAGAGACTGAATCTGCTCTTGAATGTTAGAAATTTTTGAGGCTTCTTCAAACAGCAGTCGTCCGTATGACAATTTCAGGTCTAGTAATCCATTACGGAGGCTAACAGAGTCATTGACTCCTGAGTATGGTGCCCAGTAGAACTGCTTGGTTACAAGTCCGAGTCCTTCTACTGGATTGCGACCAAAAGGTTGTCCTAGAAGGTATTGAGATCCATCCATGATTGTGGGAGATGCATTTCTCCAAAATGAGGCGTAAGGCACCCCAGAGAGATTAGGATTATTGCCGTAGAAGCTAGCGAAATTCTGGAAGTTTTTCTCCCCACCGGCTGCTCGGATCAGCAGGTTTTGATAACTAGTTCCATTGTTTAACTCCACTAATCGTTGGATTACCGATCCAGTCTTATTGCAGGTCAAACCAAATCCCACATCACATCCAGGAATGACTCGCATCTGGCTCAAATTCTGGTTCTTAATTTGGTACTGGAGATACTCAGACTCCAGTCCTTGTTGGATGCCATAGCGTCCAACATTTAGCTGTGCAAAAGCAGACTGACACGTAGTAAGTACTACTGCAACAGATGAAAATGCGATCGCTGCAAAGCGAACCACCTTCGGCATCGCAATTTTTTGAACAATTGATTTAGACAAGATGCACCTCCACTAAACGACAGCAATTTAATTGGGGATTGGGCAAAAGAGGCAGAGGGGAAAGACTTACTGCTACTTCTCCCCTGCTCCTCTGCTCCCCTGCCCCCCTACTCCCCTACTTCCCCAATTCAACTCTTAGGTAAATAGATGTTGATCGTGATTCCCGTACCTTTAAGGTTTCCTGATGAGAGTGTGTGATACAAGACCATAGCCCGGTTTGGTTGGTCAAAAAGATACCCACGACGTGTAGGTTTGATTTTCCCTTCCTTGACTAAGGAAACGAAGGCTTGTAGATATCTACGTATACCTTGACGGTTCTCTTTAGTAGTATTCGTATGATGCTCAATCAGCATCATAAAGAAGTCTAAGCTACGATTTTCCTGACCTTGAATTAGACTGCCTTCATCTAGGAAAGAACTTGCTATGAGCCTGCTATTAACTTGTTTGACCTTAAATAAAGTAAAGTAACGTCCTTCTTTTTTAGGATCGTTCGCATAACAGACCCAGGAACCCTCTTTATTTTGTGTAAAACCCTGTTCAGCAAGGTAAGAAAGCAAAGAATTACTTGCCTTAATTTGTGGTGGAGGTAATAAATCTTCAATGGGATCTAAAGAGCAAATCCTCTGTGTTGTTTTTTGTGGATAAACAGCAGGTGTCTGCTGAGTATTGACGCGAAAGGGCTGTGTTGTTTTTCGTGGATAAACAGCAGGAGTCTGTTGGGTATTGATGCGAAAGGGCTTGTCATCAGACATTGCCATGCTAGACATTGCAGCCAACGCAGATACTTGGAGAACGATCGCTCCAAACAAACGAACTATGATATTCATGTTTTTCCTGTTACTCTTACTGACTTTGTGAATAATCGAATTTCTACTAGATCGAGATTATCTAGCAGTCCTAAATTATTTATTAAATTTAAGTGTTTGCCTGATTTGATCGAGTAGCTTAAGTTTTCACTAATCAAATAGGACTTTTATATATAGGTAACAAGCACAAAGAGAGTCAATATCTAAATAAAACACACAATGCTAATGTCTTCTTGATAAGACAAATTCAGCTTTTTGATATTTTTACGTATACAAAAAACTATTGACATTGTGTCAAAACTTTTATATTTACTCTTGTCTAATTTTTTGCCATCCTAAGAGGGTTTTATGCCTTTATTGCTGGCTATGATGATTCCTAAAAAAGAGCTTTACTTAGCTCTTCAGTACCTTATATAAGCAGAGTTTAAAAAGCTCTGTGCTTTGCACGTTAGGGCTTTTGTTGACTTCCTGGGTAGGTTGAATAATTTTTTGTTTTTTGGAGGTAGCGCACCTAACTAACTCTTTCAGCATGGTTACAAATTGATGTATAAATAATATCTCCCTGACAGTAAGATAATATTACCATGAGCTTGAGACATGCAACACTATTGTGGACAGTTGTCAAAGTTGTACACTGGGAATCGTAACTACCTCTTCATTAAATTCCATAGCAAATAGGTGAGAGGCAAGCTTAATCTATTTACACATTACTAGTATTTAAGAACTTAATACTATTGTTAGTGAACCACTACTTGTGCGTATTAAATATAACTTTAATTTACATAAAACACGTATAAGTAATAGATTGCGATCGCTAACTCAAGTTTTTAATTATCCTGCCAGATGATATCTATGATGGGCTACGCCTATGCACTAAAGAAAGTTAAGTTAGATTACAAGTCTAAAATTTGCGATTTAACACGCTGTTACAGTTGTTACTGTGATTTGAACTAAAAAATGAGATTTTAACTCATGATATGCTTCAGAAATGAGTATCCAGTTTATAGTTCACTTTTAATATTCGAGTTTT
>NZ_JBALEO010000098.1:0-438455 GCF_036918015.1 Nostoc sp.
TGCGCTCATCTAACTCTTGGAAGCGATTATCCACATCAACTATGCGCTCCTCCAACCCTTGGAAGCGATTATCCACATTAACTGTGCGCTCATCTAACCCTTGGAGGCGATTATCCACATCAACTATGCGCTCATCCAACCCTTGGATACTAGTATCTACTTGGGCTTTTAAAGTTGCAATTTGCTCTATTAGCTGGTGATTAAGTGCTACAGACTCTTTGAGAGAACTAATTATATTGAAATTGACTTCTCGTTGATCTTTAAAGAGAAAATTGATGATTTTTAGAATAAGTTTTTGTAACTTAGCACTGAAATTAAAAGGAAAGAAATTAAGCTTATCTGGCCACTTGGTACGTACATTTGAACGAAATTCTGCATTTTTAAGAAAATTTTCGATATAACTAATACTTAACTTCAGTTTTGATGTATCTAGATTAGACTCTGAATTTATTTCTTGAGAGTACACTTGACGTTTAACTACCTCTTGACGAATTTTATTCATTAACTCATCAACATTAATCTCAGGATTATTTGCTTCCATAATTTTTCACCCATTGAAAATAAATGACTTTTTTTTGCGAAGAAATTTTTTTGACTTGATTTACTTAGCTTCCATACATGAGCATCTATGACAAAGTGAGCCATTGTTAACTTTATAATTTTGGTTCTTCAGTACCTGCTATGCCAAATTATGAGTTAAACACCAAAACTAGACTTAAGAATAAAGGTCAAAAGCCCAAACCATTGCTAAACCGCTAAAATGTTAGTTAGTAAATAATGTTCGTTTTTATTGGATAGCAAGTGGTTCATGGTCTTGGAAATTTTATTTAGCATAATATTTAATGAAGAGCCATATTTTTTTATAAGAACATATGTAAATCTTGAAATAATAGTATAACTACCAAGTAAATGAAAGAGATATCAACAAATCCAGATTATTGATTATATTTTTTCCAGTTTCGGCACTATACCTTTATGTTCTTGGCTATCTAATTTGATTTTAGATTTTAAGTCTACTAAGCCCTCACAAAAAATGCTGTTATTTACTTCAAAAACGAGTAATTCATCGATCCAATCATAACTTAAACCTTCCTCAGAATGTATGCCTATAGTTACTGTATAAACTCCCTTATTCAAATAACATGGAAGCTGAAATATAACTGTTAACTGTTGTGTATTTTCTAAGTTTGGTAGTTTAATATTTAGTAAATGACTATTAGTTCCATAAATTACTAATCCCATCAAATTTCTAATTGAGATTCCTACAATTAAATCTGATATTTCGCTTTGTGCTTCTATTAAGACAGTAATATGATAAGTTTTACCTGTTTCTAGTTTTACAACTTTTTTGCCTTCTAAATCATTAATTTGAACATTCTTAATAAGAGCTAATTTATTTCCATGCCTATGTATATGATTATTTTCTTTATTTTTGGTTAAATCATTATCATTATTGACAATTTCTATTTCTTGTGGACTATTTTCTTCAAGTTGTGCTTCTGTTGGCGTTGAGCTTATTAAAGCAATGTAATGATTTACAACTTCTTTGGGATTACCTATTTCTAGCATTTTTCCATAATTCAATAGTACTGCACTTTTACACAACATCTTGACACTTCCAGAATCGTGAGAAACGAATAACAGAGTTACTCCTTGTTCTTTCATCTGACGAATCCTCTTCATACAGCGAGCTTGAAATTTTGCATCCCCTACGGCTAAAGCTTCATCTACAATTAAAATACTCGGTTCCGTGTTGGCAACGACTGCAAATGCTAGTCTTAATACCATGCCACTAGAATAAGTTTTAACGGGATGCTCTATAAAATCTCCAATCTCTGCAAAAGCAGCAATGTCATCAAATTTAGCTTGTATTTCGTCTCGACTTAACCCTAAAATTTGCCCATTAAAAAATACATTTTGCCTTCCCGTAAATTCGGGATTAAATCCGCTACCTAGTTCAAGTAAGGCTGAAACTCTACCGTTAACCCACACCTCGCCTGTAGTTGGTGTCAAGGTTCCGGCAATGATTTGTAGCAATGTACTTTTGCCGGAACCATTTTGACCAATAATTCCTAGTGTTTCTCCTTTAGGAATCTCTAAGTTAATATTATGTAATGCCCAAAATTCTTGAGCGTGGCTCTTGCCAGGTAGTAAAATTTCTTTGAGTCTATCTACTGGACGAGCATACCGCTTGTAGCACTTTGAGATATTCTTTAGCGAAATTGCAATTTCCTCACCCATAACACCGCATTATTATATTATTAAGAAATCTAATGTGTTTAAATTTTACTTACCGTTCAACTAAGTAATTAAAATTCTCTCTTTTGGTCGAATCATATCGCTATTTACTATACATTAGCATTTGCTTATTTTAAGAACAGTTGATAATCAAACTTGGCTACAACACATCGGCAAAAGCTGGATGCAAACGCTTGTATACCGTGAAACCACAACAAAATATAATTGTTGCTACGACAGAAGCAACTCCCCACTCTCCCCAGTGTTTGACCTCTCCGACTAACACTAGGTCACGATAAACTTCAGCGATCGCTGCTATTGGATTTAACCAGAATATCAAACTTCTCCATTGTTCTGGAATTGCTGATGCTGGATATACAAGCGGTGTCGCATAAAACCAAATATTTAAAATCACTCCTAAAGTCTGCGGGATGTCTCGTGAAAAAACCGTTATTCCCGCCGCTAAATAGCCCAACCCCGCTGTTAGCAATAACTGCGTTAGCCAAATTAAGGGTAATAGCGCCAAGGTAGTATGTAAAGTATGAGCATTTACCGCCACGAACAAAATCAACACCATTAAACCAAAGGAACTCTCAATGAATGTTGACAGAACTGGCACTAGGGGTAATAAAGCTAGAGGAAACACCACCTTCTTGACTAAATTCGGTTGTCCTAATACCGAACTAGAGGACTGCATTAGGCCACCACTAAAAGCAATCCAAGGAAGTAACCCTGCAAATAGCCACAAACCAAAGGTGAAATCATTTGCTGGTAATCCCTTGAGAGTAGTCAGCTTCACCTTTAGCACAGCAGAAAACACATAAGTATAAATCAGTAACTGTGATAGCTGATTTAGCAAAGGCCACAAGTTGCCCAAGATAGAACCCTTATACCGTGTCTCTAAATCCCTGCGTACTAGAGTTCTCAGTAAGTCGTACTTTACCCACGACTGGTTATCTATGGGCAAGATTCGTCTCAATCCCCCTATTTTATGTACAAACATCCGCATTGTTGGCAACAATTTTTGCTTCCTCGCTTACTACTCACTACCCACTCATCTAACTGCTCTTACTGAAGCCTCTTAATATTTATTTATGAAAGCTCCTTTTTTAGTGACTTTCAAATAAATAATAAATATCCAACTATTTATTGTGAGGAGGGCGTCTCATTTGGCTTTGGGCGGGCAGGATGTCCACCCCACCAGACACCAGATTGGATAATTTATTTGGTGGAAATCCTTTCTAGTATTTTTAGAATCTATCATCAATCACTAAAAAATTGTATCTAAATTATCTTGGTAATCATACTATACAGTGACTATTGCCAAGTGTATTTTTACTACAAATATAACTTCTGTTTGTCAGGCTCCTTCTTTGTTAAGGATGTGAGTTTTTGCTTAACTCAAGTTATCTGGATCAATTCCTTGCGATCGCAAATACTCTGCCAGTCTATCAGCCCGTTGGCGTTCCTGTTCTGCCCGTTGGCGTTCCTGTTCTGCTTGTTCTCTTCGAGTCGGCACCCAACCCGCAGAATTATACCAACGCAACCACAAACCTGTTGTCTGCTGATAACTACCTTGCCAAAGACCCAATCCTAGCTCTAACTCTGCCAAAAAGAAGCGGTTCTCTGATAAAGATATTGCCTCGTAGCGAGTACCACTGAGTTTAAAGGCACGCAAATGGTTTTCATAGCGATCGTAGATAACGTAGTAGGGAACCCGTAAAATCTGTTCATATACTTCCCACTTCGTTGGGGGTCGGTTTACTTCGCGCAGTGTTTTTCCTAAGTCTTCTTGTTCTGTACCAGGTGAAAGTAATTCAACTACTAAAAATGGATCAATTCCTTCTTGCCAAATAACGTAACTTAAGCGCAGGTCTTGCTGTTGGCTAGCACTAGGTAATCCTAAAACCATGTACCAATCAGGACGCTTGTACCACAAAGGATGGCGGGGATCGTAGTAAAGATTTAAGTCGCTAGCAAGCAAAATTTCCTCAGATGGATAAGCAAGAGGCTGACAAGTCTCACTGAGCAAATCTGCCTGAATTCGGTGAAATTCATCTGGCAAACCTGATTCCCCCACTAATTCACTGGGTAAATCATACATCGTAGGCATTGTTTCTTGTGGCGGACGGGGTGGATCTGTTTGATACATGATTACTACCTTTGTTGCTGAACTCAAGCTATTTGAAACAACTCTCTCCGATTTTTGACGACAACCAGCTTTGCGTCTAGATAAATTTTCCGCCTGCGATCGCAGTTATTCTTGTTATAACCATCATTGAACCTCAGAAGTCATTAGTCATTTACTATTCTCCTTTATATTCTCCAGTTCCCTCATCTCTACTGAATTTATGAGAGCAGAGTCACGGATTCCGCTACACTGAGACTTGGTTTATCTGAATTGTAATCAGGCATGGAAATCGGACAAAAGGTTAAAGTTTATCGTTTGCGCGATCGCGTTTCTCCCCCAGTTGTAAAAAAACTCGGACAAGTGGGTATTATCCAAGGCTACAAAGTCACCGATGGTGGTGGTATCGGTGTAGTGCTGCTGTTTGACGATAATTATTCCACTTGGTTTTTTGAAGATGAAATCAAACCTGTGTAGTAGTAAAGAACTCAGATCCAAGTTTTTCTTGGTATCTAAAATTTCCAGCACAGGTTGAGAGTCTTTGTTGAGTGCTAAGTTGGAGTTGAAAAGATCGGCGGTGAAAATAGGAATCAACTAATGGCTCTAATATTGACATTTTTGGGCAAAGGCGGCACCGCTCGTACCAAAATTGCGATCGCCGCCGCCAAATTATTGGCAAGTCAAGGCAAGCGCGTACTCCTAGCAGGACAAGCAGAACCAACATTGCAAATCCTGCTGGGCACTCCCATTGGTGCCGATCCCCAGGAAATCGCTCCCAATTTGCAAGTAGTCCAGTTTCAAGCATCTGTACTACTAGAACGCAACTGGGACGAAGTGAAGAAACTTGAGGCGCAATATCTCCGCACACCCATCTTCAAAGACGTTTTTGGTCAAGAACTGGTAGTATTGCCGGGGATGGACAACGCCCTGGCACTGAATTCTATCCGCGAATATGATGCCAGTGGGAAATATGATGCGATCGTCTACGATGGCACGGGCGACTCTTTAACGCTGCGAATGTTGGGTTTGCCAGAATCTCTGAGTTGGTATGTCCGGCGATTTCGGCAATTATTTGTCAACTCCGATTTGGGGAAGACAATTACTGAATCACCCTTGATTCAACCTCTGATTAGCAGTTTTTTCAATATCAACTGGACGGCAGATAACTTTGCCGCTCCCACTAACCAAGTCAATAATTTCTTAGAAAAGGGGAGAGCCGCTCTAGCAGATCCCAAGCGTCTCGCTGCTTTCTTAGTGACTACAGGAGATCCGATTGAGGTCGCAAATGCTCGTTATTTATGGGGTAGCGCTCAACAAATCGGTTTAACTGTTGGTGGTGTTCTGCTTGTGTCTAACGAGACAAATGTCAACCTGTCAGAGGAATTTATACCCCTACCTGTGAGCGTCGTTCCCAACTCGCCCACGGGTGATTGGCAACCACTGATAGACGCTCTACCAAACTTTGAAGCACAAGCTTTACAGGCTCCCAAACCGATTGAAATAGACATCCACAATCGTCAAGTACGCTTATTCTTGCCAGGATTTGACAAAAAACAGGTCAAACTTACCCAATATGGGCCAGAAGTCACTGTAGAAGCAGGAGATCAGCGGCGCAATATTCCTTTACCCCCGGCTCTGAGTGGCAGACCCGTTGCTGGAGCAAAGTTTCAGAATAATTATTTGATAATTTCGTTTTAAGTTATGGGACTGGGGACTAGGGACTGGGGACTGGGAAATAGGGACTGGGAATAGGGAAGAAACTTCATCACTAATGCCCAATGCCCAATGCCCTATTCCCAATGCCTAATGCCCTATGCCCAATGCCCTATTAATCAGTAAATTTTATGTCAGAATCAACTCCCATTACCCCAGACCCTAAACCGTCTGAAGCACTAGACTCAGTGGCAATTAATCCCAGTGAGCAAGCAACAGCAACGAGCGATCGCAGTGCGAAAACTAGGCAGCTGTTGGGAATGAAAGGTGCATCTGCTGGGGAAACTTCAATCTGGAAAATCCGTTTACAGCTAATGAAGCCCATCACCTGGATTCCCCTAATTTGGGGTGTAGTCTGTGGTGCGGCTTCTTCTGGTAACTATACTTGGACGCTGGAAAATGTGCTGAAGGTAGCAGCCTGTATGTTACTGGCTGGGCCATTGATGACAGGTTACACCCAAATCCTTAATGATTACTACGATCGCGAAATCGATGCCATCAATGAACCTTATCGCCCGATTCCCTCTGGTGCAATTCCCCTACCGCAGGTAATTATTCAGATTTGGGTGTTACTGATTGCTGGCATTAGTTTGGCATTTGTGCTGGATGTGTGGTCTGGTCATGAATTCCCCACAATTACAGCGATCGCGATTATCGGTTCTTTCATCGCTTATATTTATTCTGCGCCTCCTCTGAAACTCAAGCAAAACGGCTGGCTAGGTAGCTACGCCTTGGGTGCAAGCTATATCACCCTACCTTGGTCTACAGGACACGCTTTATTTGGCGAACTAAATTCTACAATTGTGATTTTGACAATGTTCTACAGCTTGGCTGGACTGGGCATTGCTATTGTCAATGATTTTAAGAGTGTAGAAGGCGATCGCCAGCTAGGATTAAATTCATTACCCGTAATGTTTGGTATCACCACCGCAGCATGGATTTGTGTAGTGACAATTGATGTCTTTCAAGGATTGATTGCAGCTTATCTTGTCAGCATCCACGAGAATTTGTATGCAGCAATATTAGTACTGTTAATCATCCCGCAAATTACCTTGCAGGATATGTATTTCCTACGTGACCCCGTGAAAAATGATGTTAAGTACCAAGCCAGCGCCCAACCTTTCCTTGTTCTGGGAATGCTGGTAACAGGTTTAGCCCTGGGTCATGCTGGCGTTTAATTTATACTTCTATGAAGTTAAGAATTAGGAGCGGAGCCGGAGACGCTCCGCCTCCGGTTAAGAGGTAATATACTTCTAATTCCTAATTTGTATCAGGACATACTGTGTTAAAAGCGATATTTTTCCTCCTTCATGGGATTCAACCTTTGTTAATCCCAATATGCTTTATCACTGCTTGGACTGTAACTATTCTCGTTGTTTTGAGTCTCTGGACGGCGGCGCGAGATAGCGTGGCTACAGCCAAGCAAATGCATCAAATCCCCTGTACTGGTTGCCAATTTTTTACTGACAATTACCGTCTTAAATGTACTGTACGCCCATCTATTGCCAATACAGAAGAAGCGATCAATTGTCTTGACTATCAACCGAAGACGAATCCTTATCTGTATTAGGGACTGGGGATTGGGGATTGGGGATTGGGAATTGGGGATTGGGGATTGGGGATTGGGGATTGGGGATTGGGGATTGGGGATTGGGGATTGGGGATTGGGGATTGAGGGAGAATAACCAATGACTAATGACCAATACTTCGGCTACGCTCAGTACAAGTGACCAATGACTAATGACCAATGACTAATGACCAATGACTAATGACCAATTTCTAACAATATTTTTAAAACACCCCGACTCTGGGCGTGTTCAAAAGCTGCAAGCCCTTCAATGAGGGGGTAAGTGGCATAAATCAGGGGTTTTACGTCAATTTGTCCTGTGGCTAGTAGCTGGAGGGCTGGGGTAAAGGGGCCACAACGGGAGCCGATGAGAGTGATTTCATCTACTACTAAAGAAGAAACATCTAGGCTGAGATTGCCAGCATAAGTACTTTTGAGTACGAGCGTACCACGGGGACGTAGGGCGCGACGAGCGATCGCAAATCCTCCTGGATTGCCAGTGCATTCTACTGAGATATCGAAATATCCATCTGTAACAGCATCGGCTAGACTCGTTTTTATCCCCCGTGCTTCTAAGTTAGCCAGTTTGTCTCGATGACGCCCCACAGCTAAGAGTTCACAGCCAGCTAGAGCTAGTGTCTGAGCTACTAACTGCCCTAGTTTCCCATCTCCAACCACTAGCACCCGATGGTTTGGATGTAATGGCACTTGCTGCTGAATTTCCAAAGCTGCTGCTATCGGTTCGGTAAATGTTGCTACTTCTGTCGGCACATTATCAGGTACGAGATGCAGATTCTGCACCGGCAAACAAAGATATTCACTAAAGGCTCCGTTGCGGTTGACAATACCCAGAACTGTACGATTTTCGCAGTGAGTTGGTTGTCCGCTACGACAAAACCGACAATGCCCACACACAGCGTTGATTTCTCCAACTACGCGTTGATTAACTAAGTATTCTGGCCCTTTTTCAACCACGCCGACAAATTCATGCCCCAAAATACCAGTGTAAGGATAGTAGCCTCTGAGTAGTTCCAGATCAGTGTTACAGATACCTGCACGCAAGACGCGTACCAAGGCTTCTCCTTGTGGCGGTTCAGGAATGGGAATATCTGTGCGTAATTGCAAATGCTTGTTTTCGAGCCAAAGTCCTTTCATTTCTCTTCACATCCTTGCCTAATTATGTTGTCATAATCACTTTGAAAAATGTTTACAAATATAGGGGCATATATTCTGTAACCCCATACCCACACCTATGTTTCTGTAGAAGGTATTTCTTTAATTTTGCTTACATCAACTTTGCTTAACCAAGTAACTAAGTCGTCTGAGCCAAGTGCAATCTCACTCCCCAAGGTTTTGATATAGAGAAGTCCGTCACTGATAATTAAATCTCTAATTGGGTACCATGAATCTCGTGTTCTAATCAGAAGTTCTAACGGAATCCCTTGTCTTGAACTATGCTTGCAATATTTCCACCAGGCTCGCCATAGAATGACACATTTAGTACAGTTCATCTGATAGCCTTTGGGAACTTCGCAGTATTGATACTGATAGAAACCCCGACTATCTACTTCTCCTTTGAGGATATAAGTATATTCTGCTAATGCCTGATTTATCAATTCCCACTGGGTTGATTTTGGAGAAATCGAGAATTCAGATAAGGTATTAGATAGTTGAGCAGTGGCAATTACACCTTCAGATTTTGCTGTCAGTTGGTTGATTCTATACACTGTTTGCGCTGTCAAAACAGGATTTGACAACAAAATATCTTTTTTTTGAATAGAGTTTTGCACAAACTCTCGAATTAAATCTAGATTAGACAACATAAAATTTTTTATACTAAATTAACCAGTGTAATGAAAGTCACAACACTACTTAAATTAATAACTACACTGGTTTTGCACTCAAATCAGGATTATTACCAGCTTTATTTATACTCAATTCTTTGTTTAACTAGGGTTTTGTTAAGTTTCATATCGGGTATGCTATTGTCCACTAGGCTAGTTGACAAAATCACTGTTTTTAGGTTTACAATCTGCAAATTAAATTTTTACACCTTCGAGAAAAGGTTGAAATACCGGAATTAATTCAGGACGACTAACCACAAGGGTGGGAAAAGAGCGATCGCTATAATCTTCTCCGGGTGACAATGGAAACGGTTCTGACTTCAGCGATGTCCAGACCCCACCAGCAGCCTGGACAATTACCCAAGCCCCGGCTATATCCCAAACTTTTGGTGTCGCCTCAATTCCACCGAGAGTAGCCCCAGTGGCAACTGTCAAAAAATTATAGCTAGCTACACCCAACATCCGAATTTTGCAGGGAAAGCCGTTTTTGATAGCTGCGGTGCTACGGGAACAGAGGTTAAAAAAGTGATTGTTGCTGGGACTATCGATACTAGTGTGGATGGGATGGTGGTTGAGAAATGCTCCTGTTGGTGTTGCTAAACTAGATGAACCTGCCCAGAAACCATGAAAAGCTTGATTCAGAGTTGGTGCGTAAACATACCCAAAAATGGGTGTACCGCGATACAGTAAACCCAGAGATATTGTCCAGATGGGAATGCCGCGCGTAAAGTTGGTTGTACCATCAAGAGGATCAATTACCCAGCACCACTCCGTACCGGGAAATGACTGATCGCTCTCTTCGCTCAAAATACCGTAACCAGAAAAATTAGAAGCGATCGCATCCCGAATTTCCCGATCTGCCCATTTATCTGCTTGCGTCACCAAACTACCATCAGCTTTTTGGTCAGCCTGTACTTTCCCAAAATCTTGCATTAACTGCTTGCCCACTCTGGTAGTGGTAGTTTGAGCAAAATCAAGAATTGTTGTCCAAAAATCATTCATTAGTCATTAGTCATTAGTCATTAGTCATTTGTCATTAGTCATTGGTCATTTGTCCCATGCCCAATGCCCTATACAGTTTAGTCTAAATCGCTTTCTAAAACAGATGCGATCGCTTGCTTGGTACTTGTTTGAAATTCTGTGATATTCACCCGATTCAGAAACCAAATCGACAGCACCATTCCCACTGCTTCTAGAACGAATACCAGTCCATAAGCTAACTCTAGGCTAGGTAATACCTTGCGTCCAATATCCAAAACTGTGCCTCCGATTACCACCGCTATTCCTCTAGAGATGGACTGCGCTAATCCCCATGCCCCAATAAACGTACCTGCGGCTTCTGCTGCGGTGAGATCCAACATCAAGCTAATTGCGGCTGTAGTTAAGAAACCTGTGGCTAAACCGAACAATACCAAACCTAATTTAAGAACTGCTGCATTAGCTGTAAATCCTGATATACCTAGCAATATTGCACAGAATGCTACCAACATACAGCCGAAACGTGCAGTTCTGCGCTTACCCAAACGCGGGACAATGTAAAAGCCCGTAACACCGTAGGCAATCAGTAGACCAGTTCCATAAAAAATATTTAATTTGGTACTTTCCGCTAGGGGCATTTTAAACACTTGACCCGCATAAGGTTCTAAAATGGGGTCTTGCATAAACAAACTGATAGTCATCACCAATAAAAAGGTGAAAAATATACCTGTTTGTGGGCTAGCTGTCAAAATTTTCCAAGCATTGCCTAGAGTAATGCTGTCTTCCCGGTTCACCAGTGTGGAACGGGTTAAGTATTGAGAGTACTTTTTTTCTACGCCAAATGTCGCTGCGATCGCTAAACCAAATACAATTGCTGGGACGATAGTAAACAACCTGTTGATGGCTGGCTGCAAGGTTTCTACAGTTGCTTCTGGCGTTAACTGTTTCAGCAAACTGGCACTAATAATCGCCCCAACAATAATCCCCACCATTAGCATCGACCAAACCACACCGACTACTTTAGAACGGTTATCTTCTTCAGATATATCCACCAATAAAGCAGCAAAAGCAGTACCGCTAGCACAAATTCCTAGACCGTATATAGCAAAAACTAAAGCCAAAAGCCCTGTCCAGCCGATTGTTTGGGTTGTCCATACCCAAGTACCTGCATTATTTCCAGCAATATTAAGCTGCCATATTACTTGTATAGCTAAAAATGCTGCGATCGCAAATATTGCCGCGCCCACCCAAACATAAGCTGTGCGGTGGTATCCCCATAACGGCTTGGCATCGGAAATCTGGCCGAACCAGATACGGGAAGGAGCAACAAATAAAGGCAGTGCTAGAACTACTGATACCAGCGTCGCCGGAATTGCTATTTCTTGAATCATGACTCTGTTGAGTACCCCCAGAGTCAAAATAGACATCATGCTCAACCCCATCTGAAATAAACCCAGCCGAAACATGGTCAGCAGGTTTACCCTTGGCACAGATAGGGATTTTGTTTTGGTATCAAATACTTCACCGCTTGCCATAGCTACTTTTTCGTATGGTTTATAGGATTTAATCTCTCTCTCTTTAAATAAAGATAAACCCTACTCGCTCGAAATCAGCGAACGAAAAGTTGAAGTTGCGATTTGGCAAGCGATTATACACCTCAATTAGGGTATGCTTCAGCCAAGTTAGGATTAATTTTTAGAACTTGGTTGTAATCTGCAATGTCTACGACGGTCACTGAGCGCAGCCGAAGTGCGGGCTACGCCTACGCATAACGAGAGAATTTTAGGATGAAATAGTGAAACGAGACTCCATTTACTATCAAATTTTTAAGCGCTTTCCTGGGTTACTCTTTGAACTGATTGATGTCCCTCCTCCTCAAGCACAAAACTATCGATTTGAATCACTTGAAGTCAAAGAAACGGCTTTCCGCATCGATGGTGTGTTTTTACCTCCAGAGGGTGCAACATCCAGAGTTATCTTTTTTGCTGAAGTTCAATTCCAAAGAGATGAAGCCCTCTACCATCGGTTCTTTACCGAGTCGCTGATGTACCTTAACCGGAATCGTTCTCAGTACGATGACTGGTTTTGTGTGGTAATTTTTTCATCACGCTCTTTGGAACCAAGCGATCAAAGAACTCATCGAATATTTCTCAACAGCGACCAAGTGCAGCGAATCTATTTAGATGAGTTAGGCGCGACTAATCAGCAGCCAATAGGCATCAACTTGATGCAGTTGACTCTAGCATCGGATGAAGTGATGGCAGAGCAAGCAAAGCAATTGATTGAGCGGGTAAAATTAGAGTCAACGGACATGCTGCCGAAAAACGAAATACTAGACATCATCACCACAATCGTCGTTTATAAGTTTTCAACCTTAAGTAGAGAGGAAGTTGAAGCTATGTTAGGACTAACTTTGGAGCAAACAAGGGTTTATCAGGAAGCCAAAGCCGAAGGTCGAGAAGAAGGTCGAGAAGAACGGGAAGCTGAAATGTTGAAACTTACCGTCCCTCTGTTACTAAAAACAGGGATGAGTGTGGAGCAGATTGCTCAACAACTCAATGTTGATATAGAAGCTGTCCAGATTGCCGCACAGTCAACCACATAGAATGAGGAAGTTAAAGCTATGCTGGGATTGACTTTGGAGCAAACAAGAGTTTATCAGGAAGCGAAAGCTGAGGGTCGAGAAGAACGGAAAACTGAAATGTTGAAACTTACTGTGCCTCTGTTACTAAAAACAGGCATGAGTGTGGAGCAGATTGCTCAACATCTAAATGTTGATATAGAAGCTGTCCAGCTTGCCACACAACAAAATATATAGAATGGACATTTTTCAACATTAATTGAGATAATTTTGCCAATGTACTCTTGTGTCTCAACTTTGGCACGGATACTTTTTTTTATTTGTACAACAACGCCTTAAGTTACTCTTGAGGCAGAAAATAGGGCTACGTAACGAGTTTTCAGCAGAGCATTACGCTTAGTAAGCAGTTATTGGCTATGCTTAAGAAGCTATTTACTGTCAAAAGACTCATTAATAATCCACTTGAGTTATTTTGCGACTATCTTAATCATTAGCTACTGGAACTTCTAGTTATGTTGCTAGGCGATCATTTGAATTCAACTAAGCTAAAATCATTTTCGATTAATGGCTTGTTTGGTTTTAAGAATGTAAAAATTCCTTTTGAGAAGGAAGCCGTTATTCTGATTGCAGAAAATGGTTCCGGGAAAACTACTATTTTAAATGCCTTATACTACTCAATCTCTTGCAATTTCCACAAGTTAAGCGCCATAGATTTTGACTCAGTAGTTCTTGAGTTTGAATCTGGAGTCAGTGTCGAGATCAAAAAAAGTGATTTAAAATCATATGATCAAGATGATATTTTTAAATTTATCTCTTTGCTCAGACCGTATTTACCTAGCCGAGAAATAGATAGATTGAAAATGGAGATTAAAAAAGGTTCATCGTCTGAACTTGTTCGCAAAGAGTTGTTTAAACTGATAGCTAAATATGGTTTACCCTCCAGATATATGGAAATAGCAGAAGAAATCGGTTTGAGACTTAGAAGTGATAAAGAAGAAGATCAAAAAAGTAAAATCGATAAAAATATAAAAACTATTCAAGAAAATCTAAATGAATCTATTCTATATTTTCCAACATATAGGAGGATCGAAGAAGATATAAAAAACTTGGGGTATGAAGAAGAGAAATTTGAGCGCCTGAACTTTAGTGAGGGGGAAGGTAAGCTTATTCAATTCGGAATGAATGATGTCATTGGCAAGTTTGATGAGATAAAAAAAGCCATTAAAGACTCAGCACTTAATCTCTTTTCAAAAGTAACGGGTGAAATTTTAACTCAGTTTGTTGAGGGGATTGAAATTAATCAAGAAATGAGAGACAGCATTCAGCCTGACACGTTGAATATAGTTTTAAGTCGTGTTGGCGAAAAAAATATATCAAAATCTGATAGAGAAAGAATTGAAAAGCTAGTAAGTTCAGGAGAAATAAATTCTCCTCAATATGATCAGCTCGTCTATTTTTTATCAAAATTAGTTGGTTTGTATGAACAGCAAAAAGAAAAAGATGAGTCCATAAACCAATTGGCCACAATATGCAACGAGTATTTAAATAAAAAACGTATTATTTATGATGAAGCTAATGTAGATATATCTATAGTCCAAACCAGAAATAGCAGCCCGATTGAGATTAGAAATCTTTCATCTGGAGAAAAGCAAATCATCTCCCTCTTTTCCAAGATTTATTTGGAGTCCTCTGAGGACTTCATTCTACTGTTTGATGAGCCAGAATTATCACTATCTATTGAATGGCAAAAGCTTTTACTTCCGGATATTTTGAAGTCAGGGAAATGTAGGCTACTTTTAGCAGTAACTCATTCCCCGTTTATCTTTGATAACGAGTTAGATTTGAATGCCAATGATCTAGATATTTTTGTGCGAGAGGAATGAATGTCAGTAGACAATTTAAGAGCTTCCCGTGGTAAAGCTGTCGTCGTTTTTACTGAATTCACTAGACTTTACAAGCAGTATGATTCTGCACTTTATTGCTTCTTTGAGGGAGAAGATAGTAAGTATTATGGGATTAGAATAAAGAACGTCACAAGACCTGAGAAAGATATTTACCTTAGCTGCAATGGTAAGGAAGGTGTTTTAGGTGTTCACAGAATGCTCTCATCCCGTAAACGTTATGCAAATGTTAAAGCGGCTTATTTTGTAGATAAAGATTTTGATATATCAATAAAAGAGACGAGTTTGAGTAGGATATATGAAACACCTTGTTACTCAGTAGAAAACTTCTATACATCAGTTCAATGCTTTTCTGAAATTTTGAGAAGTGAATTTAAGCTAACCGAGTCAGATGAAAATTTTCAAAGATGCATTTCTCTTTATACGAAACTACAAGAAGATTTTCATAACGGAGTAGAATTGCTAAATGCTTGGATAGCTTGTCAAAGAGAGCAGTCTAGTAAGTTAAACATTTCGGGGCTTAGTGTATTGGAATTTGTGCATATTGACTTAGATAAAATCACAGTAAAATATACAATTAATGATTTATATGACAGGTTTCCAAATGTATCTATTATTCCTCAACGGGAACTAGATATTAAGATATCTGAGCTACAATCCAACATTCGACAAAAAAGTTTTAGAGGTAAGTTTGAGATTGAGTTTTTATTTTATTTTCTTCAGAAACTTATGAACGAAGCTAATAATGGGAATTATCCATATTTCACTCGAAAGGTGAATGTTAAAATACATTTATCAAAAAAGACGATAATTTCTGATTTGTCTCAATACGCTGATACATCAAGCTGTCTCTATAGCTATCTTGAGTCTTTTGAAGTTGCCTATTGAAATGCTAACTGCTCGTGTTACTCTACTACATTCATTTTGAAATCAGGAGAGTAAAGCACATTTGTACGAAGTGTAGACGGCATAATCCTCTTGTCTCAGTCAAAAAGCTTGAACAAAGACTTATCACAATATTGAGCAATAACTAGCTAAAAAACAGCGATCGCACTCCAGCAACTACAATGAGAGTAAAAGATGCAATCCCCCTGATTACCTTGGTTTCTGTCCGTTGAAACATTATGAAAATGTGGTTTTAACTACGCTATTCCATTGAATTAGTAAGATAAACTTGCCGTATGTATGTCATCAAAATACTTACCTTCATCTAGTAACCAAAAAGGCATAAGCAATGAGTAAAGAACCAGTCAAAGTAATATTATGGGAAGAAAATCAAAAAGATTTTCTAAAAAAGTTCTACGATCTTCAATTTACTCCCAGAGTAGGAGAGGAAGTTTACCTAAAAAAGGAGAGATGGAAAGTAACCAGAGTTGAGCATGATGTAGAAATTAGCGAGATTAATGTCTACATGGAATTAATCAAAAAACCCAAGCAGGATAAATCATCTAATTCATAAATACAAGTAAATACACTGAACTATAGCAATCCTATTTGATTTGTGAGAATTGCGACCCGCAGATCCCCGACTTCTCGAAGAAGTCGGGGATCTTATTTATGCGCGTTTGATTCAGGTTTTAAATCTTTATGCAAGGTGCGATGTCTACACGGGCGTAGCTGCGACACCACAAGATTTGCAGACAAGTGGCGACGATCGCGCCCAATCTTGGCTATAACGATACACTATAAAAGTAAAGAAATGTAAATAAATTAAATTTTGCAACCGTGGAAAACATCACATTGGGGCAAAATGGCCCAGTTGTTACACCTTTGTGCATCGGCACTTGGGCTTGGGGTGATAAACTATTTTGGAATTATGGCGATCGCTACGGCCCAGAACAGTTACAAGAAGCCTTTACCGCAGCCTTAGAAGCTGGTATTACCTTCTTTGATACTGCCGAAGTCTACGGAATGGGACTATCAGAGAAATTTTTGGGACAATTTCTGCAACAGACACAACAATCTGTACAAATTGCCACAAAATTTGGCCCCCTACCGTGGCGATTTACAGCCCAATCGGTCTCTGATGCTTTAACAGCCAGCCTCAAACGCCTACAACTTGAGCGAATCGCCCTGTATCAAGTGCATTGGCCTTTCGCCTTCTTTTTAAGTCAAGAAACTTTGATGAATGCTCTAGCGGATGAAGTGAAGCGGGGCAGAATTGCCGCAGTTGGTGTGAGTAATTACTCAGCAGAGCAAATGCGAGACGCGCACCAAATATTGGCTACTCGTGGAGTGCCTTTGGCTGTGAACCAAGTACGCTATTCTTTACTCAGTCGCCAAGTTGAAAGCAAAGGTATTATCACAACTGCCCGTGAGTTGGGTGTGACTATCTTGGCTTATAGTCCTTTAGCACAAGGATTACTCACTGGCAAGTATAGTATTGATAGTCCTGAAACCCCCACTGGTGCGAGGAAAATAGACCCGCGATTTAAGAAAGAAGGACTGCAAAAAATTGCCCCAGTCATATCTTTACTACGCAACTTCGGGGAAAAATACGATCGCACTCCTGCCCAAGTTGCTCTCAACTGGTTAATTGCTCAGGGGAATGTTATTCCCATTGCTGGGGTGAAGACAGCCGAACAGGTACGGCAAAATTCTGGCGCTTTGGGCTGGAAATTGAGCGACGATGAAATTGGAGAGTTAGAACTAGTTAGTCGTCCTTGGCTGTAGTATTTCTGAACTACTCAAACACAGGAGGCCAAATTTCTGACACTACTAGCTCCCAACCTGGTAGTAAGTCTGGTAGTGTCAGTTTGTCGTTGTCCTGCAAAACTATAGACCACGAAGAATGCATTTTTAAGTTTATCTTCCTACAAACTGGTAGAAAAAATTACCCAAAAAGCCAAAAAGTCAAGAGCCAAAGTCAAAATATTGACTCCTAACTCTCAACTCTCCAATTTTAGGTTTGGATTTTGGATTGAAGAAAAAACCTCAAATCTAAAATCCAAAATTGATTAACTTGTAACTGTTGACTAAGAAGCTGATTCTCTAGCTGTAGGTGAACCTATTTTTTTACTAGGGGATGCAGAAGACTCGTGCCCACTTGTCCGCAGTTTTGGCTTGGGAGAAGAATGTCTTTCATCTCCATTGCTGCTATCTGATTTCCATGCAGCACGGGGACGATCGCTAGAAGATTCACGACGCTTACCGAGTCTTGGTTTGGGAGCAGAAGATTCTTCTTGGGGAATTTCCACGTCTGAACTCAACCAAGCGGGACGAGTTTGATCGTAAGCGATTTGTAGTGCAGCTGCGGCGATCGCTTGAGCATCATATTCTTCAATCAATTCACTGACAATGGGCAAGAATGAAGCCAAACGCTCACCTGTCAAAGCTTCCCGCACCAGTTCTTGCAATTTCAGAATGTGTTTTGCTTCAATCTGGGCGCGTGTTGGAATCGTCAGCACTTGCCAATTTTGGCGGTTATGACGTTCAAATGTTTGCTGTTTGCGCCGCTCAAATGGTTGAACTAAAGAAATTGCTGTTCCTTCTTTACCAGCACGACCAGTACGACCAATACGGTGGACGTAGGTTTCTACGCTATCGGGTAAGTCGAAGTTGATTACATGGGAGAGTTGATCGACATCTAACCCTCGTGCTGCAATATCAGTTGCTACCACCCAACGAACTTGACGGTTACGGAATCTGACTAATAAGCGTTCCCGCGCTTGTTGGGACAAGTCACCGTGGTATTCATCTACACTGTGACCAGCGCCTTGTAATTGACTGGTGAGTTCGGCGGCTGTGCGTCTGGTGCGGACAAAGATTAAAGCTGTTTCTGGATCTTCCATTTCCAGAATTGGCTGTAAAGCTTTGGCTTTTGTCCAGTGGCGGGGGATCAAGTAAGCTACTTGATTAATCTTGTTGGGAGCGGCTTTTGGCTGCTCAACGGTGACAGTTGCAGGCGATCGCAAAAACTTGTTCACCAACATCCGAATCGATGGTGGCATTGTTGCCGAGAATAAAGCTGTTTGGCGATCTACGGGCGCTTGCGAGAGGATTTTGATTACATCGTCGATAAAGCCCATGCTCAACATTTCATCGGCTTCATCTAACACAAACCATTTCACTTGATCCAGCTTTAAACAGCCGCGATCGAGCAAATCTATTACCCGTCCGGGAGTGCCCACAACCATGTGAACGCCACGTCTGAGTTGTAACATTTGGCGGTCAATTGATTGACCACCATAGATTGCTAACACCCGCAATCCTTCATTACCGATGAATTGGGCGATCGCATCGTGAACTTGCATCGCTAATTCACGAGTTGGTGTTAAAACTATGGCTTGTACGGCTCTTTGATTGATATCTAGCCGCTCTAAAATTGGCAGTGAAAATGCTGCCGTTTTGCCTGTTCCAGTTTGAGATTGACCGACTACATCACGACCGGCTAGCAATTGGGGAATTGCTTGCACTTGAATGTTAGTTGGTTCGGTAAAACCGATTTTCTCTAGTTCTTCGACACGCTCTTGGGAAATTCCTAATTCTTGAAATGAAAGAGTCATTAATTCGTCCTAAATTTTATGTAAGGATTTTTGGATTAGTCATTTAGTCATTAGTTATTTAGTCATTAGTCATTAGTCATTAGTTATTGGCTACTAGTGAGCCAAGGGCGATAGCGCAGCCTCAAGCTATGCCAACGAATCCGCGAACTTCAGGTAAACCCTCACGAAAACTGCCATTAATGCAGCGTTGACCTCAGAATAAGGGTGAATCTGGAAGGGTCATTTAACAAAAGACAAAGGACAAAAGACAAATAACAATTTAGTTATTGACTACCTGACCATAGAGGTCGTATGTATCAGCGTGGTGAATCGCTATTGGCACGATGGTTCCTAATTTTGCCTGGCCTTTGACATATACCAGACCATCAACCTCTGGGGAAAATCTACCTGAACGACCTATTAATTCACCACTTTCAGGATTTTCTTGCTCAATCAGGACATCAACGATTTTGCCTACTTCCTGTTGATTTTTCTTTTGGGAAATCGGTTGCTGGATTTCCATAAGTTGGTATCGCCGCTCGTCCATCACTTCTTGGGGCAAGTGATTTGGCAACTTGTAAGCTGGGGTTCCTTCCTCAGAGGAAAAGGTGAAGACACCAACATGATCGAATTCATGCCTTTGAACAAACTCTAATAAATGCTCAAAATGCTCGCTTGTTTCTCCTGGGAAACCAACAATAAATGTTGTCCGCAATACGGCTGTTGGTAGCGCCGTTTTGATGCGATCTATAATCCCATCATTTACGCGTCCTTGCCAAGGACGATTCATGGAGCGGAGAACATCTGGATGAGAATGCTGCAAGGGCAAATCCAGATAAGGCAAGACGTTGGGTGTTTCTTGAATCGCCGCGATCACATCTGGGGTCAGTCCCGTGGGATAAGCGTAGTGCATTCTGATCCACGGTATATCTACTTTCCCCAAAGCGCGAAGTAATTCGGCTAATTTTGGCTGACCGTAAATATCTAGACCGTAGTTAGTGGTGATTTGGGAAATTAGAATAATTTCCTTTACCCCTTGACTAACTAACTGCTCCGCTTCGGCGACGATAGATTCTATAGTACGCGATCGCTGGTTCCCTCGAAGATGAGGAATTATACAAAATGCACAACGATAATCACAACCTTCGGCAACTCGGAGGTAAGCAACGCCCTCTGTTGTAGTGCGATAGCGCGGTGTAGTTTCGTCGGCAATGTAGGTTGGCTCTATACTAACCTGTTTGACCCGCTCGCCAAGTTCAACACGCTCAATTACATTAACAATTTTGTGATAATCGCCTGTACCCACCACCGCTACTGCTTCAGGTAACTCCTCCAAAAGTTGCTCTTGGAAGTGCTGCGCCATACACCCAGTGATGACGATCTTTTTATTTGCCTCTGCCAGTTCTACCAACGTTCTGACAGATTCTTGCCGGGCCGCTTCAATAAAACTACAAGTATTAACAATAACGTAATCTGCTAACTCTTCATTTGTATCTACACCGTAGCCTGCTTCTACGAGCAGTCCTAGCATATGTTCTGTATCAATTCGATTTTTCTCGCAACCCAAATGAGAAATGGCAATCGTTGGCTTGTCACCCATATTTTGAAAATATCTTCATTTTTTTTCTTGTAGTCAACATTCCGGCGCTAATTTCAATTTTTTCCACCGCTATCCTTCTAATAACAGCACGTTGGCAGATTTTCACTGTCAGCAACTGTCCGTAGAATTATGACCCTATCAATAATAAAAATAGAGGTCATGTTATGATATTTTTATCAATCTGTTCCCCAGGGTAAATTGAAGTGTCTTTGGGTACATTTGACACTTGTAATGTTTTTTAACAATTCGCTTATTGGTATTTTACATTACCACAGCGTGTGCGTTGTTAACCTACCCATCGGGAAGCCGCCCAAAGGGCTTGTTGTGAGAAGTCGCTACCCTCAGGGAAATCGACGAAAGCGACTACGCCTATAAAGCAGTAATGCTACCCTGGCGATTGGCAAGTCCTACGACAGTGCGCGGACAAGACGCCTAAACCACGGAAAGCTGCCTTGCGTCTAGTGAGTGGCAAACTCCTCTTGTAGCCAGGTTTTATCTTAACATATCTTATGGGAGGTTTCACGCCAATTTCCATCTCAGGAAAGAAGCAGTAAGCCGACTATCATAAAACACATTTGACTAATTAATGGAAAGTCAAGAGTCAAGGGTCAAAAGGAGCCAGTCACGTGCGGGGTTTTCCCCGTTGAAGAGCCACCCCTGTAAAAAGGTTCCCGACCTTAACAGGAGTGGCGTTGAACTGGCGTTCAATAGTCAAAAAATTCTGGACTCTGGACTCCGCGAGGCGGATTAAAGACGTGGACTTATATCAGATATTTAAAACTCGTTCCCCAATTATTGGCGTGGTTCACCTGCTACCACTGCCTACCTCACCCCGTTGGGGAGGTAGTTTAAAAGCGGTGATTGATCGTGCCGAACAAGAAGCCGCAGCCTTGGCAAGTGGAGGGGTTGACGGTCTGATTGTCGAGAATTTTTTCGACGCGCCGTTTACCAAAAACCAAGTCGATCCAGTGGTTGTGAGTGCCATGACCATTGTGGTGCAGCGCATACAGAATTTGGTGACTTTGCCGATAGGTTTAAATGTTTTGCGAAACGATGCCAAAAGTGCAATAGCGATCGCTAGCTGTGTACAAGCGCAATTTATCCGCGTCAACGTCCTCACAGGCGTGATGGCAACCGACCAAGGATTAATTGAGGGAGAAGCCCATCAACTACTCCGCTATCGACGGGAGTTGGGCTGTGATGTTAAAATCCTGGCCGATGTGTTGGTAAAACACGCCCGTCCTTTGAGTTCTCCAAATCTCACAGTCGCCGTGAAAGACACCATTGAAAGGGGTTTAGCAGACGGAGTGATTTTATCTGGTTGGGCTACTGGTAGTCCTCCTAACTTAGAAGATTTGGAACTAGCTTGTGGCGCAGCAAATGGCACGCCAGTGTTCATCGGGAGTGGGGCTAATTGGGAAAATATTGATACATTGATGCAAGCAGCAGATGGTGTAATAGTTTCCAGTTCCCTAAAACGTCATGGACGTATTGAGCAACCAATTGACCCAATTCGCGTCAGTCAATTTGTGGAAGCCGCCCGTCGCAATTGGAACTCCAAAGGTGAAAGCAAATCAGCAGAACAAGTGAAGTTACATTCTTAGAAAGTGGGGAAAGAGAGTTGGGAGTTAGAAGTTAGGAGTTATGAGTTATGAGTTATGAGTTTTAAACTAATTGTTCCTAACTCCTCATTCTTAACTCCTCACTCCTCACTCCTCACTCTTAAACTCCTAACTATTACTAATCCCCATTCCCTAATATTTATGATTCGCCGTCGTTCTACTCCTTGGATTCATAAATGGTCACGTCCATTGATTGCCGCGATCGCTGGATGTGGTGCCTTGATCACAGGTTATCTGACTATAGAAAAGTTAACAGGAGGCAGTGCTGCTTGTGTGGCACAGGCTGGTGCTAAGGGCTGTAATGATGTGCTTTCCAGCCCTTGGGCAACGGTTTTTGGTCAGCCATTAGCTTTGTTTGGGTTTTTGGCATACATCAGTATGGTGATATTTGCTTTGGCTCCCTTGGTATTCAACTCAGGGGAAAATAATAACCGCAAACAATTGGAAAATTGGACGTGGTGGCTGCTGCTGGCGGGTGCGATCGCTATGTCTGTCTTTAGCGGCTACTTAATGTATGTGCTAACATCTCAAATCAAAGCTATTTGTCCTTACTGTATCGGTTCAGCTTTGTTCTCTGTGAGTCTTTTGATACTAACGATTATCGGTCGGACTTGGGAGGATATTGGACAAATCTTGTTTACCGCCCTAATTGTCGGGATGGTAACGTTGATTGGTACTTTAGGCGTCTATGCTGGCGTGAATCAATCAGATGTGACACCTGGAACTCCTGGACAACCTACAAAAATTACCTTTACTCCCAAGGAAAACCCCAACCCAGCGTTCGGTTGGGAAGTTACCACTACTTCTGGTGAGGCAGAAATAGCCTTAGCACAGCATCTAGCGAAGGTAGGTGCTAAGGAATACAGTGCTTATTGGTGTCCTCACTGTCACGAACAAAAGCTGCTTTTTGGTAAAGAAGCTGAGGAAATAATCAATAATGGTATTAAGGTAGAGTGCGCTCCTGATGGACTCAAAGCTCAACCAGAACTTTGTAAAGCTGCAAAAATTGAAGGTTTCCCCACTTGGATTGTTAATGGTAAAAGCTATAGCGGAGTCCAAAACTTAGAGGAACTAGCGAAAGTTTCTGGTTACACAGGGCCTCGTAACTTCAAGTATTTCAAGTAATTGCCTTGAGTTAGCCTCAGCCGCGGTTGCCAATTGGGAAGGCTACACCGTACCGCTAGGTAGGTGTAGTTCACAACCTATAGATAGTCAACTGGATGAATACAGCAAAGTCTGTTTCCAGTTGGCTTTTTTGTTTTTGGTAATAGATGATATAGCGTTTACTAATCACATAAGGTACATCATAGTCCCCTCTCGAAGAGCGGGGAGGGGATTGGAGTGGGGTTCTTGTACCTCACTCAACTGAGAACCGCTATAAATGTTGTCCAATACTCCATTACCAATTTTTCTGCGGCTTTTATCCGCCAACACTTGAAGCTGAAGGAAATTAATCAAGTATATTTACTCTAATACAATGTATATTTTAATTTCTTTTTGCAGCATTTGGGAGCCACCTTGGGATGTAATCATGTCAGCGCCGAACCCAAAGGTCTGTCTGTTGGAAGTTACGGTAATTCTCAGTAAAATATTCAATTAGATCGTAAATGTACGAGTTTAATTGAGTAAGCTTTACCAAACAAGAATTTGGACGTTAAATTCACTGAACTCACTTTCAACAATATTTCTTAATTTGTGCTGATAACCACAAAAGACCCAGTTACCGTTTAGTCAGATAATTGGCCTCAATATATGGTAGTACATCACAAATACCACGATATCTTGAAGAACCTTGCTGAGTTGAAAAAACTCTTAGAAACTCTATTTAGCTCCCACTTGAGCTATGTTAGTCCGATAGTTAATAGCTTAGAACTTACGCACTGTACAAATTTATTATCTTGTGAATTCACAAAAATACCTTCTTTCAAACCAAAGGATATTTGATAAATAGCGTAGGCGTAGCCCGCCGCCGGCATCGCCTAAAAACTGTCGCTAGCTATAGGAAATAGAGAATATTTCTGCCTACTAGGTAATGGGAATGAATCAGCAGCTAGGCAAGCGTTTTGTGAAGTTAACCTTTGGACTGAAACAATCGCTTAGTCGAGGACACAGAGAATTGATGACTGCGGCCAGCGTTGCAGTCTGCGTACTGCTTTTGCACTCCATTGGATTATTGCAATCTTTGGAGTTGGCAGCTTTGGATCAATTTTTTCGCTTACGTCCAAATGAACCGCCAGAAGACCGGATTACGATCGTAGTGATTGATGAGGCTTATTTAAACGAAGTAGGTTCGTGGCCAATTCCAGATGCGAAGGTTGCCCAGTTGTTGCAAAAATTAAATGTCCACAAACCCCGCGCGATTGGCTTAGATATCTACAAAAATTTACCAGTAGAGCCTGGTAATCAAGAACTACGTAATGCTTATCAGTCAATACCCAACTTGATTGGTATTGAACTACTAGCAAATGATAACAACAAAAACTTTAGTGTTTCGCCTCCACCAGGGCTGAATCCGGATCAAGTGGGCTTTAATAACGTGCTGTACGATCTTGATGGTAAAGTACGTCGCAGTTTGTTGTATTGGCACATTAAAAGTGAATTACATGAAAGTTTTGCCCTGAAGTTGGCTTTATTGTATTTAAAGTCAAAGGGAATTACTCCCACTAAAGCAAAAAGTAACTCTGAGTATTTGCAATTGGGTAAGGCAGCATTTACTCGTTTTGAGGCTAATGATGGTGCTTATGTGGGAGCTGATGACAGAGGCTACCAAATTTTGAGCAATTTTCCCAAACCTAAATGTCAAAGTTCGTCTGGAGAGTTGTGTAGTTTTCGCCAGGTATCGATGAGAGATGTACTGGCAGATAAAGTCAAAGCAAACTTAATCAAAGATCGGATTATACTTATTGGTTCGACTGCGCCCAGTCTCCCAGATTTTGTATTTATTCCCTACTCTAGCAGTTTAATGGGTACGGCAAAGCCTGTACCTGGTATTCAATTGCAGGCTTATTTTATTAGTGAGTTAATCTCTGCTGCTGTTGATGGAAGACCATTACTCAAAGTTTGGCCAGACTTGGTGGAATACTTGTGGGTTTTTGTTTGGTCTTATCTGGGAGCCGTGACGATATGGCGGATACGACACGCAACTAGTAGTCTCTTCTGTATCCTAGTTTCTTGCTTTGTATTGACCGTGAGTGCATACCTGGCTTTTTTGTACGGTTGGTGGATACCACTCATTCCCTCACTGTTTTGCTTTGGCACTTCAGCTATTTGGATGACTAGTCATATTGCTCAGATGCAGGAAGAGTGGAAACGTTCCAAAGAATTTTTGCATCACGTTATCAACACGATCCCCGATCCAATTTTTGTGAAAAATGAACAACATCAGTGGATTGTTTTAAATGAGGCGTATTGTCGATTTATCGGTTATCCAAATAAGTTTTTAATTGAAAAGTCAGACTATGACTTTTTCCCAAAACATGAAGCTGATGTGTTTCGACAACAGGACGATCTTGTTTTTCGGACTCAGCAACCCCAAGAACATGAAGAAGAATTTACAAATGCCGATGGTCAGACTCATCAAATTGCCACTAAGCGATCGCTTCACAAAGACTCAGCTGGCAATTTCTTTTTAGTTGGTGTCATCCGAGATATTACTCAGCGCAAGCTGATGGAAGAACATCTGAAGCGTACTGCGGCTGAACTATACCGCTCTAACAATGAATTAAAACTCAAAGAAGACCACTTACGTTATTTAGCGTATCACGACCCCCTCACCGGTTTATCCAATCGCAAATTTTTTGCCGAACAACTTTACGAGTCCTTACATTGGGCGCAACACAATAACTTGTTGTTGGGACTGCTGTTTATCGATCTAGATGGCTTTAAGCAAGTCAATGATACTCTGGGACACGAGACGGGCGATCGCTTGTTAATGACTATTGCTGAAAGACTCAGCAACTCTTTACGCGCTAGTGATACAGTTTCTCGTTTGGGTGGCGATGAATTTACTGTGATTCTACAGGCAATTCCTAATGTCCAAATAGCTGCTAAAGTCGCCGAAAAAATTTTAAGCAGTATTACCAAGCCAATTGTTTTGGACGGCTATACAATCCGAGTCTCTGCTAGTATTGGCATTAGTGTTTACCCATACAACAGTCAAGACAGTGAAACTTTGATGAAAGAAGCTGATACTGCAATGTACCGTGCCAAGCGCCTGGGTAAAAATCGCTACGAGTTTGCTTAATTAGTTAAGAGTCAAGTCTCCAGTTTTTTCACTATAGTTACAATTTTTACCTTCAAATTAGGAATTTAGACTGGAGACACGTCTAAGGCACTATTTTGAAAAATATAGCTTATGTACTGCAAGGTAAATTTTTAGCCAATATATATACCCAGCAAGGCTTTTTGGCTTGAAGACTAAACCTCATAACTGATGCCACAAAGCAATCAGCGATCGGAAATAATTAGGAAAATAATTTGCAGTGTAATTTAAATTACACTGCAAATTATACTTGTATTTATTCGCTTATTACGCTGTTTTATAGTTTTAAAAATCCTTATAACACGATAAATATGTTGTTGTATCTTTACACATCTTTACTCTATTAAGTCTAAACTATACAATCAAATAAGTATTATTTCATATTTTTCTGAACTCTTGATTTAGCAAACATAGTGTTTACACTTAAGAGTGTTAAGATATTATTAATAAATAGTGAATTAAGCAAAATGCTCACAGTAAATCATTGACATATCTAACCTGAGACTGATGTAAAAAACGCTTATTAAGAATACCACTTAAGTATAAAGACTCTTTTATATGGGCAGATTAAAGTTAATCGACAAGCGAATACCACAATAATTTGTACGCTACCAGCAATAATTTCATAAAGTTAAAATACTTTTTCCAAAAAGTACAGTAAATATACGGTAGTAAATATAATACGCTTTAAAATGAGAAACTAGTAAAATTACCGAAAGACATGAAGACTAACTTCCGAATCACAAAGTTTATGATATTCTGCATAGGTGCTTATATACTGATCCCCAAAATTGCCGCTTGCACAGGTATATTAAGTACTGCAAGTGCTAATTCTTTTGGCCCTAGTAGCAGTGATACCTTAATCGTCCGCAAGGTCAATTCTCAAAATTTACAAGACATATACATTCCACCAAATTATGGTGGTCCCGACAGTCATAATGGTAGCGGTACTCGCTGATGGCAATTTTAGATTTTAGATTCTGGTAAAGCAGCGCGATGAGTTAACTACCGTCTTGGACACCACGTCTTTTACTTGGCAAGCTCATTGCAAGATGTTGTGCTTAGGGTTGCGAAAACCGTCAGGCTCTTTAAGATAGTTGATTCAAGACAATAGTGGAGATTTCCACCAATGATTTGTTTGTATAAGTGTGTGGACTTGCCAACTTGAGTCTGGTTGAGGATAATCTAAACGGAAGTGTCCGCCTCGGCTTTCGGTTCTAAAAGCAGCACTTTTGAGAATTAAATCAGCTATATCTAATAAATTGCGGGTTTCTGCCCAAAGTCCCAATTGTCGTTCAACATCTGGTAGGTCAAAACTAGCGGGTTCTACTGGACGTAAAGCAAGCAAGAATTTAGTTAAAGGCAAGGCAGCGAAATCTTGCTGCCAAGATTCAATAGTAGCGATCGCACTTTCCAGCCTTGATTGCTCCCGGCAAATACCAGCACTTTCCCACACTAGACGCGGTAACTTCTCCCTGAGTGCTTCTAGCTGTGCTTGTTCGATGTGCCACTCACTAGGATCGGGATTAAATTTCCGTAATGGTAGCACTGGTGTTTCTGAGGACAGCCCAATATTTTCTAACTTAATATTAGCCATTTGGGCCCCAAACACAATACATTCCAACAGAGAATTACTAGCAAGGCGATTGGCCCCATGCACTCCAGTACTAGCGGTTTCACCCACTGCGTACAAACCGGGGATATTTGTGCGATTCATCAGATCCGCGACAATTCCACCCATCCAATAATGGGCGGCTGGCGCTACAGGAATTGGTTCGTGGAAGACATCAACACCCCAATGCTGACAAACTTTGATGATGTTGGGAAAGCGGTGACGAATCTTGTCGGCAGGGATGGGGCGCATATCCAACCACACATGGGCAGTAGCCAAATCAAGGGCGGTACGTTGTAAATGGCTGAAAATTGCTCTACTAACCACATCTCTAGGTGCAAGTTCACCCGCAGGGTGGTAGTCAAAGGCAAAACGCCGCCCTTCATTATCGATAAGATGTGCCCCCTCGCCGCGTACAGCTTCGCTGATTAGGAAGCGATCGGCACCAGGTTTAGTGAGGGCGGTGGGGTGAAATTGGACAAATTCTAAATCGCGGAGGATAGCCCCAGCCCGAGCTGCGATCGCTACCCCATCACCGGTACTCACAGCCGGATTAGTGGTTTGGGCAAATACCTGACCGCCACCGCCGGTTGCTAGTACCACAGCACCAGCTCTTATCCAGGTGATTTTACCTTGATAAAACAGGCTAATTCCCTGACAGCAACCAGTTTCGGGTTCAATCCACAAACTCAAAGCCAAAGCTTGCTGAATGACTTGAATATTTTGGCGACGTAATACTTGAGCGGTGAGGGTAGTAGTAACTTCCCTCCCTGTGGTGTCCGCAGCATGGAGAACACGGCGGCGAGAATGGGCGGCTTCCAAAGTTAAAGCTAAGGCTTGACCATGACGGTCAAAAGCTACCCCCAAGTTAACTAGGGATTGAATACAGCTAGGGGCGTGTTGGGCGAGAAATTCGACAGCGGTGCGATCGCATAAACCGGCACCCGCCTGGATCGTATCTTCAATGTGCAGCGTGGGAGAATCTTCTGGGGCGATCGCTGCGGCAATGCCACCTTGTGCCCAATCACTGGCGGATAAAGCAACGGTTTCTTTGGTAATCAAACCGACTCGCAAGGATTCTGGCAGACACAGCGCTGTGTATAGTCCAGCGGCACCAGCGCCGACTACTAAGACATCAAATTGGCTGGGAATATCTATTTGAGACAAGGTAATGGAGAAGTTAGGAGTTAGAAGTGAGGAGTGAGGAGTTAGAAGTGAGGAGTTAGAAGTGAGGAGTTTTGAATTTTTAACTCATAACTCATAACTCATAACTCCTAACTCATAACTCCTAACTCATAACTCATATCATGCCCCACTCCCTAGAATCAGAAGTGGGCTGCTATTTGCTACATTAACTGCAATTCAGTTATCTGTAGATACCGTTGTTAAAGCGATCGTCTCCTTCATTGAAGGCAGGCTCTAATTCCGTCACGGTGAATTTATCGAGGTTGGCTTGCAGGGTTTCTTTCTGGCGATCGCTCAATCCGGCAAGATCCAATACATCCTCTACCTTTTGGTAAGGAGCATTGGTGATGATTTTCTTAGCCAGGGTGGGATAAAGCCCTGGAAACTGTTGAAAAGCTCGGACGTTGGTATTATTCAAATCAATTTTTTTACCAAATTCCGTTCCTAGTTTAGCGTCTGCCCGATTCTGCCGCTCAATTGCCAGAACTGGGACTTGGGGAAAAGCAAAACTGTTGAAACTAGCAGCTTGGGCTATCTGAGTTGTTCCCAACCATCCCCAGCAACTAAGTAACAAACTAAACACTGTTAATAAACGCGCCAATCCTTTCACGATTTTTCTACCTCTTTCCATCAAACAGAAATAAAAGTTTTAAGCTAACAACAGTTATTAGTCATTAGTCATTAGTCACTTGTACTGAGCGTTCGCGTAGCGTCTCGAAGAGAAGCCGAAGTATTAGTCATTAGTCATACCCTGCGGGAAGCCGCTAATGCCTCTACGTGAGAGCGCCAAGGACGAAGGACAAAGGACAAAGGACAAAAGCTGATAGCTTAGTCAACACAGCAGTCATCAGAAACTAATATACAGCGTATTAATATCCACAATATTTACCGTTACTGGGTTTGACTATACTTTTGGCAAAAATTTTCATCGTGGAAAGAGTACCTACATCGCTGCAATCGCTTTGCATTGACGATCCCCGCAGCATTCCCAGCTAGACGAAATCTTTTCGGGGTGGCTGATTCTACCTCTCAAGCAGACACCAAACTGTATGATTTCTAAGATCGAAAACCTTACCAAAAAAGACTTGAAACTGATGGATTTTTATGTAATATTTCTTAACTAATTAATCTTTTACAGCATCATTTTTGATGTGTCGTAGATTGGGCTGGGAAAAGTTTCAGTAAGAGAAGCCTACACGCTCATTGCAACATATAGTGTCTCCTACCTTTTTCACGCTGCGATCGCAGCTAACAAAAATAGGCTGTCTACTAAAATTGTGCTTAAAACTGCGCCACCAAAGGCATACCAGTGTCTTTGATTTCGACCTAAAGCTGAAATTCCTACTGTTAATAGCACTGCGGCGAAAAGTATCGCCCAAGTTTGCCCCCAAGGTGCTTGTACTTGTATGAGAGCATTTTGTAAGATTTGCGGTACTACATCTGCATCTACTCTCATGATTTGCCGCCAATAGGGCATTAAATCTACTATATAAAAATATACATCTGTTAAAACTGTACCGAGTAAAGAACCTAAATAAAACCAGTTACCTACCTTGCCCCAATTCTTCGCAAGACACCAGCAAGCAAACGGTAAGCCGATAAATTCCACCGGCAGATGCCATAAAGGTTCCCAACGTAACCAACCCCAGTAAATCGCTCCTGCTAACCAACTCCAGCTAAACCCCAAGAGCAAATCCCCCCAGACATAAGTTGCAGGGCGTGACATTAAGGCAAAACTGAGACACACCCAAAATCCTGTCAGGGCTAAACTCAGAATTGGTAGCGATCGCACTATTGGCGCTTCTATAAATACTGGCACTGTTACCAAAAACACCGCTGCTGCAAACACTAACCAAGTTTGTCGGGCAGGAGTAGATAAGGGTAGAGAGGGAGAAAAGGAAAGTGTAGATTCCAATTGTCTGATACCATTCTGCCCAGTATCAGCTAAATCCAACTCGGTATCAATAGAAGGGGTAGAAGCGCTGTAGGAAGACAATGTATTATTAATCAAAGTTTTTAATATTTGTTACTAAACTTTATCTTATTTAAGATATCACATTTTCAAATCCCCCCCAGGGGCATTGTAATTATACTGAAATTTCCACTAGGGCTGGTGCAAACCAAACAAAACATTCTGCGCCAGACGAATCCATTCAAGTTGCACTGTGTACAGAACTCCTCTGTAGTTACTTGTAGATGAGGGACTACAGAGAGGTGAAAAGTCAGCTGCTATGAGTCTGCTAAATATTAAAGTTTGATGAATTTCTCAAATTGCGTTGACTTATTGAGGTGGGTGTAAGAACATAGTCAGCGTCTTCGATGATGTTTTCGATCGGTAAAATTGAGTTTTCTACAAGATTGGGTGCAATAGAGAGTATATAAAGCAACATCATCAGCTAAACAATGTTCATCACGATCTCTAGAACACGAAAAAGGTATTAATTGTATATGGAGTTTATTCAAGCTTTTATTTTAGGTATTGTTCAAGGTATTACAGAGTTTTTGCCAATCAGTAGCACCGCACATCTTCTGATTTTTACCAAGCTATTTGGTTGGAAAGAACTAGGCTCTAAAGATTTTGTTGATGCAATTCAATTTGGCAGTGTTATAGCAATTGTGGGGTATTTTTGGTCGCTGATTTATAGTATTGTCAAAGGTGGAATCGAAGCACTAAAAGCCAAAGACTGGGAACGCGAAGAATGGAAGATTCTTGTCGGTATTGCAGTCGGAACACTGCCGGCTTTAATTTTCGGCTTCCTTTTGAAAGATATTTTACCTGAAAGTGCATTAATTATTGGCATCATGTCAATTATTATGGCACTTGTACTAGCTTTGGCAGAAAAAATTGGCACTCGTAAGCGCGGTTTTGAGTCATTGCAGATTCGGGATGGTATTTTGGTGGGATTGGGACAAACACTTGCTTTGATTCCGGGCGTTTCTCGTTCTGGCTCGACGTTAACGACTGCCTTATTTTTAGGATTAGAACGCGATACAGCAGCGAAATTCTCATTTTTGTTAGGGTTTCCAACTCTTACCATTGCGACGCTGTATAAAAGCCTGAAAATATTCAAGTTGTTTCAAGAACACCAGTTGCCAGATAATATTGTTGGACTGTTAATTGTAGGAATTATTTCAACCTTTATTTTTTCCTACCTATCAATTGCATTTTTGATCAAATATTTAGCAACCAAAAACACTTTGATTTTCGTATGGTATAGATTAGCATTTGGTAGTGCGATCTTACTAGCGATCGCAGCAGGTTGGAAAGGATAATATTCATTTGTCATTTGTCCTTTGTCCAAAGCAAATGACTATCGCGACTGCTCGTTTGTATGTAATACAATCTAACCTCTCTTCTTGTAGGAGAGAGGCTTTGAATTTTACTCCCTAACGCTAGTAGGGAAGGAGGTAGGGGTTAGGTCTGTATTAGACTCAACTAAGAACGCTATAATGCCCCATTCCCCATGACTACCATTCATCCTGCCCGAATTACCAAGGTTCTTCCAGACTCAATAGCCGCAGAGATTGGTTTTGAAGCTGGGGATGCGATCGTTGCAATCAATGGTACACGTCCCCGCGACTTAATTGATTATCAGTTTTTGTGTGCTGATGAAGTCTTGGAATTAGAAGTTTTAGACGCTACTGGTAAAACTCATAGCCTGGAAATCGAAAAAGATTACGACCAAGACTTGGGGCTAGAATTTGAAACTGCCCTATTTGATGGCTTAATTCAGTGCAATAACCGCTGTCCTTTTTGCTTTATCGACCAACAGCCACCAGGTAAGCGCACCAGCTTGTACTTTAAAGATGACGATTACCGCTTAAGCTTTTTGTACGGCTCTTATCTTACCCTGACCAATTTGCCAGAAAGAGAATGGCAACGGATTGAACAAATGCGCTTATCTCCTTTGTATGTTTCTGTTCATGCCACGGAGCCGGAAGTTAGAATTAGACTGCTGAAAAATCCCCGTGCGGGACAAATCTTGCAACAACTCAAGTGGTTTCAAAAAAGACGGCTACAAATTCATGCTCAAGTAGTTGTTTGTCCTGGTATAAATGATGGCGAACACCTGGAGCAAACCTTAAAAGACTTAGCATCCTTTCATACTAGTGAAGTGCCTACGGTGGCGTCGGTGGCAGTTGTGCCAGTCGGATTGACAAGATTTCGTCCTCCAGAAGACGAACTTATACCCGTAACTAGAGAAAAAGCGAAAGAAGTGATTTCTCAAGTGCGAATACTCTCACAACAATTTCGCCAAAAGTTTTCCTCTAATGTCGCTTGGTTAGCTGATGAGTGGTTTTTGATTGCAGGTGAGGAATTACCGAGCGAATCTGAATATGAAGAGTATCCCCAAATTGATAATGGTGTTGGTTCAATTCAGTTGTTTATCAAGCAATTTGCAGCCGCTGCAACAGAATTACTACCGCCAAAAGTTTATCCTCAGAGAAAATTAACTTGGGTAGTAGGCAACGCAGTAGAAAACGCCTTTGAACCTATCTTGAAACGGTTAAATTCTGTTGAAGGATTAAAAGTAAATATGCGTGCTTTATGTAGTGATTATTGGGGACAGAGTATCACTGTCACGGGATTATTAACGGGTCATGATTTGCTGTTGAATTTACAAGGGCAAGATTTGGGAGACGGAATTTTACTACCAAATGTAATGCTCAAACATGGTGAATTGGTATTTTTAGATGATATGAGTATAGAAGAATTAGCCTGTAAATTGGAGACAAAAATTTTACCAGTAGGAGGAGTTGAAGATTTAATCAACACCTGTATTCTTTAAGCTGTTTTTGTTAGCTCTTTAGTCTATAGCAGTTCCACGGTAGATCAAGTGCATATCAAAATCTCACTCCCAACCCCTATTCTTTCTTGTCAAGAAAATGCTTTGGGGGTGGGGTTATCTGTTATAAACGTTTTTTAAATCAGTATAATTTTAAGCATTTCAACTCAAACTAATTTTTTTGTATCCAAACATTTGGATGCTAAATACAAAATTGATAAGCTTTAATTAAATATAAAAATATTGCTTTACATTTAATAAATTTTAGTGATTGTAATTGCGACTGTTGAAATTATTGTTTTCTCCTATCTAAAACTTTCTAGAAAAGCTCGTGAGAAATTATTGTTAGTTTAACTCTGGCGATCGTCAAGAGTACTAATTAGACTTATTGCACAAATACTAAATCTGCCTTCATCCGCCAACCTCTTCTCCCAAAATTGTGAGAAAGGGAGCCGAGCCAATTTCAAAGTCCCTCTCCCAAGCTTGGGAGAGGGATTTAGGGTGAGGGCTTTAAGATGCACTAGTATTACTTTTTTAACTCACAAAAACTCTGAAAAACAGATAATTAGAACAAGAGTGGCGTTTTTTATTTTAGGTTTAAGTGAAAACTCTCTGCCATTACGCAAAAGCCTGTGGAAATTGGTAAATGCAAAAGTTTCTAAAAAGCTAGTCACTAATGGAATTAAATTCACAATGTAATAGCTAACAATTTCTATAGAATCGCCTGGGAAGTTGAGTATCCATCTTGGCATTTTTTACTGGTTTTGATAGGCTAGATTGATGAAGGTCATTCACTAAGTACTTCTACGAAAAGCTTATAGAAATCCTATTTGATTTTTGAAAAGCCAAATATTAGCTTTACTTAATCCGGCCGAGAATCTCAGTAAAATTACTAGGAATCAAGCTAGGGTTGTGTATTGTGTACTAATGAATTATGACTATTGAAGAAGAATTCAGAAGTCAGAATGGGCTAAACGCACCGCTACCGCTAACAGGAGCCAGAATGAAGACGCTCGTGACGCTCGTTCGCCTTGGCGCTAGCCTCTCCCTTTGGGAGAAGCTAGCGCCAAGGGAGAAGACCACTAAATATGCAGATTTAGTGGGGGTCTTAAACCTCTGGATTCATCCACCAGTGATGCACTAAGCCGGTCGTTGTGTCGCACAAAATTCATTCTGTTAGCGGATAGCTAAGGTTTAGCCCATTCTGGCTCATGACTCCTGAATTCTGTTTCGATAACTAAATTAATTAATAATGAAGTGAGGAGTCACTGGTGAAGTATCAGGAAAACCCAAAAGATATAAGTTTAAAAATTAAAAAAGCTAGAAGATTATTTATTTTAAGTTGTGAAATTGTAGTTTTAAATTTTTTGAGTATTTTGCCAGTAACGGCGGCAACTGAAGAACCCGTATTGAGCGTAGTGTATGGCCAAGAAAATGCAAATCAATGGGGAGGGATAAGCGATCGCTTACAGACAATAGGGGTAAAGTATTGTGTAATTTCCCTAAATGATGTCAAGAGTGGGGCAGATTGGGGCGATCGCCGAGTATTATTTTTGCCAAATGTTGAGACATTAACACCAACTCAAGCGATCGCTCTAGAAGACTGGATGAGTAAGGGAGGGCGTTTGATTGCTAGTGGGCCTGTCGGTAGTCTGTCATCCCCAGGAGTACGGCAGTTATTGCGATCGCTCTTGGGAGGTTATTGGGGATTCAGCTTTAGTGACACAGAACAGATTCAAGCAGCAAAAACCAAGATCCCAGAATGGACAAATCAAACTGGACTATTTGGTAAAGTGCGCGGCGGCGTTGTGATTCCTAATGATATGGGTAGTGAATCTCCTGCTGTTTGGAATTCCAAAGATCATCCGGCCGCAGTAGTGACAACTGAGCGTTCTACCTTTTTGGGCTGGCGCTGGGGAACAGATACAGCCTCAGCAGCCGAGTTGGATAATGCCTGGTTAAAAACTACTATCAATCACTATTTGACAGCATTAGCGCCATCAAATCGCGCCAAAAAAATACCAGGAGGTTCCCAAAGCTGCTCTACAACTGTGGCGGCTGCGCCCTCAGCGCAGGGGAGCAGAGGGGCAGCACTTCGGCTACGCTCAGTGACCGAGGAGCAGAGGGGCAGGGGGGCGGAGGGGCAGGGGGGCGGCTCATCTCTCTCATCTCCTGCTAAAACTGCCACTGCTCCCATACCTAGATCGCTGCCTATGGTCAAACCTCCAAGTTCTCAGGAGGCTATTGACCAATTAGAACAAGCAGTACGTTTGGATGTTGCACCCAACTCCAATGAGCCGATTGATAACAGGCAAGCGATCGCTCTCCAGCAAGAGTTAGAAAATCTGATTGGTCGAGTGGAAAGCGCTCATTTAGCGGTGTTAGCTGATGCGGCTAATGTTGGCGAAAGAATATCTGAGGAAAAGCAGTTTTCTAGGCATTTGAACACCCCCCAGTCTGTCAAAGAACAGCCAACACAATTAGCCTCAACCAAACTGGGGGCGCTAGCCATAAGTAAAGACCAAGCATTAGCACAAGCAAGGCTAATTGCTAAAAATTTACCCCAATTGATTGCTCAAAAAAACTACGCTTTGGCTCGTCAGCAATGGCTGGCCGCTAAAACAACTTTGTGGCAGCAGTTTCCTGTCGATCGCAAACTAGCTCAACCAGAAATTCGCGCAGTTTGGTTAGATCGGGGGACGATTGTTCGTGCTGGTAGTAAGGCGGGACTGGCACAGATTTTTGATCGCCTCGCCCAAGCCGGGATTAATACCGTCTTTTTTGAAACTGTTAACGCTGGCTATACAATTTATCCCAGCCAAGTCGCAAAAGAGCAAAACCCATTAATTCGTGGGTGGAACCCACTGGAAGAAGCGGTGAAACTAGCCCATGAGCGAGACATGGAATTACACGCTTGGGTTTGGACTTTTGCTGCTGGCAATCAACGCCATAATGAAATTCTCAACCTTAATCCTAATTATCCAGGGCCAGTACTGGCGGCTCATCCCGATTGGGCAAATTACGATAATCTAGGCAACATGATTCCTGTTGGTCAGAGCAAGCCATTCTTCGATCCAGCCAACCCCGAAGTGCGGCAATACTTGCTCAAGCTGTATGAAGAAATTGTCACTAAATATAAGGTGGATGGTTTACAGCTAGACTACATTCGCTACCCTTTCCAAGACCCATCAGCAGGTCGAACTTACGGCTATGGCAAAGCTGCAAGAGCGCAATTTCAGCAACTTACTGGTGTAGATCCAGTGAATATTTCTCCTAGCCAAGCAGACTTGTGGCAAAAATGGACAAAATTTCGCACCGAGCAAGTTGATAGCTTTGTCGCCCAAGTATCACAGCAGTTACGACAAAAGCAACCGAATTTAATTTTATCGGTTGCAGTATTTCCTTTGCCAGAACAAGAGCGGATTCAGAAAATTCAACAAAATTGGGAAACTTGGGCAAGGCGGGGGGATGTAGATTTAATCGTTCCCATGACTTATGCTCTGGATACTTCCCGCTTTCAACGACTAGCCCAACCCTGGATTGCCTCTAAACAATTGGGAGCTACCTTGTTGGTGCCGGGAATTCGCTTGCTTTCTTTGCCAACCATCGGAGCATTCGATCAACTCCAGTTGGTAAGGGACTTGCCAGTTAGTGGTTATGCACTATTTGCCGCAGAAAATTTTAGCAACGATCTCCAAAAAATCTTTAGTAGCACCCAAGGTAGGATTCAATCCACAACAAGTGAACCGATTCCTCACCGCCAGCCTTTTCAAAGTGCCGCCATTCGTTACACCGCGCTACAACGGGAATGGAAATTTGTTTTCCAAAATGACCAACGACAAAGGTCATCTCAGAAACTTTCAGATTTTAACAACCAGGCAGAAGTTTTACGCAGTGCTTTAAATCAGCTTGCCGCTTCCCCTTCTGCTAGTAAGTTAGTCGTTGCGAGAGCCTCTCTAACTCGTTTCCAGTCTCAATTCCGGGTATTGATGAGCCAAGAAATTAAGTCGAATTCCTATCAAGTCAAAGTTTGGGAAAATCGACTCGTAACTATAGAAAGGCTATTACGTTATGGTGAACGGCGGGTGCAGTTGCGTTCTTTGTGAAGAGGCAGGGGAGACAAGGGGACAAAAGAAAACTCCTAACCTGGATTTCTCACAAGTGAGAAATCCAAGGGGTGTGGGAGGTGTGGGAGGTGTGGGAGGTGTGGGAGGTGTGGGAGGATGGGGAAGAAGTCTTACCCCCCACACTCCCCACACTCCCCACACTCCCCACACTCCCCACACTCCTCTTGCCCTGAAGCCTACACTATGCGTGAGAAATCCGGGCTAACTCAGCACGGGCTAAACCTTAGCTATCCGCTAACAGCACTCAGTACTCAAAACTGTTTTGCCCAATGCTCAATACCCAACTAGCTGGATATAAGCTGGTTTGTAATTCTTAACACACTTTTTGTAGTGTTTGTAACCCAAATATTACTACTTGTTTAGCGTCAAAATATTGGAAAATACTTAGATAAGCAGCTTTAGATAACTATTATTTGATGATAGCTATCGTGAAAATCTATGCAAGCTTTACCTCAGCTCATCAGGCTACAAAGCTGAGAGTTAAGAATTGACTGTTTGCTCCTGATGGTTATGTTAAAAACATCACTATTAGAGTAGATGCTATTTCTACAACGGGCTACGCTTACGCACTGATGTAGCACGGGGTAAAAGTATCTTTTTTTTTCATCTTCGCAGATAGTAGGGTACTTCACAAAGCATGATATGGTACTGTTTGTAGCTTCTGGAACTAGCTTGAAAACAGCCAATACTTTTGAAGTTATGCATACCTTAGTTATGACATTGAATATGTCAGAATTTTCGGAAATAGTCTCAGTGCTATCACGGTTGAGCCAGCAGCAGTTGGAACTGCTTCTAGTTGTAGATAAGCAAGGTAATATTACTGACAATATTACTCCTGAAAGTATCTGTATCTGTCAAGCACTGGCACAAAAAACAGAGAAAACTAGAGGTAATACTAGTATTGGTTCCTTTGAAGTAGAACATCAGATTTTCATTGAGAGACAATTACTCAAGTCCCAATGGTTACTAGCACGCGCTATAGTACGTAAAGCTACGACAGGCAAATACACTCACTTCATTGAAGTTTATGACGAAGATTTGGACTTGTACCGTAAGTCTAATAGGATAATGCAGACAAATACGCCCAAATATCACATAATCATGACTGAAATGTTGAATGATGTGTTGATTATCGGCCAGTTAGAAGTAGGAAAATTAGAGTGTAGAGCAACATCCTTCAATTTAGTTGAACATAGCCAACAATCGCCAGAACAAATACAGATGAATCTGGGCTATCAGAGCTTGATTTTTTTCACCAGTCAATATAAATTTGTAACCTTCTGCATCAATGAAAAACTGTTGGCACACATTTGGACTAACTTGTTTTCAAATGCGATTAAATATTTATCCTCTGATGGCATTTTCAAGTTTAATTTTCTTATTCAAGATAGACAAACTGCATTTGAAGTTAAAGATTTGCAGATTGGGATTTTTCAAGGATGTATAGTGTATCTTCTTGAATCATTTTATCATACTATAAACGGTGTTGATATACTAGTTGGCGTATTAGAAATGGCATTTTCAAAAAAGTGTGTAGATATCTACACTACAAAGGTAAAATATATAATTATATTTGCAATAAATATTTATGTATATTGCCATTAAATAACAAAATATAAATATGAGGTAATTTATGCCAAAAATCTTAATAATAGAAGATGAAGAAGCAGTACGTGAAAACATTTTAGATTTGCTAGAAGCTGAGGACTTTGAAACTATTGCTGCGGCTAATGGCAGAATCGGGGTACATTTGGCTATCTCCGAAGCTCCTGATTTAATTCTTTGTGATATGATGATGCCAGAAATTGACGGTTACGGTGTGCTAGCAGCATTACGTCAAGAGCCATCAACTGCAACAATTCCCTTCATCTTTCTCACTGCCAAATCTGCCAAATCTGACTTCCGTCAAGGTATGGATATGGGCGCAGATGACTATATAACTAAGCCATTTACTCGGGCTGAGTTATTAAGTGCCATCATGAACAGGCTGGAAAAATACGCTACTTTAAAAAGGTATTTATCTCCTCAAACTGTAACTAACAACTTGTCTCCAAAAATGCAGTTGTTAGAAATTAGCTTACACCGAGCTATAAAACAACATAAATTTCAAGAATTTGAAATTTATTATCAACCAATAGTCGATATTGCATCTGGAAAAATAGTAGGTGCTGAAAGTTTATTGCGCTGGCAAAGTCCAGAATTGGGAATGATTTACCCAACAGAATTTATTCCGTTAGCAGAGTCTACAGGTTTAATTGTTCCGATTGGAAAATGGGTATTAAAAAGGGTATGTCAACAAATTAAAAGCTGGCGTGATGCTGGAATTAATTCATTGATTGTTGCTGTAAATTTGTCAGTAATTGAATTTAATCAGCCAGATTTCATTCATAATGTAGTTAATTTTATATCTGTGAATAATCTAGAACCACATGACCTAGAACTAGAACTCACTGAAAGTATGATTATGCAAGATGTAAATAGTGCGATCGCTACTATGAGCAAATTGCAATCCTTGGGTATAAAAATTGCGATCGATGATTTTGGTACTGGTTACTCTTCTTTGATTTATCTGAAAAACTTACCAATTAATACATTAAAAATAGACCGCTATTTTATCCATAATGTTGCTAACGATTCGCAAAAGTCAGCCATCACTAAAGCATTAATTCAAATGGCTCATAATCTCAATCTAGATGTAGTGGCTGAAGGTGTAGAGACAGAAGCAGAACTAGGTTTTTTACGCCAACACAACTGTAACTCTATGCAAGGTTTTCTATTTAGTCGTCCCTTACCAGCAGCAGAATTTGAAAATTTTTTGTTCACTAACAAATGCTTGTATGTGTAAATACAGCAGTTTTCTTTTGCATGAGGTACAAGGTCACTGGTTTTGAGGCAGAAGGCAGAAGGCAGGAGGCAGGAGGGAGAAGATTTGATTTGTGAATCCTTGGTTCTGTACCTCATTTAGCTGCAAACTGCTGTATTGAGCATTGGGCATCCCTTCTCTGCGAGACGCTACGCGTTAGCGGAGCTTTCGCTTTAGCGATACGCTCAGGGAAAGTGGGAATTGGGAATAGAATTTAGTCACTAGTACGCCACGGCGTAAATATAGCAACCATTTAAAATCTCTAAAAAGACCATTCCATAATACTTTTGATTTTTGACCCTTCGACTGCGCTCAGGGTCAATGCTGAGGCAAGCCGAAGCCTTGATTTTTGACTTCCGCCTTGTGCTACTAGTGCTTTAGGGAACTCCAAGAAATAAATTATCCAATATTGTGGAGTGGGCAACATGAGCGCCCAGTCTATAGGGCTATCGTGTCGCCATTGGTGTCAACTTAAGCTGAAAACTATATCAGACAGGCGTTTTGCAAATCCCTCACACCCTCATCCCCTAACCCCTTCTCCCAAAGGAGAAGGGGAATTGAATGTCTAGCTCCCCTCTCCCATCCGGGAGAGGGGCTGGGGTGAGGGCAAAACGTTGTCACCAAGCGGGTTTAACCTTAACTTGACACTAATGGCGAGACGCCCACCCCACAAGAGTTAATTGAATATTTTTTTTATTTGGAAGTCCCTTACTTTTGAATTGTTAATAGGTTGACTAACTAAGAAAAATCAAACTTTTGACTGGCGACAATTATTAAGCATCAAGTCTAGAGTAGGAAGATTGTGTATAGTGTCTACCACCATGAAAGTTCCTGCGCGTTTTTTGCTGCCAGTTTTTTTAATGATTTTGGCAGCAGCCTGTAACCAGACTCGCGCTAACTCAGATAATCCTACACCTCAAAAATCTGTACCTTCTACCCAACGGACACAGAATCCTACACAGCCAAAAAATATTGTCCGTACTGAAGCACTTTCACCTACACCCATCCGCATCAATCTGAAGAATTTACCAGCACCCTTCGCAACAGACAGCGCCTCGAAGCGGCCTGAGGTTGTGCCCATTCCCCAAAATCCGGTGCTGCGTGTACCACAAGGCTTCACAGTAAATGTTTTTGCCGAAGGTTTAGATGCGCCACGCTGGCTAGCTTTAACTCCCAGTGGTGATGTCTTAGTAACTGAAACCGGGCAAAATCGGATTCGTTTGTTGCGTGACAGCAATGGCGATGGTGTAGCCGACGTTCGAGAAACCTTTGCTAGTGGTGACAACGGACTTAATAGACCCTTTGGTATGGCTTTTGCAGATAATTCCTTTTTTCTGGGGAATACAGATGCTGTGGTGCGTTTTCCCTATACTCAAGATCAAAACAAAATTACAGGTAAGGGAGAAAAAATTGCCGATTTGCCCGCTCAAGGTTATAACAATCATTGGACGCGCAATGTCGTTGTCTCACCCGATCGCAATAAATTATATATTTCAGTTGGTTCAGGAACCAATGTGGATGAAGAACCCCTACCACGGGCTTCAATACAGGTGATGAATTTAGATGGTTCCCAGCAGCAAACTTTCGCTTCCGGCTTGCGTAACCCTGTTGGTTTAGACTTTCATCCTATAACTAAGGAACTTTATACTACTGTCAATGAACGGGATGGAATTGGTGATGATTTGGTACCAGACTATTTGACACGTGTTAAACAGGGGGCATTTTACGGCTGGCCCTATGCTTATCTAACACCAAATAACCTCGATCCGCGGCAAAAGACAGATGACAAAAGTAAACGTCCTGATTTAGCAGCCTGGACTCAAACGCCAGATGTACTGTTCCAGGCGCACTCCGCAGCATTGGGTTTGCAGTTTTATGATGGTAAAACGTTTCCGAAAAAATACCAGAACGGTGCTTTTGCGGCTTTTCGTGGTTCTTGGAATCGCGATCGCGGCACTGGTTATAAAATTGTATTTGTTCCCTTCGATGCTAAAGGGCGATCGCTTGGCTACTACGAAGACTTTCTCACAGGATTTTTACTAAATCCTTCTGTACCCAGCACATGGGGACGGCCTGTAGGTTTACTCGTGTTGCCAGATGGCAGTTTACTATTAACAGAAGAAGCCAATAATCGGATTTATCGGATTCAATATACGGGGGAGTGAACAATTCACGCCTTCAAACATTTAGAAATTTACGGATAGGATCTGTTGCCTAAAGTAAAGTTAGAGCAGTTGTCATCAATAGAGACGTTGTGACTGCATCTCCCTACCCAGGTTTATCTCGTTTACGGTAAATTACTGATAAATACTAATACTTATCTGGTTGAGAAATGAATTATGACTGCCAATGAAAATAATACTCAGTTAAATATCAACGAATTGTCTCCACATTCAGGTACACGATATTGGGGTGAGGTAGAGGTAATCGAAGAGGGAGAAACCTATAGAATTAGTCGTGTTGAAATCAAGCCCAGGCACGGCATTAAACCACAAATTCATTATCACCGCAATGAACATTGGGTTGTAGTTTCCGGTGTGGCAAAAGTGACTTGTGGCGATGCAGAAATATTACTGAATCGAAACGAATCAACTTATGTACCCGCAGCAACACTACATAAGGTAGAAAATCCTGGACATATCCCGCTAATTATTCTGGAAATTCAAAACGGTGAATATTTGGGTGAGGATGATACTGAGCGCCCTTATGACTTAAACTTGGTCAAACCTGTAGCTGAAGGACAGTAAGGGATGGGGGAGCAGGGGAGCAGGGGAGCAGGGGAAATGAGGGACACAAGGGGACAAGGGGACAAAAGAAAACTCCTAACTCCTAACTCAGCACTCAGCACTCAGAACTGTTTTGCCCAATCAAAACCACCCTTCTTGTTCTAGGGTTTCAATCAGCTGTAAGCCACGAGGATCGCCCACTCCTAATAGTGAGGCTTTGGCGTCTTCGCGGACTCCCAAATCTTGATCTTCGGCAAAGGCTTGAATTAGGGCATCGATCGCTGTGGCATAAACTACATTAGAAGGTAGTTCGCGGCACAGTTGACCAATTGCCCAAGCACTGTTACTTCGCACTGCTGCTACGGGATCTTGGACTAAGGCTTCAATTAAAGGTGGTGTTGCCCCGATAACTGCTTCATAACCGACTTCTGCCATTTGTGCTAAGGCGCTAGCAGCCCACAAACGCACTGCGGAAATGTCGGTTCTGAGGGCGTTTGCTAGGGGTGCTAAAGAACGGCGATCGCGACAGTTTCCTAAAGCCCAAACTACACCTTTACGCACATAGCCATTCCAATCACTGTTGAGTTGAGCAATTAACGGACTCACTGCTTCTAAACTGGGATTGCGTCCGATGCCATAAGCTGCACTTACCCGCACTAACGGACAGGTATCAGTTAACAGGCGAATCAGATGGGGGGTAGCACGGGCATCTTCTATATCACAAAAAGCACGTGCCGCTAACATCCTTTGCTGGGGCTGGGGATTTTCCAGCAAGGCTAGCATCACTTCTGGATCGGGCTTTGCCACAACTGATTCGGCAGTTAGCGGCTCTATTTTATCTAAGGGGCTTTCTAGCTCCTCCTCAATATCGAGTAGGCTTAGATCGTCTTCGTCATACATAATTTGATTTCAATCCCGAAAAGGGATTAACACATAATCCCCCGCGCCAATAAGTTAAAGCTTTATATATATTAGTTGGGTTCTTATACATTTTCCTTTCTTCCTCGTTGAGTTTTATCCAAACGAGAACCTCCATAACTCAGATACAACAGTAGATTATCGCTATTCTTGAGTTTATTTTTCTGCACTCAGGAATTTTACCATCCATAGGGATTGGGTTTGATAACCTAACTGATTATAAAGATTCAATGCGGGTTTGTTTGATTGAAACACTTGCAGACCAATTTGGCGATCGCCTCTTTGAATAGCCCAATTTTCCACATATTGCATTAAAGCTGTACCAATACCCCGTCGTCGATGTTCTTGTACAACGTAGAGGATAAAGATGTGAGCATGACGGTTTCCATGTACTTGATCTATAGCATTGCCCACCCAGAGGCAAGCTATCGGGGGATGGAGGGCAGAGGGGCAGAGGGGCAGAGGGGCAGAGGAGAGAGATTCTTTATTGCTCCCTTGCTCCCCTGCTCCCCTGCTCCCCTGTTCCCCCTCCTCTTCTACCCACCACAAGGGCGTATCGCTGGAGAAGTATTGCTTAACTGTTTGCTCTAAATGAGAAAAATCCTCATTTGGAAAAATATCCTGGTAAGTTTGCTGCATGAATTTAAGCAGCAGCGATCGCTCTAAAAGGGAGCCACGGCGAATAATATATCCAGGTAATAGTTGCTCAGACACTTAAATACGTTTATTGACTTAGCTAGCTCGCGTTATGTGCTGCTGGTGATAAATCACTTGGAGTAGATTGAGAACTTACCCCCACCTCTTCAATGGGTGCGGGTGCTGCCATATCGGAGGGTAAAAAGATGCGGGCGCTGACTGCCACTAGGGCAAAGAAAAATACTAATACTGCAAGCAGTGGGGCGATGTATTGACGAAAAATAGCCATATTTTAATTGCAAGAAGCTAGGAACTTTTATGAGAACCTAGCTGAAGATTTGTGAAGTATTCTTGATTTATTTTAGCAATTTTCTGTGCATGGGAATTGGGAATTGGGAATCCCTTCGGCTTCGCTCAGGGCAAGTGGGCATTGGGCAATACTTCTCTCCCCCTGCCTCCCCTGCTTCCCCTGCTTCCCCTGCTTCCCCTGCCTCCCCTACTCCCTCTGGCGATCGCTCTCCAAGTCATCGAGTACTCTTTCGCAATACCAATTCTCCGGCATCCCAGGATAAGTTTCCTTTGCCTGTTCAATTAACCGTTCGGCTGCGGCAGTGTCACCAGATAATTTAGCGATTAGCCTGTTTTTGAGATAGCTATCAGATCCACCATCATCTACCTGGGTTGGTATCCCTTGATTGATGGTTGATGGAGTTGATGGTCGGGATTGTTCTCTCCGCAACTGCCAAAATAAAACGTAATAAAGTGTACCAAAAATTAAAATTAGGCTGAGTGTTCCAAAAAAAGTTAGGAGGTTAAATGCTAGAAATCCCAGAACTAACTGCGAGAGAACATACCCCAGTAATAAACCTGTGAGTAAGAGGATGAATGTGCCGACAGCAATAACTACTTGATTCCCCATATATCCTCTTCTTCGTCCTCAAGTCCTGGTCTGGATATTGCCACTGGCTGAGGGTTCCAGGGGGCAAATACTGGTAATAGGAGTAGTCCTGGTACGGCGGCGGCGATGGTAATTAAGAAAAATACAGGCCAACCCGTGCTTTGAGCGATCGCGCCTCCAGGGGCCGCCAGAATATCGCGACTGACAGCCATTAAGCTGGATAATAAAGCATATTGGGTTGCGGAAAACCGCTGGTTACAAAGACTCATCAAAAAGGCAACAAAGGCTGCTGTCCCCAATCCACCACAAAATTGTTCTACGTTGATGGCAAGTACCATAGCTTGGTAGTTTTGACCGATGTATGCTAGAAAAAAGTAAGCTAAATTACTTACTGCTTGTAGAATACCAAAAACCCAAAGCGATCTATTGATGCCAATAGCACTCAAAATTGAACCACCTGCTAAAGCACCAACAATCGTCGCAATTAACCCCATCCCCACTTGAATTGCCCCAATGTCGGTTTTGGTAAAACCAGTTTGCAGTAAAAAAGGCGTGGTCATATTGCTCAACAAAGCATCACCTAGCTTGTATAGGGTAATGAATGCCAGCATTAGAATAGCTTTAATAATCCCTTGACGCTGAAAAAATTCTCGAAAGGGCAAGATTACAGCATCAGCGAGAGATCCTGGAGGGCTAATTTCCTTGGGTTCCGGTGCGAACAAGGTGGCAAGAATACCAATTACCATTGTCCCTGCCATAAACAAGTAAACCGATGACCAAGGCAGTTTGTCAGCAAGTATTAAGGCTAAAGCACCTGCGACTAATAGGGCAATTCGATAACCTAAGATAAAAACTGCGGCACCAGCCCCCATTTCTAGTTTTTCTAAAACGTCGGTACGGTAGGCATCAGCAGCGATATCTTGAGTTGCACTGATAAAAGCGATTACTATGGCGTTGATTGCTAATAGCTGTAATGCTTGTTTGGGTTGTTGAAAAGCCATGAATGCGATCGCTACAATCAAAGCAATCTGCGTCAAAATTAACCAACCCCGTCGTCGTCCCAAAATTGGTAAGGTGAACCTGTCTACCAACGGCGACCACAAAAATTTTAAGGAATAAGGCAAACTCGCAAGGCTAAACCAACCAATAGCGGCTAAGTCTACCTTCTCTACGGTCATCCAAGCCTTTAATGTATTACCAATTAACAATAACGGTAAACCCGATGAAAAACCTAAAAATAATAAAGCCGCCATCTTGCGACTACCGAAAACTCCCAGTAGTGATTTAATTTTCCTCATTGTTTCAACTTTTTGCCTCTTTTGAGGAAATATCAATAAAATACAACGAGGAAATGCAAAAGTATATCATGTAACTAGTACCTATAAAGGTTTGAATTATTGGAGCAGCAGGAGTTCCTTATATAATCCCGATCGGGGATTGAAACTTGCCAAAGCTGCTGTGTGATTTCTCGCAAACATGACAAACTACCAAGATTTACTTGGGTTAAATACAAATTCAGGATAACCTTATAGCGTCAGCGTTTTATTAACTTTCTTCAATTGGGTAAACCTGATGTCCCCTGATTTCGACTCTGTGGGCAGCGAGGCATTTTTCCCAACCTTCACGAGTACCGATGTCGCTTTTGCTATTGAGCAATCCTAATTCCTGTTCTTGTTGGGTGAGTTTAGCAAATTCTTCGTAGCGTGGGTAGTTGCTGGTAACAAATGTTTCCTTTCGGTGCAAAATCGGCGGATTTGCCCTAGTTTCGTAATCTCGATGAGTGACGAAGAGGGTTTTTAAATCAATACCTATGCTGGCTTTTAACGCTGGATGGGGGTCAATGTCGAATTCGGGGTAAGACAGATAGGATATTTGCGGCTTATCAGTGTGATATTTGATTAATGTGGCTTCATCTACACGCCCAATGGTACGGCTAGCGCAACCTTCACAAATTCGTAGTATGGGATCGAGTGCTGCTAATGCCGAAACATGGACGTAAAGCGCACCGCGCGTATGTTTACCAATTTTGCTTTTTTCACAAGCAGTTTTAATCACCCCAGGTTTGCCTAAGCTGAAAAGCTTTTGGTCAGCTACTTGACAAGCTTCCTCGTAGCTACTAAAAAAGGCTTTGATATCGTGCCGCATTTCTGGGGCTAACTTTTGCCATGCAGGGCGTTTATCAAAGTGGGTCAGGGCGAGATAAACTTGGATATCTAGAGAACGACGATAAGCGATCGCATCCCATTCAGCCTCATCGGTAGCTTGTAAAACTACACCGAAAGCACGGCGAAAGTTACCAAATTCACTCAGTAACTCCTGTTCATTTTCCAATTCGCCTTTCACAGGTAATCTACCGCGCTTGGTAAAGAAAGCCATGAGTGGTTGCAGCTGTTCTTGATAGTCTTCAAACCGCTTGATGGGGATACGGACTCGCGGTGTAGAAGTCGCAGAAAAGAAGCGGATAGCTTTGTAGCTTTCTTTTTGGGCTTCATCTCGAAAAATAAAGTATACGCCTAGTGCGATCGGTACTGCATCAACATTTAAGACTTCATCAATATAAGTTTTGAGTTCTTGTTGTTCGTAATATTTCTGAAAAGTATTGCGGCGCGTCACAATGCCATCATTGTAAGCAAGTTGGGTTTTGCTAGGAGCGTTAATCAGGATTTGAGCCGCGACAATTAAAACTTTGCCGGTGAGTTCCCAAGCTTGGATTAGGCTTTGACGGCGTTCCTCTGAGTCTTCAATGACGTTGAGGACATAACCCAAATTGACCACATCGGCGGGGGTGCGTGGTACATCAGGATAGTAGTAAGGGTCCCAACCTGCACTGGTGTAACCTAAGTTTTTTACTCGCTGCACATCACCACCGTAGCCGCAGCCGTAGTCAAAAAAAGTCGTGTCTGGATTCAGGATTGACCCTTCTATAGCCAATCGCACGGGGCGAGATATATCAATGCGAGCGATCGCAGCTCTATGACGCTCGATTTCTAGCGTTTCAGGCATAATATTAGTTGTCAGTTAACGGTGAACAGTTAACAGTCAACTAATATCCTTTCAATTTTTAACCGCCAGTTCAATTAAATCTTCAATTTTCTTGATATTTGGATCGCCTGCTAAGTAGCCAATACCGCGATGCAAATGTAAGCGAAATTGGGTGGCGAGGGTTTCTTTGTCGGTGGGATAACCGTCATTGTGACAGCGTTGCTTGAGGGCGAGGAGGAGTATATCGGACATTTCGCCGCCAAAGACGCGCCAACTCATTTCGACGTTGCTATCTTGGGGGATTGGAACGGGGGAGGGTGTGGTTGATTCTGCGAGGGAACGACAAAATGCCCAACGGCAGAGGATATTCCATTGGTCGATTTTGGTGCTGCGCTTAAGTTTGGTAAGTTGGTCTTTGGCTGTTTGGGAAAGTTTTATTCTTTCGATTGGGGATTCCATGATTCAAGGTTAAAGAAATACTCTACATTATGCTTTCACATAATTAATAATAGTTAACAGCTTGTTGGTAATCTGGTATAATGTGCGCTTACCCAAATAAATATCAACAACCATATTTATCATTCAATGTACAAATTGTCTCCTGAATTCTGACTCCTGAGTTCTGAATTATTCTTCAGAAGTTTTTATTTTAAAAGGATATTATGGCTAAATTACAATTACATTTTAATGGTTCTTTTGCGCTAAAAAAAGACGAAATAAGTAGAATTATTCATGCTGCTGCCCAAGATAAAGGTTTAAATGATAGTTTACCCAATTTGATGGGGAAAACAAGTTTAGGTAATGGCAAAGTAGGACGAGTAAAAAGTTGGGCGGTACGTGCAGGATTAATTAAGAATAATCGTCCAAGTCCAGAAGGGGAAATTATCTTGCGGCTAGATCCTAGCTTGGAGTCAAATATTACAGATTGGTTGATGCACTTTTATTTAAGTTTTGGCGATCGTGGTCTACAACCAACACCAGAAAACCCTGCTGATTGGGGTGTATGGACTTACTTTATATATACATTTCTGCCTCGCTATCCTAAATTTACTAAAGAAGAATTGCTGTATCATAGTGCGTCGATATTTGAAGAAGAAAGCAAAGTAATTGCTAACAGAATTAATTACATATTACGGGCATATATTGAGTTTACTGCTTTAGCATCCTGCAAGTTTGCCACCCAAGATAATGGTAAATATATTAGTGGAAATGCTAATTTACCTAACTCTTATCTCGTGGGATATTTCCTGGCAAAGCTGTGGGAACGTAATTTTAAAAGTGAAGGTTCCGTTCTCACTGAGTCGATATTGAATGAGAAAATGGGACTTGCTGCCGTACTGGGGGTAAAAGCAGAGGCATTACAAGAACAGCTAAATGCACTGGAAGCTTATGGCATCATTGAACAGCGACGGGCAGTATCTCCTTTTCAAGTGATTCCGCGCTGGGATGAACCCTTGGCACTGCTAGAAAAGGCGTATGACAGATAAAAATTACTTGCTGCTGGGAGATGCCAGACCTGATGACCGAATTCATCTGCTACTTTGGGACACACCTGATGAAACCGAACTGCTGCGTATCGCTCATTACAATAATGCCCATCGGGTCAATTACCGAAAAAATTTGCTACAACGGATTCATCCGGGAGAAAGTTTTCTTGCTCTTCATCACAATTTAGATATCGAACTCAGTGCCATCAAGTCCATGTGTTCTAGGGTTAGCAAACAGATTGTTTTACTCGAAGGGTTAGATTGTCTGATTACCTATCTGCAAATCACATCTGGCAGTCGCATTACTCTTTTCTGGAAACAACTGGAAGAAACTCGCAAGCTAGAAAGACTTTTATGGATACTGCTACCCCAGCAACTAGCACCGAAAAATTGGCCGCCAGAGCGAATTAAACGTATTCCTTCAGGATAATCATCCTTTTGCATTTGCCATTTTAAATTTACTATGCTCCTCAACCAACTTGTTGAAATCAACGAAAAGGGTAGTGTTGCCAGTTCTGTGAACTTTGGCATGATTGATGATTCACAGAAGAATTTATCTTTATGCGAAAGTTTTATCTTTAACTACGACCCAACAAAACCAGAGTCATCGACAGTTGGTATTTTGGATGCGGTGCGTCGTAGTTATCATAGTGCAAATCAGCCGAATATCCATTTGATGATTCAACAATATGGTAAGGGAAAGTCGCACTTTGCGATCGCAATAGCCAACTTTTTCCAAAAACCCTTCCACAGTCAGGAAGTGCAAGGAATTTTATCACAAGTAGAAAAGGCTACATCTGGGAAAAGTCAGGCTGTTATTACAGGCTTGAAGCTATTTAAAGAAAGTCAACGCCACCAACATTTAGTTATCTGTCTGAGTGGTGACACAGGTGGCGATATTAAGAAGCAATTTCTGCAACAACTCGTCAAAAGTCTTGAAGTAGAAGGTATTCAAGATTCTTTAGCACAACATATATGCAGCGAACCCCTACGCTATTTGGAAAACTTGAATCCAGAGAATAGGGCAGAAGCAGAGAAATATCTACAAAGTATTGGTAATCCTGATAGTGATTTAAATTCTCTCATCCGCTTACTCAGAGAAAATAACTCTGGGGTTATATCAACTGTCAAAAAACTTGCCTTTGAAATCACTGGATTTACTCCTGATTTTACTGCTGATGTAAATATTGAAGCAATTTTAAAAGACCTGATAACAAATCATTGCACTGGACAAAAAAATGCCCACTTTGAAGGGATTTTAATTTTATTTGATGAGCTAAACCAATATCTGAAAACTTGGGCAGCAGATGATATAGGTGCTGGAGGTACGGCACTGCAAAATATTACTAACATTTGCGAAAACTACAAAGTTAAAATTGCTCTATTAAGTTTCACCCAAATTCATCCCAGTGAAGGAGTTGGAATTCCTGCTAATGTAAGACTAGAATACCAAAAGATTGCAACTCGCCTTGCGCCAAAAGATGGAACTACTTACAACGCTAGTTCTAGCTTAGAACTGGTTATAAAGAATTTATTGTTGCAAAAAAATGACTCTAATTGGCAAATATTTTGTTCTCAGTGGGATAACACTCTGAGGAGAGAAGCTGAAACAGCTTTCCAGCGAAGAATTAAAATTTATAAAAATCAAGGCTGGTCTTTTGAAGAATTTTATACCCGCTTATCCAAGGGTTGTTTTCCCCTCCATCCTCTGACAGCTTATCTACTATGTAACCTTGATTTTACTCAAGATAGGACTGCTATCCAGTTTATAAAAGGTCATGTCAAAAATTTTATTGCAACTCAACCTGTAGAAAATGCTGGCAAAGTCAATTACATCTATCCCATTGCTTTAATAGATACCTTTATTGAAAACTTTTCTAACTACCCTGTTTATAACCACTACAAAAAAGCTGTGGATTTAGCGGCAGGTGGCGAGAATGACGATGAATTAATTGTTCTAAAATCTTTGTTTTTATATGAGGCTAGTGGCGAGAACCTGACCAAACCAGACCAAGAAGAACACCAAGAGATTTTAGTCAGTCTGACAGGTTTACCTAAATCTCGGCTCCAAGCAGCACTAGATAAACTTGAAAAAGAACGAGATTTAATTTACTATCGACAAGAGATTAAACTTTATCGTTTTTGGGAAGGAATTAATCCTAGAGGTATTCAAGAAGAAATTGAGGAAAAAATTAAATCACTAACAACATCTATTAATGATGTAGTGACCTACTGTGGTGAAATTAATCTTCTTAAACAATATCCATCTAATACTACAATTAGTGCTACACAGTTTGTCAAAGATAACAAGTTAGTGACTGAAGATTGGCGGTTTGAGCGTAAGATATATAGTATTGATAAATTCATTAAAGCGCTAGAAAATAATCGTATTTTTAGAGAAACTAAAGAAAAAGGAATTTTAGTTTATATATTAGCAGAAACTCAAGAGGAATTGCAATCTTTTCGTAACCATATAGCTGATTACTTGTCTAAATCACCAATCAAGAATCGAATTGCAATTGCTATTCCTCAAGAAGAAACCGGAAATTTAGCTCGTGTAATTCTCAAAATAAAAGCTCTTGAAGAAACTAACCCGACTTCTCAAAAATTGTTAGGAAAAGTTTATCAAGAACAACTTCACCGTTGGCAACAAGAGGCGAACGGAAGATTAACAAGTTTATTAAAAAATTGTACTTACTATTGTGTAGGAATCGAGAAAATTCCCTCTGCTGAACAACACAAAGCACAACGAGTAATCAGTGTACTGCTACAAGATTTATATCCCTTCGTTCCGCCTGTGGATGAAATTGATAAAATGCGTTCAGATCATCAGACAGGTAAAAAGATTGTCGGCTGGACTGCAAAACAAATCTTCATAGAAGATAATATTAGTCAACAAACACTTCAAGACCAGTCTTATAGGACTGTTATTGACCAGATTTTTGTCAAGTTATGGGGTCTATTTAAGAAAACATCTGATAAATATATCGTTCAAGAACCAACTCATGAAAAAATCCGCGCTGCTTGGGATAAAATTTCTGAAATAACAAACTTAGAAGGATTACCACAAAAGATTATTGACTTAGAAAAAATTTGGCAAGTACTTTCTGCCCCACCTTTTGGTTATAGCGAGTATAACTTTACCATGTTGCTAGCAGGATGGTTGGCAATCCACCGCAAAGAAGTTATTTTACGAGGACGCATCAAACTTACCACTAAAAAAGTAGAGATTGTTCCTTTACAAGATAAGTCTCTGCAAGCTTGGGGCAATACTGATATTCTCCAAAACCCCACAGCATTTGTTGAAGAATGGATTATTAAACAAAAGTCTAAACTGATTCGTCGTCAACAAACACAAATGCCGACTCTTCCGGCATCGCCTATAGACTATGACCAGGCGCAGGAGTATCTAGAAGCCGTTGCTGCTTTTTTAGAGTCTAATGAACCGGAAGGGTTAGAAAAAGAAGAATTAACTAAGAATAGAAAGCTGGTGAGTGCTGCGGTTGCTGAAATTAACAAGTGGTTCCAACCAGTACAAGCTGTAGAAAACTTACCTCATGAGGCACAGTTGGCAGCACTGTTACCACTTTACCCGCAACTGCTGAAGCGATCGCCAAATACTTCTATTTTACCAACACAACAACAACGCGATCGCTTCTCCCAAGCATTGCAAACAGTCAGTGATAAAATTGACCAACTTGTAGCAGCAGAAAACAAGCGTGCTGAGTCACTATCTACTGAACAAGCTTGTAGTGCTTATCAAATAGAAATTCAAGGAATTATTGACCAGATTACCCAGATTGCAGACTTGCCTCGCCACCTATTTGAGGATTTGCAAAATGCCCTGAGTACCAGCAAAATCAGATTAACAGACATCAGACAGCAGGCAGAAGCAGGACAAAAGCAAGCCGAAGATACACAAATCATGCAGAATATTCGCAATTCTGCAACTAAAATCCAAACAATTCATCTTTCTCAAGATGCACTGCAAGAAATTGAAAATTTACGATCTCGCTTTAACTATCCCGATAAATTTCAGCAGGAAATTGCTGAACTTGTGCAGTCAATCCACAATAAAATTACTAATTATCATTCCAGTTTGGCAAATCTTCGGACTCGACTACAGTCGGTAAACAATCTCTCAGACTTGGATGTTATTAACACAGAGTATGCCAAACTGGATGTTGTCTTTAAAGATTCGGCTGATTATGGAGACTATCAAGAAATACAACCACAAATCCAGAGTTTAAAAAATGACTTTGAGCAGATACAAAATCTAGAGACTCGCTATCAACAAAGTAATTCTATTGCCAGTTGTAACGATGTTTTGGGCATAATCGTTAGTCGTCAGTTTAATATCTACAATGCTGACCGCTTCCAAGAAAGAATTACTCAGTTAGAAGTTAATTTTCGGCGAAAAATCCAAGAATATACTGTTGAATTACAAGAATATAATCATAATTTAGAGTATTTGACAACAGTAGAAGATGCACAAAGATTCCAAAAAGAGTTACTGAAAAAATCGCATTGCTACTCACGCTCGGAAATAGAAGCAGAGTATGAAGCAATTATCTCGGAACTAGCGCCACTAATTGATTTATTGCAAATAGCTGAGTCATCAAAAGTGGAGACTTTGGAAACTTGTCAAACTCAGTTAGATAGACTAAAAGATTGGGAAAATAAGACTGAAGGACTGAGAGAAAAATTTAGCGATCGCGTCCACTCACTCCGTACAGAAATAGAACGAAAAAAATCACAATTTCTTCAGCAATGGCTTAATGATTTAGAAAATAGTTGCACCGAAATCAACCAATTGTCAGATGATACAGAAAAACTCGAAGCTGCAAACAATTTACTAGAGCAAATTCAAGCTGAAAAAAATAATTATATTAACTTATTTAGTATTCTCGAAACTCAGTTATTAGAAAATATAGAGCGTCAATGCATCGAAGAACGGAATAAGGATATAGTCAATCAAATTTTCGTGCTGTTCCGACAACTTTCTGATTTACAGCAACAAAATGTCTACGATGACTTAGGGCAAATACTATCAGAAAAGACGGAGGAATAATAGGGATGAATGATAAGCATATCATACTAGACCCTACCGGACTATACGATATTCCCTCCGGCTATATCCCTGTCACCACAGAAGTGGAATGGATACAGTTTTTTGGTGTGAGTACTACTCCCTGCTGGGTAAAAGGTGAGCGATTATGCGAATGGGCAAAAACTTGGCTACGAGTGTGGAATAAGACTGAGGAAATCGCAGAAATTAAGCAAAATCCCCGCGACAAGCTAACACAATTATTTGATTCCGTTCCTTTATCTCAGGACTGGACTAACGAGCAAGTATTGATTTTAGTCACTAAGTTAGATTCTTATCCCCCAGACAATCCCATTGCCCACTTTTTGGCAGATAACATCACTGAAAGTAATGGACAGATATGGTTTGCCGAACCTTCCATTTCACATCTCGCTGCTTGGTTAGCAATTTTAGTGCCACAAGATTATAAATCTCTAGAGCGAGTCTGGCAGCAGCAGTTTAAGGAACATGAGTTAGCAACTTACTACCAGACTGAAGATAAATTATTACTTTTGCGTCGCTGGTTAGGCATAGCAGAACCAGTTTTGAACGACATCGGCAAGTATCCCTTGCCAGTTCCCGACTTACTCACCGAAGAGTTTGACCGCTACTGGGAACAACTCATATCGCGCACCGAAGGCAAAGTTCTGGATTCCCTAAAGCCTATTAACCAAGTAGGTATGGAGCGGATTGCCAATTGTGCTTACAAAGTTTTCGGCAATCGACCTAACTGGATTAATCGGACAAGGGAAGCCAAAGTTACCCCCTATCTGAGCTATCAGCAGAAGCAAGAATTAAGCTTTAACCAGCCTCCACCCCAACCTCTGACTTTAGATGCTACTCCGCAGCAAGCTTTAGCTTGGGCGATAAAAGATTACCTACCCTTCCGTCGCTGGGAAGTCATCAAGCAACCTGGTGCTGTACCAAAAATTAGTGAGAGTTTGGCGGATAGCTTTGTCGAATGGATACTCCAGCACTATCCCCAGATGCAGATAGATTCTGTAGAAAATTCGTACCTCAACTACAACGTTGCTTCAAAAGTGCAAAATCTTTGCCAAGAAAGTCCTGTGTTTTGGGTTGTGGTCGATGGCTTGGGATGGTTAGACCACTTAGAACTGTTATCTTTACTAACAAACAATTACAAACTCGCTGTAGAAACTGCGATCGCACCTTACTTTAGCATCCTGCCCACGAAAACAGAATATGCTAAATGGAGTTTATACGCTCAACTATTGCCTAATGATCCTAGTTGGGTTGCTGATGCTGGCAAAGCTTTTGTAAAAATGGGCGTGGGCAAACGTTATACAGATGGACAAGTTGATAAACTCTACAGCGCTTTGAGAAAAAAGACACATCAGTTATATTGCTGGGATACAGATGAGTTCGATAGCCTTTATCACAATCAAAAAGACTGGCAAAGCTTTTACGAACTTGACCGTCCCCACACTCTAGAAGGTATTGCCAAAAAGATTGATTATTGTTTGCAACAATACCCTAATCCAGAAGCACTGAGAATCGTGATTGCTAGCGACCACGGTCAGATAATGGGTACTTCCGAAAAAATTACCCAGTGCCCCCCAGGACTGGAACCCAAGGGAAGGATGGCGATTGGTAAAACTGATGATAGCAGGTTTGTGGTTTTAGAAGGCGATCGCTACAGTCTTCCCCATGACATTAGTATTGTCAAAGGCTCCGCTAGCTTAAGTTCTTTCAGTTACACTAGCAATAAAAAAATTATTGGTTCTCACGGGGGGCTATTTCCTGAAGAAGTTGTAGTTGGTGTATCTGTGCTACGAAAATCTATCCAACGCCATCCTGTATCAGTTTTTTGCTTGGGTGAAGGTAAACCCAAACAATCAGGAGAAATGGAAATTACTATCGATAATCCCAACTCAGTGCCACTTACAAACCTTTGTCTATATATTCAGGAATTGCCCTCTTTTCCAGAAGGAAAACCATTAGCACAGGAAATTCCACCAAATCAGCGCTGTAATTTCAAAATAATAATTCCTGAAGTGCCAGAATTACCACCAAATCAAGAAAATGACTTATTCCTATCTGGTGAATTAACCTTTCGATTTGCCGATGCTGAAAATGCAAATGCTGCCCTAGTTCCTGAATCGAAAATTATCGTTAAGCAAATATTCAGTAGTGGATTTAATATAGATGAATTCTTATGAAGAAATAACCTACAATAACGATTTGGTTAATCAAGTTTTTGGCAATCTCTGTATTGATAAAACTAGGCTGCCATCCAGTGGACTCAGTTCAATTGGTTTACCTAGTTTTGTTGCTGAATGGCTGCTAGATAAAATTGTCCCTGGTTCGGGAACATTAACATCAATAGAATTAGAAAAAGTCAATAACTTTATTCAAAAAGCATTTCCCCGCAAAGATGACCGTAACGAAATTATTTTTGACCTGACTCAGGGAGAAATACGAAAACTCATTGCTCTAATGCAGGTACGCATTAAATTAGAGCAGGGAGGGAAAACAATTCCTGAGCCATTGGCACAAATTCCGTCTCTGAATTTAACTGAATGCAGCATTGCTACTGATATCGTAGAACGCTATAAAATACTTTTGCGCCAAGGGATTTGGGGAAAAATTACTTTAGCCATGCTTCCCGACGGTAAAGTGGAAGTGATGGATTTTGAACCATTTCAATGTTCCCAAGTTGATTTGCAAAGTTATGCCGAATGTCGGGCAAAATTCAATACACAACAATGGCGAGATTTAATATTTTGCTCAATGGGTTTTAACCCCCAGCATCCGAGTTATGACCAGGAAGCAAAAACATGGATATTGGCTAGGTTGCTATCATTAGTAGAACCTAATTATCATGTGATTGAACTAGCTCCTAAAGGCACTGGTAAAAGCTTCTTTTTTGAAAATATCAGTAGCAAAGTTAGCTTAATTAGTGGTGGTAAAGTTACTCCCGCCCAATTGTTTATTAATGGTAGAACTAAAGAAGTTGGTTTACTCGGTCGTCATCAAGTTGTGGTTCTAGATGAAGTTCAAAGTTTAACATTCGATAATCCTGAAGAGGTCATTGGGCCACTAAAAAACTATCTTGCTAGCGGTCGTTATAATCGCTCTGGTTTTGCAGATATTTCTAGTGATTGCGGGTTAGTGATGCTGGCAAATATCGAATTAGATGAGCAATTACAACCACGCAATGAAGATAATTTAATGGCTAACCTGCCAAAGTTTTTTACTGAGACTGCATTATTAGACCGATTATCTGGGATTATCCCTGGTTGGAAGATTCCCAAATTTCAAAGAGAAATGGTAGCTTCTCAAGTTGGTTTAAAAATGGATTTCTTTGGTGAAGCCTTGCTATCTCTACGCCAAGATAATCGCTTCATGTCTTACGTACAGCAGCATACTCACTTTGAAAAAAATGTTACGATTCGCGATCAGAATGCCATCCTCAAATCAGCATCAGGTTTTCTGAAAATTCTCTATCCCCATTTAGAATTAACATTAATGGACTACGAGGATGATTGTCTAAAACCTGCTTGTAAATTGCGCCAAGCTATCCGAAATTCACTATATTATCTGGATGATGAATTCAGGCAGTTTGGTAGAGAAATTCATGTAGAAGCAAAGTAACAGTAAATTACATAGAAATCCGATTTTATTTATGAAAGAATCCAAGTATGTGTAGGGTATTTTATCGGTGATAGTACGGCACCAAAGCCTTCGGGTAGTGCGTTACTACGTATATTAAAAAAATAAAATATGAGTCCTATAGCAGAGTTTTAGTAGTTGGTTTTTGGCTGTTTGAGATAATTTTATTCTTGCGATTGGTGATTCGATTCCATAATCTTCTTAAAAATTGAGATAATTTTCGCTCATAAACCTAAACAGTAGCGAACCGCAGTTTCAACTTCAAGCATCTTGGAGTCAGAAATTTTTCCAGATGGGTCAGCAGGAAAACGATTTGGATCTAAAGAACGAATTTGAAAACATAAAAATACTGTTTCTATCAGCAATCCACTATCACTTGGAGAGACTCGTATATTAGTTGGATAATCTCGCTTAATATTTGTTCCTTTGGTACCTAAAACTACAGTCACAACCAAAGGTAATTCGTTGATAGCGTCTATAGATAATACTAAAACTGGTCGTGTTCCTGCCTGTTCTCGCCCCAGCACTGGATTAAGATTGACAAAATAAATTTGTCCTCTCTCGATAGTCACAGCTTTTCTAAACCATCCATTTCGGTAACATCAAATTCATGATTTATCAAAGAAATTTCTGTTTTTATATCTAAATCACTAGCCATTGCAACTAGTTGTTGATTTATATATTTAATATCAGTGAATTTATTTGATATTTGTTTTCTTTCTTGAACTTGTTTTTCAATACGTTCTAATAGCCATTCTAATTCTTCTAATGACAAAACACGTAGGTCATGCTCTATTTTGATTAAATGTGGTGAGTTCATAATTGATCTCCTGTCCAAAGGTCGTTAGATATATTGTAAATATGTGGGCTGAAATAAATCGCAACTACCAAAAATATCCGGGTTGGATAGTTGTTTGGCGAGTGCTAGAGTCGTATTTGAGGAGATATTCGCGGGCGATCGCTTCGTTTTCTCGCAGTGTTTCCACTTCTTTCTTGCCAATCTCAGTATCCGTAGATAACAAAATTACTTGGTGGCTGGCAGATGGAAAGTAACGTTCAACTAAGTTGCTGCGGTGGGAGGAGTCTAGTCTACCTAGTGGCGTATCGATCGCTACGGGTAGGCGGTGTCCAGAGACTTTGGCTAAACCCCAGAGGAATGCGATCGCAAGTAGTTGTTTTTCGCCTGCTGACAAACGATGTTTAGGAACAGGTTTACCATTTAAATCGTAAAGCAAAAGGCTGAAAGTCTTGGTATCAATAGTGATACGATGCACTAAGTCTGATTTATGGAGAAGATAAAGGAAGCAATTTTTAACTTCCTCCTCTAATTTATTTAGTTTTCTCAAGGTTAATTTTTCACGAAAAATCTTGAGTGTGTTTTGAACTTTAGCCGCAGAAGTAATAATATGCTCGCTATTTTTATGTTTAATATTTTCTACAGTATAATCACTTAATTCTCTCTTTGATTTGGCAATAATAGTTTCTAATTCAGCTAAACGGCGGCGGATTGTTTCGTAATTTGTTTTAGCTTCAACAACTTGATTTTGTGCCGCTTCTAATGCTTGACGCAGCTTTGTATAATCTTCTGGTGCTGCTGCTGTTTGCACTTGCCTTTCTAGAGTATGAATTTCTTCTTCTTTATTTCTGAGAATAGCTAATTTCTCTTTTGCAGAAAGTTTAGAATTTTGTAAGTGATATATAAGATTATCTAGTTGACTTAAAGTTTCATCATCAGCTAATAACCAAGGTGCTTCCGTCTGGATAGTCTTTGCATATAAACTATCTACATCTTGGATTAAAAAAGATTGGATTTTTTCAACTTCTATCGGAGAAATTTCTACTTGATTTAGCCAAGTTAATAAACGCTGATCTCGCTCAATTAACAAATCTTTAGAAATCTGTACCTGTTGATGACGAAATTCTTTTTCTCCCTGTGCTTGCGCCTGATTAAGCAAATAGGGAATTAATGCCAGAGGTAAAACATCAGCCGCTAATTCACACATCGACTGACGTACTTGTTCAATTTCCGCAGTTTTTGTACTCTGTTGTAATTCTAGTTGATTGCGTTCGGCTGCAATCTTCCCACCTTCAGAAATAAATTTATCAAAGGCTTCTTGCTGCTTTTGTTCTAACTCTTCTACCTGATTTTTGAGAATTTCTACTTTCTCTTCTGTGGTTTGATAATCTTCTTGCTGTTGGGTTAACCTAGTTTCAATTTCCTCTAGATTTGCTAAATCTTTACTATTAACAACTTCTTTAAGTTTACGGTTAACTAAGATATCTAAATCAACTGCTAAACGATCTGCTAACTCTAAACCTAAAAGTCCACGAATTGCGTCTACTACAACTGGTGGTGGTGTTTCCTGTTCTGCAAGTTCTTTAACTTGTTCACCATCAAAGAGAAATAAGTTAGAAATACCTAATGGCAGGAGATTTTCAATATATTCATCCCAAATATTAACTAAAGCATCAGGCCATGTATCACTGTCACCTAAAATCCCTAATGTATCTTTACCGTCTTTAGGATTTTTTGTCCAACTACGCACAACCCGGTATTTTATAGGTTTATCGTTTTCAATATGTTCAAAAAGTAATTCAATCCGGGTGTCTGCAACTGGATCTATTTTGTTGTTAACACATTGATTGAGAAAATCACTATAACTTAAATTTCCACGGGTAGAACATTGGGCACGGGGGCCATAAAGGGCGAGACGAATGGCATCCATAAGGGTAGTTTTTCCGCCGCCATTCATCCCACCTAATAAGATGATTGGGTGTGAGTTTTCCTCATCATTTTTTGGGTTAAGATTGATTACCTGTTTGCCACTGTAGGGGCCAAAGTTTTGTAAGACGAGTTCAAGAAATATCATTAATTTTTAAGATTAACATGAGTTCGACGGCGATCGCAGAAGCAGAAAGTTTGTGATGAAAGGAATCAGATAAAATTAATTAGATGATTTTGTCTGACGCATTGATAAAAAATATTGTCTATGAAATATAGAGATAGCGCTTCTCGCCTGGGTGCAGTACAGTTTTGACCTCTCTCCAAACCTCTCTCCTAAAAGGAGAGAGGCTTTGAATCTTACTCCCCTTCCCTTGAAGGGAAGGGGCTGGGGGTTAGGTCTGTATTCCATGCAATTGGGAACCGCTATAATACCATCACTAACTGTTAAGAAATGCGATTGTATCTGTCTCGGTGTTGGTAAGCGTGGCTAGATTTGCACACCTCCAGCTTGAAAAATCTGTTCGGCGGTTAAATTCAATTCTGGGAAAGTAGGCGAGACAATATGGGTATCGCCTTTAAATTGAGTAACTTGGTACTCACCATCAATTAATTGATAAATGGATATAGTAGGCAGCTTAGGATTGCCAATAAACTTCCTAGCACCTATAGCCGCATAATCTATAATCCAATATTCGGGAATACCTATAGCCTCATAATCAGCTAATTTTTTGTAGTAATCATCTCGCCAATTAGTACTAACAACTTCAATAACTAAGGGAATAGATGTAGCTTGAGATACAGTTGATTCTTTTTTCCATAAAGGCTCATTCACTAAATTCGGTCGATTGATTATTAAGATGTCTGGTGAATAAGCTGATTCACCTTCAAATGGTTTGACTAATACAGTTTTTGGAATGAAGTAAGGAAGTTTTTGTCGCCCAATTTCGATAGATATATTTAGCGCCAAAAAACCAACAACATCCTCATGATCTCCCACTGGTTGAGCCATTTCAACAATAACGCCATCATGTAATTCGTATCTCCCACCCTCAGGCCGCCAAGCTGCAAAATCTTCAAAAGTTACTAATTTGTGTATGGCTTGAATCATAGAACCTCGGTTTTTTTAAGATAACCCAACTTTCTCAAGCGTTCTTTAAGTAGTTTGGTTGACTCCCTTCTTCTATTATTTTGAGTTTTCCTTTTTAAATTTCATACTTGCCCAAGTTACCTCTTCATCACTTTCAGTTTTACCTTCATCTATTTCATTGATTGCTGCAACATCGCCCAAAGTCATCTGTTTGACTTTTGCAACATCACCTTGACTAACCGCTTCGCTTAATTCGCGTTTCAAACGAGCATTTTTAATCGCATCTTCTGGAGAACGGGAACTCGTATTAAAACATTTTTCTAGAGTTTCGTATATTCCTACGCGACGAGTTTTTTTGCGATACTGGCGTTCTGTGTCTAACAATTTCGCCATGAGTTCCAAGTGCATCGCGTCACCTTCACAGATTTCTTCTAATACTATCCATTCATCACGACCTAGTAGACTATAGTCAGCACCAGGGCGGGGATCTTGAAATTCTTCGCCTGTCACTTCTTGATAAATCCGGGGTAAACTATCATCAAATTCGTGTTTTTCTTCTAGCCAAATGCGGCGAATTTCGCTCATTTCTTCTAGAGTAATTAGGGTGATGTCGCGCATATTTTCTGGCGCTGTCCGACGGGTTTTTGTTTGCGCTTCTAATAATCGTCTGAGCCAATGTTCCCGCCAATATTTAGTATAAGGGCCATGAATTGGTTCAATAGAGGTTTCACCATCTACATGACGTTCAAAAAGTTGGACTTCTCCCCAGATGCGACGGAAGTCTCTTTTATCGCGATCATCTCTATTATCTAATTCATTGCGGATATCTAATAGAGGCTGCATCCATTCTTTTTCTTCATCATTTTGAATCATTGCCTCCATTGATTTATCCTTACTAACAATTGTGCAAACCCAACAGCCAAATCGAGAATCACCACAGCTAGCAGTAGAAGTATCAACAACTAAGGGACATTCATTATCTGCTGTAGCACCTCGATACATGGTGAACAAGTCTTTATTGCTATATTCCCAAGGATTTTGCCACTGATTTAGGTAAATCCAAACTTCATCAGTACGCCAATCTTCAATAGGGCTATAAATTAAAGAATTAGGTAAGCTTGCACTATGGTAAAGCAGAGATGTTGGTGAACTTATCTCAGAAACGAGGCGGTCTTTTAGACTACCTGCTTGATGTTTTTCCATTGAGATAGCACGTTTAATGCTTTCAGCCTTACGCGTACCTAAAACAAGAATAACTTCCCCATTTACTCTAACCACATCACGGATAAAGTGGTTAGAAGGATGAATTTTCAGACGGTCTGTACACCAACGAAATTTTCCTCGCGGCGTTGGATAACCTTTACCAATCAAGCTTACCCAGAATGTCTCTTTGATTTCTGGGTGTAATAAATGTGGCTCAATGGGCATTTTCTGTTCTTTAGCAGCAACTTTCATCCTTTCTAAGGATTTGCGTACCCAAACAGAGACTACAGGGTTTTCTACTAGTGTGTCAGTTGTAATAACATGAATAGTCTTTTTTCGCTTTTCAACTGGTAGTGCTGCGATCGCATTCCAGATAAGCTGTAAGGTAGCAGTACTATCTTTGCCGCCCGAATAGCCCACCACCCAAGGTATCTCATCTAAACAATACAATTCTTGAATTTCAGTGGTGAGAGCTTGGATGTAGTCCACTAACTCTGCTACAGTACGTGTTTGCTGACCTTTATTTTCTGCTTGTTGTGCTGTAGTCATTTCTCCTTCTCTCTGGAAACACTGGCGTAATATTCGGGCGAATAGAATTCGCATCTACACAGACAAAACCCAGCGACCTGGGTTGAAGAAAAGTTTTTAAAAACTTTACTACTAATATCCAATTTTTTGGATAATTAAACGACATAATCATATTCTGTTTTTAAAATTTAACATGAAAGATAGTGCATCTGACCCAACGGCTGACATCGCTAGAGAATACCTGGAACGGGAAAACAAGGAAAAACAGGTACTAGCTTTACTCCTAGAGAAGTTTTTAGGGAGAAAAGATCAGATTCTCGTTCAAAAAACCGAGATGGGTGGTACTGAGGCTTATGTTAGCTCTGTTACCTTGGAATGGTTCGCAGGTCGGGTTCACTTCGCCTCTGGCTTACCTCTGTTTCAAAAAAAGTATAATCCTGAAACTGATAATGTCGAGATTGACGCGGATAGTATTGATGAAATTCAACAGCGTCCCCTTGATTGGTCACGTCAAGCGCCACTAGTACAGTATTTGGCGGCTCGACACAACCATAAGTTTCCGCCAGTGTTGGTAGTAATTAATCAACCGTGGGTGGATAATCCTAAAGCTGCTGAGTGGGATAGTGAAGGACGCGCCACCAAGTCTACTACTGATTTTATACCTTTAGATAAAGACGCTAAAGTAGGTCTGCTAAATATTTCTGAGGATGATGTAACTATTTATGCATTGGATGGTCAACACCGATTAATGGGTGTACAGGGGTTGATGGAGTTAATTAAAACTCGTAAACTCCAGCGCTATAAAAAAGATAAAGGTGCTGATGACAGTTTTATTACAGTAAATGATTTGATAGAAAAGTACCAAGTAGACCTTGCTTACTTGCAAAATTTACCCAAGGAAAAAATTGGTATTGAGTTCATCTGTGCGGTAGCGGCTGGGGAAACTCGTACCCAAGCGAGGCGGAGGGTGAGATCGATTTTTGTTCATGTCAACCTGATGGCTGCACCCTTGACTAAAGGGCAACTAACACAGTTGAATGAAGATGATGGTTTTGCGATCGTTGCTAGAAAAATTGCAGTTACACATCCACTATTAGAACAACGACAAGAGCGCAATCCCCGTGTTAATTGGAATAGTGCAACAGTGGCTTCCAATTCTACAGTTTTGACCACTTTGCAAGCTCTACAAGATATGTCTGAGCGATATTTGGCTCAAAAGTTCCCTCACTGGAAACCCTTGGAAAAAGGTCTAATTCCCATGCGTCCAGAGGATGAAGAACTTGAGCGGGGAATTGAGGAATTTAAAAAGCTATTTGATTCTTTGGCTAGTCTTTCTAGTTATAAAATTTTAGAACACGAGGATACACCAGCTTTACGGCGCTTCAGCTTTGAGAAAGATGGAGGTGAAGGAAATATGCTTTTCCGTCCAGTTGCTCAAGTTGCATTAGCGCAAGCTTTGGGAATTTTGGTTTTTAAAAAAGGTTTCTCACTCGCAGATATTTTTAAGAAACTGCGGAAGTTTGACCAGCAAGGTGGTTTTAGTGGTATGGAGTATCCCCAATCTCTCTGGTATGGGGTTTTATATGACCCAAATAAAAAGCGAGTGCAGGTTGCTGGACGAGATTTGGCGGCGAAGTTATTGGTTTACATTCTGGGTGGAATTCAGGAACAGATGGAACGTGCTGAACTTCGTAAGGCTTTGGCAGACGCTAGGACTGTGGAAGATAAAACAATAGGTTTTGATGGCAAGCTTGTTGAACCGAAAGCGGTAGGACTTCCACCTGTTTTGTAATTATGCTTGAAATATATTTTGGCGATGCCATTGCAGCGCTTCCAGTTCTGGAAAGTGTTGCTCTGTATTTGGTAGAAGTATTATTTCACCATGAAAATCTTTTATAGGTTTAGCATGGGGAGATACTTCTTCCAAATTATTGCTAACTATGATTTTGTATTGCTCATCTACAGCAAACCAACCCCTATCAAATGCCCAATGATGATTTTTGCAAAGAGCAATTCCATTATGAATTTTATTATCATAAAACTGTGAAAATGGCTTGATGTGTGCGCCATCCACAATATTTTGATTTATTTTTTTAGTTACTTTTAGCCCACAAAAGGCACATCTGTAGTCATATATACGAATAATTGCTGTCCTAAAAAAAGCATTTCTAATAACTGCCCGTTTCAAGCTCAACCTTGGATTAGTGTCTAAATTTCCCCTTTCAATTAATTTTTCTATCTCTACCGCGTCATCTTGAAAAGTTTGATTTATTTGTAAGATAGACTCTATATCATTTTCATTATCAGAAAAGAAAGCTGTCACAAGTGCATCAATTAGTTCTTTTCTGCAAAATTCATCTTGTAAAAAATTAAATAATTCACTGTCTAGATATGCGTATTCAACAGCTTCCTTTAGTTTGTTAATTGTTTTTGGCTGTAACCCATTAAATTCAGGCTTAAATTTCAAGTACCAAAAGCCTTCATTTTGCAGATGAAAGAAAGGATAGTGTAAACCACCTTTGTAAGATGGAGAACCGATTACATTCCAATACCTCTCAAATGTTTGAACTAATTCGTCTGAAACTGGAATCTCATTAGTAGTAATGACACCTCGCGCAATTAAATCAATTACAGATAAAAGTAATATTGGTTTATATTGAGCATTACCACGCTTCCGGCTACTACTCACATTTAATTCTGCAAATCGTTGACAATAATATGTTATATTTTTCATATTTAATAACTTAATTAAGCAAGCAAAAAATCAATTTAAGAATTTACTGAGGTCAAATTCTTCTTCTAGCTGTTCTTTTGTTCCTCTTTCAGAAATCAGAACTAATAGAATTCGCTCTGAATAGTCAACAGAACCACGTAACTCATTTTGTAAAATTTCTAGTCCTGCGTTAGCATACTCTTCAAATATTTGAGTACGTTTATCTTCATCTTGTTCCTCTCTAGATGAGAGTATGTTGATATCTTGAGTTTCATTAACTCCTAATAATTTAATAATTAGGTCATATCCCAATGAAGCAAAATTTTCTTGTGGAATTGGAGATGGTTCTCTTTTTGTAGTTTCCCCCAAAGGAACACGTTTTTTATATTTAACGCCCAATGATGCTGCAAACACCATAACTTCTACATAAGTTTGAAAAGGCCCAGTCGTGTCTTTTGATGCGACTAGAGATTTCACCAACTCAGCCTTATCTTTAGCAACCCTGATTCTATTTGCAGCCATTGTTTTAATATCTACATTGTTGCTATTTTAACCGAAAGTTAGAAGTGATAGTAATTATTAGCGCATTATTTTATACTAGTATGTGGGCGATCGCCTAAACAAACAAATTATCCACTAACATAGTCCATCCCGGCACTCCGGGTTCAGCTTCAGCCACCTCACCACGGCGATAAACTTCCGGTTCTTCAGGATTACTAGCACGATATACTCTAATAACTTCCTCTTTGAGTACATCCACATCCCAAACTACCAGCGTACCAGCCGCAAAATAATCACGGCGTTTACTAGCCATATCTTTTTCAGCTTTATCACCGTAATCATTTTCACTTCGCACCTCAGCAGCAAATATAGGCGCACCATTAAGAAACTTCCCGCCTGTAGGTTTGCCAGTATAAAACGCAGCATCAGGACTTAAAGAACGACGGTTAGGGAGATTGACAATAAAACCGACATTATCAGGCAAAGCGTAACCACTTTTTGTCAATCGTTCATAATCACGCAAACTTGCATAAATTTCACCGCCTGCACGTCCTGGTAAAAATCCAGTTGGAGACATCAGCACCAATTTTCCATTGACAATCTCTGCTTTACAATTGTCAGGTAAGTGGTACAAATCTTCAATAGTTGCTTCAGTTTTAATACTCATAAAACCCCTAATCATGAATCGAGGTTAATCCTAATTTAACTAGGAAACTGAACATTTTCATACACCAAAGAAATCGGGAAGCGGAAATCAACGCTGGTTAAATGAACCTCATCCCCTGCTTCATAAGGGTGTAACTCCCACAGTCCTCTATCATTTAACCGAAAGCAATCTAAACTAATTTTTTCAGCATCAATGAGGACGTATTCTTGCAAAGTCTGAATGCGACGATACCGCGTAAATTTTGTACCTCTATCATAAGCTTCCGTACTTGGGGACAGAACTTCAACAATTAAACAAGGATATTGGAGAAACTGAATAGCTTGTTTATCTCGTTCATCGCAACTCACCACAACATCGGGATAATGAAAAGGCCCCTTTTCAGATACACCTACTTTCCCATCCGCCATATTCACACGACAACCATTTCCTCGCAGGTGACTTTTTAACGCTGAAGCTAAGTTTAAAGCAATATCATTATGGGGAAGAGTACTCCCAGTCATGGCGAAAACTTCACCATCAATATATTCATATTTAATTTCTTGGTGTTCTTCCCATTCCAGATATTCTTGGGGAGACATATAATTTCTGTCTGAATTCGCAACCATAACTTTATCCTTTAAAGATTACGTTCAACCGCGATAATTTCAGTATACTCAAACTCATTCGGACTTTGTTTCACTAAAGGATATCTTTCGCCACCCAACTCAATATAATCTTGTTCGCAATCTGGCTTAGATGAATAATACGTAAGCACGTATTCTCTACCAATTCTCTGTGTCATTTCTGCTTCAACTTCACCCCGCCACTGAGTCTTAGTAACTAAAACTATCAACTGATTCGCTAATTGGGGAATTGTCTTCGCAATGTGTCGCCGTGAATTCTCATCCAAACTACCAAAGGGTGAATCCATCACAATTGGGAAAGTGCTACTATCGGGAATCATCATCATTTTTCGTTTCTCACTCCATTCCCTTACTTTGTCAATGATGCTGGCAATAAAGGATAAACTGAGAATTTGATTCTCCCCGGTGGATGCTGCCACAGGTGCTTCTATACCTGTAGTATTTTCTACTAATGTCAGTTCATATTTATCGCTAATTTTAGGAATGTATGGAGTTACAGAAATCTCCGTGAATATTTCTTGCACTCGCTTTTCTAGTTGCAGCCGAAATTGTTGTTCTTGCCGATTTCTAACTTCCGTTAACCGTTCAATTGCATCTTGAGTAGCGTTAATTCGTCGCTGTGCTAAAGTTTGCTTGTCTTCATTCAGCTTTTGTTTAGCTATTTGTTTATTTAAACCTTCAATCTCAGTTGTGAGTTGAGCAATTTGCTGCTGATTTGCACCCTGTTCTCGATTTAACTCATCAATTTTACTTTCAATTTCATCTAAGCGTTTTTGTAAACTGCTGATTTCTTCATTAGCATCTTTTCGCAACCGTTCTTGAATATTGTCTAAATCGCCTTCAATTTGAGATATGCTTTGCCTTAACTGATTAATTCTACTTTGTTCTCTATCAACCTCTTCCCAAAATCCTATAGCTTGCTTATCAATTTCATCTACTTGAGCTATCATCCGAATTGCAGTTTCTTCCACCGCCGAGGAACCGGCTTTATTTAACCAATTACTTACATGAGTATGAGAATGATTACCCTTGTGTAATTCTGCACCACAAATACAGCGTTGAGAATTGAGTAAATCATTGACAAATTCTCGCGAAATTCCTGATGTTAACTCGCCGCGTTGTTTCAAATCATTGATTATTCCTCGGAATTGGGATGTCGTTTCAGAGAGTAAAACTGTATAACCCCGCGCGGAAATAACTTTTTTCAGCGCTTCCTTCGTTTTTTTATATTCTTCTTGATTTGCCATTTTCTGCGATTCTAAATCCTGCCATCTTTCTTGTAATTCCTTAGCAGCACTCAATTCTCGCAAACGGTTACTTGTCTCTTTTTTAAAAGTTTGTTGATATTCTAACTCTTCTTTAATTTCAGTTTGCCGTTTGGTAATGCGTTCGCGTTCGCGTTCTATCTTTTCTTGCTGTCGTAATAGTTGTTTGGTTTCAGAATCACCAATAGCTTTTAACTCATTTTCTAGAGTTTTTTTAGCATCTCCTAAATGTCTGATGGAACGGTTGATTACTTCCACACCCAAGAAAATTTTTGTAGCTTCGGCAATCTCAGCTTTTTTATCAGAACGGACTATTTCTTCAATTCGTTCGCCGTCAAAGAAAAAGTATTGATGTAAAGTAGCGGGTAAAATTTGATTAATGATATCGTCTGGTTGCTGAGTTGGTATATTCCATTTACCATCATCCGCACCAACCCACATGGTTAATTGAGTTTTGCCAGCATCAAAATCACTTTCGTTTTTATAACCCCGACAGGCGCGTTTCACTCGATAGCGTTTACCTTCATGTTCCCAGCCAATTTCTACCCAACATTCTACAGCTTGACCTTTTTGAGCTTCTGCGATCGCACGCTTATTAACTAACTGCTCTATCGATGCAAATGCCGCACTAAATTTATCATACAATACCCACGTAAAGGCATTTAGTAAACTCGTCTTTCCAGAGCCATTATTACCATGAATAATCGTTGTATTCTGAACATCTCCACCAGCCAGGAGCATCTCTGGTGTCGTACCATAAAAGGAGCGAAAGTTGCATAGCTTGATTGAAGTCAGCTTCATCGCACCTCTTCCTTAATAATATCCAAAATATTATCATTTATATGGCTGTTAATCTTCTTATCTAGCCTGCCTTTTTCCAGCTTCCATACCCGCTCAATAATTCGCTGTACTTCCGGCGGAGCGTTGGTTATTGGCTCCTGTACATCATCGATATTCGCATCTTGTGACATCTTCGGTTTGGAAATATAGTTTTTCTATATTTTAACTTTCTCTAGTACTGCATTTACCTCCGTAAAGCCACTGTTAGCGTTATCTCTAATTTTGTAAAAACTATTTTTTTTAATTTATACTTTTCTTTGAAAAAAGACTTTACTATTGAATTATCTTCTGTTATTGTTAATATTAACAATCTAGATCATAATCGGATGGAAGTGGCTTTAAAAATTTCACTTCCATCCGATTATGATCTAAGTCATAATTTTATTATTTCATACTTAATGCTTGTTTTTTCAAAACTCGAAAAATTTTACAAAATAATACAACTATATAGTTCATCATCAAATATCTAATAACCCGTAGCGCTTTTGTAAATCAAGTAACTTCATTCTTGCAACGCCTGCATTATCAGCTAAATCAGCAAACTCTACAAAGCGACGCAATTCCTTTTTCAATAAATTGCGCTCAACTTCGATAGTTTCTCTATCTAAATCTGGTGGCAAAACAATCATGTCAAATATAGTGGCCCGTTCTTTACCAGGATGAGGACGTAAAACTCGTCCCCGTCGCTGGATAAATTGGCGAGGATTTCCAGAACTTGATAAAATCACCGCAGTTTGAATTGCCGGAATATCGACACCTTCATCTAAACAACGAATTGCGACTAAACCCTGTAATTCACCACTTTCAAATTGATGCCGTAAAATTTCCCTTTCTTGTAAAGTTGTTTGGGCTGTATAGGTACTTACCTTGTAGCCTAAATCCACCCCCAAAATTTTAGCAACAGCTTTAAGTTGGCGTAGCGATGAACGTTGTCCCGCCTCTTGGGAACCATCACTGCAATAAAAAAGAGTGTGAGTAGTATCGCGACGAGTCGTCATTAAATCCCGCAAAGCATTTAATTTATTTTCTGCCGCACCAATTAACCTTGCCCTTTGCATCAACAACGGCTTTAAATCTTCATTGTCTTCAAAATTTCCCGCTTGTCCATTTTCTCGATCTCGATAAAGTAGCGATCGCCCAATTCTTTTAGTTAACTTTAAATAGGCAATGCTTTCGGCTTCAGTTAATTCCACCAATACCGGATAATACAGATAATGTACCAAAGCACCTTGAGCGATCGCATCCCTCAAAGTAAACTCTGGCTGGAGAACTGGGCCAAAATAATCAAATAAAGATTGCGTGCCAAAATCATCAAAATATCTTTCCGGTGTGGCAGATAAAGCTAGTCTCAACCCAACACTGCGCGGTAAACTCTCTTCTAATTTGGGCGCACCTAAATTATGCGCCTCATCCCCAATAATTAAAGTTTTGGCGGGAAAATATTTGAGTTGAGACTGAAACCCATCTCCAATTAAAGTGGAGTTCGTAGTAATCACCGTGACAAACCGTTGAGAACCAGAACGCAGATTATAAATTTGCCCAGAAAGTTGACTTTGCCAAGTGCGTAAATTCTCAAAGGCTAAAATGGGCTGCAAATTAAATTTTTCGCATTCTCGCGCCCATTGGGTAACGAGATGGCGATAGGGACATACCACCACCAAAACTTGTAAATTAATCTGCTGATATAATTCACAAGCGATCGCTAATGCGGTAATGGTTTTACCACTACCAGTAGCCATTTTCAGCGTCCCTCTGCCATTGTTGGTAAACCAGCTAGCGATCGCTTGCCGCTGATATTGCCGCAATTGCAGAGACACAGGCATTCTTGGGCATCCTGGTAATGGTTGCGGAGTGTAATAACTGCCCTTACTTTCCCTTGCAAATGGTAATTTCAATCGGAAAGTGGGCAGTTGCTGCACTGAATTTTGCGTCAGGTACATAGTGGGAGTTAGGAGTTAGGAGTTAGGAGTTAGGAGTTAGGAGTTGGGAGTTAGGAGTTGGGAGTTAGTAATTTAAAACTCATCACTCATAACTCATCACTTTCTTACTACTCAGTTGTAACCGCGCCAAACACCAATGAGAGAACCTTGCACCTGTACTTGCATAGCACTGACTTCAATGGGATTGTACTTAGGATTTGCTGGTTTGAGGGTAACGCGATCGCCTTGGCGATAAAAACGTTTTAATGTTGTACCAAATCCATCAATTCTGGCGGCGACGATAGTACCATTTTTTAAATGATTTGGTTCTGCTACTGGACGCAGAAATACCACATCGCCATCAGTAATTAAATCTTCAATCATGCTATCGCCAGCTACGCGCAAGGCGTAAGTTTGGGGAGGTAAATCGAAATTAGAAAAGTCTAAATGATCTACAGCATCAGTAAACGGTTCTATTAAACCACCAGCCGCGATCGTGCCCAAAATTGGTACACCTTGCTTAACAGGACGCAAAATCCGAATTGTTCGCGCTTGTCCTTCAGTCCATTCTATATATCCCTTGGTGCGTAAATGTTCTAAACGACTTTGAATTGGTGCTGGTGACTTCAGGTTCATCGCTTGCATCATTTGCCGAATAGAAGGCGAATGCTGGTGCGATCTGATGTATTCTGCTAACCATTCGTAAAGTTCTTGTTGGGCTTCTGTTAGACGTTCCATAAATTTCCGGGAAGTAATTATTAATGTCTCTAGAACATTAGTACTACAAAAAACTCCCTATAACAAGAGAAAAGTAAAAATATGAAAGGCAAAAGCAAAATTATTTTCTTCTCTTTTGCCTTTTGACAAATAAGAATATAACAGGGTACAGGTTACAGGTTAGAGGTTACAAGGAAGAAAACTATACCCTATCCCCTGTGCCCTATTCCCTTACTCTGCCCCTAAAAGACTTGCAAGTAAAGCTTTTTGAGCGTGGAGACGATTTTCTGCCTGTTCCCAAACTCGTGATTGAGAACCTTCAATAACTGCCTCGGTAATTTCTTCACCGCGATGAGCTGGTAAGCAGTGTAAAACAATTGCCTCTGGGTCAGCAAGGCTTAATAGCTGTTCCGAAATTTGATAAGGCTGGAAAATTGGCATCCGATTATCAGCTTCTGCCTCTTGCCCCATACTCGCCCAAACATCAGTGTAAAGTACAGCAGCTCCCTTAGCAGCTAATTCTGGATCGTGAGTGAGGAGGACTTCAGTTTTGTGATTAGCGATCGCTCTTGCTTGCTCTACAATCCTAGAATCTGGCTCATATCCTTTAGGAGTAGCAATTCTGACATTCATCCCCACTAAAGCACAGCCCAACATCAGCGAATTAGCCACATTATTCCCATCACCCACGTAGGTTAAAGTTAACCCAGCTAGAGTGCCAAAGCTTTCTTGAATCGTCAATAAATCCGCTAATACCTGACAAGGATGTTCTGCATCGGTAAGTGCATTAATCACCGGAATTTTGGCGTAGTGAGCAAAAGTTTCCAAATCTTGTTGAGCAAAAGTGCGAATTGCCAAAATATCCAGATATCTATCTAACACCCGCGCCGTATCCTGCAAGGGTTCCCCGCGACTAACTTGAGTAACATTGGGGTTGAGATCGATTACCTGTCCACCTAATTGGTACATCGCCACGGTAAAACTTACCCGTGTCCGAGTTGAAGCTTTGGAGAACAACAACCCCAAAACTTTATTACACTGCAACTTCAACTGCTGTGATTTAAGTTGAGTTGCCAATTCCAGAAGTTCTTGAAGTTCCGTAGAACTGATGTCCGCTAGACTTAATAAATCTCGTCCGAGCAATGCTGCCATGCTTGTAATCTGTAAAAAATAATTATATATTTCTGTTCCTTTATTCAGCTGTGCCAAGAAAATATAGTTTTAGAACTGACTAGATATTTTTGGGTTCAGCCCAGGATTTAAGTTAGCTTTTGCTATAAATTGCTATAAATATTGATTTATCAACCTTATCAGTGATTCAGAATCTCTGATTGTTTCTGGTTCATCACAATGGCAACGCCAGAACAACGATCTAGGCGTACAAAAGCAGCGATATTGCTAAAATTTCTGGTCTTTTAGCCTAATTTTATGATGAAGCAGATATTTTTTAGAATTTACAGCTAGACAAATAAATGGATTATGGTACAATGATGAATCGTGGTTGCTAATTAAAAGCAATCGTCAAACTTGCCAGCATAGCACAGTGGTAGTGCATCCGACTTGTAATCGGAAGGTCGCGAGTTCAAATCCCGCTGCTGGCTTTTGTAAATTCGCAAATTAGTGTCGCCGAATTGTTTGGAATTAAGTATCAACATCATATTAACCCAAGTTGCGGGTTATAAAATTCTGGATGCTTCGTAACCGTTGATTCAGATAAATGCACTTGAAGAAGAATTCAGAATTCAGAAGTCAGAATTCAGAAGTCAGAATCAAGACGTTCTCTACGAGACGCTAAAAGCGAACGAAGACTCGCTTTCCGCGTCGCTATCTGCCAGCGATGCACTGAGCCTGTCGTACCACTTGCCTACGGTACGCTCCGCGAACGTGGAAGCAAGCTACGCGGAGGGTCTCGTAGAGAAGTGTCATACAGAATACCCAACTGAATTCTGACTCCTGACTCCTGAATTCTGTTCGATAAATGCTTGTTGGAGAGTAAATGCAATCAATTCATGCTTGCAGTTTCAGTAAAAACCCTTTTCAGCTACAAGCATGAATTGATTGCGATCGCTCGGTACTGATATTACTTAAGTGGACGCAAAAGTGTAATTTTGCCCATGCCCGTCTCTTGGCTGAGTTGCGCCACGTAGAGATTTCCATTCGTGGTATTCTCAACTAAATCCAATGGACTTGGGTTAAAACCAGTGAAGCCACTAATAGCCGTTTGGGAATTTACAATATCCAAGTTTGCGCCACCTGGTGTTAGCACGATGATGTCTTTCCCTAAACTGAAGCGTGTCACTAGCAGTTTGCCTTGCAGCTGACCACCTAAAGCATTACTACGATATTCAATGATGCCATTAGGTGAAAAATGCTCTCCGAAATCGAAGGAAATACCCTTCCAATTCCGGTCAGGTAGAGTACCAACGGGATATTCATTGATCTGAACTGGGTCTGTACCAGCTGTGGGATTTCCTCCACCCAACACCCACTCACAACGCTTCGGATTGGGATGGCCATAATAACCATTTTTAACAACGCGAAGCAGAAAGTCTGGCTGCGTGCCTAGACTGCTAAGAGCAGGCACAGGTGGAGTAGTATAAGCCCCATTAGTAGCCTTATCAATCCGGTTTTGGCAGGCAAGAGGTAAAGGGATAGGTGTATTTGGCGTATTGCCACCAGCCGCCGAACCATTCGTTGGCACATACAACTGGCCATTGGTATGCCAAACCAGATCGTAGCCATTACGTATACCACTAGCAAAGATAGTTACAGGCGCTCCCGGATTAAAGGGGTTATAAGTACCCCCCTCCTCTGTCTTAACGCTTAAAGGAGGTGAGGTGATTTTGGACAGGTCAACTCGTAATACAGCAGCAGTTAACAACTGCTCAGGACGATTACTCCAGGCAGTGTTTGGTGCGCCCGTACTATTATTACTACCCTGCAACACATACAGCACGTTTGGCTCGTTGGGCTTGAACTCAATGCTATTGGTTAGATGATCCCGACTCGATCGCGGTAAATCAACCACATAGTCTTTTACTCTCTCTAGATTGGTGCCGCTTAAACGAGTAATCTTACCACTCCATTCTGGTGCATCAATAGTTCCATTCCAGTAGTAGTTATTTGTTACCCAGAGAATTAGGTTGTTGGCATTGGTTGATGAGGGATCAAAGTGCATACCAACGATCGTTCGATTACTACCATTTGCAGTCTGCAATGAGGAAATCGTTTGTGGCGTACCCAGAGTACCATCAGCATTGATCGGGAAACGCAAAATCTCACCTCGTAAGGTGGCAGCATATAGTTTATTGTCAGGCCCAATCAAGACTGTGGTGTAAGATTTGGCAGGTACATTCGCTAGTGAGATTTGCTCAAAAGTAATATTGCTTACTGGGTTCACAAAGGTGCCTGTTGTGAAACTGATGCTATAGGGTAAGAATGCAGCACCATTGCTATCTTTAACCCTGTCGGTGATTTGTAACAAATATTTGGTATTGTTCTTGAGACGATTTATCGGAGACACTACAATCACATCTCCACCACCGGAAGTGTTGTAAGTGGTATTGACTTGCGTGTTAGTGCTGCAATCAATCAGCTTGATAGTTGAGGCAGAAATAGTATTAACCGCAATCCCACTATTGGGGAGATTTAGGTCTGCTGTAATCGAGATATCTGGCGAGAGATTTGTCTGACCATCATTGGGATTGGTCGTTCTGATCGAGGGACGATTACCTGGTGCGATCGCAATATAATTGAGCTTGGTATTCTTACCACCTTTAGCATCAATTGTGAGCTTGCCATCGGTAACATTAACAATCCGAGTAATTGCGGCAAACTTTTTGGTTGCCGTTGGTACAAAGCCAGAAATAGCAGCCGTCCCTTCTATATTGATCTGGTGCTTACTATTTACAGGACTACTAGCATCACCGACGCTAACAGTCACATTGTAGGAACCATTAGATAGGGCATATTCCCAAGCAGCAGGTATCCTGACTGCTGTTCCCGCATTGGTAAGAGGATATTGCAGATGAATCAGTCTATTTAGTCGCCGATCGATGCCACTTTGATTGCGATCGCGTGTATTGAGTTGGATATCAAGAGGAGTGGGTGTACTATTGCCTAAGCTATCTTCACGCACCCAACCAAAGCCTCTAGTATCATTGTAGGCTTGACCGATATCTTTAATATACCCAGATGGTACAGGAGTGTCATTTGGTTGAAAAGCAATCCCTTGAACAATTGCTAATACCAGTATTTTGGGTTTGATCTTGTAAATCATAGTATGCCTTGCCGTTGTGTTCGTAGTTGATACGTGAGTAGTCCATTAACATTGGCCAAGTATCTGCAATGATTATTCCTAGCAATCCTTCACTGGCTAGAAACGAACGTAATGACCGCAAGTCTCAGGGAACCATTTCTCCAGACTGTATAAAAAATATTTAGTAAGTACTTGAAATTACATAAGTACTGAACTTCTTTTTCAGAGAATTGTAAAGGAACTTTCTAATTCCTCAACTTGCCACAGTATGATTACGGAAAAAGCAATAAATCTTCAAAATTATTATCGTAAATCAATCTTTAATTGGTACTGCCACAGTTCATTTTTAACTATACTGTTAATATGCGGTTAATATATGGTTAATATAATGTTTTTATAATTAGCTATGATTTCCACGGTCATTGCACCCCACCCCCAGCCCCTCCCCGCTCTTCGGGAGGGGAGACAAAGCGTAGCTTTGGCGGGGTGGGGTTCTTGAGGTTTAATAAGTAACCAAGCGGACATGATATAATTTAAGATCGCATAACGATCACATAATATTTAATGGGTCTACATCAATAGTTAAACTTACAGACAAAGGACAAAGCGATCGCACTTCTTCCCAATCTGGTAATCGCGGTAAGGCATCGGGGGCAAATTTAATCAATATCTGCCAGCGATAACGATTAGCTACCCGTAAAATACTCGCTGGTGCTGGGCCCAATATCTCGAATTCTTCTTCCGTACTCAAGGCTGTAGCAATAACTTGCGCCGTATTTTGCACTTGAATCGGGTCGAGACTACTTAAGCGCAACAAAATTAACCGCCCATAAGGAGGATAATTGAGTGCTTGGCGTTGTTCTAACTCAGCTTCAGAGAAAGACTGATAATCGTGCGATCGCACAGCTGCAATGACCTGATGCTCTGTAGTATAAGTCTGCACAATCACTCTACCCGGATCTTCACCTCTACCAGCACGTCCAGCGACTTGCGTCAAGGTTTGAAATGCCCGTTCGCTGGCACGATAATCTGATAAATTTAACAATCCATCGGCGGCGACAACCCCCACAAGTGTCACCTGTGGTAAATCCAAACCTTTAGTGAGCATTTGCGTACCAACTAATAAATCTGCTTCGCCGTTGGCAAACTGAGTGAGTAGGGTACGATGGGAGCCTTTATTACGAGTGGTATCACTATCAAAACGAATCAAGCGCAACTCTGGGAACTGTCGCGCTAGTTCCTGCGTTACCCGTTGAGTACCGCTACCGAAAAATTTCAGATAAGGGGAACTACAATCAGGACAAAATTTGGGATGCGATCGCGCATAATTACAATAATGACACCGCAATAATTCCGGCGCTTTTTCTTCGGTATGGTGATACGCCAGCGATACATCACAATGCGGACATTCCAACACATATCCACAACTACGGCAAGAGACAAAAGTACTGTGTCCCCGGCGATGGATAAATAAAATTCCCTGTTGTTTTCTTTCTTGCAACTCTTGCAAAGCTGTTTGCAGGGATCTACTAAATATAGAACGATTTCCCTGTTGCAACTCTTGTCGCATATCGACGATTTCCACCGGCGGCAAAGGGCGAGAGTTGATGCGCTCAGGCAAACTTAAATAATGAGTGCTGAGTGCTGAGTGCTGAGTGCTGAGTGCTGAGTGCTGAGTGCTGAGTGAGGAGTGAGGAGTGAGGAGTGAGGAGTTAGGAGTTAGGAGTGAAGAGTTAGGAGTTGGGAGTGAGGAGTGAGGAGTTACGAATTCTCCCCCTGCTCCCCTGCTCCCCTGCTCCCCTGCTCCCCCGCTCCCCCGCTCCCCCGCTCCCCTGCTCCCCACGCTTACCCAAGTTTCTAACGAAGGCGTAGCGGAACCCAACACCAAGGGGCAATTTTCTAATTCGGCTCGCCACAGGGCAACGGTGCGGGCGTGGTAGGTGGGTATAGGGGAATCTTGTTTAAAGCTGCTATCGTGTTCTTCATCTAAAATAATTAAACCCAAGTTGGGCAAAGGGGCGAAAACGGCGCTACGAGTCCCAATGACAACTTGAGGTTCTCCGGTGAGCATTTGCCGCCAAGTGTCGTAACGTTCACCATCTGAGAGGGCGCTGTGATAAACGCTGACTTTATTACCAAAACGAGCGCGAAAACGATCGGTTAACTGCGGTGTAAGTCCAATTTCTGGGACTAAAACCAGAGCAGATTTACCTTGATTGAGGAGAGGTGCGATCGCTTGCAAATATACTTCGGTTTTTCCTGAACCTGTCACTCCATGCAATAAAACTTGAGCAAATCCATCGAGTGTCTGGATTGTCTCTAAAGCGCTAGCTTGATCTGTAGTTAAAGATTTAGCGCCATCCCCTACTAAAGTTGGGCCTTGTTCAGTTCGCAATACTTCCCGTTCTTCAACAACGATGTAACCCTTTTGTGTCAACGTCTTGAGAATAGAAGAACTAGCATTGCAAATTTGCAACAATTCATTTTGCCACAACTCCCCACCGTGTCGCCGTAACACTTCTAAAATCTCTCGTTGGCGAGTAGTTAACTCTTGGTCAATTGTACCTGTGAGCGTAACTGCTTTTTGCAACTTTGGTCGAGTTAGTCGCGGCGGTTCTAAGTAGCTTTCTACTAAACCAAATCGCAATAACTCCCGGATTCCGCGATAAGCAGATTTGACTTTTTGTTGCAGGTAAACAAAACTGTAGTCCCCCGCCGGCTGCCCTTGCAAAAGTTCCCAAACTTGCCGCGCAGTCGGAGTCAAAAAAGCCAAAGGATCGGCAGATCCCAGTAAATAACGACTCCCCTCCGCTCCTCTGCCCCCCTGCCCCCCTGCCCCTCTGCTTCCAACCACGCGGATACGACGCTGCGATCGCCCCAGCAACCCTGGCGGCAGAGCAACCCGGATTACTTGAATCAGCGGCGTATAGTAATATGCAGCAACTCGGTTGAGTAATTCCCAATAAGCACTTGGGAAAAATCCAACGCTGACTATATCTTCTACTTCCCGGATTTTTTCTGGTGGTAAATCGATATTTGGTTGTGTTAGTAATCGAATTGCGATCGCTCCTAATTGTTGCGCCCCAAATGGCACACTCAAAATATCACCTGGTTTTATTTCTAAGTGGGCTGGCAATCGATAAGTAAATAGTCCTGTACTTCCTGGACAGTCTACCAATACTTCAACCCACCGATTAACAGTTTTACCTGACTGATATGATTCACTCGGTTCACTCACCACTAAAGCAGATAAATTTATGTCATTAATATACATACTTGCTGATTTTATAATTAAATATTTTCCTCACATAGCTGGTCAAAATCAACCTAGCTAACTAAACTTTAGTTTTTCGCTTTCTTAAATTTAAATGGTATTTCTCAATACTGTTATTCTTCATAATACTTGATAATTTTCCTCTTATGTAATCTACTAGACAAATTCGTATCAACTATATATGCAATAAATATTTGGTGCCCACTATACAAATAAAAGCATGTCGGCTATTGCTGCAACAGTTGCTCTATCTACTAAATATGGAGTAGCCTTTTTCCGCCTATCGGTAGATATTCAACTCTTTCTGTATATGAGATGCTTTTATACAAAGTAAGATCATCCCAAAATTAAGCTGCTACTCTTGTAATTTGTATCAGGTAGGTAACTTGAAATCAAATCGGGAATGCGTAACCTATTAGTAGGTCTTCCTTTTATACAGTGGTATCCAGCGCCTAAAACATTATAAATATTTAGAAAAATATATGAAAGTTTAAGAAATTTGGATGGTTAGCTGGAATTTTTATATTTGTTAAGGTTGAGAAAGTTTGAGGGGGTTTGACATATTTGATAATTCAGAAAAAAATGAAGAATATATCTGTTGGGAATCTAAGAAAAAAGTTTTGCTGGGTGCTAAGGTAAGTTTCGTTATAGGTTGTATATAACTGTAACCTATAGATACTAGGTAGATGCCGATTTTTATTTCTATAAACAAATTTGCATCAGCCTATATTTCGCTATTTTTTACGGGTGCATCGTCCATTAGGGAAAACTACCAAGCCTCAAACGAGTAGGTGTAAATAAATTATGTACCAAACAAAGCAACAATCCCTAAAGGAAAATATGAATATTGTTGAATTGGGAAAGATGGAAATACTGGAGAATGCTGCTGATATTGAAGAACCATCACTCGATAGTTTAAATGCAGTAGCAGAAGAAGAATCTCCAATTGTAGTAGAAAATCTGGAATCAGACGAACGCGATGGCGATGACATGGCTGCGGCTCGTCCTTCGGGATACAACAAAACCGAACATGATGATGCTGTCGGCGCATTTTTTAAAGAAATGGCGCGTTATCCGCTTTTAAAAGCTGATGAAGAAGTAGAATTAGCGCGGCGAGTCAGGTTTCTAGAGGAATTTAGAGAAATACAAGCGGCTTTAGGGTTAAAACTGGAACATGAAGCCAGCAAATTAGAAGTGGCTTCTGAGTTAGGAATGACGGAAAAGCAACTAGAAAGTCGCTTGTATCAAGGGAGAGTAGCGAAACGCAAAATGATTCGCTCGAACTTGAGATTGGTAGTTTCTATTGCTAAACGATACTTGAATCGGGGAGTGCCTTTTCTGGATTTAATTCAGGAAGGAGCAATGGGTTTAAATCGCGCTACAGAAAAATTCGATCCCGATAAAGGATATAAGTTTTCTACTTACGCCTATTGGTGGATTAGACAAGCAATTACCAGAGCTATAGCTAACGATGCGCGCACAATTCGGCTACCGATTCATATTGTTGAAAAGCTGAACAAGCTAAAAAAAGCCCAACGGGAACTCAAACAAAAACTCTGTCGTAATCCTACCGAAGGTGAAATGGCAGAATATTTAGAGATTAGTGTGCAACAACTACGCCAGCTACAACAGCTACGGCGACAAGCACTTTCTCTCAACCACCGCGTCGGTAAAGAAGAAGACACGGAATTGATGGATTTGCTAGAAGATGAAGATAACTTGTCTCCAGAAGCAAAAATGAATGAAAACATGATGCGTCAGGAGATTTGGGAAGTCTTGGGTGATGTGTTAACTCCACGAGAGAAAGATGTGATTTCTCTGCGTTATGGTTTGACAAGCAGCGAACCCTGCACCTTAGAAGAGGTTGGCAATATGTTCAATCTTTCTCGTGAGCGAGTGCGTCAAATTCAAAGCAAAGCCATGCGGAAATTGCGCCGTCCTCACATAGCCAAACGCTTAAAAGGTTGGTTGATTTAATTACATTGCTCAAGATAGAGATGCAATCTGGAACTTAATTAGCTTTGCAATTCGCAAAAATCGGGCGTTTTGTAGCTTTTTTCGGCTCTTATTTAGTCAATACTCAAAATAAATTGCCCAGTTGCCTATAGACTATGGACTATAAACTATGGACTATAGACTAATGACTTCGGGTAGCAATTTGATTGTGCGTTTTGCTGAAGCAGCCGATTGCAGCGTATTGTTTAAATTAATTGAGGGACTTGCAGAATATGAAAAATTATCTCACGCGATCGCAGGCAATGCTTTAGCACTTCAGGAGCATTTATTTGGTTCGCGGAGGTATATAGAGGCAATATTAGCGGAATCTGCGGGACAAGCTGTTGGTTTTGCGCTATTTTTTCATAATTATTCAACATTTCTGACTAAGCCGGGAATTTATCTGGAAGATTTATTTGTTTTACCAGAATATCGCAGGCAAGGTATTGGTAAGGCTCTCTTAACTAAAGTAGCTCAGATAGCTGTAGAACGTGATTGTGGGCGATTAGAGTGGAGTGTCTTAGATTGGAATGAGTCAGCCCAAGCATTCTACCGTAGTATGGGAGCATCTATATTAGATGATTGGCGAATTTGTCGCGTCACAGAAGATGTGCTTACTAAATTAGGTTCTGTTAAATAAAAAACAAAGGATGAAGTATAAAGGATGAATCAGAACAATTTTCATCTTTAATATTTCATCCTTAAATTTTAATGATTTTCTTTATAACATATTCAAGATTACATAAATTGTCATTTTAATCATCAGCATAAATGCACATTTTTGTAAATAAGCAAGCTAGGGTATTTTGGAGATAAGCACATTCTCATTACATATTACTTTGCGCTAATAAATCTAAATCTAAAATCACCAAAATCCAAAAACTTTATTTAATAAAGCAAAGTTTGACAGCTTGTCATTTGACTATGGCAACAGGTCAACTCACAATTATGGAGGATATTGCACTGAATAAGCCGTTATTGCAGAGAGAACACGAAATGAAAAAAATGATTACAGTCATACTGTTAGGCATAGCAATCTTCACTTTTGCCTTCAGTCGTCCAGCTTTGGCAGCTGATGCTGCTGGTGGAGCTAAAGTATTTAGTGCCAATTGTGCCTCTTGTCACGCAGGAGGAAAAAATCTGGTTAATGCTGCCAAAAGCCTGAAGAAGGCGGATTTGGAAAAGTATGGTTTCTACTCCGCAGAGGCGATTATTGCCCAGGTTACAAACGGTAAAGGTGCTATGCCCGCCTTCGGCAAACGTTTGAAGTCTGAACAAATTGAAAATGTAGCTGCTTATGTGCTTTCACAAGCAGATAAAGAATGGAAGTAGATTAGAATCTAACTTCAAAAATTAACTATTCGCGGGGCTTTTTGTCCCGCTAATTTTGTTGCTACTGAAATTATCAAATAGGATGCTTATACCAATTTTGGATTAAGAGTCTTTACAAAAAGACTGTTCCAAGAATATCAAACAATACTACCTATCCTAATTTGGTCTTATGAGTGATTTCTGGCGATTATTTTTCAGTATAATTATTGCTTTACCTCTCACTTTTTTGACTTTACCTGCACATTCCTCACCCATTTTAATTACCCAAATTACAGCGAGTGATTTCTTAGAGTTGGGTGTAGATAAGATGCGACGCGGTGATTATCAGGAAGCAATAAAGAATTTTAACCAAGCGATTGAACTTGAGAAAGATTTTGCTGTGGCTTATAGCGATCGCTGTCTTGCTTATCTCCAACTACAAGATTACCATCAAGCTGTTACAGATTGTACTCAAGCCATAAATTTTGCACCGGATAACTTTGAGGCTTATCTGAACCGAGGAGTGGCATACTACAGACAAGGGGATTATCCTGCTGCCATTGTCGATCATAATCGAGCGATCGCACTTAAACCCTCCGATTTTCGAGCTTACTATAACCGAGGACTAGCCCGTGCTGGCGATGGGAAAGACTCAGAGGCAATTCTTGACTTTAATTTAGCCCTAACTCAAATTCCTCGAATAACTAGCTTACTGCTTGCAGATATCTATAATGACCGAGGTTTATCACATTTTGTCTTGCAAGATACCCAAGCTGCGATGCTCGACTTTAATCTAGCAATTCGTCTCAATGCTAACGATTATAGAGCGTACTTTAACCGGGGTTGTGCTTGCGGACGAAACGGAGATGACTTTGGTGCAGTGCGTGATTTTTCCCAAGTTATTAGACTTAACCCTAGTAATGCCCAGGCTTACGTTAATCGGGGAGTAGCTCAGTATCGCTTAGGATATCATTTAGGAGCGATCGCTGATCTGCAAAAAGCATCTGAGTACTATGAACATCAAGGAAAGAAAGTTGCCTACGAAAAAACTCTAGATTTGCTGAAGAATCTGCGACAACAAATTTCGTCTGTAACGGAAGTCGCTCTTTTCTAACACTGTCAGGGCTATACAGGGTATGCACCAGCTTGAAAAATCTGTTCGGCGGTTAAGTTTAATTCGGGGAAAAGAGGTGAGATAATGCGTTGTTTACCGCCGCAGGCATCGCAACCTCGAAACTGGCTGACTTGGTATTCTCCCTCAATTAAGGTGTAAAGCGAGACAGTTGGTTGTTTAGGGTTGCCAATAAATCGCCTACCACCTAAAGCAGCATAGTCTACAATCCAATATTCTGATATACCTACAGCTTCATAATCAGCAGCTTTTTTTAAATAATCATCACGCCAATTGCTACTCACTACCTCAACTACTAAGGGTATTGATTCCGCTTGACTTACAGTAGACTCTTTTTTCCACAGAGGTTCGTTTACCAAATTGGGGCGATTTAATATCAGCACATCTGGTGAGTAAGCAGATTCATTTTCAGGTGGTTTGACTAATGCTGTTTTAGGTATGAAGTAGGGGAGATTTAAACGAATACACTCTTCTGGCCTTTAATCTGAAAGTTACTAGTTGGGAATCACTAGCTAATAAGTTAAATGCTGTATCTTGCCAAACAACCATAATACAGAATAAGCCTCAATCAAATCAGGGCTTGGCAGACACTAATATGATAAATAGTGAATATAATTTTAATAATATTGAAAAATTTAAAGTTTTTTTAGAACCTGATGTTGCAGAAATGTTTCCCAATTCGGAAGCAGTAAATGAAGCTCTGCGTTTTCTAATTAGAGTTACGAGTAAAAATCGTTGAAGCATTTTATCAAGTTTATAGAAAAATATATTTTTCTATAAACTTGAGTATCTTTTTCTTCTTTTATTGCTAACTGATAAGACGTAATACCATTAAAGAGCGATCTGTAACTGGTAAAGTTTGAGAGCCTGAAACTAATTTTCCCCGCTCTAAAAAACGAGGTTCATTAGTGTCAATTACTATCTCCCATACTTTTTCTTTAAATTCATTGGGCAAAGCAAAGTCAATTAACTCATAGTGAGCGTTAAAAAATACTAGAAAACTTTCATCAATAATCCGCTCACCACGATCCCCTGGAGTAGCAATTCCCTGCCCATTCAAAAAAATCTCCATTACTTTGGCATAACTAACTAGCCATTGCGTCTCAGTCATTTCACTGCCATCAGAATTAAACCAAGCAATATCATTAATGCCTAAACCGTGAATGGGGCGACCTTGAAACCACTTACGTCGTCGGAATACTGGATGCTGATGGCGAAAATTAATGAGTTCGCGTGTAAAGTCTAGTAAATCCGAGTTCGCTTTATGCAAATCCCAATGCCGCCAGGAAATCTCATTGTCTTGGCAGTAGACATTATTATTTCCCTTTTGACTACAGCCAATTTCATCCCCCTCTAATAGCATTGGGACACCTTGAGATAGCATTAGGGTTGCTAAAAAGTTTCGTCGTTGCCGTTCGCGCAAACGCATTACTTCTGGATCGTCGGTTTCGCCTTCTGCACCACAATTCCAGGATCTATTATGGCTTTCACCATCTCTACTGTCTTCCCCGTTTGCCTCGTTATGCTTTTCGTTGTAGCTGACCAAATCATTTAACGTGAAACCATCATGAGCAGTTATGAAATTAATACTTGCATTTGGGTTGCGCCCGTTGGTTTGATATAGGTCAGGACTACCAGTAAAACAGTAAGCAAATTGTCCTAAACTATCATCTACACCACGCCAAAAATCTCTGACTGTATCCCTATATCTACCATTCCACTCAGACCAACGCAGTGGAAAGTTCCCGACTTGATAGCCGCCTTCTCCTAAATCCCAAGGTTCAGCAATCAGCTTCACATCTGCCAAGATTGGGTCTTGATGAATAATATCAAAGAAAGCTGATAGGTTATCTACCTCATATAATTCCCGTGCCAACGCCGAGGCCAAATCAAATCGGAAGCCATCCACATGCATTTCTATTACCCAATAGCGCAGGCTATCCATGATTAACTTCAGAACTTGAGCATGACGCACATTCAGAGAGTTACCGCAGCCTGTAAAATCCATGTAGTAACGAGGATCGTCCTTTACTAAACGGTAATATACAGAATTATCAATACCTCGCAAAGATAGCGTTGGCCCGAAATGATTTCCTTCGCCAGTGTGGTTGTAGACTACATCTAAAATCACTTCAATTCCAGCAAAATGTAGTGCTTTGACCATTTGCTTGAATTCATTGACTTGTTGTCCCCCAGTGCCACTAGCACTGTAACTAGAATAAGGGGCAAAATAATTGATGGAATCGTAGCCCCAGTAATTGCTTAATCCTTTTCCTTCTAAATGTCCCGGATGAGATAGAAAATGATGTACTGGCATCAACTCAACTGCTGTAATTCCTAATTGCAGTAAGTGTTGAATTGCAGCAGGATGCGCCAACCCGGCATAAGTGCCACGCAACTCTTCTGGAATACCTGGATGTAGTTTAGTAAAACCTTTGACGTGAGTTTCATAAATAACAGTTTTATACCAAGGTGTCGCAAGGAGTTTATCGCCTTCCCAATCAAAAGATTGATCGACCACAACACACTTGGGCATTATTTTGGCATCATCTAGTTCAGAAAAAACTAGGTCTTTGTCCTCAGCGTCTAAAGAGTAGCCAAATAAAGAGGGATCGTTACTAAACTCACCATCAATTGCTTTAGCGTAGGGGTCAATTAATAGTTTGTTGGGATTAAATCGATGACCTACCTCCGGTGCCCACATCCCATGCACTCTAAACCCATACTTTTGACCTGGCCCAACTCCTGGTAAGTAACCATGCCAAACAAAATTGTTTTTTTCTGTCAAAGGTATGCGAATTTCTTCGTCATCGTTATCAAATAAACAAAGCTCTACCCCTGTTGCATTTTCCGAAAATAAAGCAAAGTTTGTCCCTTTTCCATCCCAAGTTGCACCTAAAGGATATACATTCCCTGGCCATAAAGCTACATACATAAGTAAATGTTGAATAATTAATTTTTCTGTAAATAATTGACTTTGACTTTTTTGAATAATTAGTTAATAGTGAAAGTTACTAATCATTCTTTAAAATCACTAACATTTAAATATAACTTATAGATAATGTTATTTGATCTATCATTAGTAATAGAAATTTCTATTCCTTAAGTAAGTTGGAAAAATTAATGCAGAGAGCAACAGGCTGAAGGAAGGAAACTGCTGTGCCTGCGACACGCTGTGCGATTTGCTTAAGTAAAGCAACCTCAGCAAAGCTTCTTTCACCCTGCTCCCTGCTCCAGTTTGGCTATCCTACCTCGCCTCCAGTTCCATCGAGCGACTTGTACTGAGCTTGTCCTGAGCTGCAAAAAAATTGTAGGTTGGGTGGAGGCTTTGCGTAACCTAACATCCTGATAATCAGTTGGGTTGCGCTCCGCTCCACTCCACCCAACAAAAGTCAGAAGTCTAATGCACTATTTTGAGTAGACAGTCCACTACGTGCATTTCACTAATCTTATACTAGTCCTATATGACTTCTTTAAATGCGATCGCTCTAGAGTTTAACACATAGTGAATTGACCAACAGTCTCGTCTGAACTGTAGAAATATGACATAAAATCTAAAATTGCTATGAGAGCCAGAATTGAAAATAAAATACTTTTCATACACCACGAAGATTTACCAGAGTTTAAGAAGGGTGGTTCTGTGGTGAGGAACTCTTATTTTTGGGCACTACGTTCAATTGCTGGTCAAGCTTCACGTTATCGTGATTGGGAATACGAACCAGAGGTTTGGCTAGCGCTTTCACGAATGCTTTTATCGTTTGCGGAATCTGGATATTTGGGTGTTAGAGAAACTTTGCTAGAGTTTCCCTTATCTCAAGGAGAAATTCCTAATTTACTGCGAGATGTTTCCACTTGGGAGTAGGGATGTATAGCTGTCATTGTTATTAACAAATACGTTACCAGCTTCTAGTTTAAAATGATTAAGATTAGAGATATTAAGCGATTTATAGAAACATTTGTATCTTCTAATTTGTAACCACCGATTTTAATATCTCGAAATATGCCTTCTACATAGATGCGTAGCTGCTGATTGCAGAGTACGAGCGATCGCTATATATTTCTATTAAGGATTCAAACAAAGAAATGCAAAAATTAGGAAAAAGGTGGGCTGCTGCCCACCCTAAACCATTATTTACTTAGCAATACTTTAAACAGGTGCTTCAGTAGCAGTCTTGCCAACCAACATTGCAGCATTTTCCTCGCTTTCGAGAATACCGAATTCAATCAATAAGTCTTCTAACTCTTCCATCTCGATAGGTGTGGGGACAGTCAGATTCTTGTTGTTGATGATCTTTGTACCTAATGTCCGATATTCATTAGCTTGGTTGCTGTCAGGTGCATACTCGTTAACAGTCATGCGGCGCAATTCTGCGTGTTGCACAATGTTGTCACGAGGTACGTAGTGAATCATTTGGGTGTTCAAACGTTTTGCCAGGGTTTCGATTAGGTCGATTTCCCGGTCAACGTTACGGCTGTTACAAATCAAACCACCCAAGCGCACACCGCCAGTGTGAGCATATTTGAGAACACCACGAGCGATGTTGTTAGCTGCATACATCGCCATCATTTCACCAGAGGTAACAATGTAGATTTCTTGTGCCTTACCTTCACGGATAGGCATAGCGAAACCACCGCACACAACGTCACCCAAAACGTCGTAACTTACAAAGTCAACATCTTTGTAAGCACCGTTTTCTTCTAAGAAGTTGATAGCGGTGATAATACCACGACCAGCGCAACCCACACCAGGTTCAGGGCCACCAGACTCCACACAACGTACATCGCGGAAACCGGTGAGCATTACTTCTTCGAGTTCAATATCTTCTACAGCACCACGTTCAGCAGCCAATTGAAGAACACTTGTCTGAGCTTTACTGTGTAGCATCAAACGGGTGGAGTCAGCTTTGGGGTCGCAACCGACAATCAGGACGCGCTGACCCATTTCAGCCATTGCTGCAAGGGTATTTTGAGAAGTGGTAGATTTACCAATACCGCCTTTACCATAGAAAGCTATTTGTCTAATCTTTGGGTCAGTCATGGTTGTGTTTCCTACAATGATTTAGTTAATGAATCGTAAGCTTGATGTGAAATATTCACCCTTGGTGTCGTAGGGAAGTAGAGCCTGTTGGCGATCGCACCCTGGCAAAAACAGTTAAAATCAGAACATATTTACCCACGAAGCGTAAACGCAGAGCGGCTTGTCGTCAGACATGGCTTAAGAGATAGAGAAATCTAATCTCCTAATAACGAAGCCTTTGAAACTATGACTTCAGCATTATCAGTTGTTATAATGAATCCCAAATGGTTGCTCAAGCCTCAAGAGTGGTTGCAGCAGGAATTCAAATGAACGCAGATTTGTTCCTTGAACCACACAACCAACCAAATTGCAATCCACTCTTAAATGGTCGCTACAACTTTTTTGATTTTGCTGATGTCAAGTAACTAAGAAAATCTATAGCGCTTCTCGTTTCGTGATTGATGCAGCAGGATAAATTCCAGCCTAAAAGTGATAGCTACCGATGCAGTAATATAATACCTACACAGGCAACATCTAATACTCTGGCTTAGATAATATCTTGGTGGCTTTTGACAGTATGGCTAAATTCCTCGAAATTGTGGAACGACACCATTCTGCTTGGAGTTTTCGTTCCAAAAGTCAGCAACTGCTTCAACTTAGTTTGCGGTTGAAAACCTTTACTCCCGCAAGACGAAGTTAGTAAATATTCTGTATTTCTATTGAATTGTCAGGCTGTACTAAGAGTCTTTCTTCCCAGACTCCAAGAGTAATTGCCTTTAGCGAGTAATGCTCTAGCTAGGTTAGCCAACTCTTATTGGCTCATACCCAGATAAATTTTGATTGACTTCAAGTTGTTACAAAGGCTACTATCCTACTCAATCTAGTTTTAGATTTTCGTTAAAAAAAGATGTAGCTAATTGAAGGGGACTTACCAGAGCAAAAAAACTTTCTTGAGCTTGCCTCAAACTTGTCTTGAAGTCTTTTTGTGTTTTTACTTGTTTGATTCCTATAAAAACCATAACATACATCTCACTAATTAATTTGCCGAATCTCAAATTATTTATCTATTTAATAGAAGATTATCCTTAGAACCTTTAATAGTCATAAGTTACGTCTTCGCTCGTTGCTAGTTAATAAAATTATTTATCATAACCAATATGTGCAGTTAGATACTTTTGGGTATTTGATAAAAGTATTTAAAACTAATGTTTGATAAAGAAAACAGAACTTCTTATTTTTGGAGTCAAAATTATTGTAAATAAAGTAGATTAAATAACTCACAAAATTTCACACAGTAATAAGTAGAAGGGCTTATGTCGAAACCGGCCTTTCTTTTAAAAAACGCTCAAACACTTGACCTAGAAACAGCCTAGCTGTTCCCTATCTAGCAACTATATTTTTTCAAATAACTATAATTTGAGGGAAATTACAAGACCTTGAAAGGGCCGATCATATTGAACTAGCAGTCTCCCTAGCAGCTTCTCGCAGCCGTTCCACATCGCGCATCGGTGGCGCACCAAAGAGGCGCTTGTACTCCCGGTTGAAGTGCGAGGCATCGTCGTACCCCACTCGATAAGCAGCACTGGTAGCGTCAAGGTTTTCCCCCAGCATCAGACGGCGAGCCTCTTGGAGCCGCAGTTGCTTCTGGAACTGCAAGGGACTCATTGCAGTGACAGACTTAAAGTGATGGTGAAAGCCCGATACACTCATTCCCATCTCTCGGGCGATGTTTTCAATCTTGATCGGCTCGTTAAAATCTTTACGAAGTCGCTCGACGGCTCTGGCAATGTGGTAAGTATAGCCACCCAGAACTGCAATATGACGGAGGCGATTACCTTGCTCTCCCATGAGGAGCCGATAAATGATTTCCTGCTTAATCAGTGGTGCGAGAACATGAGCTTCAGCAGGGGAATCTAGAAGCCTGACAAGCCGCACCACAGCGTCCAACAGATTTGCATTCAAGGGACTTACGTCAATCGCTTTCACATCAGCACGGCTGCGCGATGAGGGATAACCTGCCTCGACCATGACTGAGCCAACGAGGGTGGGGTCAAGATCGAGGCGAAGGCTAAAGTAAGGTTGCGCCTGGGACGCTTCCAGAATTTGGCTGACAATCGGCAGTTCAACCGTAGCCAGCAGATAATGCATCGGGTCGTACTGATAGCGATCGCTACCCAGAAGAACTTCTTTACTGCCCTGAGCGATCGCACAAAAGGCAGGAACAGAGACACTATGAAGGCATTCCGAAGGCGAGGAGGCGCGGTTGAAGTGCAAACCTTTCAGTGGCTCAATCGTCCCATCCTGACGAATCGCCTGGGCAATCCGCTCAGTCAGTTCGTCTCTGTAAGCTTGCGCTCTGTCTGCCTCGCGCTTTGCCTGGGGGTCGTTCATTAAATCGATATTTGCAGCGTTCATTTTCTAAGTTTGCAGGATTGTACAACAATCTTAGACGATCGTCCTATTGCTTGCCCTTCAAAATGCCTAAGATGAAGCTAAAGCAAGGAAAAATGATTTCGGCTTCTTATAAGCATTCTGGATTTTTATTCAAGATAAAACTCAGTTTTGATTGGGCAAGATACTTGCCTACTAGCGATCGAAATGGCATCAAGTAAAGGAATTAAGAAAATGGACATTAAAAGAAGTGGCTCACAGCCTTCCGCTAAAGGGCAGGCTGAGTATTTTACCGGCACTGTCCGCGTTGACCCCCTGTTCGAGGCACACGATCCAGCACGCACGTCTGGAGCCAGTGTCACATTTGAGCCTGGTGCTAGGACAGCATGGCACACCCACCCGTTGGGACAAACCCTAATCGTGACGGCTGGCTGTGGACTTATACAGCGATGGAGCGGTGCGATCGAGGAAATTCGACCGGGGGACACGATCTGGATCTCGCCGGGTGAGAAGCATTGGCACGGTGCTACAGCAACCACGTCCATGACGCACATCGCCATTCAAGAATGGCTCGACGGCAAGCCTGTAGACTGGCTGGAAAAGGTCAGCAACGAGCAGTATGAAGGAATATCTTAATGCTTTTGAGATGGTTTTCTATCAAGGGGAAAAACTGCCAGCAGAGAATGCTGATTTTGGTTCTCGCCCTAGTGATGTCCCTGAGTTACTCAGCCTGCCGTGCCGACAACAGTATGACTAGCAGTGCCTCGTTGACAACACACCCGACGCTTACCAGCAACGTCAAATTCATGAACTTTTACCCGTTCGATGATATTGAGACGATTTCGCCTCGTCCCATGCTGTTCATCACGGGTGACAATGCACATTCCAGGGAGTTCAGCGAAGATGCCTACAAGCGCGCAGCCGAGCCAAAGGATCTTTACATCGTTCCGAACGCGGGACATGTCGATTTGTATGACCGAGTGAACCTGATCCCCTGGGACAAGCTTCAGTCTTTCTTCACTCAGCATCTCAGCAAGTAAGTGAGCAACTGACAAGAGCCACAGGAATATAAACAACTAGGAGTATCTATTCATGTACAACACCAAAGCTTATGCCGCAACCAGTGCAACATCACCACAAATCGCCTTGTCCTGGATACTGGCGCAAAAACCGTGGATTGTGCCCATTCCCGGCACGACCAAACTGAGCTGCCTGGAAGAAAACATTGCGGCAGCAGATATCGAACTGACGCAGGACGAATTGCAGAGCATCGACGAGGCATTGGCGCAAATTCCAGTGTCAGGCGATCGCTATCCAGAAGAGTTGGAAAAGCGCACGGGATTATAGACGAAATCGCCAACCATAAAATTTTAACCAAAATAAGGAGGTGCGGATGACAAATACACAGCAGCAAGACTCTGTAAGGATAAGTGAAGCGGCACATAAAAACCATGAAGAACTGTTTCCAAACCACAAATCGACCCTGAAAGCAACCGACCCTGAACTGATCGAAGTCTTTGACAACTTCGCCTTCGATGAAGTAATTGCTGAGAGCCGAGTAAAAGGAAAATAATTATGAGCAAAGTCTGGTTTATCACAGGCGCTGGTAGCGGCATCGGCACCGGAATCGCCAAGGCGGCATTGCAGTCCGGCGATCGTGTAGTCGCGACCGGAAGAAACCTCGACAAAGTGCGTAATGCCTTGCGCGATGTTGCAAGCGAGAATCTTGCATTTGTCCAGTTGGACGTTTCCGACGAGGTACAGGCGAAAACAGCCGTCGATGAGGCGGTAAAGCGGTTCGGTCGTATCGACGTTTTGGTTAACAATGCGGGCTACAGCCTGCTTGGTAATTTTGAAGAGATGACCACAGCCGAGATCGAACGACAGTTCGCGACGAACTTCTATGGTGTGGTGTACGTCATGCGCGCGGTGCTGCCGATTATGCGTCAGCAGCGGTCGGGCCACATCATCAACATCAGCTCCGTTGCTGGCGTTGTCGGGTTTAAGCACTGTGCCGCCTATGCCGCGACGAAGTTCGCGCTCGAAGGACTCTCGCTGTCGGTGGCAACCGAGGTCGAGCAGTTCGGTATCAAGATCACGGTGGTCGAGCCGGGCTTCTTCCGCACGGATCTTCTGGACGATCGGAATGTCAAATGGCCCAGCAACGCCATCGCAGACTATGCCGCCGAGGGCAACGTCCAGGAAACGTGGTCGGCCTACAACGGCACGCAGCAGGGTGACCCAGCAAAGTTGGGCGATGCTCTGGTTAAAATCGCCGGAATGGAGAATCCGCCGAAGCTGTTCGTTGCCGGAAGTGACGCCCTTGCGGCGATCGCGCCGGCTGTCGAGGAACGGTTGCAGGCGACGCGCGCCCATGAAGAGCTATCGAAATCAACAGACGGTTCGTTCTAGCGATCGCACAAGAAGCATCATCATTAAATCCACGGACATGATGCACATCGCCATTCAGCAACAGATCGACGGCAAGACTATGGACTAAATGGAAAAGGTCAGTGACGAACAATACCAGACCCGATCGTAGAGTAAGACAGTTCAACCTTTAAATCAAAGACAGGAGTTCAAAAAATGCAAAAGCGCAAACTTGGAAACAGCAATCTGGAAGTCTCGGCTATTGGGCTGGGCTGTATGGGCATGAGCTTTTCTTATGGCCCGCCCAAAGACATACAGGAGATGACCGCCCTTCTGGGGGCTGCCGTCGATCGCGGCGTGACATTCTTTGACACCGCCGAGGTCTACGGGCCGTTCTTGAACGAAGAGCTTGTAGGCGAAGCCCTCGCTCCCTTCCGTGGGCAACTGGTCATTGCCACCAAATTCGGATTCGACATTAGTCCTAATTCCGATCCCCGAGGGATGAAGGGTGCGCCCGGACTGAATAGCCGACCGGAGCATATCAAGCAGTCCGTGGAGGGTTCGCTCAAGCGGCTTAAGGTTGAGACAATCGACCTACTCTATCAGCACCGAGTTGACCCGAATGTGCCGATCGAAGACGTAGCAGGAGCGGTGAAGGAACTGATTCAGGAAGGTAAGGTTAAGCACTTTGGACTCTCGGAAGCAGGAGTGCAAACGATCCGTCGCGCCCACGCGGTTCAGTCGGTCACTGCTCTCCAGAGCGAATACTCGCTGTGGACAAGGACTCCTGAAAAGGAAGTGATACCGACCCTTGAGGAACTCGGAATCGGCTTTGTCCCTTACAGCCCTCTGGGTAAGGGTTTTCTCACTGGCAAGATGGACGAAAGCACAACCTTCGACAGTTCCGATTTTCGCAGCACCCTGCCTCGCTTCACACCGGAGGCTCTCAAGGTGAATCAAGCTCTGATTAATCTGCTCGGCAGCATTGCAGAACAGAAGCAGGCGACACCTGCTCAGATTGCGATCGCTTGGCTGCTAGCCCAGAAGCCTTGGATTGTGCCGATTCCAGGCACCACAAAGCTGCATCGCTTAGACGAAAACATCGGGGCAGTCTCAATCGAACTCACGCCCGACGATCTGCGTGACATCAATGATGCCGCCTCTAAGATCGCGGTGCAAGGGGCTAGATACCCCGAAAAACTGGAGCAAATGACCGGTCGTTGAGCGGTAAAAAATGTGTTCTATAGTTCAATACAGTTCAGAATGAGCAACAAAACACTTGTAGAGACGGCGATTTATCGCGTCTCGAAAACCCAAAATTGTTGCCAGTAGCCCTTACCTGAACCGTATTGTTCTATAGTTGCATTCCTTAGCTTATTAATTGGAGATTGGAGTTTAGACAAAAATTAGCCAGAAAAAACTATCAAAATTTGTGCAAATGGTATTGACACGAATGGCACTAAAAAAAGCCCAAAGACTTATTGTATCCTCATTCCCAGCCTGGAGGCTGGGAATGAGTTTTGAGAGGCTCTGCCTCTTGTCAAGCTATGGAGGCGGAGCCTCCGAGAATAGTTTCCCAGCCTCCAGGCTGGAAGTTGGGGCAAGGGCTGTATCTTTTCTTAGTGCCATTCGGTACTGACACCTGTGCAACTAGCGCTTGTGATGATTTCGTATGGATTTATGAATCTTCTTCCATCTTTCTTTCTCAGCTAATTGCGCTCTCTGGTCTTGTTTGCGGGTCAGGTGGTCGAGTTCTTTTTGCAACTTTTGGTAGCTAATAAATCTAGAATAATCAAGTTCTCCCTCAGCCAAAGCCTGCTGCACGACACAACCCGGTTCGTTATTGTGCTGACAATTGCGGAAATGGCATTCTTGCGCCAAGGTTTCGATGTCTGCAAAAGTTTCTTGCAAACCTTCATCACCTGCCCAAATTTGGATTTCCCGCATTCCTGGGGTATCAATAATTAATCCGCCAGTAGATAGCAAAATCAATTCACGATGAGTTGTCGTGTGTCTACCTCGGTCATCACCTTGCCGTACTGGTTGCACAACTTGGACAGATGTACCTTGCAGTTGGTTGGTGATGGTGGATTTACCAACACCAGAAGACCCCAACAAAGCAACTGTCTGTCCTGGTTGCAAGTAAGGTTTTAAGGCATCCAATCCTTGATGATTGGTGGCACTTAAAACTGCAATTGGTACACCCAAAGCAACTGCTTCTACTTGGGTTAAATACTTTTCTAGAGAATTGCACAAATCTGCTTTGTTTAACACAATTACCGGATTTGCACCACTTTCCCAAGCCAGAATCAGATAACGCTCAACTCTTCTTGGGTTAAAATCGCCATCCAATCCTGAGACTAAGAAGACTGTATCAATATTCGCTGCAACAATTTGTTCTTCTGTTTTACTACCCACCGTCTTGCGAGAAAATTTGCTTTTCCTGGGTAAAATCTCGTTGATAGTGGCTCGTCCTTCAGATTCTCTGACACTAATCACAACCCAATCTCCAACGGCGGGAAACTCTTGTGGTTGAGAAGCACGATGCCGCAATTTACCTGAAACTTCTGCTGAAAGTTCCCCTTGTTCGCTATAGAGGGTGTAAGTATTTCTGTATTCAATGGCAACCCTACCAACGCTAAATCCTTGTGAGCGATAGGGTTCAAAGCTGCGAGCAAAAAAGTCACTCCAGCCTAAATAATCCAAATTCATTGATGTTTCCTCGATGTGTGCTACTTGTTTTGCACAAGGTTCCACAGAGGAAGACACTTCTATGCAGGAGAACTCCCCGCACCAGAATGTCTGTGAATTCTAGTTTTCATTCCTGTAGGAAAGAGGACTGAACAGAATCTCTGCGCCTTGTGTTCTTTGAGTTGGGATGGTCAAAGTAACCCGGACTGCTAGCAACTCAGTCATAGTTCGTCCTCCTTGTGTACTACAGTAAATAATCTCCATTACTACATTAGCTTATTCCAGAAAATTCGTTTAAATTATGCAATTTTAACTTTGATATTTATCGCGTATTGAAAGACCAATGCACAAGTTTGCACATTATAAAAACAATTTTGGTAAAAAATATCTGCTCATCTTTCACTAACTTCTAGCGAAAGAAAGAGTTTGAGGCTGAGTATCTCTGTAATCATGAATGCGGACAAGTGTTTACCTGCTAAATAACTGATATGCCGCAATATTTTGGAAAACTACCCACCACAAACCAAGCTTGGACAACTGTTAGCAATGTAAAAGCTGTAAGCTGGGAAAATAATATTGTTAATTTTGACTGTGGCGACTCACGCCTGACCATCAGCATACTTACTCCGAATTTAATCCGCGTGCGTTTCGCACCAACTGGGGAATTTATGCCTCGTCGCTCTTGGGCAGTGACGTTGGATGATGCAGAATGGGCAATAACACCTTTTGCAGTGCGGGAAACTGAAGCAACAATCGAAATTGAAACAGCACAGATTCGTGTGTGCGTTCAGCGGGAAAAATGTCGCATCGCCTGTTTTGACAAAGCTAATCGTCCCTTTGCTCAAGATGCAGAGATGGGGATAGGTTGGCGGATGGGGGCAGTTGCCGGGTGGAAGGAAATTGCAGCCGATGAACATTTCTATGGCTTTGGTGAACGCACAGGCTTTCTGGATAAACTCAGCGAGGTGAAAACCAACTGGACAACGGATGCTCTAGATTATGATTCACTCACTGATGAAATGTACCAGGCAATTCCCTTTTTTATGGCTTTGCGTCCGCAGGTAGGCTATGGCATCTTTTTCAACACCACTTTTTGGAGTCAGTTCGATATCGGTGCTGAACAACCAGGTATTTGGAAGATGGAAACTCGTGGCGGTGAATTGGATTATTACATTATCTACGGCCCCGAACCTGCCCAAATCCTGGAGACTTACACTCAGCTAACTGGGAGAATGCCATTACCGCCGAAATGGGCGCTGGGTTATCATCAATGCCGTTGGAGTTACGAATCAGAAACTGTTGTGCGGGAACTAGCACAGGAATTTCGTCAGCGCCGCATTCCTTGCGATGTTATTCACTTGGATATTGACTATATGCGGGGCTATCGAGTGTTTACTTGGAGTCCTCAACGCTTTCCCAATGCGGCAAAACTTATTAGTGATTTAGCAAAGGATGGTTTCAAAACAGTCACAATTATCGATCCTGGTGTGAAGTATGAACCAGAAGGTAATTATGATGTTTTTGACCAAGGAATAGAAAACGACTATTTTGTGCGTAAAGCTGATGGTACGTTGTTTCACGGCTATGTTTGGCCTGAGAAAGCTGTTTTTCCTGACTTTTTACGTCCTGATGTGAGCAACTGGTGGGCTGATTTACACAAAAGCCTAACTGATATTGGTGTGGCAGGAATTTGGAATGATATGAATGAACCTGCCATAAACGATCGCCCTTTCGGCGATGATGGTGAAAAGATTTGGTTTCCGTTAGATGCACCGCAGGGGGGCAGGGGGGCAGGGGGGCAGGGGAGCAGAGGGGCAGGGGAGCAGGGGGGCAGAGGAGCAGAGGGGCAGGGGAGCAGGGGGGCAGGGGGGCAGGGGGAGAATTTACCTACGTCTACTCATATAGAGGTGCATAACTTGTATGGGTTGATGATGGCTAAAGCTTGCTATGAAGGGTTGGAAAGGCATCGAAGTTCAGAGCGATCATTTGTGTTAACGCGATCGGGTTATGCTGGTGTGCAACGCTGGTCTTCTGTGTGGATGGGGGATAACCAATCGTTGTGGGAGCATTTAGAAATGTCTCTGCCGATGCTTTGTAACATGGGACTTTCGGGTGTGGGGTTTGTGGGTTGCGATATTGGCGGGTTTGCTGGTAACGCGACAGCTGAATTATTTGCTCGGTGGATGCAGGTAGGAATGCTTTACCCACTGATGCGCGGTCACTCGGCAATGTCTACTGCTCGTCATGAACCTTGGGTATTTGGCGATCGCGTTGAAAATATTTGTCGAGAATACATTAATCTACGTTACCAATTACTTCCCTATATTTATAGTCTTTTCTGGGAAGCGGCAACAACGGGCGCGCCAATTTTAAGACCATTATTGTACCACTTCCCTAACGATCCGAAAACCTATAGCCTTTACGATCAAGTATTGCTCGGTGCATCGCTGATGGCTGCACCAATTTACCGCCCTGGAGTTGAGCATCGAGCTGTCTACTTACCCGCTGGCACTTGGTATGATTGGTGGAGTGGCGATCGCTATGAAGGCCCAATTCACATTCTTGCTCATGCACCACTAGAAACAATGCCATTGTATGTTCGTAGCGGTGCGATCGTTCCTATGCAACCTGTCAGGCAATACGTTGATGAAGCCCCACTCGACCAGATTCGGTTACGAGTTTGGCCTGGTAACAACGAATATCAGTTATTTGAAGATGATGGACAGACAAGCAAGTATCAAGATAATAACTACTCAATAACAAATATCCGTGTATTTACTCAGGCAAAGCAAACAGTAGTGGAAATTGCAGCAAGAGTTGGAGAGTGGACACCTCCAACGCGAGAAGTGATTGTAGAACTTGTTGGTGTTGGAGAGCAACGTTTTCAAGATGATGGTAAGCTACATAGCCTGCAATTCTGAAATACTCGCAAAGGTGGTTTTTTGAGCCACCATTATTTCATTATGCAAGGAAAAATATGCATAGAGGTAGATGAAAAACAAGTCAAGCTGTAGCCTAAAATACAAATAACATCAATGATTAGCTCGTGAGAAATACGTAAGTTTACTACGCTAGATAGATGCGGTTAGAGAACACTCAATGTTAAAGGTTAACCGCTTGCGACTGCAAGATAGATTTAAAATTTCTACAAATGCACTTGTGGCAAGAGTCGCAAGTGCGATCGCTGTTTTTGTTGGTAGTTTGGTATTAGTTGGCTGGTGTCTTGGTATTGAAGTTCTGAAGCGCGGCTTCCCTGGTAGTCCTGCCACGATGAAAGTCAACACGGCGTTATGTTTTGTGTTGTGTGGGGTGTCGCTGTGGCTATTTTTAAAAGGAGAGCAGGGGAGCGGGGGAGCAGGGGAGCAGGGGAGCAGGGGAGCAGGGGAGCAGGGGGGCAGAGGGGAAAGAACAATTCAAAATTACCCGCAGAGTTCTACAGCCTCCTTGCCCGTACTCACTCTTTTAATCTCTCAGTTCTGTGCAATAGCTGTCACCACAATTGCGGCGCTTACTCTCTGTCAATATCTGTTTGGCTGGAATCTTGGCATTGACGAACTGGTATTTCGTGATTCGCCAACTAGTATAGCGACATCGCATCCGGGGCAAATGGGAGCGAACACAGCACTGAACTTTATCCTGGTCAGTATCGCCCTACAGATTCAGATTCATCCAAAAACCCATCGCAATTATTGGTATGCCCAAATTATTGCTCTGATTGCTACTTTAATTTCCTTTCAGGCGCTGATGGGCTATGCCTACCAAGTGGAAGTTCTTTACGGACTCGCCCCTTATACAACATCAATGGCGTTACATACAGCGATGTTGTTCCTCTTGCTAAGTATAGGTATTCTGTGGACGCGAGCAGAACATGGCTTAATGAGGGTAGTTACAAGTGATAGTGACGGCGGCTTACTTGCACGTCGTTTACTAGTTGCCGCGATCGCAGTACCTTTTATATTAGGGTGGGTAATTGTTGAAGGGCAACGAGCAGGACAATACGATCCGGCATTTGCAGTATCGGTGTTTGCGATCGTTGTGATTGTAATTTTTACTATTTTGATTTGGCAAAGTGCCAGGGTTATTGAACGCCTCAGCTATCAACGCGACCTTGCCCAAGAAGCACTGAGAACTTACGAAGCTAAATTAGGGAGTTTTGTAGATTCTAACGTCATCGGCATTTTGTTTGGCGATGTGTATGGCGGTATCCAGCAGGCAAACGACGAATTTCTGAGGATGATTGGTTACACGCGGGAGGATTTGTTAGCAGGTAAGTTAAGTTGGAGCAATATCACACCACCAGAGTATCTATACTTGGATGAGCGAGGTGTTGCCGAAGCCCAAAGAAATACCAACGCTACTTGTACGCCCTACGAGAAAGAATATATCCGCAAAGATGGTAGCCGCATCCCGGTTTTAGTTGGTTACGTGCTGCTAGGAGAAAATCGGGAAGAGTCAGTGGCGTTTATCCTCGACTTAAGCGAACGCAAGCAAGCAGAGGCAGAGCAACAAAAATTAGTGTCGGTAGTAGAAAATAGCTCTGATTTTATCGGCATCGCCACCCTTGAAGGTCAATTACTCTACATAAATGATGCAGGTCAAAAGCTGGTAGGTCTTGCTAACCTTGATGAAGTCAGGCAAAAAGCAGTATTAGATTACTTCATGCCCAAAGACAAAGCCTATTTCCAAAAATATATACTGCCGACTGTGCTATCAGAAGGGTGCTGGCAGGGAGAATTCTGCTTCCGGCATCTGCAAACAGGTCAACCGATACCAGTTGATTACAACATCTTCACTGTTACAGATAACAAGACAGGTCAGCCAATTGCCTTAGCGACGGTGACTCGCGACATCAGCCAGCAAAAGCAGACCCAGGAACAAATATTACAACTAAACAGGGATCTACAGCGCCGCATTACTGAATTACAAACTTTGTTAGAGGTAATTCCTATTGGAATTGGCATTGTCGAAGATCCAAAATGCCAAAATATCAAGGTCAACCCTTCTTTTGCCAAGCAGTTGGGGATATCCTCAGATGCAAATGCCTCCCTCAATACTCCCTTGGACGAAAGACCAAACAGCTTTAAGATACACCGCGAGGGAAGGGAACTGTCAACAGAAGAACTCCCAATGCAGTACTCTGCTGCTCATGGTGTCGAAGTTCTGAATTCTGAACTTGATGTCGTCCATGAAAATGGCAAAATCGTCAAGCTGTTGCACTATGTTGCACCCCTGTTTGACGAAGAGGGGAAAACTAGAGGAAGCGTTGGTGCATTTTTAGATATTACGGAGCGCAAACAGGCAGAGGAAGTACTTTTAAATCAGCAAAAATGGCTAGAGGATGTGTTAAATCTGATGCCAAGACCGTTGCTGTTTATCGAACCAGGAACGGCGCGGGTAACTTTTGCCAATCGCTCTGCTGACGAATTAGCTGGGGGCGAATTTCCTAAAGGTGTACCAGCCGCAGAGTATCATACAGTTTACCACTACACGGATGCCGCTGGCGATCGCATCCCCAATGAGCAAATGCCAGGTGTGCGAGTTGCCCGTGGCGAACGCCTGAATGGATTGGAGGTAGACTGGCATACTCCCGCTGGTGTGCGCTCTCTACTAGTATTTGCTGATACCTTGCCAGCAATGCACGGTCATCCGGCTACCTGTATTTTGGTGTTCCAAGAAATCAGCAACCTCAAGAAGGCACAAAAAGCTCTCTCGTTAAGTTACAAAAGGCTCAAGCTACTATTTGACACAGCCAACGATTTATTATCGAGTCAGCAACCAGCAGTACTAATCGATAGCGTCTACCAAAAACTAAGAGATCAAATTGGAATAGAAGTTTATTTTAACTATTTGGTTGTGGATAACTCTCAGCTAATGCGGCTAGAGTCTTACAGCGGCATTTCCCCAGAACTGGCAAACCAAATTCAGTCTTTGGGATTTGGTGAAACAGTTTGTGGGAGTGTAGCCCAGGAACGTTGTGCAACCGTTCTAGAGAATGTGCAGCAATCAATTGACCCGAAAACAGAATTGATTCGTTCTTTAGATATTACTGCTTATTATGCATATCCATTGATCGCCCAAGGACGGCTATTGGGTACTCTATCTTTTGGCAGCCGCACTCTGTTGAGCTTCACCGACAATCAAAAAGGGATGATGCAAGCAGTGTGTGACCAAATAGCGATCGCAATGGAACGGGCTAGTTTAATTGCTTCTTTGCAACAACAAACTGAGCAGTTGCAAGAAGCCAACCGGATGAAGGATGAGTTTCTAGGGATATTATCCCATGAATTGCGATCGCCCCTCAATGCCATCCTTGGCTGGGCACAATTACTGCAACGAAGCAAGCTCAGTGAGGCCCAAATGGCTAGAGCAACGGAGACAATTGAGCGCAACGCCAAAGCGCAAACCCAGCTAATTGAAGACCTGCTGGATATATCGCGGATGGTTAGAGGCAAGTTACACCTCGATGTGCGTACTTGTAATTTGGTTCCCATAATTGAGTCAGCCATCAAGACTGTTAGTTTAGCCGCCCAATCCAAGGAAATCGATTTGAGATTTTCCCTGATTCCCTCAAAAGAAACGCGAAATTCAGATTGGGAATTAGGAGTTAATCACGAAAATCTCGAATTTCCAGCAGCACAATCCCAAACCAATCAACATTCAGAAAACAGCAAGCCGGGTGAAAATTCTCAATATTTAGTTTCCGGGGATTTCGAGCGCTTGCAACAAATCATCTGGAATCTGCTATCCAATGCCATCAAATTTACACCCGTTGGTGGAAGTGTAGAGTTGCAATTGTCAGTGGTTAGTGGACAAGAAAAACCACAGACAACGGATAAATATGCCCAAATTCAGGTGATTGATACAGGCATTGGTATCAGCCCTAATTTTCTTCCTTACGTTTTCGATCGCTTTCGTCAAGCTGATAGTTCTAATACTAGAATCTATGGTGGATTAGGACTAGGATTAGCGATCGTCCGTCATTTAGTAGAATTACATGGTGGTACTGTACACGTAGATAGCCCAGGCAAAGAACAAGGAGCGACGTTTACCGTCAAACTACCACTTCTGAAGAATGCCCACCTCGGCTCTTTTGCCCCTCTGCCCTCACCCCCCTCTGTTTAGTCGATGCGAGAACAAGAGGGAATTCCAGCCGCAACGTTGACAGATGATGCCACTACGAAAGACCGATTTATTGTAGAGACGGCGATTCATCGCGTCTCTTGCCTTAACCGAACAGTATTAGGACGGAGTTAGAAATGGGGCATTGGGGAATATGAATTAAATTCTCCCCTGTGTCTCAAGAGCTTTTTTCTAATCTCAAAATTTTTTATATCTAAACCTCATCTACCTTGAGAACCGTAGTTTTGTAGGTCGGGTGCAGCGATAGCGTAACCCAACATAAAATCAGGTGGTAATGTTGGGTTGCGTTTCACTCCACCCAACCTACATAAATATATCTTTTAAAAACTCTAGGTTTCAACATAGATGAGGTTTAGCAGTCCTAAATCATTTGTGAAAATTATATATCTCTTTCTTCCCTTTCCGTCCTTCTCTAGGAGACACTACGCATTAACATAGTGTCTCCTAGAGAAAGCGGTTCGTTGCCTTATCTATATTTTTCATGAATCAAATAGGACTGCGATAATGTCGGAATAATTAGTATGATTCCCATAGTAGTTAACCACTTACTTACTACGTGCTGGGATTTAAGTAGCCCTTCTACTTATCGAGACTCAGGAGGTTGTTGCAGGCGTAATAGCGTATTGTAAACCTGCTTTTTTAAGATAGTATTATTTTGTAGTTCTATGGTAATTTTGTTGAACTGTTCAAATTTCAAACCATTATCTTCGACAATTTTTTGAGCGTGGTTACAGTAGTTCACTGCGATATCTTGAGCCTTCTTTGGAAGACCATTTATGCTATTAGAATCGTTGCAAACAATCTGGGGGATTTCTCCATTGCCAATAAGTTTTTTAATTTCTTCAAAAGCATTTTGACGGGCTGGCTCCATTGCTAGCACGGCTTGAGCATAACTGTCAATTTCAGTATTGTTAACTATTGGTGCTGGAGTTTGAGCGTCAGCTTTAGAACTCAATGAAAAAGCGTTAGAAATCACACTCAAAGAAGCGATCGCGCCGAAAAATAGCGATCGCGAAAGGGTTCGCTTTCGGCCAGTTCGAGAAAATAAATCAGAAATTTTTTTCATATAGTGTGTGACACGAAACTACATCAGGGATATTATAAGAACTTTGAATTATTTTCAGAGTTGGAAGTTCCAGGAACTGCTAAATACATAAAGCTTTTATATTTGACTGTCAATTTCCTCGGCATACTTGACAAAGTTCGATGACTTTTGTCTGGAGTGTTGACATTTCTGATGCTCCTTGCTTAAGGCTAACCTCTAATTCCAGGAGTAGGGGTAAGCAAGAGATTAACTGTTGCACCGAAAGCAGTCTGATTTCTTGTTGTAAGAAGTAAATCCGTTTGGGATTACCGATATCAGCAGCTTTAGCGATCGCTTGTTGATTCCGTTCCCCACCTTCTATCATAATCTTGACCCACAGCCAGGTGCGAAATTGTCCAATCAGCGTCGCAACTATCCGTAATCCCGGCTCGGAAGCATTGCTCAAATCTGCCAGTGTTGTCAAAGCTTTTGCTGTATCTCCTGTTCTGATTGCTGCTGCTAATTGTAAGCTATTTTGAGTAGTATTTCTTACTAACTTCGTAACAGTATCTGTGTCTAAAGGCTTATTGCTATCTTGGACATATAGCCGTAATTTCTCTAACTCATTGTAAAGAAGCCGTGTATCATTGCCTACAGATTCTGCCAACAGATGGGAAGTATTGGCAGTCAGTTTCACGCCCACTGTCTGGGCTGCTTGATTAACAGATTGCACCAGTAATTCTGTTTTCCAAGGGGGGATGAGGGGAAATTCTCGGAATTCAGTCGCAAACTGTTTTAACAATTTCGTGGATTTGAGGCGTTCATCTGGCTTATTGCGGCTGGTGAGCAATAAAAATGAGTTTTCGGGAATCACAGGTAGCGATCGCCCCAATTCTGCCAACACATTCTCTGGACAGTGCTGACACAGAGTAGTGTTTATCAGCCATACCAAGCGCCCACCAGCGCCAAAAGTAGGCGTCATCACCTGATTTAACCCCTGGATAGCAGCATCAGCTTGATCTGGCGGGAATGCAGTGTAATTAAAACTTGTCCATTGGGGATCGAGGACGCGATCGCGCAAAAGTGCGATCGCCTTTTCCATCGCAAAATCATCCTCACCCCAGTAAACATAGATTGGCATAGATAAACCTCTTAGTACATGGGCCATTAGGAGTGCTGTTAGCGGATAGCTAGGGTTTAGCCCGTGCTGAGTTAGGAGTTAGGAGTTAGGAGTTTTGTTTACCCCCTTGTCCCCTTGTCCCCCTATCTCCCTCATCTCCCCACTTCCCACTCCCAAAAATTAAATACTTTTGAAATCATTCTCTTAATCAAGGTAATTTTCCCTAAAATCTATCAAGTGAGAGCGTGAGGCTATGAAGATTGGACGACAACTATCAAACTTACTTAAATCGGTTAGCAAGACTGACGCTGCCAGAAGCCTACAGATCCCAAGCCCAGCATATTCAGGAATCTTCTAAGTTTCAGCCACATTCTGGGTTGAGACAAGCGGCATCCTTTCCTGGCTATACGCTAATTACCCCGCCGGCAGAAGAAGAATCACAAAATTCTGCTTTCTATGCCAAATTACAGACTTACCAACAGGAACTTTTGCAGTTGCCTGTAAACCGTAATTTGATTGTACCTGTACCTCCTGCTAGCTTCCATCTGACTTTAGCGGATTTAATTTGGGACAATGCTTACCTTGACACCTACGAAAAAAATCCTAAATTTGACGAGGAGTTACATTCTTGTTTAGCTGAAATATTTCAAAAATATCAACAATTGATGACAAACAGGAGTCATCCAATTAAATGGCAAATGCTGGGGCTGATACTGATGCCAAGAGCTGTAGCCGTTTGTTTAGTCCCCCAAGATCAACGCTGCTACGAGGAAATTATTCAATTTCGCCGAACAGTTTATCAAAATCCCAAGTTAATTGCCTTGGGTATTGAGCAGCATTATCATTTTACAGCCCATGTTACATTAGCCTATTTTGGGGAGGTTCCGTCTGACCTAGACCGCATAAGCTTCAGCACCATGCTTTCTCAATTGAATGAAGAATGGCTGTTGAATTTGCCAGAATTTTTGATCGATCGTGTTGAATTACGAAAGTTTGACAACATGACACGCTATTATCGTGAACCAGACTGGCCGATTTTAGATTTTTGATCTCAGACAAGCATTAATCTGAACAATAAACCTCAGAATCCAGCGTTCAGGAGTCATATAGCAATCCTATTTGATTTGTGACAATTGAAATCGGCAGATCCCCGACTTCTTTAAGAAGTCGGGGATCTTATTTTTCCTGAACTATTCAAGATTGCTATAGTTTTTTATCGTTTAAAATTTCGGTTGTTGATAACCGAGGTAAATTGCTTCTAAAAATACATCAGGCGTAACCGCTTCTGGCAATTTTTCTAAATTAATAATAGCTTTAACTTGCTCGGCTAGCTTTAGAGATAGTGAGGCTCTTGCCTTTAACGACATGGCACCACGTCGCTGCAAATACTCACGAATCACAGCAAAATCATCTGGCATCAATTGCGATAAATCAGCAATCTGTACTAACTGTTGATGAAGTCCTTTTGCCTGTTCTGAAATTGTCAATCTGGTAGATGCAGTGGGTGCTTGGGCTTGAATGACAATTGTGCCAGCAGCCAAATCACCTAAGCGCTTTTCGCGGCTACCCAGCATAATTAAAAAAGCGCCAATAAATAAAGTTTCATCAAAGGGCCGCAATAAAGCACGTAGCGTTGCTTGTTGTAACCCGATCAGTCTACCATCATCTCGAACTACACGAATTTTAGCAAAGCGTTTACCAGGTGTTTGTCCAAACCATAAGGTTTCAAAAAATACAAAATAGCCAATATAAATTGCAAAGGCGATAATGAAGAAAATTGCTAACAACCAAATATCTAAACTTGGTAATTTTGTAAAAAAGTATTCAACGAAATTTAACAGCTGTGTCGAGAAGACACTCCAAGTAAGGACAAACAGAAGCAAAGTTACACCCAACACTGTATAGTCAATCAGGAGTGCCAAAGCTCGATTACCGATTCCCGCTAGAGTGAATTCCAACTCTACGCTTTCTGGAGTCTGGAATGTGATGCGATTAAAAAAGCGCATATTTTAACTAATTCAAAATTAATAGAGTTGGATTAAGGTGTGGAATTAACGAAAATCTTGCGAAGGAGGTTCTCGTAATTGTAAACCTAGACCTTCACGCCGACTACGCAAGTCCAAGTATAAAACAGCTTTTAGTGCTTGCCAGAATGGCATGACTAAAACTCCACCGATCAAGCTTCCAATCACAGAAATAATATACACAATCGAGTAGATAGCAGTACCAGGCTCAAGTTTGAGTAGGAATAAGCTAGGTATATAGTTTAATACAAACACCAACGGCAATGTAACGATAAAAGCAACTAAAACAATGCCTTGAATGCGAAATACTGAGGCTTTAGTTAGATCCCAACTTCTGGCAACACTTTCGCCACCATTGATATTTTCCTCAACTGCTAAAGGCACTTCAGCTACTATCCAACGAGAGTAGAACCAGGTTATTCCCAACAATATAATGCCTGCTGTCACAATTATTGCCAATGTGGTTATGACTATAATGCCTGAACTACCTAATATTCCTCTTAATGCTATTCCGATCAAGCTAGCTACTACACCGCCCACGATCGCTAATCCAATATAAATTACCAGTAAAGATATACCTACTTGGAAAGCAACTCTTAAAAAAGACCAAAGACGTGGATTAACATGGCTGCGGGCAGTTTGAACACTTTCAGGCTGGTAAATCAATTCTCCAAAAGCCAAGCGTGAAATTAGTCCAGAAATGGCTGCATATTTTGCCCAACCATACACAGGAACTAAAACCCACAAGTGTGCGATCGCAGCTAGGTTAAGATAAGTCTTCAAATGAGAACGATACAACTGTACCGCAGCACTGACAACGTTACCGATACTCAGTGGTTGTATCTGGCCGGAAGATCCAAAGTTTTCAGACATAATACTAAATTTCCCTTGAAATTACGGAGATGAATTTGAGGCTATCTTAAGCTAAGTTAAACTCAGTGTTCCCAAAATTCATGAATATTCAACGTTGGATTGCGCGACGAGAACCTAATTGGCAGCGTTTAGATGCCCTATTAAGGCAGATAGAAAAAAAAGGGTTAAAGTCCTTACGGGCAGCAGAAATTAGAGAGTTAGCGAGTTTGTATCGTTCAGTGGCAGCAGATTTAGCACGTGCCCGCACTCAGCAAATCGGCAATACTTTGATCCAAAGTTTACAATCTTTAACAACTCGTGCCTATACGCAGATTTACCAAGGTTCGCGGCGACAGGAATGGCAGGCAATCCTAGAATTTTATCGTTGGGGATTACCATCCGTAGTCCAGAAATCATTTGTATATATTGCTGCGGCAACGGCGCTGTTTCTATTAGGCGCACTAGTGGCTTGGTGGTATTCCTGGCAAAACCCCAGCTTTATGCCTTTGATTGTACCTGAAAGCTTGATTACCAAAGTGCGAGATGAGCATAAATTATGGATGGGTTCAATTGTCGGCGTTGAACCTCTGGCATCCAGCGGTATCGCAATCAATAATTTGTCGGTGTCTTTTGGGGCTGTTGCTGGTGGTATGACGGCTGGAGCATACACAGCCTATTTGATGGTATTTAATGGTTTATTAATTGGCGCTGTTAGTACTTTAGTCGGTCAAAATAATCTGGCTTATCCTTTTTGGGCCTTTGTGTTTCCGCATGGTTCTTTAGAATTACCGGCAATCTTTTTTGCTGGAGGCGCAGGATTTTTATTAGCAAGAGCAATTTTATTTCCTGGTAAATATCGCCGTGGGGATGCACTGAAATTCTATGGTTATCAGGCGGTGCAGCTAGTATTTGGGATTGTACCAATGTTGATTATTGCTGGTGCGATCGAAGGCTTTTTCTCTCCTAATCCTAATGTACCTGATGTAATTAAATATCTGGCAGGGATAGGATTATTTATACTTTTAGTGCTGTATTGTAACCGCAAGCAAACAGGAAATAATTTAGATGGCGGCTGATTGGCAAATTTAAAAAGTATTTTAGAATATAGGTAAATACTAACTATGTAAATAAATCATCATAAATTGAAGTTAGGATAATCATGGTAAAAACATCAAATAAAATATTGACCCTAGAAGAGTTTCTCACACTACCAGAAACTAAACCTTATTGTGAATACATTGACGGTCAAATTATTCCAAAACCTATGCCTCAAGGAAAACATAGCACTATTCAAGGAGAACTCTGTCCCACAATCAATTCTGTTATCAAAGTCCAAAAAATGGGTTGGGCTTTTCCAGAATTACGTTGCACTTTTGCAGGACGTTCTATAGTTCCCGATGTCGCTGTATTCTCTTGGGCAAGGCTTCCTATAGACGAAAATGGTGATATTGCCAATACATTTATTCTAGCACCCGACTGGATAATCGAAATTCTCTCCCCCGAACAAAGCCATACAAAAGTTACAAAAAAAATCTTACACGCTCTCAATCACGGAACTCAAATGGGTTGGTTAATTGACCCTGATGAGCGCTTCATTGCTGCTTATCCTGCGGGACAACAACCTTTACCTTTTGAGGAAATTGAGTCTGTTTTACCAGTGCCAGAATTTTGTCAGGGGTTACAGTTGACGGTAGGTGATATTTTTGGGTGGTTAAAGGTGATTATGTAATAAATATTAATCGGATTAGTTTAGCATTAATGTTTTAGCCAAAGAGTAACAGAAGATATTCTGTTTACTTAATTCAACTCTTGCACTGAAATATGACAAAACGCATCATTACCGAATTATCTGATAAACAAGAGGCCATGCTTTCTATAGAAATCGTACTTGAATATTATTAAGTATACCGAGAAATAAACCTTTGTATGACCAGCTTCTAGCCAATTTGGTTTTTCAGAAATCAAATAGGGAGCATCCCAATTTTGCAAGAACATGTTTGTCATTGCGAACGAAGCGACAGCGTAGTGTTCGCGTAGCGTCTCGTAGAGAAGCAATCCCATATCTTGCGATTGCTTCACTCCACTACGTTGCGCTCGCAATGACAATTTGTAACCTGAGTTTGATATAACTTGCACATTTGGGATGCTCCCATCAAATATGAGTCCTATATCTATTTTTTTATCTCTTTTCTACTGAAGTGATAATTTTGATATTACATGATTGACTCACTTCTAATTATTTAAATTAAACCTAAAATTTTCATCAACATATTTTTACTTAACTGATTTAACAAATCAATATCAACAAGATAAAAATGTTTAAAATTAAGATTTAAACAGACATTAATTTTTTATTCATCATTTGTTAAACAAAGTTTAAATATAAAAAATGTACCTTGTTTTAAGACTGGAATAACACCAAGGAAATATTCCTTTAATCAGAGGTAATATGATTTTTTCGACCGCTATATTGAATCGTGTCGTTGCTACTTCAATGGTGACAACTTCTGTTGCACTTAGTCCATTTTTTGGTGCGATCGCACAAGCTGAAACTCTAAATGGTGCAGGAGCAACTTTTCCGGCTCCGCTTTACGAACGCTATGCTCGTGAAGTGAAGAAGAAATATCCAGACTTAAAAATTAACTACCAAGCAATTGGTAGTGGTGGTGGTATTCGTCAAGTCATCGCTGGAACCGTTGACTTTGGTGGTAGTGATGCTGCAATGAAAGATGATGAAATTGCTAAAGTCAAGAATGGTGCAATCTTAGTACCTACAGCAGGCGGTGCTGTTTCTGTTGTTTACAATCTTCCAGGTGTTAACGATCTCAAATTATCTCGCGCTACATTACCAGCAATTTATTCGGGTCAAATTACAAAATGGAATGACGCGAAAATTAAAGCTGATAATCCAGGTGCTAATCTACCAAATCAAACAATTAAATTTGCTGTTCGTGCCGATGGTAGTGGTACAACTTTCATTTTTACGAATCACTTGAGTGCCATCAGCGGTTATTTTAAAGGCAGAGTTGGAACTAACACTGCTCCAAAATGGAATCTGCCAAATGTCCTCAAAGGTAAAGGGAATCCGGGCGTAGCTGCTATAGTAGCTCGTACTCCTGGTTCTATTGGTTATGTTGAATATAGCTACGCTGTCCAAAATAAGCTGAAATCAGCATTGGTACAAAATAAGAACGGAGAATTTGTTGCTCCTTCTTTAGAATCTGCAAATGCAGCTTTATCAACTGTCACTTTCCCAGACAACTACCGCGTTTTTATAGGAGATCCAGGACAAGGTTATCCCATTGTCGGTCTTACTTGGATGATGGTTTACAAACAGTATGCTAATGCTGCGAAAGCTGATGCAATTAAGAAATGGATTAATTGGGTATTGAAAGATGGTCAACAATATAACGATGACCTTAACTACACCAAAATTCCATCAGATGTAGCAAATCGAGTGCTTCAGACAGTGAATAGCTCTGTCAAGCCTTAATTTGTAATTTTTAGAAATTACGCAAAAGAGATTCCCCAATTCCCTTAAAAAGAGAAAGGTGCTTTGAATATATCCCCCTTTTTTAAAGTTTAGGGGGATTATTTTGCTACTTTACTCCCCTAAGAAACTGAGTTAATAACTCTTTTTACCAGTCATAAAAAATCTATTTTACTGATTTGTAATGGCAAATTTATCAGATGATTCAAATCTAGGCGATGAAAATTTCAATCTAACTACTACCAGCGGCACAAATTTCTGGTTTGACCAAGGTTTTACACAGCTAGTATACTTTTGTGCCGTGATTACTGTTGCAGTACTCTTTTTGATGAGTTGGGTAATTTTACACGAAGCTCTACCAGCCATTAAGCAGTTTGGAATCGGGTTTTTGTGGGGACAAGATTGGGATACAGGTAATCAGATTTTTGGTGCATTACCCTACATTTATGGAACTTTGGTAAGTAGTGCGATCGCTATTTTATTCGCTGTCCCAGTGGGAATTGCAGTAGCCTTGGTCACTAGTGAAAATTTTTTACCTACATCACTGCGAACCACCCTAGCATTTGTTGTTGAATTAATTGCCGCAATTCCCAGTGTAATTATTGGTTTATGGGCGATTTTTGTCTTTATTCCAGTTCTAGAACCTCTGCAAAAGTGGTTAGCCAATACTTTTAAATGGATACCACTGTTTAATACAGAAGATCCTTCTGGGACTAATATGTTGACTGCTGGAATTATTCTCGCCATCATGATTTTGCCCACAATGGCAGCAATTAGTCGTGATGTCTTAATAGCTATCCCTAAAGAATTGCGTAGTGCATCTATGGCTTTGGGTGGCACTCGTTGGGAAACTATTTTTCGAGTCTTGCTACCATCTGGATTTTCTGGAATAGTGAGTGCAGCAATGCTTGCTTTAGGACGGGCTTTGGGTGAAACAATGGCCGTTACTATGGTGATTGGTAACTCTGCTCAAATCAGCGCATCTTTACTCGACCCAGCTTATACAATTCCCTCTGTATTAGCTAATGAATTTGCCGAAGCTGAACCGGGTTTGCACATAGGTGCTTTAAGCTATTTAGCATTAATTTTGTTTGGGTTGACTCTAACTGTAAATATTGGCGCTGTACTATTGGTGAAGTGGGTTGGCGGTAAAAATAAATAACACTATCTCACTTTGAAATTATTACAAATAACTCAGTTAACAAGAAGTTTATCAATCAAACTTTGTCAAACTTATGAGTGGCTACATTCAGTCAGAAACAGATGAATCTTTGGCGGCAGAATTATGCAGTCCTCTGCCAAGAGAACGAGTAATATTTACATACGCAATGAATGCGATCGCCTTTGGTCTTACAGGTCTAGTACTCATTCCTTTATTATCAATTTTATGGGAAATTTTCTTCCGGGGAATATCTGGACTCAAATCAGAAATGTTTGCCAAAGCAGTTATTGATAATGGCTTTGGCAATGCCATCTTGGGAACCATAATCATGGTGGTAATTGGTGCTATTTTCAGCATTCCCACAGGGATCATGACAGGAATTTTCTTAGCAGAATTTGGCCAAACTAACCCAGTTGCTAGTATCGTTCGTTTTGTTACTAGTATTTTGACAGGTGTGCCTTCAATTGTTGTCGGCGTGTTTGCTTATGGTGTGATAGTTTTGGTAACTAAAGGATTTAGTGCGATCGCAGGTGGTTTTGCTTTAGCCGTGATTATGCTACCTGTAATTATACTGACAACAGAAGAATCCTTAAAACTGATTCCCACATCTCAACGCCTCGCCTCTGCTGCTTTAGGTGGAACTCGTTTCCAAACTACTTTTCGCATTGTTGTAACTACAGCAATCCCCGGAATTACCACAGGCATTTTATTAGCTGTAGCTCGTGCTGCTGGTGAAACAGCACCCTTAATTTTTACCGCTTTATTTAGTCTAGATTGGTCAGAAGGATTGTTAAGTCCAACAGCTTCTTTACCAGTATTAATTTTCAACCTCTACAACGACCCCGACCCCCAAAAAAGTCAATTGGTATGGACTACTTCTATAGTTCTACTCGGCTTAATTTTATGTGTAAGTATTCTCTCTCGCTTAGTTATTAGGCAGAGAAGAATAAATTGAAGAAGAATTCAGAATTCTGAATTCAGGAGTCAGAATCAAGATGCTTGTGTTCACTATCCGTCAGTCGTACAAAATTCATACTGAATCCTGAATCCTGACTCCTGACTCCTGACTCCTGACTCCTGACTCCTGACTCCTGAATTCTGTTTTGATAAATTTTTATTTCGCACCTTGGGAAAGCATGAGTAACCTAATTCCAGCTATCAAAGTTAAAAATATCAGCTTTTACTATGGCACAATCAAAGCAATTGAAAATGTGTCAATAGATATTTACCAAAACCAAGTGACGGCAATTATTGGCCCTAGTGGTTGTGGTAAATCTACCTTCATCAAAATTCTTAATCGCATTAGCGAATTAGAAGGGCCTGTCAAAGTTGAAGGAAATGTAGAATTCTTTGGTCAGAATATTTACGCTCGTCGTGTCAACATAAATCGTTTACGCCGCCAAATTGGTATGGTATTTCAAAAACCAAATCCTTTTCCTATAAGCATTTACGAAAATGTTGCCTACGGGATGAGAATAGCAGGCAGATATTCAAAATTAGAATTAGATGAAATTGTTGAATCTGCACTTCACAGTGCTGCTCTTTGGGATGAAGTCAAAGATAAGCTGGATAAATCAGCTTTAGGGCTTTCTGGTGGTCAGCAACAAAGATTATGTATTGCCCGTGCTTTAGCAGTCAAGCCAAAAGTTCTGCTGATGGATGAGCCTTGTTCGGCTCTTGACCCCATTGCCACCATGAAAGTTGAAGAACTACTCCATAGTTTACAGTCTGAGTTGACAATTGCGATCGTTACTCATAATATGCAGCAAGCCGCTCGTGTATCTGATTTTACGGCTTTCTTTAGCACCGATGAAAGTCGGATTGGTCAAATGGTTGAATTTGGTGCTACAGAGCAAATCTTTAACAACCCATTAGACCCCCGCACCCGCGACTACATTTCAGGGCGTTTCGGTTAAGATACTTTCAAACGTGAATTATTGATTTTGTCGAACTAGCTTGCACTAGAAGATACTCATAAAATGTAGTTTAAAAAATTTACTAATCTTTATAAAAAAATAACTCCTCACTATCTATGAGAAATATACAGCAATACAGTTCAGTTAAGCCTAAAACTCAACTTCTACGTAGGTTAGCTTGAGGAACGAAACCCAACACTTCTTTGACTTTGTTGGGTTTCACTTCGTTCTACCCAACCTACAATTTTCTTAACTTAACGGTATTGCAATATACAGCAAAATTCAGAATGGGCTACGCCCCGCTGCGCTAACAAGAGTAAAACACGCTTTATATCTGGGTAACAGACTTAGCTTCTGTACCTCACCAAATTGAAATCTGCTGTATGATATTCGTATTTTGATATCGAACTAGACCTAATCCTTTTTCATAAGAAAGGATGCTATATCAGTCAAGGTGCAAAAGATGGGTATAAAAAGTCTGTAAAAGATCAATTTTGGAACACAGTCTTGATACAAATATCTAATAGCACTTTATTTGCTGTATGACTACTGTATAGCTACGTAATTTCTATGAATATCTCATTTTGGCAGTAACATAGTGAAACAGCATTGCTGATTTGTACTGTTTTACTTAATCAAGTTTTGTTTCACACGTTTTGGGAATATGAGTAAACTAATTCCAGCCATCAGAGTCAAAAACTTCAGCTTCTCTTACGACGCTCAAAAGATAGTTGAAGGCGTGTCAATGGATATTTACCAAAACCAAGTCACGGCAATTATTGGTTCTAGTGGTTGTGGGAAGTCTACTTTTCTTAAATCGTTAAATCGCATGAGTGAATTAGAAGCAGAAGTAAAAGTTGAAGGAAAAGTAGAATTTTTTGGGCAGAGTATTTATGAGCGTCGTGTTAACATCAATCGCTTACGTCGCCAAGTTAGTATGGTTTTTCCCAAACCAAATCTTTTTCCCATGAGCGTTTACGATAATGTTGCTTATGGGGTGAAGTTAGTTGGATGGCATCCGAAAGTAGAATTAGATGGAATTGTTGAATCTGCTATCAAAGCTGCCGAACTTTGGGATGAAGTGAAAAATAAGCTGCACAAATCTGCTTTAGAGCTTTCTGGTGGTCAACAACAAAGATTATGTATTGCCCGTGCTTTAGCGGTCAAACCTAACGTTTTGTTGATGGATGAGCCTTGTTCAGGTCTCGATCCTATGGGTAGTATGAAAATCGAGAATTTGATCCATAATTTGCGTTCTGAGTTGACAATTGTGATTGTTAGTCACAATATGCAGCAAGTTACTCGCCTATCTGATTTTACGGCTTTCTTTTATAGTAATGAAAATCGTATTACTCAAATGGTTGAATTTGGTACTACAAATAAAATCTTTACTAACCCTGTGGATTCTCGCACTCGCGACTATGTTTTCGCTCGCGTCGGTTGAAGGGCTTCTTAAATTCTAGCCATTCAGAGGGTTACTACATAGTGCAAGCGGAAATTAAGGGTTGAATTGAATTTCCGCTTGCTTTAAGTTTTTCTGGTGTTGGGCAATGCAATCTGATATTGACAGTATTTTTTTATACTATATATTTAAAGACAAGTATTTGCTCTAGACCACCTGAATCATAAAATGAAATGTCCCCGGTGCGAATCTACTTCATATCGTAAAAATGGTCGTCGGAATGACAAGCAGAATTACCTCTGCAAAAATTGTGGTAAACAATTCCTAGAACCTGCATTCTCTCGTTCCTTAGAAACTGACTTGCTTGCTAACAGCAACGGACACACTAAAGTATCTACGGCTGAAACGACGGAACTTTGTTTAGTAAAAAACCTGCCAGAAGAAAAAATCACAGAGAAAACCCTTGACTCTTTTAGTTTGACATTAGCTGAACAACTGCTGCAAACGATATTATCGCCTGGTTGGTTAGAATCTGCCGCTTTCAGCCAATTTATCCAAAAAATTCAAAAAAAAGCTGAAATAAAATATCAATTAGAAACAGGGATATCGCTTCTACTTTTGGATGCAGAAAACTTAAAACTAGATGTGAATTCAGAATTATTTTTAGCTAGTGTCTGCAAGTATCCCCTCCAATTTAAAATGGCATTTGCCAACTGGAAAAATCCAAGTATTGGAAAGCAAGATATTGAACTATATAACCGTGGCTATCAACTTGTCCATGTGCCAGAGGGTAAGAATAGTGCTGATGCAAAAATGATCGCTTTCGGTGCTTGTATTGTACGTTCTTATCCAACAGTTAAAGAAATATTAGTCTGTTCTAGTGATGGAATTTTAATTCACCTTTGCAACGAACTCCAAAACCAAGGATTAATCGTCTATTGGGTACGTAGACAAGGGCAAACTTTGCATATAGAAAACCGGAATACTGGCAAATTAACTCATTATTCCTTAGCAATGGCAACAGAAGTTCCATCCTTAGAAAAAGTGGTTGAGCAAATTCAAGATTTAATTAAAAATGAACAAGATTCAATCAATACTCGATTACACAGTTTAGGAACTATTGCGAGTTTATTTCAAGAAAGATCCAATATTAATAACAAATCTAATCATAAGCAACCAGAAATTGAGGAAATTGTCCCTATTATAGATAATTCATCTGCACAATTTATTCAAGAAGAATCTGCGGAAATTCCTAATGAAAAAACATTAGATGAATTGCTATTAAAAATTATTCAAGATATACAAATAAAGTCTCCCAAAACTAAATTATCTGTGTCTAAGCTAGGCTCAGAGTTACAGAAAATAACTGGAGAATCTCCTAATTCAATTATTAAAAAGTTAAAGTTAGGTTCCAATTTTACCAAATATTTAGAATCATCTCCTACCTTTACATTAAAGGCGAGTGGCAAGGAATATGAAGTAATGCCGCTACTCAGCGAGTAAATACTTTCTAGATTGTTTACGTACAACCTGAGCCTGTAATTCTGTATTATGTAAAAAGATGTAAATAAATGTAAATATTACAATGCAGGATAAAGTCGTTGTTATTGTCGGTGCTACTGGTGGTATTGGTTCAGCTTTAACACAAAAACTTGCGACTACCGGAGTTCGCTTGGTACTGGCTGCTAGAGATGCGGTGCGTTTAACAACACTGGCTGCTGATTTACCAGGAGAAGTTTTAACTGTTCCCACCGATATTACTGACCCCAAACAGGTAGATACTTTGATAGAAAAGACGATCGCTGAGTTTGGTCAAATTGATATTTTAGTGAATGCAGCTGGTGCTGGTATACTCAAGCCCTACAACAGCCTAGAACCCGCTGATTTAGACAAGATGTTAGATGTCAACTTAAAAGGTAGCTTTTACACCACTCAGGCAGCTGCTGAAGAGATGCAAAAGCGCAAGTCTGGTCACATCTGTAATGTAGTAGGAATTCTGGGCAAGCATTCGATGGGGATGGCGGCAGCTTATTCGGCTTCTAAGTTTGGTGTTGTCGGTTTTAGCAAGTGTATGGCAGAGGAACTCAAGCGTTTTGGTATCAAGTTCACGCTATTCTACTTTGGTGGGGTAGATTCTCCTTTTTGGGATAATGTCAACCTAAAAGTAGACCGGAAAAAAATGCTCAGTCCTGAAACTGCTGCCAATGCGATTTTCTTTGCTCTTTCTGCCGAACCGCAAGCTGTGCCAATGGAAATTAATATTCAACCTGATAATCATCTGTTCTTTTAAAGGCGGAGTGCGCCTAGATAATTCTTGCTTAGGAAGGACGTGAAAATCTAGCAAAAAAGGCAAAATTTACAGATATATAAACTGTTATGCTGGATTTTCAATATCTATGAAAATTGATCACGTTCATTTCTATGTAGAAGACGCCAAAGTGTGGCGGGATTGGTTTGTACGCCATCTTGGTTTTCAAGCAGTAACCGATCGCATCAGTTCATTTCACACTTGTACAGAAGTGGTTAAAAATGGTGATGTCTGCTTTTTTCTGTCTTCACCACTGTTACCTACAAGTCCAGTAGCGGAATTTCTGCGTCAATATCCACCTGGTGTGGCAGATGTCGCTTTTGCTGTCGAAGATGTCGAAGGCGCGATCGCACTAGCTCAAAAACACGGTGCTACAATCTTACAACCCATCCAGGAACGCCAGATAGGTACGGCATTCTTCAAATGTGGCAAAATTGCTGCCTGGGGTGGATTAACTCATACTTTGATAGAAAGGTCATCGGTTTTTGACAAAGGACAAATGACAAATGACATAGACGCTTCTGCGGCTTCCCGCAGGGTAGGACAAATGACTAATGACAACACTTTTACCGCCATAGATCACGTAGTGCTAAACGTGGCGGTTGGTGAGTTGGATCGTGCTGTGGCTTGGTACGAAAAAATCCTAGATTTTCAACCCCAGCAGGCGTTTAAAATTAAAACCAATCGCTCTGCTTTACACAGCCAGGTCATGGTTTCACATAACGGTAGCGTCCAATTGCCAATTAATGAACCGGCTTCCAAGAATTCTCAAATTCAGGAATTTCTAGATGTCAATCGGGGGCCAGGAATTCAACATATTGCCTTGCGGACGAATAATCTTGTGAGTGCGATCGCTAAATTTCGTGCCAGTGGTTTATCCTTACTCTCGGTTCCCCAAACCTATTACTCGCAGCTAAAACAGCGTCCAGGACTCACGCTATCACCCTTAGAATTAGAAGCGATCGCTCAACAGGAAATTCTGGTGGACTGGCAAGAATATACTCCCGTAGGGACAAAACAAACCGCGCCCCTACTACTGCAAATTTTCACCCAGCCCATTTTTGAACAACCGACATTTTTCTTTGAATTTATTGAACGCCGTTTCCAAGCTCAAGGTTTTGGCGAAGGTAACTTTCGCGCCTTATTTGAAGCTATTGAAAGCGAACAAATCAAACGCGGTACTTTGCAATGATGCCTGAGTGCAAAATATCAATTGAAATTAGCTAAACTTGATAGTCTCCAAAAATAGCCATACATCTGAGATAATTTTAATAAAAATTAACATTTTCCGCCGATGCTAAGACTGATTACTGATTTCGACGGCCCAATTATTGATGTTTCCGAACGGTATTACCGCGTTTATCAATTTTGCTTAGAGAAAACCCGTCGTCCAGATCAAGTAGTGCAAGAACTTCCCAAAGCGGAATTTTGGCAGTTAAAGCGATCGCGTGTTCCTGAAAAACAAATCGCCTTAAATTCCGGGTTAGACGAAGCCCAAGCTCAAGAATTCGCCCAATTGCGGCGGCAAACTGTGCATACAGAAGCTTATTTTAACTATGACACTCTCGCACCTGGTGCTGTGGATGCACTGTTAAAAATTCAAGAAGCCGGAATTGATTTGGCAGTTATGACGATGCGCCGAGTTCGAGAACTAGACTATGCCTTTAAAAAATACGATCTAGGTAAATTTTTCCCAGAAAATCGTTGTTATTGCCTGAGTAACGATTACGTTAAAACTCGTGATATTGAAGATAAGCCCTTGTTAATGGCTAGGGCATTAAAAGAACTCCCTCCGGCTGCTGATACCTGGATGGTGGGAGATACGGAAGCCGATATCACCGCTGCGAAAAATTATGGTATTAAGGTGATGGCTGTAGAATCTGGGATTCGCGATCGCACCCAACTAGAACTTTACCACCCCGACTTAATCGTTCAGGATTTCAGCACTGCTGTAGATATAGTTCTAAAACCTAAACACCTTGTCTAAAAGGCTCTGTAGCTGCAACAGATTCAATGAATCAGAAATTCAGGTTGCAAATTAAAATAGGAGTCAGAATAGGTATTCTGACTCCTGACTTTTTTATCTTAGAAGAACACACATAAACCATGTCTTCTTTATACAAACTTGCTTAAGGCAGTAGTTTAACGTAGAAAACTACTAACTAACCACAACAATATAAATGTCACTACAGTAGAGAACTGATTTGTTTCCAGACTGATAAATGATATTTGTGGTAAGAGCCAGCTAGCAACTAGTCCCCCAGCGATTAGGCCAATTATTAAACTGACCAGGGTGAACAAAACTGCTCGGCCAAATTTGCCTTCCTTGCGATTGAGAAAGTAAATACTAGTGCCTACGCCAACCACCAATGCTAACTGCAAAACCTGATCGCCTCCCTCTGGATAGAACAGGCTAATAGAACTCAAACCGAGAAACCAAGCTCCTGGTAAGAGTATATCCGCAGGCGTTGGCTGATCCAGCATCCGTTGCAGCCATGCAGGTGACTGCTCGCGAGGGGTTGGACTTTCTTTAGGAGGCGATTGCACTCGCAACTCTGGAAACCGTATCCGCTCAGGGACTTTGATTTTACCTTCCTGGCGCATCCGTAAGCGATCCATTAAAATCGCATCGTAAGCCGCCTCAATCACTTCTAAATGCTTGGCATCGCCATTATGTTGCTCGAATAGGCGATTACGAGCATCCTGAATTTCATCGAAGCTAGCCTCTTCTGATACCCCAAGTTTTTCGTAGGGATTTTGATCGCTCATGGGAGTTTGTTACTTCAGCCTCAATCAGCGGCAGTCTTTTATCGGAAAAAAAACAGCTTTAGGTTTTATTTTGATCGAAACTAAAGTCTCGACCTAATTTATATGCCCTACCAGGATAGTAGCACGGGTTAGTTTGATCGACTTTGTAATTTCAACTATAGTCACTTTAACATATCGCTATAACTCCGTGTATACCCTCATGTCTTTGTCTAATTCTGGCTCTAATCTAGAATTTGAACGGAGAGTACCTAAAAGTCATGGTTTTTATGAAAAAATCAACTTTAATGTTTCAAATTTGGCAACTTACTGTGCCCTAAAAGAGTTTTTTTTAATTATACTGAATAATCGCTTGTGGTATATATCCACATATCGATTTAAAATTGAAACGTTTTAAGTTACCACCTAACGGGGATTGAGAAGGTGTCTTGCTATCAAGAACGGTTGCAGTTAAAGTCAGAGCGCTTATATACTGTTGGCTAACAGAAGTTTCGCCTTCTAATTGCCTACAATCCTGATTAGAGTATTTATTTTTGAGCGATCGGGATTGTTATACCGTAGCCATGTAGATTCTTTGTTACTCCTAAAGTGGCAACTGCGTTTTTACGCAACTCTCTTGTTAATCTTACGAATTTTTGTGCAAAGTAATGGTCATGGCTCCCGCCAAGATTCTTGTAGTTGACGACGACCCTGCGGTTCGGAATTTAATCCAACGCTTTTTGATTAAACAGAACTATCAGGTGGAGGCTGCCGAAGACGGAAAGACAGCCTTAAATCTATTTGAGCAATTTAACCCTGATTTGGTGATTCTAGATGTGAATTTACCAGATGTCACAGGGTTTAACCTCTGCCAAGAGATGCAAAGTCGTAATGGTGTTTTTGTTTTGATGTTGACTAGCCGTGCTGACGAAGCTGACAAAATTCGCGGCTTTGCTAAAGGTGCTGACGACTATCTCACCAAGCCTTTTGGACTAGGAGAGCTAGAAGTCAGAGTCGGAGCTATTTTGAGGCGTCAGCGAGTGATAACTACGGCCGAGCAGAAACGCTTGGTATTTGAAAAACTTATGATCGATCCAGTGCGACGGGAGGTAGCACTTAATAACCAAGCAGTGCCTTTAACTGCTCTGGAATTTGACTTGTTGCATTTTTTAGCTAGTCATCCAGGTCGAGTTTGGCGGCGGGCAGAGCTAATCCAAGAGGTATGGGATTATGAATATGTCGGCGACCAGCGGGTTGTAGATGTTCATATTGGCCAAATTCGCAAGAAGATTGAAATTGATGCTAGTCAGCCAGCATTAATTCAAACTGTACGTGGCGTAGGCTATAAATTTGAATCTCCTGCTCATCCCCAGCATTTGGAAGCCAAGTCCTAAGTTTATAGTCTAGAGTTTTTTAACTCTTGACTGTTGACTCTTGGGGTAGTAGTTGGTAGATTTTCTTGGTTTTACTAACAGACAAATTTAGATAATCAAAATAAGTAGATATTCCTCAAATACACGCCAAACAGTGATTTGAGATATTTATTTGTCTATCTATTTAAGATAGTGGACAGGGGAGAGAGTCCACTGGAAAAAATTTCTTGGTATGTTACCGTTTTGGTAGATATAACGGTGCTGAGATTAGAGTTCATAAGGTACATAGCTGTGCATTGGTAGCCAACTTAAGCTAAAGTCCTCTTTAAACCCCATTTCTAGCCTCTGCCTAGAAATACTGTTCATTGGACTGCTGTAAGTCAGGGAGGCAGTAGCCTCAAATGAGAACAAAGGTAAATTTCGACCCGTTACCAACTGGTTTTGGCAATAATTAAGAGAAACTATTAGAACTTTTTTATGGATCGGAATTTACCGATCTTTTTTATTGTAATATTGCCGATCGCTATTAGCTTAAGATCCCATTAATGGGGCACGGTATAGCGGTTCTCGGTTGAGTGAGGTACAAGAACCCCACCCCCAACCCCCTCCCCGCAAGCAAGGAGGGGGCTAAGATGTACCTCATGTGATTAGGAAACGCTATATGCCGTGCCCCATTAATAGGGATATAACGCCCTTCATACCAGTACCTATGGGGTGTCTAGTAAATTAGCTGTTGCTGGTGAGTCGGTACAGGGCATTTCTACTGTGGAGTGGTGGAACAAAGTTTCCAGATAGACTCGAGCAGCACGGCGATCGCTATCTCCATTTTGGAGTAAAAACAATGATAGTGCCGCCGTCAGTACTCTGTTTTCATCCCAATCGGGATGGGTTTCTAAGTAGTTTTTTAAGGATTCGTGGAGTGTTTCAGGAATTTCTGTAAAGATGCTAACCGTTGATTTCATGAGATTTTCCTCCTATGAGGATAATCAAGAGGGACAAGTTGCTTGCGGTAAAGCGGTTTAGGGCTTCACACGCTCTTTCGCTATCCCGACAATCTGCACTTACATCTGATGGTAATATATTTTACACATTTGATGGCAGCGGTTGAACAGGACTATAAAAGCAAGCCGCATCATTGTGCGCCAAGAGGGGGTGGGTTTGTCAATGCTGCGAAATGTTAAAAACGATGGTATAAAAAATAAATACGAACGAAAGAATCGGTATTTGAGCCTATTTTTCGTTACTTTACTTTATAAAAACTCAGTCCTTAAACTTCTTCGCTACTTATAATCAACAATCCCCAGTAAGACAGCAAGAAGCCTATTAGCTCGTATAGCACCTGTGGAAAACTGCTAAAATCCCTGTGGAAACCCTGTGGAATGAGTGAGGAAAATAGTAGCCAATGATAAGAATTACAAAAATGTCATCAACCTATGACATTTAAACTCATGAAATTAGCTTCTCAATCTCAGTTATCATCGTGGTTGCCCTCGATACATCCCCAGGTCTGGATTTTCGCAATTGGTAGATTTTTCTCAGAAGTTGGTACTGGCTTTACCCTGTTTTATGCGCCCATCTTTTTTGTCAATCAACTTGGTTTATCTGCAACCAGTGTTGGGGTAGCCTTGGGTAGCGCCTCGATTTCCGGCATCGTCGGGCGGATTGCGGGTGGTTCTTTGGCTGATTCTGAATATTGGGGACGCCGCCGCACTTTGTTGCTAGCGACGGCGATTTCAGCAATTGCTTCTCTAGTTTTAGCTGCAACCGATAATTTCACTTCTTTGGTAATCGGTAGCTTGATTAGCGGTTTAGGGATAGGTTTCTATTGGCCCGCGGCTGAAGCTGTGGTTGCTGACGCTAGCCAAATTGACAATCGCCGAGAAACTTTTGCGATCGCACGACTAGCTGATAATCTGGGGTTAGCGATCGGAATTGTGCTAGCTGGGTTTTTGATCGCAATTATTGGGAGTTATCGATGGCTATTTGTGATTGATGCCATCTCTTTTATGGTATTTTTTGGAGTTGTCTATGTGGGAGTTAGTGAAACCAAACAACAGCAGATAGAGAATTCTGAAAAGACAGAACTTTTTGCTGCTTGGATGGCAGTATTAAAAGATGGGCGTTTCCTGGTCTACATCGCAGTTAATATATTCTTTACAATCTATATTTCTCAAATCCACAGCACCCTGCCGCTTTACTTCAAAAACTTTGTCTTTGTCGAAAGTACCACCAAGGGATTTGCTGCAACTACCATTAGCGGGCTATTTGCTTGGCATCTGGTGTTTGCAATTATTTGTCAGTTGCCTGTCACCAGTATTTTAAAACGCTGCTCTCACACACTTGCGCTCACTGTTTCCGCCATTTTTTGGGCAATTGGTTTCGGACTGATTTGGGTAAGCGGTACAGCCCCATCTCATCATCTGCTTTGGGTAATATTGGCATTGGGAGTATTTGCTGTGGCGATTGTTTCCTATACTCCATCTGCTGCTTCTTTAGTGACTGAGTTAGCCCCCGAAAATCAACGCGGCGTTTATTTTTCCATCAACGCTTTGTGTTGGGCTGTTGGCTCTTTTATTGGTCATCCCTTGGGTGGATGGGCATTAGATCAACCACAAATTATTACCAATACTTACTGGCTAGGCTTCATCTTGAGCGTAGCGATCGCTGTGGTAATTTTACAGTACCTCAATCGAATTTTGGCTGAGTAACATAATCCTCAACTCTATTGACGACGTTCTTGCAACTTGCGATACACAGATTTTAAATCCACTTGATGGTGAGCTAAGGCAACCAAAGTATGATATAGCAAATCAGCCACTTCACCTGCGATCGCATCTGCTTCATCATCCTTAAAAGCCATTACCACCTCAGCAGTTTCTTCACCAATCTTTTTTAAAATTTTGTTATCGCCACCTGCGAATAACTTAGAGGGGGTCGAAGAGGTTTAGTAAGTTATCTTTATACGTGTTAATTAATGCCGAGGTGTATAGATGAGGATAACTGCTGAGGAGTTGTTACAACGATATGCTGCTGGGGAAAGAGATTTTACTGGGGTTGATTTGAGTGGGGCTGACTTGAGTGGTATCAATCTTACTGGAGCTAACTTGAGTTTTGCCAATTTGAGTAGAGCTAATCTTATCGGTTCCAATTTGAGTGGTGCTAACTTGTTCAGGGCTGGTTTGGACGGAGCTGATTTGACAAGGATTAACCTTACTGGGGCAAGTTTGGAAAGGACTCGTTTCGGAAGTATTGATATTGTAGACGCTAATTTGAGTGGGGCTAACTTGAGTGGCGCGACTATGACTGCTGACCTCAGTGGTGCTAATCTCAGTGGTGCGAACCTCACTGGTGCTGATTTGTATAGGTCTTACCTGGAAGACACTATCTTGAGGGATGCTAACCTGACTGGTGCCGATTTGACTAACGTTTATTTCGAGAACGCTGACTTTACTAATGCCAACCTGTTGAATGCTGATGCCGCTAATTGCACCTTTGACTGTGTTGTTCTCCATAACACCACTATGCCAGACGGCAGTATTATCACTGATAACCGTTGGAGTGGATAAGGAATAAAAACTATTCAGCAAAGATTTTTCACAAATCCACGGTAGGATGAATTATTTTTTTGATCTATTGCCGACGTTCTTGGAGCTTGCGATATACCGATTTTAAATCAACTTGATGGTGAGCTAAGGCCACCAAAGTATGATATAGCAAATCAGCCACTTCACCGGCGATCGCATCTGCTTCATCATCCTTAAAAGCCATTACCACCTCAGCAGTTTCTTCACCAATCTTTTTTAAAATTTTATTATCGCCACCTGCGAATAGTTTACAAGTGTAAGAACTTTCAGTAGGATTATCGCGGCGATCGCATATTATTTGAAACAATTGCGACAATGTATCACCTGGTGGTGCAGCAATTTTTCCTTCTATTTGGTGAAAACAACTGCGCTCTCCAGTATGGCAGGCAATATCTCCTAATTGTTCCACCCCAATGAGCAGCGCATCACTATCACAGTCATAACGGATACTTTGCACTTTTTGGATATGCCCAGAAGTCGCCCCCTTGTGCCACAATTCTTGCCGGGAACGGCTCCAAAACCAAGTTTCTTCAGTTTCTAAAGTCTTTTGTAACGACTCCTGATTCATCCACGCCATCATCAGGACAGTACCATCTAGATAGTCTTGGACAATTGCAGGAACCAGACCCCGTTCATCGTAGCGAATTTTATCAACCGGGATGGTGTAATGCAGCGATCGCGAATCGTTAGAAGACATACCAGCTAGTTTGCTCTCATGAGAATAATTTATGGATTCACGATACCATTCAGAATAGGCTAGATGGTATATTTTTTGGAATTAAGCCTCATCCATCTTGAGAACTGGAGTTTTGCCAGAAAAAATATTACTCTGAAGAAGTGGGTGTAGTAGAGAACAAAACGAGGATGCTTAAAGTAGACTGCGATCGTTGGAATCAAAGTAGCTATTGGTTGATTTTGCAGCCCATTCTTCTTTTGGTTTAAACCCGTATTCATAAATTCCTTTTAAACCCTCAACTTCGCTTATTGAACCAAACCGTTCCTCCCAACGTCGTAGGGCATTTTCCAGTAGCGGCTGATTGAGAGAGTACAGTTCGCTATTGTCTGCGCTGTTATGATAAGAAAAAGGATAAAAAAGCGTGTGATGCACAGAAAAGCAGAGATATGGCTCTCCGAATTCTGGACCACCACGAATCACCAACTCGCCAAGGAATCTCACCCAAGCTCGAATTGGCTGATGGGGAGATTTTTCAGTGCGGACAAAGACCAGCAGATCGACTTGCATCACTAGCTCTTCAATGGCAGCAGGATACTCGCGTATGGCTTTTAATACGTGTTCAATGTATTCTTCGTAAGAGCTTCCTGGTTGCCACTCAAGCACCACTCCCTTAATGTCTGATTCGCTGCTTGGGCTAAAGAAGACTTTCCAAACTCTTACTAGCTCGTCGAAAGCATCTATAGTTCCTATAGTGCTATCGATGTACCAAGCATTGACTAATTGAATAGAGAGGTTCGTAAAATCGAATGGTGGATCTATACACCAACTACCAGCACTTTTTTTACCCCCCCAAGTGTCATATAGAGGTGCGATTGGAGGTACTGTTTTGTCAATTGATTGATTTTGCATATTAATCTTTTCAAGATAAACCCCGTCTACCTTGAAAACCGTAGTTTTTTGGAATTAGGGTAAAGCTCAGAACTCATGCCATGACAGAATAATCCACTCTGCTTAAAAACTCTAGGTTTCAAAATGGACGGAGTTTAAATATCTAAAATCAAGTCTTCATTGGACTTGCTGCATAACATAATGTTATTTTTTTGGTTCCGTTAATTTTATAGGATAGAAATTCTAAGCAGTGTTTGACCCTATTCTAAGATATAGCGTTTTATTGCCCACTGTTAGGAGAGAACTTTGGTAAATACCACAATTAAAACAACAAAATCACAAGAAGTCTTCGCCGCTGCTCAAAATCTCATGCCCGGAGGAGTCAGTTCTCCAGTTCGTGCCTTTAAATCTGTGGGCGGACAACCCATCGTTTTTGATCGTGTTAAAGGCGCGTATATTTGGGATGTAGATGGCAATAAATACATAGACTATGTAGGCACATGGGGCCCAGCTATTTGTGGTCATGCTCATCCAGAAGTAATTGCAGCGTTGCATGAAGCTTTAGAAAAAGGCACCAGTTTCGGCGCTCCCTCAGTCCTAGAAAATGTTTTGGCAGAAATGGTCATTGATGCCGTTCCTAGCATCGAAATGGTCAGATTTGTCAACTCTGGAACTGAAGCCTGTATGGGAGTTTTGCGGCTGATGCGGGCTTTCACCAACCGGGAGAAAATCATCAAATTTGAAGGTTGCTACCACGGACACGCCGATGCGTTTCTAGTAAAGGCGGGTTCTGGTGTTGCTACACTTGGTTTGCCAGACTCACCGGGAGTACCTAAATTAGCAACTAGCACCACTCTAACTGCGCCTTTCAATGACCTAGAAGCAGTCAAAGCTTTATTTGAAGAAAACCGCGACGAGATTGCCGGTGTCATTCTTGAGCCAGTCGTCGGCAATGCTGGATTTATCGCACCTGATGCTGGCTTCCTAGAAGGGTTACGGGAACTAACTCACGAGTATGGAGCGTTGTTGGTATTTGACGAAGTGATGACAGGCTTCCGCATTGCTTACGGTGGCGCTCAAGAAAAATTTGGCGTCACTCCCGATTTAACAACCTTGGGTAAGGTGATTGGTGGTGGTTTGCCAGTAGGGGCTTATGGTGGTCGTCGAGATATTATGTCAATGGTTGCACCTGCCGGCCCCGTATATCAAGCTGGGACTCTTTCTGGTAATCCTTTAGCAATGACTGCTGGGATTAAGACTTTAGAATTGCTGCAAAAGCCAGGTACTTACGAGTCTCTTGAGCGGATTACTAAAAAGCTAGCAGATGGTTTGCTGCAATTGGCCAAAGAAACTGGTCATGCAGCTTGCGGTGGTCAAATCAGCGCCATGTTCGGCTTATTCTTTACCGCCGGCCCAGTTCATAACTACGAAGATGCGAAAAAGTCTGATACAGCCAAATTCGGACGTTTCCATCGCGGGATGCTAGAGCGCGGTGTTTACTTAGCACCCTCTCAATTTGAAGCTGGGTTTACATCTTTTGCTCACACAGAAGAAGACATTGAGCAGACTTTAGCAGTTGCACGGGATGTAATGTCTAGTCTGTAATACCAATTCTGTATGAAGATGCACAGAATATTAAACGAACCGCCAAGTACGCCAAGAGCGCCAAGAATAGAGAGTTACTCATTTAGTGCAGTTTCACATTAAATTGGTATAACCTGTTAAGAGTAAGGGATTTCCAAATAAAAATCATCCTGTTAACTCTTGTGGGGTAGGCATCTTGCCCCACAAAATGGATGATTTATAGGAAGTCCCTTTTTTGAGACAAAAACAAGCGTGCGGAATTTTCGGACTCACTCTAAAGCATTATTTGCAGAATTTTCAGCAGTTAATGGTGTTCAATCCTCTGACGCTGCTGGGGATAGAAGAAATTTTTTAACAGGTTTGCTCTCTACCGTCATTACTCAAGAAAGGTCACATCTTCGTCATCATTTCGCAATGGCTTTGTCAAGAGAATATGCAATATTTAGCCTACATTAAGATTCATAGTTAATGAGGCAGGATTATTAACAATTCAAAATTCAAAATTCAAGCATTTTAGACATTTTGCCTACGGCACGCTGTTTGCGTTCTAGACGGGGATTTAAACCCCGACTGAAACTGGCGCTACCTGTATTGTTGGGGTCTTAAACCGTTGGATATTACGATAAATTATAGGGGGCTAAGTCCCTGGCAACTAAGAAGTGTCAAGTTTTGTGGCTCTTGTCTGGATCTCCGTTGCAAAACTTAACTTAATTACAAATTATTTTACTTGCCTTTTGCAGTTCTCGAAATTCCCCCTCATACCCCATAGATTATAAAAATTAACGCGTAAGAAGTTTCTCACCTTGATGGTGAGGGTTTTGCTTATAGATATTAGATTATCCATCGGGTAAGGTATTTTTTCAGAGTCAGGGTTGGAGCTAACTTAAAAAAAGATACCAATCATAACTGTAGCTTGTATGGCAAGGCTTACAGAGTAGAAAAAGCTGCCATAAGTTATTTAAAAAAAAGATGGTTCGACCTTGAAGGAGCTATGAAGTGGACGACAATAAGTCATTTTTTGGTCTGCAAAAAATATTAGTTACGTTGCTTGTCTTGAGCGGGAGTGTGACTTGTAGCACGATGATGCTTATTAAGTCAAGCTCCTCTAATGCTCAAAGTACAGAGAATATAAATGTAAACAATCAACCAAGCAAAGTTGGAATTCAGCAGCAGATTGAAGAACTCAAAGCGACGATGCTTAGAAGTTGGCAGCAACAAGTACAAACAAAAGGTTTTTCATATACTGTGCCACTACGTTTTCAAGGGGCAGTAGTTGATGCGGCAAAATTGACTCCCAAACAGAAAGTAATTGCGCTCACCTTTGATGATGGGCCATGGCCTGAAAGTACCGGGGAAGTACTAGATATTCTCAAAAAAAATCAGATTAAAGGGACATTTTTTCTCATTGGGCAAAACGTGAAGAATTATCCAGGCTTAGTGAAGCGGGAGATTGCTGAGGGTCACGTAATTGGTAATCACACTTGGCATCATTGGTATCAATTCTTAAATCCACAAGCAGCTGCCTATGAAATTGACCACACAGCAGACTTGATTTATCAAGTGACAGGGATTAAAACAAATTTATTTCGACCACCAGGGGGAATTATGCACAATGGGGTAGCTAGTTACGCTAGAAATAGCAAATATGCCATCATTCGCTGGTCATCTGACTCTGTAGACTACTCACGTCCTGCTGTACCAAAATTAATTAATAATGTATTTAGGAAAGCCAAGCCAGGTGGAATTGTGCTAATGCATGATGGTGGTGGTAATCGCTCTAAAACTGTGCAAGCTTTACCAGAAATTATTGCCAACTTTCGGAAACAGGGCTATAAGTTTGTTACTATTCCTGAACTTTTAGAAATGCAAGATAAAGATCAAAAACTAACTGAAAACAAAAAAACCGTCCAAAACTAACATCTGAACGGAATTTTAACGTATTAATACTTTATGCCAATCTAGTTATGTTGCCAGTTGTGCTGATACCTTACAACTACAAGTCAGGAGGTAAAATCACCTGATCGATTGCGTGGATTACGCCGTTACTACCTGTGATGTCTGCCTGTGTCACTTTAGCATCATTGACAGTTACACCGGTAGCAGGATCGACTTTAACGTTGATTGTGCCGCCTTCAAGGCTTTTAACTTCGCCAGACTTTAAGTCAGCAGACAATACCTTACCAGCTACTACATGGTAAGTTAAAATCTTGAGCAATACTTCTTTGTTATCTGGCTTTAACAATTCTTGCAAAGCATCTGGTGGCAACTTAGCAAAAGCTGCATCAGTGGGTGCAAAAATAGTTAAGTTATCTTTGCCTTGCAAAGCTGCGCTTAATCCTGCTGCTTTCAAAGCCTTGGTCAAGGTGGTAAAGGAAGCGTTTGACTCTGCCAAAGCTAACAAGTTTTTGCCTTGATTGCTGCTTGCCCCTGGTTTTGGTGGAGTTGTGGTCGGTGTCTCAGTGGGTTGAGTACCTGGGGTCACTGGTGTAGGTTCACTAGGTGTAACACTGCCACCACCACGGTTATAGGGAGGCTCGTTGAAAATACTTGGTTTGGGATTTAGCGTTGCACCACTATTCTGTGCTACTGGTTTGCGTTTGGTATTGCCCTTTTCTATTTGGGAAACGGCTTCGGCAGGTGTATATTGAGTGTTTGCTTGAAGGCGTTGACCTTGGTTATGGGGAACTTCGTTGAAAATACTGGGGTTAGGATTTAGTACCTCTTTCGCATCAGATGGTAAAGTAATGAGGACGCTGAAACTAGTAAATCCTGCTATGCCTGCCAACGTGGTCAGCAATTTGCTGTAATTTGTCTTCATAAATTTTGTTTTTCTTTTTGTCCACACATTACATAAAGATTTATAACATTTTGCTATGCACAAAATCTAACTCAAGAGGGAAGTAAGATTTTTCTCTAGAAGAGCTTGTGCTAGTGAGGTAAGATATTTAACCTCGATTTGCGTTGATAAGTATGAAATATATCTACCATATATTTCATCTAAAGTGAGCAAATTTTCTATATCACACGAAAATTTAAAAATCCCACTCGGTGTAACATAAATTCTCAGAAAGTGTGAAACTCTTACCTCTACAAGTTATGAGTTACAATTAGGTCTGGAGAAAAATTATACTTAAAAGACAATTTATATACATAATTGTACGTAAATTAATAGTTGATTCATAAATCCTGAATTACATAGAGAAGAAGCCTATATTTCAGAATTAATCATTGATTATTCAGCAAAAGCACAGAAATTAATTACCGAAATCTTTTATAGCGGTTCTCGGTTGAGTGAGGTACAAGAACCCCACCCCCAACCCCCTCCCCCAACCCCCTCCCCGCAAGCGAGGAGGTGGCTAAAATGTACCTCATGTGATTAGGAAACGCTATAACGTAGCCTAACGCTGACAAAAATTGCAGTAACTGTTGAAGACCCACGAATGAGGGGTTGAGTTTATTTATATGCTGAATTAAATTACTTAATTATTTATTTGATATTCTAAGAAATCAGAAAAAAATATTTTTTTAAATTGATAATTTTGCCAAAAATCAGGCATCGGTTAAACCCTAATGTCAATTAAATAGACAGCTAACCAACTAATACCAATAAAAATTACTTAAACTAAAGATACAATTGTAAAGTTAATAAGTTGACCAGTTACAAGAGATAGAACACATGCTGGAATTATACCAATGGGAACTCTCTCAATACTCAGAGAAAGTGCGCCTAATTCTAGATTTTAAAGGACTAGATTACCGCAAAATAGAGGTTACGCCTGGGATTGGACAAGTGGAACTGTTCCGGCTGACTGGTCAAAGACAAGTGCCTGTATTAAAGGATCGTAATAAATATATTGCGGATTCTACGGAAATAGCTAAGTATTTAGACTTAGAATATCCCGATCGCCCCATAATACCGCAAGATTCTAAACAACGGGGTTTAACTTTATTAATAGAAGAATGGGCGGATGAGTCCATAGGCATCAAAGGTCGCAAAGCACTATTTGCAGCCGTAAGTCAAGATCAAAATTTCCGTAAGTCTTTATTACCCACCTCAACACCAGATATATTTAAAAGTCTGGTTCAAGGAGTACCTAGTGACTTACTGACAGTGTTGGGTTTTGGCGTAGGTTACAGTCCAGATGTGATACAGTCAGCGATCGCATCTTTAAAACAAGACTTGGAAGCCTTGACGTTATTATTGGCAGATAGTCCTTATTTAACAGGAGATGAGCCGACTTTAGCTGACTTAGCGGTGGCTGGATTATCGATATTACTCAAGTTCCCCTCTGGGCCCTATCTAGATTTACCAGCTTCTATCAGAGGTAAAGGATTGCCAATCTTTGCCGAGAATATAGATTATGAACCATTCTTCACCTGGCGCGATCGCCTTTACGCCCAATTCCGCAAACCTTTAATTAGTACCACTCCATCGACAGGAAGTTCGCCAACCTCAATTCAGATTGATTAGGGATTGGGGACTAATGACCAATGACTAATGACCAATGACAAATGACAAATGACTAATCAGATGAATTCGGCACAGCCATTAGGTTCGGTCATTCAAGGTTCTTTAACTGAAGGTTTAGAAGTCCGATTGCATCCTGACATTTCTGTAGAAGATATGCGGGTGGGTAAATTTCTTGTTGTGCAAGGGATGCGATCGCGTTTTTTTTGTATGCTGACAGATGTAGCATTGGGAGCTGCTAATGCCCGAATTATTGCTAATCCCCCCAATTGGGAAGACACTTTTTTACGAGATGTTTTAGCCGGAAGTGGTACTTACGGTACTATCAACCTCGCGCCGATGTTGATGTTCACTCCCGAAACTGAAGAATCTTTCTCCCCAACAAATGGCAAATCGGCCAATCCTTTCCTGCCATCGATGACGGGTTTGGCTTCGTTTGTGCCCCAAACCAGCACGACAATAGAATTGTTGCCTGTTAAAACTATTCCTAGTCACTTTAGTCAAGTTTACGAAGCAAGTGTTGAAGATTTTCGCCGGGTATTTGGTTGGGAAGATGACCCCCAAAGGCGCAACTTTTCCATCGGCAAACCTTTGGATATGGATGTGCCCGTATGTATCGATTTAAACCGCTTCGTAGAACGGAGTAATGGCGTTTTTGGGAAATCTGGTACTGGTAAATCTTTTCTAACACGGCTACTTTTAGCTGGCGTTATCCGTAAAAATGCGGCAGTAAATTTGATTTTTGATATGCATTCTGAGTATGGCTGGGAAGCCGTTGCAGAAGGCAAGAACGTCAATACGGTTAAAGGTTTAAAGCAACTTTTTCCTAGTAAGGTGGAAGTTTACACCCTCGACCCGGAATCGACAAAGCGTCGGGGTGTACGTGATGCCCAAGAACTTTATTTGAGCTATGAGCAAATAGAAGTTGAAGATATTAAGTTATGTAGCCGAGATTTAGGACTCTCTGACGCAGCCTTAGATAACGCCAATATTCTGTATAGCGAGTTTGGCAAGTCTTGGATTGTCCAGTTGTTGAATATGACTAACGAAGAAATCGAGATGTTCTGCGACGAGAAGCGCGGACACAAAGGCTCGATTATGGCATTGCAGCGCAAACTCTTGCGGATGGATAGCTTGAAGTATATGCGAGCAGTTTGCCCCCAGAATTATATTAGTAAAATTGTGCAATGCCTGGAATCTGGGAAGAATGTTGTGATAGAATTTGGTTCCCAGTCTAATATGCTCTCTTATATGTTGGTGACGAATATGATCACCCGACGTATCCACGAGCATTACGTCAAAAAAGCAGACAAATTTCTGCAAAGCAAAAATCCTTGCGATCGCCCCACGCCATTGATGATTACCATTGAAGAGGCGCACCGTTTCCTTGACCCGGCTATTGTCCAAAGTACTATCTTTGGGACTATTGCCCGCGAACTGCGAAAATATTTTGTCACACTTTTGGTAGTCGATCAACGCCCGTCTGGGATAGATAATGAAGTTATGTCGCAAATTGGGACTCGGATTACTGCTTTGCTGAATGATGAAAAAGATATTGACGCGATTTTTACAGGTGTATCTGGTGGTAGCGGACTGCGATCGGTGTTGGCAAAGCTAGACTCGAAACAACAAGCCTTAATATTGGGTCATGCCGTTCCCATGCCAGTAGTAGTACGTACCCGACCTTACGACGCAACTTTTTACGCAGAAATTGGTGAGCCAGCCTGGGAAGAAAAACCTGACGCAGAAGTATTCGCCGCTGCGGAACTAGCCAAAGCTGACTTGGGATTTTAGATTGTCATTGGTCATTGATCCTTTGTCCTTTGCAAATGACCAATACTTCTCTACGAACCCGAACAGCGTGTCGGAGACAGAAATTGCGCCAACGACTTACCTCGGCTCCAGCTCCATTAAGCAAAGTCGAGATGCTCGGCACGAGTCGCTCAGTACAAGTGACTAATGACTAATGACCAATGACAAATGACCAATTCGTGACATCCCTCCATTGTCACAGCAAATTAAGTTCGGTTATCCGGCTAGTTTTTGGCAACAGAAGAGGGGTTTTTGGCGTCACTATAGATATAGTCAGTAATTTCAAGGAAATTTAAAATTTTTTTCTATAACGGCTGCTTTTGAATTATAATGATAGGTTTTATCTTAAGATAGTTTACTATTTGCCTGATTTATCGTATCATAAGTTAAGTAGAACTCATACCGACTTCGGTTTTACCGCTCGGTGTTAGTAACTGTCCAAGAGAATAATTCTCAAAAATAACCAGCGTGCTTATAAAAGATTGAAAATTTAGGGAAGGTAGGGGAACCTATCATTGGGGGCTGACCGTCTTAACAACGGCTGTATCAATTAACTAATTGCTTTTGGTAGCTCCCGATATTTCGTGATAGATGTACTACTTTTTCCCATCCATTTTAGTAATAAAACATACATTATCTTTACGAAGTAGAGGACATCGCACCAATGCCTACTGTCAATACCCAAACGGAAAACCTCAACACCAAATTCACGGCTGATATGGTGCGAACCTATCTGCGAGAAATTGGTCGTGTACCACTGCTAACCCGCGAACAAGAAATTGTCTTTGGGAAGCAAGTGCAACAAATGATGACGCTCATCGACGCCAAGGAAGCTTTGGCGAAGAAGTTGCAACGCGAACCGGATATTTCAGAGTGGGCCGCTCACGTTCAACAATCGGAAACCGATGTGCAACAAACAGTGGCGCAAGGTAAGCGGGCAAAGCAAAAAATGATCGAAGCGAATTTACGCTTGGTTGTTGCTATTGCTAAAAAGTATCAAAAGCGAAATATGGAGTTTCTGGATTTAATCCAGGAAGGAACACTGGGATTAGAGCGGGGTGTGGAGAAATTTGACCCGATGAGGGGTTATAAGTTCTCGACTTATGCTTACTGGTGGATTCGCCAAGCAATTACTCGTGCGATCGCTCAACAAGGTCGAACTATTCGCTTACCGATTCACATTACCGAGAAACTGAACAAAATCAAAAAAGTACAGCGCGAGTTGGCTCAAACCTTGGGGCGATCGCCGACTCCAGCCGAAATTGCCAAAGCACTAGAACTAGAACCTGCTCAGATTCGCGAGTACCTGAATATGGCTCGTCAACCAGTTTCTTTGGATGTGCGAGTTGGTGAAAACCAGGATACTGAGTTGCAAGAAATGCTCGAAGATGATGGCCCATCACCAGAGTATTACACCAACCAGGAATTTTTACGCCAAGACTTGAACAATCTGCTAGCAGAACTAACCCCGCAACAGCGAGAAGTTGTAGCCCTACGCTTTGGTTTAGAAGATGGTAATGAAATGTCATTGGCGAAAGTCGGTGAGAGATTGAATCTCAGCCGCGAACGTGTCCGTCAGTTAGAGCATCAAGCTTTGGCTCATCTGCGTCGCCGTCGTGCCAATGTCAAAGAATACGTTGCTAGTTAAAACGAGAGACGCGAAATCTCGCGTCTCTACACCACCTTGGTGATGCGCCTCCTGAATTCAGGGGGCGATTTTTTTTTGCTTAAAACTAGGAAACGCAGTTAATCAGGTATTCGCTATCGGGATGAAATCCTAATTCGATACCTGCGCTATGCGTTTTTGAGGAACGAAGTTTGTTGAGTAACGTTTACGCGCCAACCTACGAATATTTTAACTGAGCAGTTAATCAGAAATAGGACTTACGCAAGAAACTTATTTCTCCGTGCCCTCTGTGTCCTCTGTGGTTCGATTTTCCACCTATGCGTAAGTCCTGAGAAATTTGGGAAGGTATCCGAAAAACTATAGATTCAGGATGTAGACATAAGTGTTAGTTTTTTGCTCATTGTGGTTTAGATCATCTAGAAAAACCTAACTCCTTTCCCGACGCGGAAAGGGGGAAAATTCAAAGTCTCTCCTCAAAGGAGAGAGATTTAGAGAGAGGTTTTTCAGATACCATGAAAAGTCAACTGTTATCAGTTCTGAAATAATTGAGGTAAATATCTTTAAGTATTCCAGAGATAATAACAGGGTAATAAGCTATGTCATTTTTCGATGTAACTAGCTATTTATTTTTTAAACCTACTTATTAGCAATTACTTTCTCTCAAAGAAAAGTTAATTATATTCATCTAACAATGTAGTATGAGTCAGAAAATAGTTCAAAACATTAAAAATTCTTTTCAGCCTAACCTTAGTAATTTAGCCAAACAATGGGCATTAACCTCTAGGATGCTCGTAAGTATTGTGGTTTTAGGTTACTTAGTTTTTATTCCATTTAAAGGAGTTGATAAAAACCGGAGATTAGAGACAACAGAAGTAGGACTTTTAACAATTATATTATTGTTAAACTCTTCAGTTCTTGAAAGAATAGAAAAATTTCAATTTGGTAGCAATGGAGTAGAATTTAACCTAGTACATAGTAAAATCAAAGCTAATATAGAGGCTAATCAAAAGGAATCAAAAGCTTTAGCCTTATTAGGAACTTTAATAGAAGATGATGAAAACCAAAGAAAGTTTTTTGACTCTTTGCTAGACGATGGAGAGCGAACAACTCTGGAAAACTTATTTAATGCTGAAAAAGATAAAAGACAGTTTCCATACAAAAAAGAACAATCCTGTGAGCAACGATTGAGACATTTACGAGTATTAGGCTTTATTGAATCTTTAACAAATTATCAAATTAACGAATTGCCTCCTCAAGGCAATTTAAGAGACTATTTTAAGCTTACTTGTACTGGAAAAATATCTCTGGCTTTAGGTTCTAGCAACATTGCTCCACAAGACATATTAAATCAATGTGGAAGTGACTGTCATTGCCACAAAATCTTGACTCAGATTATAGAAAAACAAGGTCAATCTGGGACAAAAATGAATAGCATTAATAATTAATACAAGTAGAAACCCTTGAGATTACAGATAAAACCCGCAGATGCGGGTTGCAAACCATTAATTTTTTGTATCCGTGGACGAAAGTAATGTGTAGCCGCGATTTCTAATCGCCAGAGCTACATCCGTTTTAAATCTTGTAAAACTGCGGTGGCTGATTGATAGCGATCGCTAAAATGATAGCAAACCATTTTGTCTAAAATTGCCGCTAATTCTTCACTTACTTGCACCGTTTGCCGCCACATCACATTCCCCGTTTCTGGATCTGGGTGGAATTCCTGCGGTAGTATCCCAGTTATGGCTTGAATAGCAATCATTCCTAAAGCATAAATGTCACTGCATAAGCGGGGATGACCGGCAAATTGTTCTGGAGGTGCATAACCCCGTGTCCCGATGGCTACTGTCGCTAATTCTGTTTGCTCACTACTCGGCGGTTGCATCAATTTGACAGCACCAAAGTCAATCAATACCAGCCGATTATCTTGAACACATCTAATAATATTAGTCGGTTTGAGATCGCGATGAATCACTCGATGTTGATGAACAAATTCTAGAACTTCTAAAACTTGTTTGAGCATTTCCATCACAAATAATTCGTTTTGCACATTTTGTACGGGTGGTAATTCTTCACTTAGGGTATGTCCCTCAATATATTGTTGGATTAAATAAAATTCTTGGTTATCTTCAAAATAAGCAAGTAGTTCAGGAATCTGATGATGTTTACCCAAAATTTCTAAAATTTCAGCTTCACTATGAAACAATCTGCGAGCGACTTGCAAAAATCGTGTATCTTGACGGGCTGGCATTAACTTTTTAACTACACAAGTAGGATTACCTGGTCGTTGAGTATCCTGTGCTAAATAAGTCCGACCAAATCCACCTGCACCAAGAGTTTTAGAAATTTTGTAGCGTCCACTCAAAAGCAAATCACCTGATTTTATTTCTGGTGAATCAATTGGGGGAGGAAAGTCAACAGACGAATCGGGAATTGCCGTTTTATCTTCTAAGAGTACATTTAATTGGGCGATCGCCTCTTGTTGTTTTTCAACTTGCAGAACAATCACCTGAGTTTGCTGTTGATTTTGGTAGCTAGTATAAGCGATCGCACAGATACTACTGATCGCCAAAGCAAGAGCAGGAGGGATTAACGGCACCCATCCAGCTTGTAAAAACAAAGCAATGCAGATTACTACTAAGCCAAATAGAGTTATCGTTTCCACCACTAGCAACAGCAGCGGATTTTGCCACCGCAATGCTAAAACACCACCTAATAGCGACCAGCCCCATACCCAAATAAGTTCTACCCAGTTTGGCCAATACCAAATCAAGGGTCGCCCATCCAACACTGTACTGATGAGTTGACTTGCTATCTGTGCATGAATCAATAGAGCAGGCATTCTGGCTGGTTGATCTGGCAAAGCGCTGTAGGGCGTATAAAAGCCACCTGGAGGGATATTAGCCGCTGTAGTGCCAATAATTACCAGACGGTCTTTGAATAAACTGGGGTTGACTTGCCCACTAAGAACATCTGTGAGGCTTACTTGGTCGGCGAGGCTATTGGGGTGACGGTAATTTAATAATATTTGATAGCCTTGTGTATCCAAATGTTGGTAGCCGGCAGAATTAGGTTGTAAACGCCCAAACAAGGTTTTACCTAATATAAAATCTCCTTTTTTAGTGAAATCGTATTCAATACCTTGTTTTTCTAGATAATTAATTGCAATTAATGCACCAAATGCAAATGATGTTGTACATTTCTTGTCTGTGGAGTTGGCAAATAATAAAGTACGGCGGAGACTTTGGTCGTTTTCATTGTCAGCGACCACATCGCTAAACCCGACATTATCTATAGGGGCATTCGGCGGCGGCGGAATTTCATCTCTACCCAAACTGCTGAACAAACAGGTAGTGACAATGTTATCTTTATTTTGGAGATTAGCCGCCAAATTATTGTCTTCCGGTCGGAAAAGATATAAACCAACAATTCGCGGTTGATAAGACTCTATTTTCTTTAATAGCTGATTGATTGTCCGATCTGATAGAGGCCATTTCTCGCGTTTGAGATCGTTATCAGTAATTTTTACTAGCAAAATCCGCCGATCGGGTGCTTCTGCTGGCCGCGATCGCAACATCTGGTCATAAACTCTTAACTCCCAAGGCTGTAACCATTTGAGTTCCCGAATTCCCCAGATAAAGGCGGTAACTCCGACACTGGTAACAAAAATAATTTGCAGCCAGCTTTTGCTCTTAGAAGTTTCACGGGAATCTTGAACTTTGACAAAAGGTACGCGGAGTTTTTCTAATAGTCCACTAATCACGGCGTTGCGGCGATAGCCTGAATTGGGTAGATGTTGTAGGCGCAGAAGTTAATTTTCGGAAGCTAGGTTAAAAGCTATTTAACCTAAGTTTGTATTAATGTAGCAATTTAGTTGCTATTTAGAGACTTTGACGTATTCCTACTTTTAAAGCAAACTTACGTCCAGCGTCAACCATAAAATCAGATAAGCACTAATCATCTGTTTGAGATGTTTGAACATCTTCAACAGGACTGGTAATTGGGAAAGAAATCGGATTAGTAGATGGAGTTAGTGAATCTAACTGAGGTTGTTCAAGTGATGCTTCAATGCTTGAATCATCGAAATAGGAGCCAACAATTTTATCATAGTTAGAAGCAACCGCTAAAAAAGCGCCACCCAAAATATAGATAGGTAATGGCAGATTAAATTCTTGCAACCAGTCAAACAGTTCCGCTAAGGCAAACAGCACCAAAAAACAGGCAAGCCAAACCTTCATATCCTTATCCCCTGAATTGAAACAATTCTATTACTAGCTTAAATAGCTTGCATAATAGTTGATGTAATACATAATCACCAACTTACAAGAATGCAGAGGGGCAGAGGGGCAGAGGAGCAGAGGGGCAGAGGGGCAGAGGAGAAAAATGATTTTCGGTACAAGCCCCGCTCCTTGTAGGCGATCTTTTTTCCCCTCTGCTCCCCTGCCTTTTCTTGACAACCTCCCACACTCCCCACACTCCCCACACTCCTCTTCCTCCTCTGCCTACACTATGCGTGAGAAATCCAGGTATAACCTTAGATGGGTGCAGTTAGAGCCATAGCATCTGCTATATTGCATTAGAAAAATCAAAATATACTATTACAGCAGATGGAAGAACCTAGCGAGTCGCTTTTAGTCAAATACTTTTAAAATGAGTGAGAACCTGAAAGCTCAAGAGGTTACTGATTTGCAGCAATATTTGAGCGAACAGCAAGTTGCGCTGCGCGATAGTGAAGCACGCTACCGTTCACTGGCAGAAGCCAGCGCATCGATTGTCTGGAGGGCAGCACCTTGGGGCAACGTTGTTGATGAGATTCCAACTTGGCAGGCCTTCACAGGGCAAAGTCTCGAACAATATAAAGGATGGGGTTGGGTTGAGGCTCTGCACCCAGAAGATCGTTCCTCGATGGTGGAAATTTGGCAACAGGCGTTTCCTACACGCAGTGTTGCAGTTGCTGAGTATCGTGTTCTACGGCATGACGGCGAATATCGTTATATGAATATACGCGGTGTGCCCATACTCGATGAAATAGGCGAAATCCGCGAATGGGTGGGAATGTGCGTCGATATTACCGAACGCAAGCAGGCTGAAGCCAAACTGCGCGACAGTGAGGCGTGTTTTCGGCTGCTGGCTGAAAATTCAACTGATATTATTTCCCGCCTTACAGTAGATGGAATTATTCTGTACGTTTCACCAGCTTGCTACACAGTACTGGGATATCAACCAGAGGAATTAGTCGGTCATCCCAGCCATGAGTTAGTTCACCCTGACGATTTAGCACAGATTGCGAAAAATTATCCAGTCAATGCTGATTTACCAGATATTTATACCATTACTCACCGTGCGCGTCACCAAGATGGACATTATATCTGGTTGGAAGCAACTATTCGAGCTATTCGCGATCGCCAAACTCAAGAAATTTTAGAAATGCAAGCGTCTTCGCGAGATATTACTAAGCGCAAACAGGTAGAAGAGGAGCAGCGTTTCTTAGCTGAGGCTAGTGGGATTTTGGCTGCATCATTGGACTACGAGACAACCCTAGCAGGTTTGGCGCGTTTAGCAGTGCCGGAAATCGCTGATTGGTGCTTAGTTGATATTATTTGTGACAATCAATTAGTTCGCCGGCTTGCAGCAGCCCATGCCAATCCAGCGAAACAAGAATTGGTAGAACAGTTACAAAATTATCCCCCTGATTTGGCACAAACAGCAGGTGTTGCGAAGGTAATACGGACAGGCAAATCACAAATTATTCATTTGATTTCTGAGGAACAAATCCAAGGGTTAACCCACAACGCCAGTCACTTTAAAATATTGCAAGAATTAAATCCGACATCTGGCATGAGTGTACCGCTGATCGTTCGGGGACGGGTGTTGGGAGCTATGACTTTGGTATCTTCTTCAGGTCGTTTCTACGATACCAAAAGCCTGATGTTAGCTGAGGAGTTAGCTAGCCGAGCGGCGATCGCTGTTGATAATGCCCGCCTATACGAGGCACAGCAAACCGCCCGGAAAGCAGCAGAAAATGCCAATCGGATAAAAGATGAGTTTCTGGCAGTACTTTCTCATGAATTGCGATCGCCACTCAACCCAATTTTAGGTTGGTCAAAGCTTCTACAAACCAAAAAGCTTGATGAAAAGACAATTCCTCAAGCGCTGAAGACTATTGAGCGAAATGCCAAGTTACAGGCTCAACTGATTGAAGATTTACTGGATATCTCCCGGATTTTACAAGGTAAAATCAGCTTGAATATCTACCCAGTCGATCTGACATCTGTGATTTCCGCAGCAATGGAGACAGTGCGGCTATCAGCAGAAGCTAAATCAATAGAGATGCACATCAGCCTAGAACCAAATTTGGGACAAGTTTTGGGAGACTCCAACCGATTGCAGCAAATCGTTTGGAACCTGCTTTCAAATGCGATTAAGTTTACACCTGCGGGGGGACGGGTTGATATTCGACTATCATCATGTCCTAAATCAAATTCCAACTCAGCACTGATTCAAGTCAGCGACACAGGTAAAGGCATCGACCCTAATTTTCTGCCTTACGTGTTTGAATATTTTCGCCAAGAGAACAGTAGCACCACCAGAAAATTTGGTGGATTGGGGTTAGGATTAGCGATCGTTCGTCACTTAGTCGAACTGCATGGCGGCACAGTCCAGGTAGAAAGTGGGGGCGAAGATCGGGGGGCAACTTTTACTGTGAGACTACCGTTAATCCAAAATCAATTAAAGATTAAACAAGACAGTAGCAATTCTGAGCCATCCTCAAATTTGAATGGTGTCAAAATTTTAGTAGTGGATGATGATACAGATACACGAGAATTTATTGTCTTCTTACTGGAGCAGTATGGGGCAAATGTAACAGCAGTCACATCAGCAAATGAAGCCCTAGCTACTTTAGCCCAATCCTTGCCAGATATACTTTTAAGCGATATTGGGATGCCAGAAGTAGATGGATGTATGTTCATGCGACAGTTGAGAACACTGCCACCAGAGCAAGGAGGGAAAATTCGAGCGATCGCACTTACCGCCTATGCTGGAGAAATGAACGCTCAACAAGTGCTAAGAGCCGGATTTAACAAGCATATTGCCAAACCAGTAGAGCCAAGCGAGTTAGTAGATGCGATCGCTAACTTAATCGCTGAATAAACCTGCCTCTACCTATTCACCATTACTTGATACAGTTAAAAGTAATTGTCAAGTTCTAAATCATATCTGTAAGAATATTTGCGATCGCTTATTCCTTGCTCAGTTTTTGCTAATCCACCTACCATCCATTTCAATTAATCAAACAATAGGCTTAACAAGTTAGTTGAGCAACTTGTTAAGCCCCTTGTTAAAGTTACGCAAACTTCTGCTACAGTATATTAGCTGCTTTCATCCAAATGCTGGAAAAATTAACGGAAAAAAATATTTTCAGCATGATTTCACAAGCATCTTGCTAAACCAATAGAGCCAGCCAAATTAATAGCTGAATAAACCTGCCTCTACCTGTTTACCATTACTTGATATTATCAGGTATGCTCGCTTTATATTGTAGATCAGAAAGAATCCCTTGTTTGATATCAATCTTACGCGAGATGACTTTTTCATCAAAATAAAAATCAGCAACGCCCTGTTGTTCGGCAATGATCGCAGGTGTCAGTCTTCTCAATTTATAAGTACGACGGCTTGCCACCTTTAGTGCAACTGCTGGATCTAATTTCTGTTCATCAACTAAAATTTTGGCATAATCGCTTGGGTTTTTTTCAGCCTGCTCTCCTACCTTCTCTGCTTCTTCTAAAAACACTCGCACCAATTGCGGATTTTGGATAACAAATGCACGCCTGCCAATATAAAACCCGCCGAGAGTATTAATTCCTTTTGCATTTCTCAGATTACGAATCGGGATAGTTTTTTCCACAGCAGCTAAAAGGGGATCGCCACCCACCCACGCGTCAGCCTTGTTTTGAAGAAAGGCGTCGCGGGCTTCAGGTGGAGTCAAAGCAACGATTTGAATATCGCTAATTTTTAACCCTACCTCTTTCAACGCTTTTGCTAGTAAATACTGTGCATTCGACCCTACTTGAAAAGCAATTTTCTTGCCTTTAAGATCCGCTACTTTCTTAATGGGAGAATTAGCTTTCACCACAATACCTTGGTTTGTACCATCGCTGGGCGTGCGTCCAGTAAGATAGACAACTTCAGGGATGAGGCCTGGGCGTGCAGCTTGGTCAAATATTGGAGGTGTCTCTCCGACATTACCGATATCCACCTTACCTTCATTCAGCGCTTTTATCAATTGCGGCCCTGCTGCAAATGGCCCAACCCAATTCACAGTTATACCCAATGCTTTGAAACGTGGCTCAACAGCTTTTTTGGACTTGACAATATCGCCAGAACTTTGATAAGCCAAGTTAATTACTTTGGCTGTCTGCGCTTGGGTAGTTTGCATAAGGCTACCAGCCAACGGAGATAATAAAGTAAACAGTCCCAATGCTGAATATTGGACAACACGCTTTAAGACTGTACGGCGTTGTGGTTGAAATGACTTGTTCATCAGTTATGATTTTCCTAGTAAGTTTTAGCTTTTACGTTGTCAGTCTTACTTTCAAAAGCAAGTAAGATCGTAGGAAGTTATTATTTAAACCTCCTAGAATACCAACTTATGGCAAAAAATTGAGATTCTGCTACTTAAACAAATCTCCTTGTGCATTTAGCAAATTGGTATTCTAGTTTGTTTAAAAAAACAAACTTCATATTTGATTATTCTCTACTTTTCACTTATCAGTGTTGGTGGAGTAATAGTTGCATATTCTTGAGGCGTGAGCAATGCTTCTTTAACATCAATCTTTTTGGGTAAGATTTTTTCGTTATAGAACAAATCAGCAACACTTTGCTGCGCTTGCATTAGTTCTGGAGTAATTCCTCTAAGTCGATAAGTAGCACGACTAGAAATTATTTCCTGAATGGGTAAATCAATTTTGAGTACAGGTGCTATGAGTTTGGCTACTTCTTTACGATTCGCTTCTGCCCATTGACCATTTTTATCAATTTCTTCTAAAATGATGCGAATTAATTCGGGATTTTCCTTAGCAAATTCTCGTGTTCCTACATAGTATCCGCCTGGAGTACCGATATTGGTTGCATCTCTCAGCACACGCGCCCCGTGGAGTTTTTCTACCAAAGCTAAATGAGGATCGCCAGTTACCCAAACTGGAATAGTGCCCTGAATAAATGCACCACGAGCTTCGACATTGGGCATACTCAAAACTTGAATATCACTATATTTTAAACCTACTTCTTTTAAGGCTTGGATGATAAAGTAGTGAGAAGCAGAACCTTTTTGAAAGACTACTTTTTGACCTTTGATATCAGCTAATTTTTTAATTGGAGAGTCTTTAGGAACTGCGATCGCACTACCTTTACCTGAATTAGGGCCAAGTCTTCTCCCAGCCAAATAGATGATTCTTGCACCCGCAGCTTGGGCAAAGATGGGAGGCGTTTCTCCAACAGAGCCAATATCAATTTTGCCCACATTCATCGCCTCCATAAGTTGTGGCCCTTGAGCAAATTGTGACCACTCTACTTTCAAGCCCAAAGGCTCCAAACGTTTTTCTAAAACTCCTCTGACTCTAACTAAATCACCAGAGCTTTGATACCCTATTCGCAGTAACTTTGTTTTAAAAGTTATAGTCTTAGCTCCTGCTGGCTCTGCTTTCGGAACGCTTCCTGTATTTGTGTTAGATACAGTTGAAGTACAACTTATTAAAGTAGTAGATACCACAAAACCAGGGATTACAAATAAGGCTATCTTACTAATTACTGTTGTCTTAGTTCTCACGAAATTATTAAACATTTTTGCACCTCATTTCTTGATTAACTATTGATATAAGAACATCAACTAACAACTTAAATTTCCAGTTTTTTTAAGTTGATTCCAATTATCGAAACAGGAGCCAGGAGTCATTCTAAGTCCTGTAAGATTAGTGGATAGCGCAAGATTAGTACTTCCAGGCAGAAGCAAGCTACACGAAGCCTCTCGTAGAGAGTATCTTTATTCTGACTCCTGACTCCTGACTCCTGAATTCTGAATTCTTCTTCAATTACTTATTAGATTTAATTGAATCAGGTGTGAATGCTGCATATTCTTCTGGAGTAAGTACTCCATCTTTGACATTAACCTTTTTTGGTAAAAGTCCTTGTGTATACCATAAATCAGCTATTTGTTGTTGTTTTTTTACAACTTCATCGGTAATTGGTAGCAAACCATATACTGCTTTACTATGAATTGTTTTGAGAGTAGGTACATCAATACCAACGTCACTAGTCTCAAGTTCTGCTAACTTCTCAATATTTTTCTGCGACCAATCTTCAGCTTTGATAAACTCCTCTAGAAAAACTTTGAGAATCTCAGGATGCTCTTTGGCAAATTTACGTGAGGTAGTATAAAAGCTACCAAGATCCTGGAGTCCTTGTCCATCTATTAATACACGACCAAGATTTTTTTGGACATTTCTGGTAATGTAAGGTTCCCAAATTACCCAAACATCAATTCCTCCCTGACTAAAAGCCACATTTGCATCTGGAGGTGGCAGAAACAGAGATTTTACATCACTCAGTTTTAATCCCTCTTTTTGTAACGCTTTTAGTAAGACATAATGGGCAATAGAGGCTTTTTGAAATGAGATTTTTTTGCCCTTGAAGTCAGCAACACTTTTAATCGGAGAGTTTTTTGGTACTAAAAAAGAAACTCCTCTACCATTAAATCGAGTCGTTGCAATATACACAAGAGGTGTACCTGCGGCTTGAGCAAATATAGGTGGTGACTCAGCTGTAGCTGCAATATCAAGGGAACCAGCATTCAACGCTTCTAAAGCTTGTGGCCCAGCAGCAAACTCTAACCACTTGACAGTAAAATTCTTTGCTGCCAAACTTTTTTCTAGAGTTCCTTGCTTTCTCATCACTGCAAGAGAACCAAGCTTAGAATAAACAACTCGTAGCTCTTGTTTTTGTGGAGTATTAGAAACTGTTTGACCTTGAGATTGTGTACTAATTGCCGATAGTTCGTTTTGAGTAGTTTTAGTTTCTTGGCTGCAACCAACAATGCTCATTGGTATCGTGAGGGAGCAAGTAGCTATCAGTAAAGATATATGTTTATGCTCAATTTTATATTTTGCTTCTATAGGTTTAATATTTAGGCTATACTTATATAGTATTTTTGTGTTGCTTGTTTTTAATTGTTGCGGCTTATTGATAGACAAATTGAGACTTTGCAAAAATTTGAAAAGTGCCATAGTATTTTTTCTATTTAAATTTAATAATTCTAGTTGTAGTGCTTTTTATGAGTGTTAATTACTCTCAATTTCAGTTTAGATATTATCAAGTTTGGTCTGAAAATAAAGTATTCATCAACACTTGTTTTAAACAAAAAAATAATATTTTTACGATTTTTTTTATAAGCATATAGTGTGAAGTTTAGACAAGTTTAATCAGTCAAGAATCCAGAATAAATCTTGACTCTTGACTGCCTTAAGAATATATAGAATCAAATGCCCATTAGCTTAATCTGATGAGCTAGAAACCTTAAAAGGGACGACTACCTGCAAGGCTAACCCGCTTTAATACTCGTCGCTCATTTGGATCAAATGCTTGACGGTAATGCAAAGTAGCTTGATTATCCCAGTAGACAATATCGCCTACAGACCATTTATGTTGGTAGTAGAACTTGGGTTGAGTTAGATGTTGTCTCAACTGTTCAATCAGTTTAGATCCTTCTTCCGGCTCTAGCCCGACAATTTCCACTTCTGTAGCAGCATCTAAGTAAAGATGCTTTTTACCGCTTTCTGGATGTGTCCTAACTAAAGGATGGGGAAAGATCGGACTGATTAAAGGAATAGTTTTGTCTAAACGATACAAAGAGCGGGGTGCATTCCGATCTCGCAAAAATGGGTTGTAGGTAATCAACTGTAAATCTGCAATCCGTTCTTTGGTGGCTTCATCTAATGCCTCATAGGCTAAATTGGTGTTTAACCAATAAGTATCTCCACCATGAGTTGGTATTTCCAACGCATAAAGAAGCGAACCACTAGATGGGGTAGGAGTCCATTTGTGATCGGAATGGAAAGTTAATTCTCCAGTACCAGTATAGCCACCATCGACATTGGAAATTGGAATCACTACCGGAGTTTCTCCTGGTTTAGAAGCCAATACTGGAGTTTCATCAGATGGTACAAAGAGTGCGCCAAAATATAGAGAAAAGTTCAAAAGTTCTTTATCGGAAAGCTTTTGGTCTTTGAAGATTAAAATGTGGCGATCGCGCAGAGCTTCCTTAAGTTGTAAGATAACTTCAGCTGCGATCGGTTGACTGGCATCTATATCTGTAACTATGGCTCCCAAAGGAGCATCAATAGACCTAATTTTAACCTTTGTTAAAGTCGAGATTGGCATAATATTCTCCTGTGTTTTAGTTTTTTCTTGGGATAACTACTTATTCGCTAACACCTCTGAGGGAGTAATTTTAGCGTACTCTTCAGGTGTCAAAAATCCGTCTCTAACATTCACCTTCTTGGGAATAAGTCCTAAGCTGTACCACTTATCTGCAACTTCCTGTTGCTTAGTAATAGTTTTCTCAGTGATTGGTAGCAACCCATAGTCATATTTTTTATGCATTATTTCTAGAGTCGGTGGATCTAACTGAGTCACAGGAGCAAGCAGTTGTGCAACTTCTTTGGGATGATCCTTAGTCCAGATTTCTGCTTTTTCTAGCTCCTCTAGAAACACTTTGATAACATCAGGATGAGCCTGATAAAATTGGCGTGAGGTTGAGTAAAAGTTTCCAGTATCCCGCAACTTACCACCATCTGCTAAAACACGAGCGATTTTATTTTGTACATTTCTAGTAGCGAATGGCTCCCAAATATACCAAGCATCCACCTTGCTCTGACTGAATGCTGCATTTGCATCTGGGGGCGCTAAAAAAATTGATTGGACATCGCTCAGTTTCAACCCCGCATCTTCTAATGCTTTAACTAATAAGTAGTGGCCAATGGAAGCTTTCTGAAAAGCTACTTTTTTACCCTTCAAATCGGTAACACTTTTAATCGGAGAGTTTACAGGAACTAAAAGTGAAATAGCTTTACCACTAGGGCGTGTAGTAGCTAGATAAACAAGAGGCGCTCCGGCTGCTTGTGAAAATACAGGAGGTGATTCGGCTGTAGATGCAATATCTAGTCCATTGGCATTCAAGGCTTCTAGCTGTTGTGGCCCAGCCGCAAACTCAGGCCACTGTACTTTAAAACCCAGAGGCTCTAATCGCTTTTCTAAGGAACCCTGCTTTTCTAAAACTGCTAAAGCGGTGAGTTGTTTTGAACGTACAATCCGTACTACTTGTTTCTCAGTTGACTTCTCTGTAGTGCTAGATGCAGCTACCGACTCTGGGGAAGCTGGTGACTGCTGAGTGCTGTTTTTTGCTTCACCACAACTCGATAGGGCCGTCGATAGCATTAAGCAGTAGCCTAGAGCAAACAATAAAGAACGGCGTGTTGCTCTCTGGTTTTTCCTGAATTCAAACTTTCCTTTTAAAGCTGACATGGGTTGTTATTTTTATTCCTCGATCTGTGGTTGAAACGATTATGATTAATTCCGAATTAAATAATCACAAGAACTCTCATAAGAAGAGCGGAGAGTTTGGTTAATCCTGAATTCTGAATTCTCTTTTAATAAATCAACTCTTAGGTTTCCATACTGCATCTTTGATTTGAAAAGTTTTAGGAATCAGCTTTTGACTGTAGAAAAGTTCAACTACTTGCTGTTGTTCAGCGACAAATTCATCAGTTATATCAAACACCCCTAAGATAGGTCGTCTCTCTAAAGCCCATTTCCAGACTCCTGGTTCTTGTCTAGTTTGCGCTGCCAATAAATTAGCAACTTCATTGGGGTTAGCTTTGGCCCATTCTTCTACTTTTCTTTGTTCTTCCAAAATTACCTTCACTAAGTCGGGGTGATTTTCAGCAAAATTGCGTGTAGCGATATAGTAGGCTCTTTGGGGAGCGACATCAGAACCTTTGGCTAGAACTCGTATTTCATTTGCTCGCTCTTTCCGAGCATAATACGGATCGCTAGTAGGTAAAATATCAACTCTGGCACTTTCAAAAGCAACCTGACTTTCTGGAATAGTCAGGTAAACAGGTTGAATATCATTGAGAGTTAATCCGGCACTTGCTATAGCTTTCAAAAGTAAATATTGCAGAGCCGTTCCTTTTTGGATAGCAACTTTCTTACCCTTGAGTTCCACAAGAGTTTTGATTGGTGAATCTTTACGGACAATAACTGCTTGAGCGCCTGCGTTGGAGCCAGTTGCAGCAACATAAACAATGGGATTATCACCAGCTTGAGCAAAAATCGGTGGTAAGTTTCCAACGTTGCCAATATCAACACTGTTTGCGGCCATTGCTTCCATCATTGGCGGGCCGCCCCGAAATTCTATCCACTTGATAGCAATACCATCAGCAGCAAAGCGCTTTTCCAAATAGCCCTGAGCTTTGAGTAGGTTCAAACCTGGTGTACCACTCTGATGACCAATATTAATAACCTCTAGTTTTTTTGAGCTTGCAGTAGTTGGCCCAACTTGGGAACTATTGTTTTGAGTGCTTGGAGAGCTACAGCCTGTAACTAACAGAAAAGTCGTAAACGCCAGCAAAAAATAACGAGCTATATTCGCAGGCAACCATGACTTTCTGTAGCTTATGAACATGATTCAATGTAATTTCTTGAGGTAAGTGGATATTTCTATTTTTTATTTTGTTAGACTGAATTTTATTGGTAATTCAGATTTCAAAAGTAGACAATTGGTCTTTACGCGATGAATCTAAGACGCGATGAATCTAAGACGCGATGAATCGCGTCTCTACAAGGGGTTTGTTGTTTATTCTGAACTGTATTGGGTTAGAGATACTCTGACCACTTTTATAAAAACCATTTTTATCATGTTTACGTGTCATGGAGAACATTTTTTTAATAAACCTCGTCTACCTTGAGAACAGTAGTTTTGTAGGTTGGGTGCAGCGATCGCGTAACCCAACATAAAATTTGGTGCTAATGTTGGGTTGCGTTTCACTCCACCCAACCCACATAAATATATCTTTTAAAAAACTCTAGGTTTCAACATAGATCAGGTTTAAATAAAAATAATTTTTGGGAATGTCTAAAATAGAAAAGAGAGTGGGTATTACCCACCCCATAACGACTTGAGGAACTGAGAATTTAAGAGTTGAGAGGGAAAAATTTAGGAAGTGGAGTGAGAAGGACTCACTCCAGGTTCGTGCTAGTGGAAGATTGAAATTTGTGGCGTTTTGATTCTGAATTCTTCTTCAATCATGTTCAATTTTGCTAGTGCTTCCAAGCGACTAAAATTGTAGCTTGGAGTTCTTCTGTAAAATGTCCAGACGGCTCAACTGCTAGTAGCGCTTCTCTAAGATCCTTTTCAAATGCTGGGGCGTTATCACCATAGAAAATTTTCAGAGAAAAGGCTGTAGTGTATAAGTAGCCGAGATAGCTATCGACAGTCCAAGATTTTTCAAATGGCACTTCATAGTTTTCTTGGCGAGCAAAAGCCGAATTACCAATGACGACTTCATGGGGAGGATCGACTGGCTTCCGAGTGCCTTGTCCTCGTTGCCCAGTTCGGCGTTCTTCACCTAACCATTTTTTCACTACTCCAACAGCAGCTTGTTTCCAAGGTAGATTACTTTCCCAAGGGTTATCACCAGTCTGAAGCAGTACTAATGCACCATCATCAGTTAGCAATTCATAAACGCGTTCAAGGACTAGTTCGCGTTCCATCCAGTGGAAGGCTCTACCAATTGTGGTTAACTTAAATTTCCCTAAACTAGAGTCGATTAACTCTGCTCCTTGTTCTAACCAAGTAATATTATTTGCTCCGACTGCTGCTGCTTGCCGTTTGGCTTCTGCAATCATTTCTGGATCGGGATCGATCGCCACAACTTCTTCAAATTTGGTTCGTAGACCAATCGAAATTAATCCTGGCCCAGTACCTAAATCAAGGAGTCGTCCTTCACCATTGAGATTAAATATTTCGGCTAGTTTATCGAATACAACAGGTGGGTATTTGGTTCTATATTGAGCGTAGCCCTCAGCGGCTCCCTCAAATAAACTTGGGTCGTAGGTGGGAAGCGTTTTGATTTGAGTCATATCAATTTTGGATTTTGGATTTTAGATTTTGGATTTTGGATTTTGTAGAGACGCGATTCATCGCGTCTTAGATTCATCGCGTCTTTGGGGATAAAGGTTGAGAGAGAAATAACCAATGCCCTAAGAATATTGGGTGATAACGGGTAGTTGATCGTTGAGTACCCAATCACCGATCGCACGCAATTTGTAATCTACAGGATCGTGGAGGGTAAAGGTTCGCAAATCTCGCCAGTAACGGTCAAATCCATATTTGGTTGCTGTGGCGCGAGTTCCCGTAACTTCAAAGATGCGGTTGGTAATATCTATACCTACACGGCTAGCTAATGCCTTGGCTGCGGAAACTGCGATCGCAACTTCTCCTCTCTCTTGATGAGTCAGTTCTGCATCCTTGTCCCAGGCTGCTTGTACTTTCTCAGCGGCTTGGTCAGCTAGTGCGATCGCAGCTTGAATTTCAATCCAAAAGTCTCCGTAATGATGCAGAATATATGGGTCTTGAGTAGCACTATCTACCCCCGATGTAATCCACGGTTGAGTAGTAGTTTTAGTGTACTCACGAGCGGCGGCGAAGGCTCCTTTAGTAATTCCCAGATAAACGTTGGTTTTTGTTAGCTGGGCAATAATACCAAGGAAAGTTGAGAAGGCACTATCATGGGGATTTGGTGGCCCCAAAATCTCATCTTTTTCTACTAAAACATTGTTAAATGTATAACTGCCGCTATCAGTGCGACGTTGCCCAATATTATCCCAATCGTGATTAGAAACTAACCCTTTTCTGTCTTTGGGAATTATGAATATGAAGGGCAATTCTACACCATCTTCCAAAGCGGAGAATACCCGATAATCGGCAACAGAAATACCTGTACCAAAGCTTTTAACACCATTAACCCGAAAATTCTCACCTTCTGGATTAATTTTCAGTCTAGTATCCTTTGTGTTAATGGCATTTGCCCAAAATAAGTTATTTTTGGCAGTTTCTCTATAATATTTTTCTTTTTGGGCTGCTGTGCCGGAAACGTGACCTAAAGCCGTCAAATTGAGATGATTACCATATAATTGACCAATTGAACCATCTGCTTTTGATAACTTTCTGACAATTTTTAAGGCATCAATCCAAGTTGCACCAATGCCACCATATTGCTTGGGTACAACCAGCGCTAACAAACCACTTTCACGTAGTTTATTAATTTCCTCTTCTGGAACTCCAGCTTTAGCATCCCGTTCAACTGCGGATTGAGCAAGTTCCTTGGATAGAGAAGTTGCTAGGTCAACGTAATCCTTTGGTTTTGTAATTTCTAGCACCATAATCAAATCACCTTTTATAATTCGTAATTCGTAATTCGTAATTCGTAATTAAGGCAAACACAATTACTACAAACAGTTTTTAATTCGTTGCTCTATGAATGTGATACAAAACATCCTTTGCCAATGCAGAATTTAGGAGAAATGTAGAGTGGGCAAGGCCCACGCTACAAGTGAACAGAGGAAATGGAACATGGAACGTTGTAATTGTCTTTTGTCATTAGTCCTTTGTCCTTTGCAAATGACTAATGACTAATGACAGTTATTTCTTAGCCGCTAAATATTCGTTGGCGGCTTTCTCAACACCTGTACCCTTGAAGAAGTCTTGATTTAGACTGGTGTACAACTCCAAAGGATGGATTGAGAGGAAGTAGCGGAGGTCTTCTTCGGTAATGATTTCGCGTTCTGCCATTGAGTAGGCGTTGGCAGTAACGGCGGTGATATCTGGCACATCCCAGTGACCGGAATCGGAACCTAAGAAGGCTTTAACTCTGTCGCCAAAGGGATTAGCTGCACGGTTAAATGCTTGAGATACACGGGTATCGTCTGATTCTGTACCGAAGTAGAAATGATTCAAGAAGCGATCGCGCACATCTTCTGGTTTCTCGATTCCTGCTAGTTCAAATTCATCGAGTTCGCCTGGATCTTCTGGTGCTAATAGTTGATGGTGGAATCCTAAGCCGTCACCAATTTTATCTAAGCGTCCATCTACTAGTTCGCCACCGTAGCGGGTGTACAACTCTACCAATGCTTCCTTATCGATAATCGCAGGATTGTTATTTGACAACAAATGTTGTTTGTTGCGGGTTTCCCAGTGCCAAATAATATCGGCGTATAGACTAGCACCCCAAGCTGAACCACCTTCTAAGAAGGCAAACTTTAATTGCGGGAAACGGCGAGTAACTCCACCAAAGAACAGCGATTTGCATAATGCTTCGGCTGCAAAGGCAAAGTGATTAATGTGATTGTACTGGGCGTTGGTGACAGAACGCTGAGTTGTCCAACCTTGGCTAGAAGCGTGAGTTGTGGGTACAACTTTCAGTTCTACGCACTTAGCCCAGAATGGATCGTAATCATACTCGCTATCTAAGCCAAAGTTATCAATCCAAACCACTTCATTAGCGACTTCTTTGCCATATTTCTCAAAGGCAGGAATTGGACGACGAACGTAACCGGGAATTTGAATTGCTTTGAGTCCGAGAACATTCACCGCATATTCCAACTCTTCAATCCCTTCTTCGGGAGTATGCAGGGGAATGGCGGCGATGGGTGTTAAGCGATCGCTATAAGGACGGAAAATGTCAGCATGGTAGGTGTTAACTGCGCGACAAACAGCCCGCCGCATTTCTTCGTTACCGATGTTTGGGGCCATTGTTGCCAAGTTGGGGTAGACAACGGCAAAGTCTGTACCTGCTTCTTGCAAGCGTTCGTGCAGCAACTTGGGCAAGCTAATGGTAGCCAAATTCAAAGTATTTTTCGTGGGACGACCCCACCAGTTAGGGCGATTGGTGCGATAAGCAAAACGTTCTTCCCAACTTTGCTTGTACCACTTAAAGCGAGAAGATCCTGGTAAATTCTCTTTGAAACGTTCGACAAGTTCAGTTCCACCAACTTGTTCTAAATAATCCAAGACTGCTGGTTCAAATTCTTGGGTATGTACATCGGTGTCAATGATCGAATAACCAAGTTTTTCGCGAATTTGAGCAGACCTAGTTTTTTGTGGGCGGTCTAGAGCAATCGTCATGATAGTTTACCCTCATCAAATGTTTATAGGCATTGTTAAAGTAAAGACGCGATAAATCGCCGTCTCTACAAAGGATTGATTCTTCTTGTAGAGACGGCGATTTATCGCGTCTCTTGCCTTAATTTCCCAGCCAAAAATTCATCTGCGGTTTTCTCGACAGCCGTACCTTTGAAGAAATCACGATTGAGGCTGGTGTACAATTCCAAGGGATGAATTGATAGGAAATATTGCAAATCTTCTTCGGTGATAATCTTGCGTTCTACCATTGAATAGGTATTAGCAGCGATCGCAGTAATATCAGGTACATCCCAGTGACCAGAATCGGAACCCAAAAATGCTTTAACGCGATCGCCATAAGGGTTAGCTTTCCGGTTAAAGGCTTGAGCTACACGGGTATCATCTGATTCTGTGCCAAAGTAGAAGTGATTCAAAAAGCGATCGCGGATATCTTCTGGCTTCGTTACTCCTGCAACCGCGAATTCATCTAAATCACCTGGTTCTAACGGCGCTACTAACTCAGCGTGGAAACCTAAACCGCTACCTAGTTGATCCAAACGACCATGTACTAATTCGCCACCATAACGGGTATAGAGTTCTAGCAATTCTTCGCGATCGATATTGGCGGGATTGTTATTTTCTACCAAATGGTCTTTATTGCGAGTATCCCAATGCCAAATCAAATCGGTGTACAAACTAGCACCCCAAGCTGCACCTCCTTCTAAGAAAGCAAACTTGAGTGTGGGGAAGCGATGAGTTACGCCACCAAAGAACAGAGATTTACATAGTGCTTCCGCAGCCGATGCAAAGTGACCAATATGGTTGTATTGGTAATTGCTAATGGAACGCCGATTGATCCAGCCCATACCGGAAGAGTGGGTGGTGGGTACAACTTTCAGTTCTACGCACTTTGCCCAGAAGGGATCGTAATCATACTTACTATCCAAGCCAAAGGTGTCAATCCAGATGGCTTCGTTGGCTACTTCTTCGCCATACTTCTCGAAGGCGGGAATCGGGCGGCGGATATGTCCGGGGATTTGAATGGCTTTGAGTCCCAGAATATTTACCGCATATTCCAATTCTGCGATCGCCTCTTCTGGCGTATGCATGGGAATTGCCGCAATGGGTGTTAAGCGATCGCTATAAGGACGGAAAATATCAGCGTGATAAGTATTAGCCGCCCGACAAACAGCCCGCCGCATTTCTTCATTGCCGATGTGCGGGGCCATCGTTGCCAAGTTGGGGTACACAACGGCAAAGTCTGTACCTGCTTCTTGTAAGCGTTCGTGCAACAACTTAGGCAAACTAACGGTAGCTAAATTTAGGGGATCGTTTGTGGGACGAGTCCAGAAAGGAGGGCGGGCGGTGCGATAAGTGCGGCGTTCTTCCCAAGATTGCTTAAACCATTTAGAGCGAGATGCACCGGGTAAGTGTTCTTGAAAACGCTCTGCGATCGCAGTTCCAGCAACTTGCTCTAAATAGTCTAAGAATGCTGGGGGAAACTCTTGGGTATGTACATCGGTATCGATGATCGGATAACCCAGTTTTTCCCGAATTTGAGCAGACTTAGTTTTTTGTGGACGGTCTAGTGCAATAGTCATAGCATTTTACCTGAATTTGTAGATGGATTGCTCAAAAGGAAAGAGCCAGTAGAGAAACAAAAAGGTTTTGAATCTGAAAGTTGCACCTTTGAGCCTGGAAGTTGAGCCTTTGAGCCTGGAAGTTGAGCCTTTGAACCTGGAAGTTGAGCCTTTGAACCTGGGAGTTGCACCTTTGAGCCTGGGAGTTGCACCTTTGAGCCTGGAAGTTGCACCTTTGAGCCTGGAAGTTGCACCTTTGAGCCTGGGAGTTGCACCTTTGAGCCTGGGAGTTGCACCTTTGAGCCTGGGAGTTGCACCTTTGAGCCTGGAAGTTGCACCTTTGAGCCTGGAAGTTGAGCCTTTGAACCTGGAAGTTGAGCCTTTGAGCCTGGAGGTTGCACCTTTGAAAGACTTAATTACAAAAATTTGTTTTTCTTGTTCAGAAAAGTTACTGATTCCTACCTCCTCTACTCCCGCATTTGGAATGGCTGATAGAAATTAAGGCTGTTGTTTGTTCGCAGCCCAATCTGTTAATTTAAAGTCCGACTTGGCTAAACCCTGCGAGACTAAAAATTTCTTTGTTCCCTCTAAAAGTTTCACGCCCTCGGCTGGTAATGGTTCTTCTGATATTTGTTTGAGTGGTAACGATACTTTGATGATATCGATGGGATATTTAGTAATTTGGGCGTGGTACTGATAATATTCTTCAGAATTAGCTTTTAAATCCTTGGCTGCTTCTGTCAGGATTCCATTAAACTTCTGGGGGAAATCAGGCTGTTTCGCCAAAAAGCTTTCAGTTGCAACAACTAATGATGTCCCTGACAAACCTTTATGATTTGCTGAAGAATCAATCACTGGAAACCCTTGTGATTTCAGAAAAGGCCCTAGATCGCTTGAAGTTGCATAAGCTGCGACATCACCACGTTCTAAAGCTGCTTTTGCCTCAGTAGTCATCAAGTGGACAACTTTTACATCCTTGGCAATTTTTGCTTCAGCTAATAGTCCCAGTAGATATCGATGCATATAAGAACCTTTTTGGGTAGCTATTTTTTGACCCTTAAGTTCAGCAAGCGATCGCGGCCCATTCTTTTTCGCCACTAACCAGGCAGTTGTATTAAACTGAGTAATCCGTAGCAGTCGGGTTTCTTGACCCCTTGCTCTTAAAACTATGGCTGGCGTATCCCCTAAAGAGCCAACATCTAATTGTCCTGCGACCAGCGCCTCATTTAGATCCGGCCCGTTAGGAAATCTTGCAAAAGTAATATTTTTAAATCCCGCTTGTTGCAACTCACGATCTAAAATTCCCTTTTTCTTTGCCCAACCAAGTGGCCCTGTAGGTTCTGAATTACCTACATAACCTATACGCAGCGTAGAAACGCTATTAGATGCAGCTACAGTGCTAGCATTTTTGGTATTAATAGCCTCAACAGATTGAGCAGACTTAGTTTCCCCTTGGCTACATCCTGTAGTTAGTAGCAGCAGGACACAAGCCATTGAGGTTGATAATTTGGAGGTAAATTTATTTTTACTGATAGAACCTGTTCCTATTGGGAACGACAGCATGACTTTTTTCTCCGCTGTACTGTACGCCGTGTGCAACTTTCTCAAGAGACCTAACCCCCAACCCCGTTTTACCCCACCCTAACCCTCCCCTTATAAAGGGGAGGGAACTGGATTTCTTGTTTCCCCCCTTTATAAGGGGGGATTAAGGGGGGTAATTTAACTTGTGTGTACACCGTAGCCCTGTGGGGGAGAGGAATGGAAGTGGGGTTCTAAGGATAAGTTGCACATTGCGTTACTATTTCATCTGCTTCAAAATTTGGAATGTTTCATCGGCTTTTGCTGTTGAGGTGCGTTTATGTCCCCAACCAACGTTTTCACGGTAACTACCCAATAACCCAATTTCTATCAATTCTGCCTCGTTGACTGAAGTTTTCATATCGCTTTCTGGTGCAACATAAAGGGCATCAACTGGACAATACAATTCGCACATATAACAGGTTTGGCAGTCACTCTGTCGAGCAATGGTTGGCGGTGCATCTGGCACTCTGTCAAATACGTTAGTTGGACAAATATTCACGCATATATTACATTCTATGCACCGCGACTCGCTGACCAACTCAATCACACTGCTGCTCCTATTTTGGGTTGTGGCTTTTCTGTACCATGTAAAGGCTGACTCTTCACCCAGACTTGATCCAATCCGCCACTAGTTAGGTAATGTTGCTGGTTAGCATCTTGTTCTGGATAGTCTAGATGTCTGTGCATTCCACGAGTTTCTTTACGTTCAATGGCACTGCTGTACATCCACCGTGCTGTGGCTACCATTGCCGCAGCTTCTCGCGCCCTGGGAAGCTCTTTTTCTGATGTTATCTGGCTACTGCGAAGTTCTTGCCAAAGATGATTTAATCTACCCAAAGACTCGGTTAAGCCTTGTTCTGTACGGAAATAGTTCTTTTCATAGGGGAATACTTCAGCTTGGACTGCCTGAATAATTTCATCAGTCGCTAAGGTGCGATGCCTTCGGCGGCAAGCTACGCTCCCACTATCTAATACTACCTCTCCAACTCCTTTAACGTGGCGTTGAGTTTTGTATTCTCCCAAACTGCGGCTATATTCAGCAGCCGATTTCCCTGACCAATAACCAGAAGATATTGCCCAAGCTGCATTATGACTACCACCGCCAGTAAATCCGCCACAAATTAGTTCCCGTGTGGCAGCATCTCCAGCCGCGTAGAGTCCCTGTACAGAACTGGCACAACTTTCATCGACAATCCGAATTCCCCCCGTTCCGCGCACAGTTCCCTCTAAACGCAGAGTCACAGGAAAACGTTGGGTAAATGGGTCGATGCCTGCACGATCAAAGGGTAAAAAGAAGTTGGGCTGTGCTAAACGCATAGATGGCCGCATCGATTCCGCCGCTTTGTCTATGATGGCGTATACTGGCTGTTGTAGTAATGTCTGAGCTATTACTGAACGTCTATGAGAACTTGCCCCTGGAATTACAGTACCATCTTCGTAGGTGAAAGTTGCCCAATTATAAAACAGGGTTTTGGTAACTGAAGAAAAGGCGGGAGAGATGCCATAAGCATTAGAAAATTCCATACCCGACATCTCGGCTCCTGCTTCTGCCGCCATCAGATAACCATCCCCCGTCAGGACGTTGCATCCTAACGCTTTACTGAGAAATGCACAGCCACCAGTTGCAATAATTGTGGACTGCGATCGCACTATCCATTTCTCACCAGTCTGACGGTTCACACCTGTTGCACCAGCAACAGCACCATCGTCATCAACCAGTAATTCTAAGGCGGGACTGTTGTCTAAAATCTTGACTCCAGCGCGTTGAATTTGCCGCCGCATCAGCCGCATATACTCAGGCCCTTGCAGCGATCGCCGATAGGGTTTGCCTTCATCGTCGGTAGGAAAGGGATAACCCCACTCTGCTAGCTGATTAACGTTTAGATAAGTCTGATTCAGTACCCGATCCATCCAATTGCGATCGGCTAAAAACCCACCCAACGATTCCCGACTTGCCTTCGCTGTTTCCCGTGCTTCTGGATCTGGTGGCACGTACCATACACCATTACCAGATGCAGCAGCACATCCAGTTGTGCCGCAATACCCTTTATCTACGAGGATGACTCTAGATCCACTTGATGCAGCACTCCATGCCGCCCAAGTCCCAGCTGGCCCACCTCCAATTACAAGCACATCTGCTTCTAAGTCGAGTTCAAAATCGGTTGCTAACGTCTTCAGCATCTACCATTTCCCCCCATCGATAAAGTCTTAAGCATCAAATCTTCACCCCATCGATGCTGCAAAATAATAAAAATCTAGAAACTATGACCCTTTAATACAGGTTCTTACTAGATTGTTATCGCAACTACTTTATCTCGATCAATAAACCGTAGTTTATAACATAATAAAGCTTTTCACAGTTTTAGACAAAAAGCAAGCGTTTTACCAAACAACTTCAAACGTAAATTTATGTAAAATCAACTGAGTTATCTTTCTCAACAGCTTGCTTTGTAACGTCTTTTGTGTAGTTGTCCAATTTTGGATCGTAAGATACTTAAATTCGATAAGTTTACAGTAGTTTAATAAATTTTTCTAAACGGTTTTGTCTAGATAGAAAAGACACAAAATTGGATTGGGCTTTGTCTTGCGGCACTAACATTGACTCCCTTAACCCGGATTTCTCACGCATATTCAAGGGAAGAGGAGTGTGGGGAGTGTGGGGGGTAAGACTTCTTCCCCATCCTCCCACACTCCCCACACCCCTTGGATTTCTCACTTGTGAGAAATCCAGGTTAAGACTCAAGAATCCCCGGACTTTTGATTAAACGAATGTAAAAATTTTTATTCAGTCCGGGGAGTGTCAAGGGTTAAAACCTAAAGACAGTACGAACCCAAGCAAATAAACTATCAGGATTGCTAGAATCTGAGTTCGGTGCAGTAATCCAGATCAAACCCGGCGTCACCTCAATATTATCTCCGATTTTATATTGGTAGAATGCTTCAACGTGTAGGGAAGTATCTTTGTCTGCTTGGCCCGCACCCGCTCCCAAATCTACACCCCTACTGAGACTAATCATTTTTGGTTCCATACCAACTAAAACCCCCCCTAAAGCACCTTCACTAAAAAGATCCGGGAATGCCAGTCCTACCGCCCAATCCATAGCTTCGCCATCTCCACGCCCCAAATAGCGGTGTGCTGCATAACTTACCCACGCATTGACTGCAAACTTGGGATTAACTTGATAAAACGCCTGTAGACCATAAAGGTTGCCTATAGTTGCCGCTCCCGCCACGGTGCTGTTTACCAGGTTACTCCCGACTGCTGGCCCGAAATTTGTTCCACTAAAACCTAGAGTATTTGGTGGGCTATAGGTATTAACGTAAGTTGCCGCCACCCGAAAATTCCGATTAGAAGAGTAGTATATTAACTGTGCTAAAGCTAAATATCTGCCTGTAAATAAGCCGTTATTAGTTGTGGGATTACCACCGTTTGGTGCGCTGTAAGCTAGCCCTAATTGAACCTGTTTGCCCAATCCCTGGAGTACAGCAATTCCAGGGCCGCTATCTCCATAGTTATAGACCAAAGACCGCCGTGAAAATCGTGAAATCCCATTAGCACCAGTTGCAGAAGACGATTCAAAATATGGGTTAATAGGGCCAGAAAGACCTATCTCACTAGCTCCGTCAGACAAGGGATAAATGTTGACTTGGGTATTTGGAAAAGGTAGAAACCGATAGCGAACACCACTGAGAATAAGAGTGTTGCGTGCAAAAGTAATACTGGAGTTATCAGCAGTTCTGCCCTCATAAGTTCCCAATAATCCAGCTCTTGTTTGTCCCAGTGATTCAATATTTCCACCTCCTATTGTTATACCTAACGAATCTTTACCGTTAAAACTGGTGTTTAACCGTAAAGAAGTTGAACCTTGAAGTGTGGCATTGTGAGGTGCTGGTCTCTTAGTTACTACATTATTACCCGCCAGAACTTCGCCAAAAACAATCTGAGATCGACCTATAAGTTTGGTTGTGGTGGTAAACTGAGTTGCTTCTAACTTCGCACTTCGTGCTTCCAAGCTATCTACGCGTCCCCGAAGTTGAGCGAGTTCTGGAGAAAATTGTTCTTGTAATTTTTTGATGGTATCCAAGTCTTCGCGTTTAACTAAATCTGTTGTCGAAGTCGCTATTAGTTCATTGAGGCGATCTAAAGCTGCATTCAACCCAGCGGCAAATTCATAGCGCGTTAGGGAGCGATCGCCTTTAAATGTACCATCTGTATATCCTGCAATTACACCGTAGCGCTCAACTAGAGACTGTAATGCTTGAAATGCCCAATCTGTCGGCTTAATATCTGATAGTTGCGAGACGGATGTTACTTGTCCTGCTGCATTCTTTGGGGCTTTTTGATTAGTTGGCGGTGTAGCTTGCAACAATTGTGATACAGGTGTCACTCGATCTCGGAGATCGTTTGGAGCTTTTTTAAGAGTGACTGGTGCAATTAAAGTGTCTACTGTTTGATTGACAACTGCTTCTGGAGCTTTGTTCTCTTGTACTTCAGTAGTAGATACATCAAATTTAGGCAATTCAGCCTGACTTTTGGCTGGATGAAAAACCAGGATAGCTAGAATATCTAGCACCGAAAGCAGGAACACTATGGATCTATAATTCCAGCGAAATTTCGACATGACTCCTTAACTCCTCAACCTTAAAGATGAATAAATTAGCCCTTGATTAGACAGAAAAGACAATATAAATCATTGTTCTAATGTTTATAGCTAACGATTAGAACATCGATTTACCAAAGCTTTAGCTGCTGAAAAAAGCGCAAAATTCTGATAAAGATCGAAACCACTACTAAGTCGTTGAATGTACAATCCAAAATTCGCAGTCAGCTAGGAATTATGACGCTTAAAATAAGCCTAAAAACGTCTGGAATTAGACAATAACGGACTTAGCAAAGACTTCTATACTTTTAAGGGAAACTCAACCACACACTATATGAACTAACACTTCTGAAACATCCTAAAGTCCATTTTTTAGTTATGCTGTACAAAGTTCATCAATGGCTACTGACATTGACGAAAGCTTGATTTCGATTCAAGTGATTATTTGCCAATTAACATTAGTTGAAAACACTATTTTGTAATCAGCTATATTTTGACAGCATCAATCGTTACACAAGTACGATAGTTCTATCGACTTACCGTACTTTTGTAGAATTATCTTTGCATAGAGCTTGGTACAATGCAAGACCTAGTACTTTTTCTTCGTAGATGCGCCCTATAACGGTTCTCAATTACGTGAAATACAGACCTAACCCCCAGATCCTTAAGAGCTAGCGTTGGAGAGCGAGCATCAAAGCCTCTCTCCTTTTAGGAGAGAGGTTTGGAGAGAGGTCAAAATGTATTGCTTCCATTCGAGAAGCGCTATATATATTCGCCTCAAATGCCAACACTGAACTAACTGCACAGATCCGAGGCAGAAAATTGCCATCAAAATAATCGTAAACCCGGTTAAAGACGAATAGGGGACAAAAAGACGCCGATACAAGACTAAGCTGTTAAGTACTTAATTTACACGTTGAGATACACAGACTTAGAAAGTGCAAGTTAGCAAGCTTTCTGTCGATGAAACCAGAAGTGAACACTTCAAAGTTGCAAAAAGGCGGGTAATTGACACAAAACTTGTATTCTTCACGACAGCTATTGTTGCAAAAAAAGTGTAATGATTATCGAGATTGTGCGTGAGAACGTCAATCTTGTGGGCAGTCATTCTTTATGAATCGTTAATCTATCACTGGCATTTTAAATAATTTCCTGTAAAATGCTGACTATAAACTCCGGTAATTCGATCGATATGCCGTAGGATATATACTTGTACCCTGTCTGACACAAATGCAAATTCTTTGGTTTATTCCTACTGGATCTCATGACGGACGCTATTTAGGCACAGATATTGGCTCTCGTGTTGTCACACCTGATTATTTACAACAAATTGCCCAAGCTGTGGATAGTTTAGGCTACACGGGCGCATTGTTACCCACAGGAAGTTCTTGCGAAGATGCTTGGATAACTGCCGCTGCTTTCATCTCTGTCACCAAGCAGATGAAATTTCTGGTGGCAATTCGTCCAGGAATTACTTCCCCAAGTGTTGCTGCACGGATGGCAGCAACATTTGACCGGATTTCTAAAGGAAGATTGTTAATTAATGTAGTGACAGGCGGAGATCCGGTGCAGCTGGCTGGGGATGGCTTGCATCTTAGTCATGACGATCGCTATGATTTAACCGATGAATTTCTCAGAGTTTGGCGGGGTATCGTCAGTGGGGAAACAGTCGATTTTAAAGGAAAATACCTGGATATTAAAGGTGGTAAGCTCTCATTTCCACCAGTTCAAAAACCCTATCCACCCTTGTGGTTTGGTGGCTCATCTGCTGCCGCCAAGCGGGTTGCTGCTAAACATATAGATGTTTACCTGACTTGGGGTGAACCTCCACAACAAGTGGCCCAAAAGATTGCCGAAGTTAGGAAATTAGCGGCTGAACAGGGCAGAACAGTCCGTTTTGGGATTCGCTTGCATGTAATTGTGCGAGAAACCGAGTCAGCTGCTTGGGATGCAGCCAATGAGCTAATTAAGTATGTCGATGACAATGCGATCGCTAAAGCTCAGAAAGACTTAGCTCAATCTGATTCTGAAGGACAGCGGCGCATGAGTCAACTACATAGTGGTAGTCGAGAAGCCTTAGAGATTAGCCCCAACCTGTGGACAGGAATTGGATTGGTGCGGGGTGGTGCTGGTACGGCCTTAGTCGGAGATCCTGACACCGTTGCCGCTAGGATGCTGGAATATCGCAATTTGGGGATAGAAACATTCGTTTTCTCTGGCTATCCCCATTTAGAAGAAGCGTATCGCACCGCTGAATTATTATTTCCCCGCCTACCTTTGCAGAATGAACCTGCACCTTTAACGCCACCAGTATTGAGTCCCATTGGCGAAATCTTCGCCAATGAAAAATTTGCGAAACAATTAACAAGTGCTTCATGACCTAATAATTCGTAATTAAAGAGCAAGTTACGAATTATGCGAACGATGCTTCTAGATTCATCCTTGTGGACAATCTAAAACTCCAAATCACATGACTATTACCCTTAAACACACCAAAAGCAATAACAACAATACAATATTCCTGAAGGAATTGTGGGAAAACCAACAATTCCAGAAGATAGTTCCTTGGATTGTGCCTGTTACCGTATTAGTTCTTTGGGAACTTGCTTCTAGAACTGGTCTACTTTCAACCAGGATTTTACCAGCACCAAGTGGTGTAATCGCTACAGCAATTAAACTAGGCTCAACTGGAGAACTGTTCCAACATATAGGAATTAGTGCAGGGCGGGCGATATCTGGTTTTATAGTTGGTGGCAGTATTGGCTTCGGTTTGGGATTACTCAATGGCTTTTCCCGTGTAGCAGAAAAGTTATTGGATAGTTCCTTGCAAATGCTGCGTACTATCCCTAATTTGGCATTAATTCCGCTAGTGATTCTCTGGTTTGGTATTGGCGATCAAGCTAGATTATTTCTAGTGTCTATGGGGGTATTTTTCCCATTATATCTCAATACATTTCATGGCATTCGCAGTGTTGACCCTGGACTGATTGAAATGGGAAAAGTTTATGGATTAAAAACACCACAACTTCTGTGGCAAATTATTTTTCCAGGAGCTTTATCTTCGATTCTCGTTGGTGTCCGTTTTTCCTTGGGCATTATGTGGCTGACACTAATTGTGGCAGAAACGATCGCGGCAGATTCTGGTCTTGGTTATATGGCAATGAATGCCCGTGAGTTTATGCAAACTGATGTTGTGGTTTTGAGTATTGTAATCTATGCACTGCTGGGTAAATTAGCAGATGCTGTCGCCAGAGGATTAGAAACAAAATTCTTGGCTTGGAACCCTAATTACCAAAAGTCATAAAAGCTAAACTCACCAGAATTAAAGGTTGAAAATTCCTGATTTTAACTTTTGACTTCTGTTAATTTGAGTATGATTTGCTTTCTTCAACGTCTGATCAATCAAATAAATAATAATAATTCCAGTTGTTATCGAAAAGGAGGTTTTGCAAGTGAGTTCAAATGTACAGGGTACACAACTAAGTATTTTGGATTTGACGAAAGCTTTTGGTAAGAAAACTGTTTTAAACTCGCTGAATTTAGAAGTTGAAGCAGGTGAGTTTGTCGCTATTGTTGGACGAAGTGGTTGTGGTAAGAGTACCTTATTGCGTCTGGTGTCAGGATTAGATAGAGCAACTTCAGGCGGAATACTATTGGATGGAGAACCACTACATAGACTCAGCCGCTCTGTAACAGTGATGTTTCAAGATCCCCGCTTGCTGCCGTGGAAGCGCGTTATTCAGAACGTGGGGTTGGGCTTAGAAGGTAATTGGCGTGAAAAAGCTTTATGGGTACTCAATAAAGTCGGACTCAAAGATAGAGCTGATGAGTGGCCTTATGTTTTGTCTGGAGGACAACGGCAACGGGTATCATTGGCTAGAGCCTTAGCCAGTCAGCCCCGTTTGTTGTTGCTAGATGAACCTTTGGGAGCATTGGATGCTCTAACTCGCCAAGAAATGCAGCATTTGATTGAAAACTTGTGGCAAGAGCGAAGATTTACTGCGTTTTTGGTTACTCACGATGTAGAAGAGGCTGTGGCGTTAGCAGACCGAGTGATAGTGATTGATGAAGGAAAGATTTCTATGGATTTACCTGTGAGACTTTCACGCCCGCGAGATCGAAGTAGCGAAGTGTTTATCAATATTAGAGAAGCAGTTTTAGAACGAGTAATGAGTAATGAAAATACTCAGGTAAACAACCAGTTATTACAGATGAGTAGTTGAAATTTAAGCTTTTTGTAGTCAATCAATATTAAACTTGAGGTAGCTGCGGTAAATATGCTACTTCGAGATTAAAACTTGCTCTTCAAAAGCAGTTATCTATAACAATAAAAAATTATTGATGAACAATCAAAATACCTCTCAAGTCTCCTTTCTGCTAGTCTAGGTGATTTTTTCTATATTCACGATCTAGCCAAAGTAAAATATAATAATATATCATATATTGCTTGATTGAAAAAACAATAAATATCTAATGATCGTCAAAAAATTAACCAAGTATGATGCAGAAGATTATAGACAGATCAGATTAGAAGCTTTAGATAAAAATCCAGATTCATTTGGTACAACATATCAGGAAGAAGTAATTAAGACGATAGAACAATTTCGGGATAGAATTCCAGTAGATAACAATAACTTTATTTTGGGATGTTTTGAGGATAAAAATTTAATTGGAATAGTCGCATTTCACCAATAATCAAGAATAAAACTCTGGCATAAAGCATATATTAGGAACAGAGAAAAGAGCGTATAAATATAAAAACGAATATTTTGATCTAGAGCTTATGTGTTTACAGATTAAATAATCAGCCCTGAAATATTACTAAATATTATCATAATTTGTGCCAAGAAAAAATGGCACTCAATTTTTTGTCAAATATAGGCAATTTCCAGAGATAGCTTTGTAAATAAATAAGAGGGAATCTACAATGAAGCTCATTTTGCCGCTCGATCTAGTTACTGACATTGAGCCACATCTACCACCCAATACACAGATTGTACGAGTAGATGTTGAAGGAAATTTAGATGGGGATACCAGCGATGCTGAAGTTTATTTCAGTTGGTTTTTATCGAGAAGTCCTATACTGCATAAAATACTAGAAGCAGCACCAGCACTACGTTGGCATCATGCACCAAATGCAGGGGTGAATCACATCCTGACACCAACTTATTTGCAAAGAGATATTATCCTCACTAATGGGGCTGGAGTGCATGGAATTCCGATCGCAGAATTTGTAATTACTTACATACTGGCTCATGCCAAACACCTGCCAGAATTATATGCTTTACAGGCTGAACGTCACTGGAAAAGAGGTTTTGCTATCCAAGAATTAACAGATGCAACCTTGCTAATTATTGGTGCTGGTGGTATTGGTCAAGAAATCGCCGCCCGTGCTAAACCCTTCGGCTTAAGAATTATTGGCAGTCGCCGTCATCCCCAAGAGCTAGCAAATTTTGATAAAGTAGTGGGTGCTGATGAATGGCGATCGCTCCTGCCAGGAGTTGATTATGTAGTGATTGCAACACCTCTAACTCCCGAAACCAAAGAATTTATTGATGAATCTGTATTGCGATCGCTGCCAAATCATGCGTATCTAATTAATATTGCTCGCGGTGGCGTCATCGATGAATCGGCATTAATAAAAGCGCTCACAGAAGGTTGGATTGCAGGTGCAGCATTAGACACAGTTAACTCAGAACCTTTACCACCAGAAAGTCCTTTGTGGTCACTTCCTAATATCTTTATCACACCTCATACTTCCGGCCATTCACCCAAGAGTAAACAGCGTTCGATAGCTCTATTTATCGACAATCTAAAGCGTTACCAAGCTGGTCAGCCGTTACGAAATGTAGTAGACAAAGAAGCAGGATACTAAACAATTAAAAATTAAAAAGTGCTGCCGATTGGGTCGCACAATCCAAAATCCAAATCCAAAATGGAAATAGGGAGTAGCTAATGGTGAAACTAATTTTACCCGATCATCTCATTGCAGATATAGAGCCACACCTACCATCTAATATAGATGTTGTGGAGGTGGATAGTGAAGGTAATCTCGATGGTGATGTCAGTGATGCAGAGATTTATGTCAATGGATTTTACCTAAAAACCTCTACCCTTGACAAAGTACTCACAGCAGCACCCGCGCTGCGTTGGCAACAATCACCAAGTGCTGGCGTAAATCACATCCTCACGCCAACTTTTTTGCAAAAGGACATTATCCTCACTAATGGTGCAGGGGTTCATGCAATTCCAATTTCAGAATTTGTACTGGCATTTATGCTCTATCACGCCAAGAATCTGCGGAAATTGCAAACTTTGCAGAATGAACACACTTGGGTAAGAGGAGTATTTCTCGAAGAGTTGGCAGACGCGACTTTATTAATTCTTGGCACAGGAAATATCGGTCAAGCGATCGCATCTCGTGCCAAAGCCTTTGGAGTCACAGTTTGGGGTAGTCGCCGCCATCCTGAACCCCTACCGAATTTTGACAAAGTGGTGGGTGCTGATGAGTGGCGATCGCTCCTCCCGACAGCAGACTATGTAGTTCTTGCCACACCATTAACCCCAGAAACTAAAGGCTTGATCGATGAAGCTGCATTGCGCTCTATGCGTCAGTCTGCTTACCTAATTAATATTGCTCGTGGTGCGATCGTAGATGAAGCCGCATTAATCACCGCACTACGTGAGGGATGGATTGCGGGTGCTGGATTAGACACTGTTGCAACCGAACCTCTGCCGCCAGAAAGTCCCTTATGGTCGCTACCGAATGCCTTTATCACACCCCATTGTTCAGCCTTGTCGCCACGCCTGAGAGAGCGCATAGCACAACTATTTATCGACAATCTTCAACGCTACCAAAACGGTCAGCCCTTGCGGAATGTTGTAGATAAGCAAGCAGGATACTAAATATTGGGCATTGGGCACAAGAGGTAGAGGTGCGGAGGGACAGAGCAGTAGAGGAGATAAAACTTACTGCAACTTCATCCCCTGCTCCCCCTGCTCCCCTGCTCCCCTGCTCCCCTGCTCCCCTGCTCCCCTGCTCCCCTGCTCCCCTGCTCCCCTGCTCCCCTGCTCGCCCTACTCCCCACTCCCCAATCACTTAACTTTCAGCACCGACTTTCCTAAAGATTGGCAAATAACATCATTCTGCGGTGTATGGATACGGCTGCACAAAACGTCACGGTAGTGACGCTCTAAAGGATTTCTCTTTAATAAACCAGGATTACCAGTTAGTTCTAAGGCAATCTCCACGGCACGAATCGAGTTGGTTGTAGTAAGATATTTAACAGCCTGTGCCTGTAATCCTACGTTAGGCTCATATTCGCCCTTGTCAATATCTTGAGCCAAACTATAAATCAATCTATTATTAGCAAATAAGAGTGCTTCCATCTCACCCACGGCAGTTTGGAAGCGTGGCAGAGTTGCCAGTGGCTCTTTAAGATTAGAAGGCGATCGCTCCCAAAGATATTTAACAAGCCAGTCTCGCGCACTACTAGCAACACCGAGATATAAGGCACTCACTGTCAAACTGCCCCAAGTGGAAATCAGTGGATCAAAAGATGGCGCAGCAGATATGGGGTTGATATTGAGAGCATACTCTGAGGGAATTAATACATTCTCTAAAATGAGGTCATGGCTGCCCGTAGCTCTCATCCCCAAGTGATCCCAGGTTTCGACAATTCGCAAACCTGGCAGATCGCGCGGAACTAGAAAATTCCCAACTTCTGGTTCATCTTCAGTTGTCCGTGCCCAAACAACAAAATAGCTGAGGATAGGACTGCCTGTGGTGTATTGCTTATGTCCTGTTAAACGCCAGCCCTCTGCTGTTCGTTCGGCAATTGTTGCAGGTAATCCGCCTCTCGCTGGCGTTCCTAACTCTGGTTCAACACGGGCAGCATTGAGCAGGGCGATGCCTTCAATTGATTCACGACACAACCGCCTATATACTTCTGGATGCCAGCGACGGCTACGGGCTGCATGAGCATGTTGAAGATAGTGCATTGTCAGTACTAATGCGGTCGAAGCATCGCCACGCGCTATCCCTTCAATCACCCGGCAGATAGTTGCCAATCCCAAATCCCGGCCACCGAATTCACACGGAATGGTGAGGTTCAGCAATCCTGCCTCATGCAAAGCTGTAAAATTCTCGAAGGGAAAGGAAGCATCTCTATCGTGTGCCCCTGCACGGGTGGCAAAATCTTTGGCCAGAGCCTCAACTCGGTCGAAAATATTGGGGAGAGTTTCTAAGCCTTGGGCTACAAAGGTGTCTGGCACTGCTTGCTCCAACTGTGACATTAAATACTCCTTCGTAATTCACTGTACTACTAAATCAGAGATGTTTTTCAATATGGAAGCATCTCAAGTTTGCAGGAACATCAATTTTTCGCATGACGGCAGTCTCCCCTCAATCTCCAATCCTCATTACCCAGACTGTATTACTTCTAGCACTCGTGAAAATACTACTTAAAATCGACCGATATTTAGTAATTAGTGGTTTTTGTAAGTATGACACAAACTCCTTTCATAGAGCAAGCCAAGTAGAAAATTCAGCGATCGCCCCACAACTTAGGAACTGAATTCCCTACTGGTCTTTTAAGCTAACTGTCATTCAAATTAAATCTCCGCATTTGGAACCAAGCACGGAGAAACAAGCGTTTAAATATTCTCTGTTGAGAGTAATATAAAGATCCCTACATACATAGAGGGATCATTTTCTCATCAAGTAGATTTTCCAATGGATAAACATACAGCAACAGCATTGGCGATCGCAACCAAGGTGATATTGGTTGCTTTTATAGCGGTTCCCCTGCTACTGATGTATAACTGGACTTCATATATAAATTTTTTAACTTTGAGGATGTACCCGATCTGAGTGAGAACCGCTATGGATGATTTCCTATATTTAACCAAATCTATGGTGTCACAATTTCGTCAGGGCACTGGCTCTATAACCACCATCAATTTATCCATTTACTACTTGACTCGATCGCATCGCAATCTTAGGTTTTAAAAGACGAATTTGCGATTTATTGTCATTTTTTGAACTATAGACTCATTTAAACATCATGCTTATTTCTCAACTTCTATCAAGCTGTAATATGTATTGCTGCTATGCCCTTGATGGGAAAAATGCTAAGATTAAGGTAGTTAACTAGTGTGTGTGCTGGATCACAATATTAATGTGTTTTACCTCACAGCTAATTCAAACAACTTAAATATCACCTTTAAGCAAACAATAGTCGCCGTTATGGCTACCATCATGTTATGCAGCCTAGCTATTTAAAGATTTAATGTACAAATGGTTGTGGAATATATTTTTTTTGTTAAAAATCATCTATTAGGTGACTTGTCAGAAAATTTACATTAAGAAACTACTAAAATATCTAAATTTAAGTGCTAAGGAGTGTAAGCTAATTATGTAAATATCATGTTTGTATGTAAATATGATGATGTTTGCAAGTCTCTTTTCGTCCCTTGCATTTATTACACTATAGGAGGTATAATACAAACGTTAAACAAACGTTAAATAACTTGCTAGATGCTACCTTAAAGATACTAGGCAGTGCTGGAAAAAGATCCATTCTGGAATCTCCAAGCAAGGTTAAGCAATATTTGTTTAAGTGGAGTTTTGCTTAATTGGTAAAATACTACTTACTTAAACAAAAATTACGATGTGCTTTTATAGTTTTTATAGTCTTCTGTTTCCTGTAGCCTACTCAAGATCCTCTTTTGTTCCAGGTTGCACGATCAGGATGAAGCTATCCCGAAGACTATCCCCTAGACTCGCAAAGCACTAGGGAATATGCCGGGAACTAATTGCACATTGTGTAAATTTCTGATTAACACTACAACGTTAGTCAGATTTGTAGTTGTGGCTTTTTTGCTGTCAGGCTTTGATCACACAACTGCAATAAACTACGTTTTCACATAATTTACGACTCAATGCAATTTCTAACTACAATTATGTCACACCATTTAAGTCAAGACAAGGCTGTTAAAGAGTTAGGAATGTCTGAAAACATTCTTTTAAGAATTCTTCCGATTCAGGTCTTTTTCAAAAGGATGAAAGCTAACTTTCAGCCATAACATTGTCCCGAACTAGAAAAAACTTCGAGAGTTTGTGATTGAGAAATGAAATACTTTGCATAGCTATTACTGCATATAGCAAATTATCCTCCGAAAAGAATTCCTCTTAATCATCACTTACAACCACTGCTGATTGCAAAAATGAGCAATCCTTATTTGTGTGCAGTCTGTGAATGCAGTTAGTTGCTCTGGAAGCTAAATGTCGGTAAACAAAGCTCTAGCTCGATATTCTGGCATTTACACTAGTTATTGCCACATCAAGAAGTGGCTGCAACAAGTAGATTGCCCACTCAAGAAAAATACCTTGTATGTAAAAGAGAGATGTTTTACTACCATACTATTTCTCTCTAAACTCTACTCTAGTAAAGCTTAGAGTTTCCTCGGTGAAAATACGGGATTAAATAATATTTTTAATGAAGTTTTGATTGGATTCCGACTGATAACTAACTAAATTTTTTTGTGGAGATTAGAAAATGCCACCAGTGCTTTCTGAGCAACATGTGGGTGAAAGAATTTTGTATACCTTGGGTACAAAACTTTCAGAAAAAGAACTAGAGAACTTCTTGGCAGAAATGGAGATTGTGGAGCCGCCATCAGCAAAGCAATTCTGGCAATCTGCACAGACGAGTCCTGGTATATACATTATTCTTACAGGTAAAGTCAGACTATTAGATAGCTCTGAGAATCTAATTACTACCTTTGGTACATGGTCTGTTTTTGGTGAATTGACCTTGTTTCCCGAAGCTAACTTTAGTCCTTATGCAGTTAGAGCTTCGACAAGCTTGAAACTTGGCTATTTCAGGCAAGAAGCATTGCAAAGGTTGATAGACAAGTATCCTAGCATTCGCGATCGCCTATTTGCCCGTGCCGAACTTTGGGATTTGTTGTTGTTATGTCGCCAAGTATCACAATTCCCACGCCATACATCACAAGTTTCAGGAATGCTCAAAGCCTTATCTTTGTTTGAGCGACACCAGTTAGAAACTGGCTCTGTAAGTCCACAAATATCCCAAGATTCACAGTTGTGGCTATTGTACAAAGGTCAACTGCGGCATTCTGAAGACCATTCTTTGACACCAGGTACAATCTTTGCTCAACCAAAACAAGGAGATTGGCAAACAACGCAACCAACGATTGTTTACATTCTGAAAAACGACCAGATGCAAACAGCACTAGAATACTTCCCGGAGTTGGGGGAGTGGGCTTTTGCCATGAGTATCAGCGGAACGGGATTGGAAACTGAGGACTGGGGACTGGGTACTAAAGAAAAAACTTCCCCATCTCCAAAATCTAAAATTATTCCTTTTCCCCAAAGAGAAAAGCAGTCGTCACAACAACAGCCAACAAAAAAATCACGTTTTTACTTTCCCAGCCCGAAAGTACAAATGGGGCATTGGTGGAAACGCATCACCAAAAGCTATCCCTTCTATGCCCAACAGAGTGCAGCTGATTGTGGCTCTGCTTGCTTGGTGATGATTGGTAACTATTGGGGCAAACATTTTAGCATCAATCGCCTACGGGATATGACCAATGTCACCCGCAACGGTGCATCCTTAAAGGCTATGGCAGCAACAGCAGAATACCTGGGCTTTGCCACCCGTCCAGTGAAAGCTACTCTTGATAAATTAGCAGAACAACCTTTACCTGCAATTGCTCACTGGGAAGGTAAACACTTTATTGTTGTCTATGAAATCACCAAAAAGCGGGTGATTGTATGCGACCCAGCCCTTGGTCAACGCAGTCTGACAAAAGCTGAATTTCAAGCGGGTTGGAGTGGTTATGCATTGTTACTGCAACCGACAGCTCTACTAAAAAGTGCTAAGGACGAAAGTAGAAGCTTCTGGAAATTTTTTGAGTTAGTCAAACCTCACTATCGAACACTGGTAGAAATTTTCATTGCTTCGATAGTCATTCAATTATTTGGGTTAGTAACGCCAGTATTTACTCAGTTGTTGCTCGATAGAGTACTTGTGCAACGCAGCGTTCCAACCTTAAACGCCATTGGTTTGGGAATGATTGTTTTTGGGTTGTTTGGTGTTGCTGTCAACGGTGTACGGCAATATCTCTTATTTCACACTGCTAACCGCATTAGTATCGCCTTACTCGTAGGCTTCATCAAACATACCTTCCGTTTACCTCTTGCTTATTTCGAGTCGCGTTTTGTTGGGGATATAATCTCGCGCATCCAAGAAAACCAGAAAATTCAGCACTTCCTGACTGGTCAGACACTCTCCATTGTGTTGGATATGCTGACATTAGTGGTTTATCTGGCTTTGATGTTTTCCTATAGCTGGCGAATGGCATTATTCGTGCTGTGTACTGTACCGCCATTCTTTATCTTGGCGCTGGCCAGCACAAGTATTTTGCGCCGCATCTCCAGAGATATTTTTAATGCAGCTAACAAAGAACAAAGCTATCTCATAGAATCCCTAAGCGGAATTCGTACCGTCCGTTCATTAGCAATTGAACAGACAGTGCGTTGGCGTTGGGAGGAACTGCTAAATGATTTAATCAAAAAAGATTTTAATGCTCAAATAATTGACAATCGCTTGCAAATTATCAGTGGCGTCATCCACACCTTTGTAAATACTTCATTGCTGTGGTATGGGGCAACCCAGGTAATTAATGGCGAACTAACTATTGGACAATTAGTTGCTTTCAATATGTTGGTGGGTAACGTCTTGAGTCCTTTCCAGCGACTAGCTCTGCTGTGGAATGAATTACAGGAAATCGTGATTTCTACCGAACGCATTAATGATGTATTGGAGGCGGAACCAGAAGAAGACTTAGAAACTAAACCCCGTAAATCGTTGGGTAAACTTCGTGGTAACATTTGTTTTCAGAATGTTACCTTTCGTTATCACTCAGAAAGCGACACTAACGTATTAGAAAATCTCAACTTTGAAATTAAGCCGGAACAGATGGTTGCAGTCGTAGGGCGCAGCGGTTCTGGAAAAACAACTCTCAGTAAATTGATTTTGGGTTTATACCCACCGACAGATGGCAAAATACTCATTGATGGTAACGATATCACCAGTGTATCTATGCGATCGCTGCGTTCCCAAATCGGCGTTGTAGACCAAGATACTTTTCTGTTTGGTGGAACTGTTCGCGAAAACATTGCGATCGCTTATCCAAATGCTTCTTCAGAAGAAATTATCCAAGCAGCAAAATATGCTGGAGCCGATGAATTTATTCAAAAATTACCGATGGGTTACGAATCCGAAATTGGTGAAAGCGGCGGAATGCTGTCTGGTGGACAGCGCCAACGCCTAGCAATTGCTCGTGCTTTGCTCGGAAATCCTCGGTTATTACTGTTTGATGAAGCCACTAGTCACCTAGATTCAGAATCAGAACGGATTATTCAAAACAACCTCAAAACAATTCTTCAAGGACGCACGAGTGTAATTATTGCCCATCGCCTCTCTACAGTCCGCAACGCGGACTTAATCCTGGTTTTAGATCAAGGTATTTTGGTAGAAAGCGGTACCCACGACGAATTAATCGCTAAAAAAGGTCATTATTACTACCTGAATCAACAACAACTGTCTCAAGTTAGTTGATGGGGTATTGGGCAGTCTTTTTATTCTCGACGAGACTCTGCGTAAACAATTTTGAATTTTGAATACTTCGACAAGCTCAGTACAAGTTTTGAATTGATTTCTCCCCCACTCCCTATCTACTGTTATCGGAAAAAAAACCATGCCACATCCCAATAGATCGTCCCCACTTCCCCCAGATGAGCAAGATAAATATCAAGGTTACAAACAGCAAGAGGAATCGGTATTTGACGAGCAGACAGAGGCAGACAATGAAACTCAAGATTTGTACTACGGTACAGAAAAACTACTCAATGCCTTACCTCGAATTTGGACTCGTGGTTTGTTGTATTCGCTCATTGCCTTTGCTGGCCTATTCTTGCCTTGGGCAATTCTCTCGAAAGTCGATGAAACTGGTAGCGCCAGAGGGCGTATAGAACCTAAAGGCGCAACTCAAAAATTAGACGCTCAAGCTGCTGGAAGTGTCAAAGCAGTTACGGTCAAAGAAGGAGATACAGTTAGAGCGGGCCAAGTTTTACTGGAACTGGATTCTGATTTGCTGCAAACGGAACTCCAACAAGTCCAGAGCAAATTGCAAGGGCTACAAAATCGGCAATCCCAACTGGAACTGCTGAAAAATCAACTCTTAATGTCAACGAGTCTTTTAGAACAACAAAATAAATCCCAAGAATTAGAAAAATTGGCTCAACTCAACCAGGTACAGCAAAACCTGGATGCCAAACTGAGTAGCTATAACCTCCAAAAGTTAGAAAAAGAATCATCAGTTAAACAAGCACAGCAGCAAATTTCTACCAGTCGCGACGATCAAGAATCGACTAAAAAACTTTTGGGTCTAGATTCTAAGCAAGTTGAAACTTATAGCCAACTCGTTCAAAAAGGTGCAGTGGCTACAGCCCAAGTCGATCAACTCAAAAAACAAGAGGAAGAAAGCAAACGACTTTATAAAAAGTCTCTATCAGATATTAAACAAGCTCAATTGCGTTTAGCCCAAGAGGTAAATAATTATCAGGTAACTATCAAAACGTTGGAGTCTGATATCAAACAAGCAAAACTCCGACTGCAAGAAGAACAAAGTAGCTATAAAAGTGCCGTGCAAGCCGGACAACTAGCTGTAATGAAAAATCAGGAACAGCTAAAAGATATACAGGCACAAATAACAGCAACGCAATCAGAAATTGCTCAGACTAAAAGTGAGATTAGATCTACAAAATTGCAAATTCAGCAGCGCGTGGTGCGATCGCCAATTAATGGGGTGATTTTTGAATTACCCACCACTAAACCAGGAGCGGTGGTACAAGTCGGTCAAAGGATTGCCCAAATTGCACCCACGAAAACAGACTTCGTACTCAGAGCAAGTATGCCTAATCAGGATAGCGGTTTCTTGAAGTTAGGAATGCCAGTAAAAATCAAGTTTGATGCCTATCCCTTCCAAGAATATGGCATCGTGCCAGGAAAAGTTACTTGGATCTCGCCTGACTCGAAAGTTAGCCAAACACCCCAAGGCAACATCGAAACCTATGAATTAGAAATCACTTTAGACCAGCAGTATGTCCAAAATGGCAACAAACGTATTCCATTAGGTGCGGGTCAGACAGCAAATGCTGAAGTCATCATTCGTCAACGGCGAGTAATTGATTTTGTTCTAGATCCGTTCAAAAAACTGAAAAAGGGTGGTTTGGAGATGTAGTTAAAGGTATCGAAATCAGGAAATAGGACAAGGGAGATTGGAGGAATAATTAATGCCCCGTGCCCACCTGCCCTGAGCGTACCCCTGCTCTTAAGCAAGCTACGCGTAGCGTCTCTCTCGTAGAGAAGCCGTTCGCGTAGCGTCTCGCAGAGAAGGGATGCCCAATCCCGCTTAATTATTGGAGATATCATGTTATGCCTCACAATCTGACAATTTCCACCTCAGATATCATTCACAGTCTTAAACTCTCCTGTCAGATACCTGCTGTTGTAGAAGCGATCGCATCGCAAAGTATTATTACCGAAGCTGCTCAAGCGGCAGGAATTACAGTCACGCCAGAAGAACTACAGCAAGAAGGAGATAACTTAAGGTTCGCCAAGAAGCTTGTCAAAGCTAAAGACACCTGGTCATGGCTAGAAAAACACCACCTCTCTGTCGATCAGTTTGAAGAATTAGCCTACAACAATATCCTTTCGCGGAAGTTAGCGAATCATCTATTTTCCAATCAGCTGGAAAAGCACTTTTACGAACATCAGCTAGATTATATCGCTGCCGTTACCTACGAAGTTGTCTTCGAGGATCGAGACTTGGCTTTAGAGCTTTTTTATGCCTTAGAAGAAGGCGAAATCAATTTTCCAGATATTGCTCGTCTATATATCTCAGAACCAGAAGCCCGTCGTGCTTATGGATACAAAGGACTCCGATACCGCAAAGATTTTCGTCCAGAGATTGCAGCCGCTGTCTTTGCTGCTGCACCACCAGAAGCTCTCAAACCGATAACTACTCCCAAGGGAGTGTATTTAATTTGGGTGGAAGAAGTCATTCAACCCCAATTAGATGAACAGTTGCGCCAAAAAATCATTACAGAATCCTTTTCTGATTGGTTAAAGCAACAAATCACCACGATGAAAATAGTTACTCAAATAGACTCAGACGGTTCACAAGAGGAATTAATAGATATGTTATTCACCAAGACTAAATAATGTAGGAGTTTTCAAATGTTTTTGTCGCTAAGTATCTACCCTAAATTAGGATAGATTTCTCTAGCCTTCAAAAATGTTGCAGATACAGGTTTTATTTACTTCAAAACTTAATAGCTTTTCTTTTTTAGTGTTTTGTGAATATATCTACAAAGTGCTGTATTTGCGTTATTTAAAACTTCAATTAAACCGCTATAACTCTTGCTAGGTAGTAATAATTTTCATTTCTGCTTAAATTTGTCGTGCAATTTTTCTAACTTCAATTAGGACTATATATAATGATTTTTCCACATAAATATATTAGTTTTTTTAATCATAAATTCCTCAAAAAGGCATTGACTTTTTTGAGGAATAAAGTATATTAGATGTATAGCCAACCGAAACAAGTTGGTTAGACAAAATATTCCCAACAACAGTTACAAAATTTAGGAGAACTCAAATGATCATTTCTGATCTAAACTACTTGGAAATTACCTCTGAAGAAATTATTGGTGGCTGGAAGAAGCCTGTAATCGTTAAGCCTGTAATCAAAAAATTCAACAGCATTGCACAAGCTGATGCAGATGCTAAAGCAACCGGCGGCCTCAACAATGTAGCCGTAACCTTTACTAACGCTACCGTCACTCCTACTAGTGCTACTGCTTCATCATCAAGCTTTGCTCAAACTAGCAACTAGTAGTTAACAAGTAGTAATAATTAAACTCTACTTACAAAAAGTATTAACTTCTGCAAGTAGAGTTAGGCTCGAAAGCTTAGTATATTGATAAATGCCGAAGGCTCTTTGCTCATTTGAGCCTTCGGCTTTTACCAAAAATACGTCTTTTGATCTCAAAAAACTGTTTCCGCAATAAAATTTTACAACTTACAACCAACATTTAATCCTCAACTCAGTTTGCAGTCTGTGTTGTTTGCCCGCCCTGAATTAAAACTCTGGGCTAATAGTTAAACCTCATCTATGTTGAAACCTAGAGTTTTTTAAAAGATATATTTATGTAGGTTGGGTGGAGTGAAACGCAACCCAACATTACCACCAAATTTTATGTTGGGTTACGCGATCGCTGCACCCAACCTACAAAACTACGGTTCTCAAGGTAGACAAGGTTTATAAGAGGAATATTTTACCGTAGCCTTAAGCTTCTCGTAGACCCCGAAAGTCGAGAAGGGTAAAATTCCTTTTAATTAAGTTTAGAAAGTAATCAAGCAGACATGATATCAATCGATATCAATTATAAGTTTCAAAAGCTTGAGTTCCTTGCAGATATAGGAACAAAAGACATATTAAATAAATAAAAATTGTATAAATTATAGCTCATAAATAAAAGGATACAAGCTCCTAAGTTTATTTATGGGGATTGTTAATTTTGAATTTGGAGCAAAGCGACGTGACCACAATTCCTGATGCTCTCCAACTTGCAAGTCAATATTACCAAACTAAGCGCTTCACCCAAGCCGAAGAGATTTATCGTCAAATTATAGACCTAGATCCCCAGCAGTCAGAGGCACTTTATAGATTAGGTCTGCTGGCGCAGCAACGGGAACAATATCAAAATGCAGAACGATTTTTTCAAATAGCCTTGCAATTACAGCCAGAAGTAGGGACAATACACAACAGCTTGGGATTTGCTCTGCAACAACAGGGTAAACTAGAAGAAGCGATCGCCTGTTATGAAAAAGCATTAAAAATTCTCCCTGACAGCATAGAAGTACAAATTAATATCAAAAATATTCTTCACATTCAAGGTAAGCTGTCACCAGAAGAACAAATCCACTACGCAGAGTTGAATGAGCAGTTTGCTTTAGCTAGGCAACAGGCAGGCGATTTCAAGATAGCAGAATTATATTATCGCCAAGCTATTGCATTGCAGCCAGATTTGGTATCATCTCATACTAATTTAGGCGAAGTACTCCAAAAACAAGGGCGATTCAATGATGCCATCGATTCTTACCAACAAGCAATAAAAATTAAACCAGACTATCATTACGCCTATCACAACTTAGGGTATCTTTTCCAGGAAAAAGGAAAATTTGCAGAAGCAATAGAAGTTTACGAAAAAACTTTAAGCATTCAACCTGATTTTGCAATCACCTATAACAACTTGGGAAATATTCTCAGGGCACAAAATAAGTTCGATGCTGCCATAGAATCCTATCAAAAAGCGATTAAAATTCGACCTGATGTTGATTATATATATTCCAACTTGGGAACAGCATTGAGAGATGATAACCAAATAGAAGCGGCAGTTCAGGCATTTGAGCAAGCCGTAAAAGTGACACCAAACTACGATCTGGCTAAATTTGGTGCTTGCATGAGCCAACTACCAGTTATCTATTCTAATGTTGAAGAAATTGCATTCAGACGAAATCAGTATCAACAGTATTTGCAAGGTTTAGCTAAATATTATGAATTAACTAATCAGGAAGAACGGGCCAAAGCATCTGAGGCTGTGGGAGCATTTCAACCTTTTTATTTGACATATCAAGGTTTAAATGACCGAGATTTACAGCGAACTTATGGAGAAATGATTTTCCAGATTATGTCGAGTCGCTATCCCCAAGATTGCCAACCGCTGGTTCTGCCAAATTTAGATAAAAATCAAAAGGTTCGTATTGGTATTGTCTCTGGGTTTTTATCTAGTCATTCTAATTGGAAAATCCCTATTAAAGGTTGGGTAGAAAATATAGATCGAAGTGAGTTTGAATTATTTGGTTATTATACCGGAGACAAAACAGATTACTCAACAATGAGTGCCACCAAGGCTTTTGATAAATTTATCCAAGGTGTTCGCTCAACTGAACAATGGTGTGAGGTAATCACAAAAGATAAATTACATATCTTGATTTTCCCAGAATTTGGGATGGACCCAATGACGCTTAAACTGGGTTGTCTGAGATTAGCGCCAATTCAAATGACATCTTGGGGACACCCTGAGACTAGTGGACTCCCGACAATTGACTATTACTTGAGCAGTGACTTAATGGAACCAGAAAATGCTCAAGAACATTATACAGAAAAATTAGTTAGATTACCCAATCTATCTATTCATTATATGCCTTTAGTAATTCAACCCGAAGAAATTAAGAAACCAGATATAGGTTTAAAAGAGGATGATATTTTCTTCTGGTGTTGTCAGTCATTATATAAATATTTACCCAATCATGATGATGTTTTCCCTTCTATTGCTAAAGAGTTAGGGAATTCTAAGTTTGTATTTATTAAAAGCAAAAGTGAAGAAATAACAGAAAGATTTCGCCAGCGCTTAAACCATGCTTTTGCAGCATTCGGGTTAGATTATCAAGAACACTGTTTGTTTTTGTCTTTCCTGAATAACAGTAAGTTTGCTGGGACTACAGCTTTAGCAGATGTCTTTTTAGATAGTATTGGTTGGTCTGGATGTAACTCCACGCTTGAATCTATTGCTCATAATATTCCGGTTGTCACTTTACCAGGAGAACTGATGCGATCGCGGCATTCTCTGGCAATTTTACAGATGATGGATATCGAAGAGACGATCGCTTCTAATAAATCAGAATACGTCCAAATCGCCATCCGTCTGGGGAAAGATGCTAAATATCGGCAATATATTTCCCAGCAAGTTGCAGAAAATAAACATAAATTATATGGCGATTTAAAGCCAGTCAGAGCGCTGGAAGATTTTATTTTACAACTGGTTAATAAACCAAGACAATTTAAGGCCGAAGAAGTTGCTGAATTGTTTCAACTTGCACTTCAAGATCATCGAGCTAATCACCTAGACACAGCCGAACAGCTATATCGTCAGGTGATAGAAAAACAACCAGACTATTCAGAAGCATTATACGGTTTAGGGATGCTGGCACAGCAGAAAGGTGAGTTGCAGGAAGCTCAGAAGCATTTGAGTGCAGCTTCGCAAGTTCAGCCTAACTCGGTGAAAATTTGGTTTAGTTTAGGCAATTTGCTGCAAGGCCAAGGACAGTTACCAGAAGCTGAAGCCGCTTACCAAAAAGCTATTGCATTGCGACCAGATGCAGGGACAATATACAACAATTTGGGCTACACCTTGCAACAACAAGAGAAGTGGGAGGATGCGATCGCATCTTATCAAAAAGCTCTGGAATTTCAGCCCAACTGCATAGAAGCAGAAATCAATTTAGCGAATGCGCTGTTTGCCCAAGGGAAGCTTTCACCAGAGAAACAAGCCTATTATGCAGAATTGAATTATCAGATGGGTATTGCCCACCAAGAAGGAGCTGATTGGGAAACTGCTGTTGTTTACTATCGAACTGCGATCGCAATCCAGCCTGATTTGGTAGAAGCCCATTATAACTTGGGGGTGATACTGCAAGAACAAGGGGAGCTAGAAGAAGCGAGGGCTTGCTATCAAAAAGCTTTGGAGTTCAATCCCCAACACCAGGAAGCCAACATGAAATTAGGAGAGATTTACCAAAACCAGCAACAACAATTTACACAACTTGACTCACTAAAAATTTCTGGCTAAACGGATTATGTCACGCGATCGTCAATTTTCATCAATCTAAACTTAAACTTTCAAATTAAGGGGGTAAAATTTATGTCATTAACAATTTTCGAGAAAGTTAAAGAGTTCATAATCAGAATAGTCAAAGACGAAGCTTTTTACTCCCGATTAATGAGTGAAAAGATTGAGGAAGTGATAAAAGTCATGGAAGAAGGTGGCTATAATTTTTCTCAAGAAGAATTTGAAACAGCCTCAATTAAAATATTGGAATTAAAAGAATTAGGCCAGTTTGACGACCTCAGTGAAGAGGAATTAGTAGGAGCCTTTGGCGGGCTTACAAACACAGTCGCTCAACCATTGTATGGAGCTATAGTCTCACCTCCCGAAAAAGGTGCAAAACCACCAATTAAATGTAAATGGATTCCTAAACCACATCCCAAGCCATGGCCACTTCCTTGTCAAGCAATAGATCCACCTGTACAAGCGTTATATGGAGTAGTTAGCCCAACAGCAATACAATAACCCGATAAAACGATGAAGAAATAGAATGCGTTAGTTTATTTTGAGGGTTGAGATTGAGAGTTAACCAATGACATATCACCGCAAAAGCTACGCAGTTTGGGAAATTACCTTAAAGTGCAATCTAGCTTGTAGTCACTGTGGTTCCCGTGCAGGACATGAGCGCGCCAACGAACTTTCCCCAGAAGAAGCTTTGGATCTCGTCAAGCAGATGGCAGAAGTTGGAATTAAAGAAGTTACTCTCATTGGTGGTGAAGCATTTCTGCGTCCAGACTGGCTGGAAATTGCCAAAGCTATCAACAAGGCGGGAATGTTATGTGGTATGACTACGGGCGGCTATGGCATTTCGTTAGAAACCGCCCAAAAAATGAAGTCAGCGGGAATTCGTACCGTCTCTGTTTCTATTGATGGTTTGGAAGCAACTCATGACCGCCTGCGGGGAAAGAAAGGCTCTTGGAAATATGCATTTAAGACCATGAGTCATCTGCGAGAAGTGGGTATTTCTTTTGGTTGCAACACCCAAATTAACCGCCTGTCAGCGCCAGAATTTCCGTGCATCTATGAGTGCATTCGTGATGCCGGTGCCCGTGCTTGGCAAGTTCAATTAACTGTACCAATGGGGAATGCAGCCGATAACGCAGACATCCTCCTCCAACCCCATGAACTGTTAGATATCTACCCCATGCTTGCCCGTGTGGCGCGTCGTGCTTACCAAGAAGGTGTGCAACTTCAAGCGGGAAATAACATTGGTTACTACGGCCCTTATGAACGACTGTTGCGGGGACGGGGAAAGGAGCATGACTTCTCATTTTGGCAAGGTTGCGGTGCAGGACTTTCCACCTTGGGAATTGAAGCTGACGGAGCGATTAAAGGTTGTCCCTCACTGCCGACTACTGCCTATACAGGTGGTAATATTCGAGAACATACCTTGCATGATATTATCGAGGGTGCAGAAGAATTACGCTTCAATCTAGGAGCAGGAACACCTGAAGGGACAAAACACCTGTGGGGTTTCTGTAAAACCTGCGAATATGCTGAACTTTGTCGTGGGGGTTGCAGTTGGACTGCCCATGTTTTCTTTAATAAGAGAGGTAATAATCCTTACTGTCATCATCGCGCTCTTGTTCATGCCAAACAAGGTATGAGAGAGCGTGTAGTTCCCAAAGTCAAGGCGCAAGGATTGCCATTTGATAATGGCGAATTTGAGCTAATTGTTGAGCCTACAGATACTTTATTGCTAGCAAACGACCGATTACACTTTACTGCTGACAGCATTCAGTGGTCGGAAAGTTGGCAACAAGAACCCGAATTTTCTTACTTTTTAGTGAGATAATAAATCATGGCAGAAAATTCCGAAATTAACACAATTTCAGAGAACAAAACTGACCTTAAGTCATTACCATCTCAAGACTTAGAGAAAATCCCACTGCTTCCACGTTCAGCTTGGAATAGTCAATTAGGCTATTTAAAAGTGCTGTTAAAAGCAAAGCAAATCCTAGACAAAAGCTGACAGTTTTATAGGGCTATCGAGAGATTTAGCTCGTAAATTAGGAGAGAATTACTCCCCAAATATTTACGCGCAAATTTGTTAACTAACAAAATCAACACAGGTTTTTTATGGCATCAAAAGTAAGTCTACAACTGACACTTCAAAAGTTACTTTCTTTCAATGGTAGAACTAATCTCAATAATAGGCCCGATCCCAAGCCCGATCCTAGCCCTAATTTTGCTACTGCTGAAGGGGATGCAACTTTTTCTAACTATAGTGAAGGTGCTGCAAGCATTTTAACTGCTACCCAGGCAGATACATTAGTTAAAGGTGGCGTAACTGCTGCAATTGCTGAGGCTAAAGCAAGTTTTGATCCAACTTTTTCATCACTTTTCACTCAGTCTGCTGTCGTTGGATTAAGTGGTCAGTTTGAAGGTACTTCCAACAGCGAAGCAAAGGTACTTGCTAGTTTTGCGGTTGGTCGTAATGAAAGCTTCTCTTTTGATTTTTCAGCAAATTTAGCATTGGCAGCTAAAGAAATTGAAAATCCTGACGTTGAATATAATAAAGCTCAGTCTACAACCACTTTTTTGGTATTAGATACCACAAATCCTAATAGGGCCAAAGTTTTAGATTATTTTGGCATCCAGGGGAAATTAGTCTCCTCCGATAAAATCGGGGATCTAACTTTTGGTCGTAGTAGCAATGTTAAAATTGACGATCGCGATCGAAGCTCCGATATTAATGGCAACAATGGTAGTGACTTTCTCAATGGTAATGCTGTTGGAACTTATGAACGGAATTTTAATCGCAATACCAACCTAACTATAGTCAAAATTAATACTAGTTCTGTTGAATTGGCAGGAGATACTTTAATCGGCAACCTGGGTAGAGATGTTATCTATGGCACGATTCGGAAGGATAATCTGACAGGAACCAACGGGGCAGACAAACTTTATGCCAGCTTGGGGGATGATAAGCTATCTGGAAAAAGAGGTAATGATAACCTCGACGCCGGCCAAGGTAATGATTCGCTAGATGGTGGCGATGGCGATGATACACTCTATGGCGGTAAAGGCAATGATACACTCTATGGTGGTAGTGGTAATGATGTCTTAGCTGGTGGCGAAGGTAATGATACATTTACTTTCAAACGTAGCGATACCTTCTTTAAAAAAGATTTTGATGTCATTCAAGATTTCCAGGTTGGTGTTGATAAGCTTGTATTAGATGGCTGGGGAAGTCGAGGTAACATCACAGATACCAATGATGGCGCTCTTCTCACCTTAAATTCTTTGTCTTTCGGTAATTCTTTGTCTTTCGGTAATTCTTTGTCTTTCGGTAATAATCCTCAACAAAGCATACTATTTTCAAACGTGAGTGCCAGTGAGATCAGCTCGGTAATATAATTTGCTTAAGGCTAATTGCTCGTTTCATTCCCTAACAGACTCTGATTTACAAGCATCTCAGTCAAAACAATCAGGTGAGTAAAAAATCTGATTGCACAAGAAAATGTCGATACCTTTTCTGCGAGAGGTTTTGCCAACAGGAAACCCTATGGTGTACGCACTGAAATTACTTGAGTTGGTAATGTTTGATCGCTAACTTCAGGTTTATTTCTCGCCCATACTGTTGACAAAATCTCTCCCTTCTCTTAACTAAATAGACTTGCTTTATTAACAGGCAAAAATAGGTAAAATATTTTATTGATAGTTATCACTTATGCTCTGAATTCATAGTAATCTATAACAATATAATATCCAATTCAAATATAGTTATAGATGCTACATAGTTATGAATAATACAAACATTTCAGAATCTAGAATTAAATCTCTTATTCAAATTGCGGTGCAAACGCATCATTCAGGTGACAAGGATGATGCTGAATCGCTAGATCAAACAGAAGTAGCTGAAATCCTCGAACTAGCAGTTCAACAGCAACGAGACAATAGTTTATTGGAGGCGGAACAGCTATATAGTCAAGTTCTGGAAAAACAACCCGATCACCCTGAAGCTTTATATGGTTTGGGAATGTTAGCGCAGCAGATGGGGCAACCTGAAATTGCTGAACAGTGGCTAAGTGCAGCTTCACAAGTTCAACCAGATTCTGTTAAAACTTGGTTCAGTTTAGGTAATTTGCATTTAGTTCAAGAACAGTTTTCCCAAGCAGAGAAAGCTTATCGGCAAGCTTTAGTTTTATTACCTAACTCACTACCAATTTACAACAACTTGGGCTATACTTTGCAACAACAAGGATTATTTGCAGAAGCAATTCACTATTATCAAAAAGCTCTAGAGTTAAAGCCAGACTTTATCGAAGCAGAGACTAATTTGGGCAATGCGTTACACGCTCAAGGTAAGCTCTCCAGCAATCAAAAAATTTACTATGCACAATTAAATAATCAATTGGGTGTTACCCGGAAAAAAGCAGGAGATTTGAAAAATGCTGTAACTTGTCACAAGCAAGCGATCGCACTACAACCAAATTTCTTAGAAGCCCATTATAACTTGGCTTTGACGCTGCAAGAGCAAGGGGAATTAGAAGAGGCGATCGCATCCTATCAAAACCTCTTGGAACTTAATCCCAACTATGGAGAAGTTTACCTGAATTTAGGCAAAATTTACCAACAGCAGAATAATTTAACAGAGGCAATTTCTGCTTATCAACAAGGGTTAAAGCTGATTAATCCCCATTATGCCAAAGTATTTGCAGCTACCCAAGAAAACAAAGAAGAGATATCAGCAACTCCCCTACTTCCTCAAGGAGAAGTGCAAATAGGTGAGTATTACTTTCCACTAATCCCTCCAGTATCAGAAACAGAAGACAAGCGACCTTTTTGGAGTGTGGTTATTCCTGCATATCAACGTCCTGACTATCTGCTAGAGTCCCTAGTCAGCGTCCTAGCTCAATGGTCAGGTATTGAGGAAATGGAAATTATTGTGATTGATGATGCAAGTACGCCACCTCTGTATCAACTAGTAAATGCGATCGGGCGAGGTATAGTACGCTATTACCGCAATCCGCAAAATCTCAGACAGCAGGGAACTTGGAATGCAGGAGTTACTAATAGTCGAGGATTGTGGATTCACTTACTTCATGATGATGACTATGTGTTGCCAGGTTTTTATGCTCGCCTCAAGCAAGGTCTAGAAGGTTGTCCAGATTCCGTTGGAGCAGCTTTTACAGGTTATGAAAATATCAATGAAACAAGAGAAATTACTTTCCGCCAACAATTATACGGGACAGATAAAGGTATAGTTTCAGACTTATTGCTATATATTGGTGTAGCAAACCCATTGAATCCGCCTGCTGTTGTGATTCGTCGAACAACCTATGAACGGCTAGGTGGATATCATCCAGAATTAACCTCTACTCTCGACTGGGAACTCTATAAACGGATTACCACCTTCTATGATTGGTGGTACGAGCCAGAAATTTTAGTTCATTATCGCGTGCATTCCCAAAGTATGAGAACTGAACTTTCCTTATCTGGAGATCGGGTAGCATCAATCCGTCGTTCTATTGAGATTTCTGAAAGCTATCTTCCAGCTGATCTTTGTGCAGGAATTACAGCACAATCACGTAAACATTACTTCATTAGTTGTTTAGCAGATATAGAAGTTCCTCTCAAGGCTGGTCATCTGACTGGCGCTTTTCACACACTTGAAGAGATTCTCAAAATAGATCGGTCTGCTGAGTCACTAGCACAGTTATTTACTTGGCTGAGAACAGATATTGCCACTCCTATGAGGGATGAGATCGCCTTCAGGTTGATCTCTTTGCCTCTCGATAATTAGCTAGTCAAAACCTTAACTAAATACTGGGAGTTCGCCCATTTTTTTTGAAGTTAGAGAAATTGGTAAATGACGTAGAAATCAGGTTTTTGGATAATAGCGATCGCAATCTGGGACAAACGCTATAACCCTTATTTTTACGCTCCGTCTTTTTTATAACTGCCTAAAAAATGAGCAAACTGGGAGTAATAAATCATAAAAAATACTTAAAATGACAACAATTACTGAATCTCTCCAAATAGCATCGAAACATCATAAAGCCAATGATTTAACCAAAGCCGAACAACTGTACCGTCAGATATTGGAAAAAGAGCCTAACCACCCAGAAGCTTTATATGGGTTAGGCATACTGGCACAGCAAGTCGGTCAGTTTCAAAATGCCGAACAGTTGTTGAATGAACTCCTCCAGATTCAACCCAACTCCGTCAAGGCTTGGTTCAGTCTAGGTAATTTATATCAAGCCCAAGATCAGTTACCAGCAGCGGTGGAAGCATATCAGCAAGCCATAGCACTAAAGACAGACTCAGCGCCACTTTATAATAACCTTGGCTATACCTTACAACTACAAAGCAAATGGGAAGAGGCAGTTGCTTGCTATCAAAAAGCATTAGAGTTACAGCCCAACTGTATTGAAGCTGAAGCGAATTTGGGGAACGCATTGCACGCCCAAGGAAAGCTTTCTTCCCAACAACAGGCTCAATACGGGGCGTTAAACAATGAGTTAGGTAGAAGTCGGCACCAAGTAAAAGATTTAAAGACTGCTGTGGCTTACTATCGAGCTGCGATCGCTTTACAGCCTGATTTGCTCGATGCTCACTATAACTTGGGAATTGCGCTTCAACAACAAGGTGATTTTGAAGAGGCAGTAGCCTCTTATCAAAAAATATTGGAACTCTATCCTTACAACGGAGAAATTTACTTCAAATTAGGCAAAATTTACCAAGATCAAAACAAATTACCAGAGGCAATATCTGCCTATCAACAAGGATTGAAGCTCACCAATCCCCACTACCTCAAAGCGTTTGTAGCTGATGCAGAAACCGACAAACATCAGGAAGCGCCGATTACACCGCAGCTTCCTCAAGAGGAAGTAATTGTGAGAAATTATAAGTTTCCCAAAATTCCAGCCGTTGTGGCTAGTGAAAAAAAGAGGCCATTCTGGAGTGTGGTGATTCCTGCATATAAACGTACTGACTATCTTCTCGAATGTCTAGCTAGTGTTTTAGCACAATGGACTGGAGAAGAAGAAATGGAAATTCTGGTAATGGATAATGCCAGTACGCCGCCACTCTTCGATCTAGTGAATTCTATTGGCAGAGGTATAGTAAGCTACTACCGTAATTCGCAAAATATTGGGTTAGTGGGAAACCATAATACAGGAATTACACTCAGTCGAGGACAATGGATTCACATACTGCACGATGATGATTACGTTCTCCCTGGTTTTTATTCCCAACTAAAGCAAAGTCTGGAAGATTGTTCGGATTCTGTTGGAGCAGCTTTCACAGGTTTTGATAATATTGACGAAAAAGGGATGTTTCTTTCCAAAGGGGATATTTTTTACTGGTATGGAGAAGACAGAGGTATTATTCAAGATTGGCTCTCACAGATTGTAGTGACAAATCCGTTGAGACCCTCGGCAATAGTTGTTCGGCGGCAAACCTATGAAAGACTAGGGGGATATTGTTCTGAGTTGAGCGATCTTAACGGGTGGGAACTGTGTAAACGGATTGCTACTTTTTATGATTGTTGGTATGAACCAGAAATTTTGGCTTGTTATCGCGTAGATACAAGTTTGTACGCTAACAAAAGGTCGAATAATCTTTTTTTGACAGGAAATCATGCAGTATTTCTTCGCCGTGCTATCGAGATTACAGAGAGCTATCTTCCAGACGATCTTTGTACAGAGATGACAGCAAAAGCCCGTAGCTATAACTTTGACTATCTTCTAGAAAGGAGGGTAATCATTCCTCTAAGAGCCGGTTATCTGACTGGTGCTTTGCGTATGCTCCAAGAAGCTCTAAAAATCGATTGTTCTCCTGAAGCGATTGCCAAGTTATTCGCTTGGTTGATTCAAGATGAAGCTGCTCCCTTACGGCATGAGATTGCTACCAAGTTGCTTGCTATTCCTAGAGAAAATATTCTAGACAATACTCCTACTGAATTAAAATCCCCACAAACTGCGATCGCACTATAGGATATGAAAATACTTGTAACTGGAACTGAAGGTTATATCGGCTCGTTATTAGCTCCTCTGTTGATTCAAGAAGGTCATGAAGTTATTGGTTTAGATACTGGCTTTTATAAAGTAGGTTGGCTATATAACGGCACCAAAGTAACTGCCAAAACCCTCAACAAAGACATCCGCCACATTACAACAGAAGACCTACAAGGTGTGGAAGCAGTAGTTCACATGGCAGAACTTTCTAACGACCCTTTAGGTCAGTTAGCCCCTGATATCACCTACGATATCAACCACAAAGGCTCGGTACATATAGCGAAACTGGCGAAAGCAGCTGGAATCCAACGCTTTGTCTATACTTCGTCATGCAGTGTCTATGGTTTTGCCACTGAAGACTACGTTAGCGAAGAGTCTACCATCAATCCCCAAACAGCTTATGCCAAATGCAAAGCACTTGTCGAACAGGATGTAAAACTCCTTGCTGATGATGGCTTTTCTCCCACCTTTCTCCGAAATGCCACAGCCTATGGCGCTTCTCCAAGAATGCGCTTTGATATTGTCTTAAACAATCTAGCTGGTTGGGCATGGACAATTAAAGAAATCAAGATGAACAGCGACGGTACACCTTGGCGTCCCTTAGTGCATCTATTGGATATCTGCAAAGCAATTATCTGTACCTTAGAAGCTCCGCGTGATGTAATTCATAACCAAATTTTCAATGTCGGTGATACAAATAGCAACTATCAAGTCAAACAAATTGCTCAAATAGTTGCAGATGTCTTTACAGATTGTGAATTGAGCTTTGGTAAACACGATCCTGATAACCGCAGCTATCGGGTTTTATTTAATAAAATTAACCAAAATTTACCAGGATTCAAATGTGAATGGGATGCCCAACGAGGTGCCCAACAACTATATAATATTTTTCAGCAAATTGATATGGATAGAGGAACATTTGAGTCTAGAGGCTTTACCCGCCTAAAACAACTAGAATACCTCATTCGCACTCAGCAAATCGATCGAGATTTCTTCTGGCAGACTGTTTAAAAATTTTATATAATAAGTTATGAATTTACTAAAGCCAACAAATAATCAGCTAATAACTGGTAATTGTCTATTCTGTGGAACAGGCTTACACCATACCTTTGTAGATTTAGGTATGTCTCCTCCCTGCGAAAGTTATCGCAGTCTCAAACAACTCAATGAAGTAGAGCCATTTTATCCTCTCCATGTCTATGTTTGTGAGGAGTGTTTTTTAGTTCAACTCCAAGAATACATTAGTCCAGAAAATATTTTTAGCGACTACGCTTATTTCTCTTCCTACTCTGATAGCTGGTTACAACACGCCAAAAAATACGTTGATTTAGTAGTAGAACGTTTCCAATTAAACCAAGAAAGTCAGGTAATAGAAATTGCTAGTAATGATGGCTACTTACTGCAATACTTTGTTGCCAAAGGCATCCCAGCGCTGGGAATAGAGCCAGCAGCAAATGTTGCTGAGGTAGCAATTCAAAAAGGTATTCCTACAGTTGTCAAATTTTTTGGACAGGAGACAGCAAAAGAACAGGTTGCTAAGGGCAAACAGGCAGATTTATTACTCGGAAATAATGTCCTTGCTCACACACCATATCTCAATGATTTTGTCAAGGGGATGAAAATTATCCTCAAACCGCATGGTGTAATTACTATGGAATTTCCCCACTTGATGCGGTTAATCGAGGAAAATCAGTTTGATACTATTTACCATGAGCATTTCTCTTATTTTTCCTTTATTACCGTAGACAAGATTTTTGCTGCTCACGGGTTGACAATTTTTGATGTAGAAGAATTAACCACTCATGGTGGTTCTTTGAGAATTTATGCCCGCCACAACGAAGACTCTTCTAAACCCGTTACTCAGCAAGTATCAGAACTGAAAAATAGAGAAGAAGCGGCTGGTTTTACGCAATTAGAATACTATTTTTCTTTTGGCGAACAAGTTAAAGAAACTAAACGCAACTTATTAGATTTTTTGATAAAAGTTAAGCGAGAGGGAAAATCAATTGTTGGTTACGGTGCTCCAGGTAAGGGAAATACTCTCTTAAACTATTGCGGTATCCGCACAGATTTTCTTGACTATACAGTAGACCGGAACCCTTATAAACAGGGTCAATTTTTACCAGGAACTCATATTCCGATTTTTAATCCAGACAAAATTGCCGAAACAAAGCCTGACTATATACTAATTTTGCCCTGGAATCTAAAAAATGAAATTATGATCCAAATGGCTTACATTCGGGATTGGGGAGGTCAATTTGTTGTACCAATTCCTGAAGTTAATGTCTACTCTTAAGTATTTAATATTTTTGCTCGTCAAAAAGGGGTAAGTGACATGAAAGTAGTTTTATTTTGCGGTGGCTTAGGAGCCAGAATGAGAGAATATTCAGAAAGTATTCCTAAGCCAATGGTGAATATTGGTTATAGACCAATACTATGGCACGTCATGAAATACTATGCTCACTATGGGCACAAAGATTTTATCTTATGTCTTGGTTACAAGGCCGACCTCATTAAAAGCTATTTCTTAAATTACAATGAATGGCTTTCTAATAACTTTAGCCTTTCCAACGGTAGCCAAATTCAGTTATTTAATCGGGATATTCAAGATTGGAATATCACATTTGTAGATACAGGGTTAACTGCCAATATTGGACAAAGATTCAAGGCAGTAGAAAAATATTTAGAAGGAGAAGAAGTATTTTTAGCTAATTATAGTGATGGTTTGACAGACTTACATTTACCAACGTATATTAATAATTTTTATCAACGTGATAAGATTGGTAGTTTTTTATGTGTCAGACCAAGCCAAACTTTTCACTTAGTTGATATGAAAGAGGATGGTTTGGTAAAAAATATCCAAGATGTAAAGGAATGTGATATTTGGATTAATGGAGGATATTTTATGTTTAAAAAAGAGATTTTTAACTATATAAATTATGGCGAAGAACTGGTCATGGAGCCTTTTCAAAGATTGATTGCGAAAGAAGAACTTTTTGCATATAAATACACTGGCTTTTTCGGAGTAATGGATACGTTTAAAGAGAAACAACAGTTGGATGATATGTATGCTCAGGGCAAAAGACCTTGGGAAGTTTGGGGAGATGAACAAGTACAAGTCGACCATTTATGATCCAACTTAGTTTGAATAAGACAGAAGAATCTGAGTACAAAATTCTTTGTCTCGGCTCTCATTGCGATGATATCGAGATTGGTTGTGGAGGCACAATCTTAAAGCTGATAGAAAATTACCAAGATGTTGTTATCTATTGGGTTGTCTTTAGTTCCAATGAGCAAAGAGCAGAGGAAGCAACCACAAGCGCTAGTCTCTTCTTAAAAGAAATCCCAGTCAAGAAAATTATCATTAAAAATTTTCGAGATGGCTTTCTACCTTTTCAAGGGATAGAGGTGAAGGAATGCTTTGAACAGTTGAAGCAAGAATTTTCACCAGATATAATCTTTACTCATCATCGAGACGATCGCCATCAAGATCATCGCTTAATTTCTGACTTTACTTGGAATACCTTTAGAAATCATTTAATTTTAGAATATGAAATACCCAAATATGATGGTGATTTGGGTATTCCTAATTTCTTTGTCCATTTAAATGAAACACTCTGCCGCCGAAAAATTCAATATATTTTAGATGCGTTTGCCACCCAGAATAATAAGCAGTGGTTTACAGAAGAGACTTTTCGTTCCATTCTCAGAATTCGGGGGATTGAATCAAATTCACCGAGTAAATATGCTGAAGCATTTTACTGTCGAAAAATGTTTTTCTAAAAAATTAGAATTTTAATTTTTTTCATAATTTGTGATATTTATGATCTTCACTGAAACTAAAATAAAAGAAGCATTTATTGTTGATTTAGAACTGCACCGAGATATTCGCGGCTTTTTTGCTCGGAGTTTCTGTACTCAGGAATTTCAAGATCGTGGCTTAAAACCTACTATTGCCCAATGCAATTTATCTTTTAACTATAAAAAAGGAACATTGCGGGGTATGCATTATCAAATGCCTCCTTCTCAGGAAACAAAATTGGTGCGTTGTATCAGGGGGGCTATTTATGATGTAATTATCGATTTGCGTCCAGATTCTCCTAGCTATTTATCTCATATTGGTATAGAGTTAACTGCTGAAAATCGTCTTGCGCTCTATATCCCAGATAGGTGTGCTCACGGTTTTCAAACTCTGAGCGATGAGACGGAGGTGATGTATCAAATGGGTGATTTTTATGCACCAGAATATGCTGGCGGGTATCGCTATGATGACCCAGCTTTTGGTATTGAATGGCCTCTATCTGTGACTGAAATTTCGGATAAAGATCGGGCTTGGAGTTTATTTGAATCGAAAAAAATTGTAACGACTACGGTGATGTAAGACTTTTAAGATCAATTTAAAAATATATAGTTGCTGAGTAAATATAGGATTAGGAACACACAGAGGCGCAGAGACACGGAAAATCAAAATTTGAAAAATTAAATTTTGAGTTTCATAGTTAACACTGTGTTCAAACTTTGTTACATCAGATAAGGGGCGAAGTGAATACAATTTATTTTGATTCGATTTTTAGTGATGAAATCAGACGCAATCATCTTTATAATGGACAAGTGTTTGTCTTTTCTCCTTGCGTCAGTGCGATCGCTCTATGTGATTTTGCTCGTGGTCTAGTTGAAGAAGCGTTTGCCCCTTTAGATCCGAGAGAAGCACAACATAGCCTGCCTGTAGAGAAATACGTTGAGATTTTAGCACAACTCAAGCCAACTTTTATCCATCACCCTGAATCTAAACAACTCATTCAAGGCATCTTGAAAGAAAGTGGATGTGACTTGAACAAAACCTATTTCGATGTACCTCGCCTGAGAACAGCAACAAGCGATCGCTATCTGACTGCTGGTATTGCTTACGCTTTCCATCCTCATCGTGACATCTGGTATTCTGCTCCTCTGTGCCAGATCAACTGGTGGATTCCTGTCTACGATATTACCCCAGACAATGCAATGGCATTCCATCCGCGCTACTGGAGTCAACCAGTTAAGAATACCTCAAGAGATTATAACTACGCTCAGTGGACTAAAGAAAGTCGCAAAAATGCGGCACAGCACATTAAAACAGATACACGCAAGCAACCCCATGCGGAAGAAACTTTAGAAATGGAGCCGCAATTGCGGTTAATTACACAAGTCGGTGGCATGATTCTCTTTTCAGGAGCGCAGATGCACTCCACTATTCCCAACACATCAGGCTATACCCGTTTCAGTATTGACTTTAGAACTGTACATTTTGATGATGTCATAGCTCAACAGGGTGCGCCAAATATTGATTCAGCTTGTACAGGAACTTCTTTAGGCGACTTCTTACGAGGCACTGACTTCTGCCCGATTACTGATACATTGTTATTGTCTACAACAAACAATCTCTTGTAGAAGAACTTTTGTTGTAAGAATTCAGGAGTCAGAATTCAGAATTCAGAATTCAGAATAGTTAAAGAATCAGGAGAACATTTGATGAATAAATATACCAATCATTCTAGATTCCTGATAAATTCTGGCTCCTGACTCCTGGGTGCTGAATTCTTACCTTTTGTTTTCCATCCAGTCTGTGAGCAATAAATGGTGAACTCTGTTGAAAAATTGTCTGGACAAACAATACTAATTACAGGTGCTAGCGGATTTCTAGGATCTCATTTAGTCCGTCATTTATGCCACAATGGTGCAGAAGTACATGCTGTTTCTCGCAGTTTTCATACTTCTGATATCAGCTGCTTGCGATGGTGGCACGGTGACATGGAAGACATTAAGTTTGTTCAACATCTTTTCCACAGCATTAAACCTGACCTAATCTTCCATTTATCCGGTCTTGTGACAGCAGTTCCTAATCTAGAGTTCATATTGCCTACCTTTCACAGTTTACTGACTAGTACTATTAACTTATTGACGGTAGCTGCCGAAATTGGTTGTAGTCGCATTGTGTTAATAGCTTCTTTAGAGGAACCAGAACAAGATCGTCCTGAAGTAGTTCCTTCTTCTCCTTACGCTATTGCTAAATTTGCTAGTAGTACTTATGGTCGGATGTTTCATCGACTGTATCAGACACCTGTAGTTCTTGTTAGACCTTTTATGACCTATGGGCCAGGGCAAAATGTGTCTAAGATCGTTCCTTCTGTTATTCTTTCTTTGTTGCAAGGACAAGCTCCAAAACTTAGTAGTGGAAAGCGTCAAGTTGATTGGATTTATATCGATGACGTGATTGCAGGACTTCTCGCTGCAACACAAGTTCCTAGTGTAGAGGGTTGTACATTCGACTTAGGTTCGGGAGAACTAGTACCCATTCATGCAGTTGTGTCCCAGCTTGTTAATCTGATCAACCCTCAAATCCAGCCACTATTTGGTGCTTTACCTGAGCGGCCGATGGAAAGAATAAGAGTCGCTGATATGGCTTATACATACGATAAACTGGGTTGGCAACCTTCAATTCCTCTAAAGAAGGGCTTGGAATTGACTGTAAATTGGTATACAAAACATCAACAAAAGATTGGATACACCAGTTAACAAGGATTCTACTTATGGTTGCAGATAGACTTCAGAATATTAATTTAGTCGATCTAAAAAATTCTTTTAACTTAAAGGATATCAGTCTAGAAATTTACCAACTAGTTTCTGATTTATATCCCATTTGCCGTAGTATTACAGGTGATGGTTTTAGAGAAACTTTAAAAATTCTCCAGCAGTATATTCCTTTGTCAGTTCATGAAGTGCCAACAGGAACAGAGGTATTTGATTGGACAGTTCCTAATGAGTGGAATATTAAAGATGCCTATATTAAAAACTCTCAAGGTGAAAAGATTGTAGATTTTACTAATTCAAATTTGCACGTTGTTAACTATAGTATTCCCATACATCAAAAAATCTCTCTTCAAGAACTTAAATCACATCTATTTACACTTGCCGATTATCCTAATTGGATTCCTTACCGAACTTCATATTATAAGGAAAGTTGGGGTTTTTGCCTGACTCACAATCAGTATTTGCAACTAAATGATGAAGAATATGAAGTATGTATTGATTCTTCTCTGCAACCAGGTTATTTGACTTATGGCGAGTATTATATTCCCGGAGACAGTACTGATGAAGTCTTGATTTCTTGCCATGCCTGTCATCCTTCACTGTGTAATGATAATCTTTCAGGAATTGCGATCGCTACTTTTATCGCTAAATATTTAAGTCAAACTACACCAAGATATTCCTATAGATTTCTCTGGATTCCCGGAACCATTGGCTCAATTACATGGTTGGCTCTCAATGAAGCTAAAGTCAATAACATTAAACATGGCTTGGTATTAACTTGTTTAGGAGATGCAGGCAACTTTACCTACAAAAAAAGCCGTAGAGGTGACACTGAAATCGATAAAGTTGCTGCTTATGTACTCAAAAACTCAAAACAAGATCACAAAATTATAGATTTCTTCCCCTATGGCTATGATGAGCGACAATATTGCTCGCCAGGATTTAATTTAGCTGTAGGTTGCTTCATGCGATCGCCTCATGGTAGTTTTCCTGAATACCATACCTCAGCAGATGATTTAAATTTCGTTCAACCCCAATATCTTGCTGAGTCATTCTTTCAATGTAATTCGATGTTGTATATCCTCAACAATAACGAAATCTACTACAACAAAAATCCCAAATGTGAGCCACAGTTAGGTAAAAGAGGAATATATCGGGCAGTTGGTGGTAACAAAGATAGCGGGCTAAATGAAATGGCAATCCTGTGGGTTTTAAATTTATCTGACGGTCAGCATACTCTATTAGATATTGCAGAAAAGTCGGGTATGTCATTTGATGTGATTAAATCTGCTGCCGATACATTATCAACACATGACTTATTAACAATTAAAATCAATTAAGTTTGAAAAAGATTAGGAAAATGAAATTCGCAAGGCTAAAATCCTTTCTCCCCCTGCTCCCTGCCCCCTGCCTTTTTCCAACAATAATTATTTCTGCCCACCTACTTATCCTTCTCTTCGAGAGGCTGCGCCAACGGTTTCTCCAAAGGAGTACATTTGTGTAGCCGCTGTTCTGTGAGAATACTTATTTTGTATTGATATATTTACTGTTATTTTTACATTCTATTTATAATTACTGCCCGGAAAGTACCTTAACTTTATAATTTAGAAGATACTTCATCTCTTCACTATTGCTGGGAAAAATATCCTATTTAACTTCATGATTACTTGAAACAAATGTCATTACTTATACCATTGTAAGAGCAGTTTAGATGATTGATATTAGAGAAGTAGTTTAAAAACATACCTTGTCTAGTACATGAATAAAAAATGGGCTGTTAAACGACTTACAATCAATCTCACATCAGGCGAGGCACAGAAGCTTGAACAATACTGCTCAACGACTGGCAGACCAGCAACTGATGTAATTCGGGAGTTAATTCGCTCTCTTTATCCTAAAGATGAAAAAGCCTCTGAAACCTCGTGAATCAGACTGCAAAAAAATCAAACAGGATAAGTACATCTTAATTTTTCAGTGAAATATGCTGTTTAACAGTTATCAGCTAACAGTGAATCCCTATAATTAAAGTTAGGGAATTTAAATAAGAATACTCTCTTACAAAGTTCAGAGCCGAGGAAATCTTCGCTCTGACTTTTGCTTTGGATCTTGTGCAATCATCTTGATACACTTGCATAATTAAAAAGTAATTTATCCATTTTTTCGGGCAGAATACCCTTCTTGTATCTGGCTTTGCTTCTGGACTATTTTTTGACAAGTAGTAATATTACTGATCTTTTCGGAAAATTTTTAAGTTAGATATAGTACTTACCACTTATTTACTTATACTTTCCAAAGTATTAAGAATTTAATCCCTAATTTATTTAATTACAAATAATGATTAGAAAAACCTTGGTTATAAATCAGCCAAAGGTAAGCAAGTCCGTGGGCGAACTGAGGATTTTTGCTGGATTTATAACACTCAGCTTTGCGATCGCCACAATATTGTGTAACTATCAGGATGCAATCGCCCAAACTCCTGAACCTCAGACATTACCCCCAGGTCGGTTAGACGATCTTCCTGAGACTCCGTTACCGTCGGATCTGCTACCCAAGCCACCAGACGAGAATCAATTGCTTCCATCCCTAAAACTACCGAATCAGCCGATTCTAGAGCAGAATGACCCCAATACCAAATTTCGGGTCGATCGCATTGAAGTTTTGGGCAGTACAGTTTTCAAAGCAGAACAGTTTGCCGCGGTCACAAATTCCTTTGTGGGGCGAGAACTGACATTTGCAGAGTTGTTGCAAGTTAAAGATGCCATCACCAAGCTTTACACTGATAACGGCTATGTCACCACAGGCGCATTGATTACACCACAGACAATAGAAGCTGGGACAATCAAAATTCAGGTGATTGAGGGTAGTTTGCAAGAAATAAAGATTGTCGGTAATAGGCGATTAAACACTCAATACATTCGCGATCGCATCAAACTTGGTGCAGGCAAACCTCTAAATATACCACACTTAATAGAAAAGCTGCAACTACTCCGCCTCAATCCGCGGATTCAAAACCTATCAGCCGAGTTGCAGACAGGCGTGCAATCGGGAACCAATGTGTTGCAAGTGGAGGTTGAAGAAGCAGAAACTTTTAAGCTGACAGCAAGCCTGGATAATGGGCGATCGCCAAGTGTGGGCAGTTTTCGCCGGGGAGTGGATCTGCAAGAAGCCAATTTATTGGGTTTGGGCGATACCCTGAGCGTGGGATACGCCAATACCGATGGCAGTAATACAATCAATGTCAATTACACACTGCCGATTAATGCCCGCAATGGCACTGTATCCTTCGGTTTTAGTCAAGGATGGAATCGCGTGATTGAAAAGCCATTCAGTGTCCTTGATATTCAGTCAAATACTCGCTCTTACGAATTGAGCTATCGGCAACCACTGGTGCAAAAACCAACCCAAGAGTTGGCAGTGGGGCTATCGTTCTCGCGCCAGTCAAGCCAAACTGAGTTAGGTATTGATAACATTGGACCGTTTCGACTTTCCCCAGGTGCAGATGCGAATGGAAAAACCAATATTTCGGCTCTGCGCTTTTTTCAAGAATATACCCAGCGAAGCAACCAGTATGTATTTGCGGCGCGATCGCAATTGAGTTTTGGCGTAGATTGGTTCGATGCTAATGTCAGTAATAATGAACCAGATAGCCGCTTTTTCGCGTGGCGGGGACAGGCACAGTGGGTGCGACAATTAGCACCAGATACTCTATTTTTAGCTAGGGGCGATTTCCAATTGGCAGCAGATTCCTTAGTGCCTTTAGAGCAATTTGGTCTTGGTGGACAGCTAAGTGTCCGGGGCTATCGCCAAGACGCATTACTCACAGATAATGGTCTGTTATTTTCGGCGGAATTTCGAGTACCAATTGTCCGCGCTGCTAAAATTGGCGGAGTGTTGCAACTGACACCCTTCATTGATGTAGGTAAAGGCTGGAATACCAAAGGCGAAAATCCATCATCGAGTACGCTTGTTAGTACTGGGTTGGGGCTGTTGTGGAAACAGGGTGATGACTTCTTCGCGCGCATAGATTGGGGCATTCCTTTGATTTCAGTGGACGGTGAAAAGCGATCGCTCCAGGAAAATGGACTCTACTTCTCAGTGAGTTATTCAGCGTTTTGAGGCGATCGTTTCAAAACTATACCGTTTTGGACAACCTAAAATGCAAGGTATAAATAAAGGCTTGGCAATGACAACGAACTCTATTTGGTTGGTTCTGTTCGCTGGAATAGTGCCGTTGATGGTAATGCCTGTGAGTGCCCAGGTAATTCCTGATAGCACTTTAAATACTACTGTCTCTCAAAGTGGCGATAACTTTACCATCACCAACGGTAATCGAGTTGGCAACAATTTATTCCATAGCTTCAGCCAATTTTCAGTTCCTAGCAACGGCTCGGCTTTTTTCAACAATGCCGCAGATGTGCAAAATATCTTCAGTCGCGTCACTGGAGGCAGTGTTTCCCACATTGATGGTTTAATTAAAGCCAATGGTAGCGCTAATCTGTTTTTGCTCAATCCCAGTGGGATTATTTTCGGTGCGAATGCCCAACTGAATATTGGCGGCTCCTTTATAGGGACAACTGCCCAGAGCATTAAATTTAGCGATGGTGCTGAATTTAGCGCAATTAGTCCCCAAAATGCTCCATTGTTGAGCATTAATGTTCCCATTGGTTTACAATTTGGTAGCAATCCAGGAGCCATTACCGTCCAAGGATCAGGACACAATGCCCAATTAGGCGACTCACTTCAGGTTTCTGGATTAAACCTCGGTACCAGAGGATTACAGTTGCAATCTGGAAAGACCCTGGCATTGCTGGGTGGGAATGTTGCCTTAGATGGAGGATTGCTCTCCGCACCAGGAGGGCAAATAGAACTGGGTAGCATCACTAACGGCAGCGTCACCCTCAATTCCATCCCTGAAGGATTTGCGCTGAGTTATCCTAATGCTTCGAGTTTTGGCGATATTCAGATAACTCAACGAGCTTTAGCATCTGCACGCGACCTCAGTGGGCAAAGGGGAGGAGCCATCCAAATTCAGGGTAAACAGGTCAGTATCCGAGATGGTTCACTGATATTAGTACAAAATCGCAGCAATCAAACTGCTGGTGATATTGCAATCAATGCCACAGAGTCCCTCCAGATTATCGGCAAGTCTCCTGATTTTAAAAGTTCCAGCAGTTTAATTAATGAAACTATATCCCCAGGTGCGGCAGGGAATATTATCGTTACCACCCCACAATTGAATATTGATGGGGGTGGGTATATCTTAAACCGTACCTTTAGCACAGCACCGGGTGGCAATATTGCAATAAATACTGATGAAATGCGGGTGAATGGTTTTGCATTTGGCGATCCTTCTCCTTTTCGAGCAGTCAGCCAGATATTAGCCGCTTCCTATGGGACTGGGAAAGGTGGAAATATTAACATCTCCACTCAAAACCTATCTATTTTAGCTGGCGGCAATATAGCAGCAAGACCTTACGCTTCAGGTAATGGCGGCGATCTCATCGTCAAAGCAGATACAATTCAGGTGATAAATGAGGGAGCGCCAAAGGGTTTGTATTTTAGTTTGTTGTCTACTGCCACATTCGGGTCTGGTAATGCAGGGGATTTGAAAATCGATACCCGTACACTGTCGCTTAAAGCTGGCGGCAGAGTGTCAGCTTCTAGCATAGTTTTAGGAAATGCGGGTTCACTGACTATCAATGCGTCTGAATCGATTGATGTGAATGGTGTCAAAGATGCAGAAAATCCCAGCTATATTGGTACTGCTGTTCGTCCTGTTTTTGGAGTTTCCAGCGCTACTTCAGGTAACACCACGATTAACACCCCACTTCTTAACATCAGTAATGGTGCAACAGTTTTTGTCCAAAACCTTGGCTTAGGTAAAGCTGGTACTTTAAACATTCAGGCGAACACCCTACGACTTGACAATGGGGCCAGCATTTCAGCATCCACAAAAGCAGGCGGTGGCGGTAACACTAATTTACAACTGCGGGATCTACTACTGATGCGTCATGGCAGCTTGATCAGTGCACAAGCAGGTAGCAGTGGTAATGGTGGCAATATTACGATTAATGCTCCCAACATTGTGGGTTTAGAAAATAGTGACATTATTGCCAATGCGGTGAAAGGAAAGGGTGGCAATATTCAAATCGCAACCCAAGGGATTATCGGACTCAAGTTCCGTCCCCAACTCACTCCCGAAAATGACATTACCGCTAGTTCTGAATTTGGGGTTAGCGGTAGTGTCCAAATCAATAACATTGGTGTCGATCCAAACTCTGGCTTAGTTAAATTACCAACCAATGTAACCGATCCATCACAACAAATAGCCAGTGGTTGTTCTGCATACCAAGGCAGTCGATTTGTGGTAACGGGACGGGGTGGTGTGCCGCAAAATCCCAATCAAGATGTGACGACCGATGTCTACGAAGGGCTACGCCTAAGCACTTGGTCTGATGTCCGCGATATCTCTGAATACCGCAAAACTGGCGAAGTCACAGCACAAATGCCTGAATCTTCAGAAGTTCTCGTCCAAGCTACTTCCTGGCGTCGCAACACCCAAGGCAAAATTGAGTTAATTGCGGCTCAAGCAACCCATATACAACCATATTTAAGCTGTGGTGCACAAACTGAATGAAGTTTCAGCAATTGCAATGCCTACGGCAAGTTTCGTTTTCAGAAAGCTACACCAAGATGACAACTAAAACTGTTGATGCTATTCAAACACAATACCGTTTAGGGAACCCTATATATATTGTTAAGAGCAAGTGAGCGATGAAAGCACCTTCTGTTTGCTGGGGTTTGATTAATTTAATGCTGACAGGTGGGATGCTCCTTTGGTGTGCCTCTGTGAATGCCCAGCTAACTCCCGATGGCACCCTCAATACTGCTGTCTCCCAAAGCGGTAATAACTTTACCATTACTAACGGTAGTGCCGCCAAAAGTAACTTATTTCACAGTTTCCAGCAGTTTTCGGTTCCCACTGGCGGTTCGGCTACTTTTGATTTAACGAACACGCCCAACATTTCTACTATCTTCAGCCGTGTTACTGGCGGTAATATCTCTAGCATTGATGGCTTGATTCAGACGATTAACGGCAACAACCCCGTCAGTCTGTTCTTGATCAACCCTAGTGGGATAATCTTTGGAGCCAATGCCAAACTGAACATCGGGGGTTCGTTTATTGGTAGCACTGCCAGCAGTATTAAATTTGCCGATGGCGCTGAGTTTAGCGCAATTAATTCCCAAACGACCCCACTGTTGAGTATCAATGTTCCCCTTGGATTGCAAATAGGTAGCAATCCGGCATCTATAATCGTTCAAGGCACAGGGCACTCCTTGAGCAATCCCGGTGGACAGCCTCTTGTCACTCAAAATCCGAGTGCTACAGAATTGCGGGTACAGCCGGGAAAAACCCTAGCTTTGGTGGGTGGCAATCTGGAGTTGAAGGGGGCAACGCTGACCGCCAAGCAAGGGCAAGTAGAATTAGGCAGTGTGAGTGGTGCAGGGTTGGTTAGTTTGATACCAACTGCACGTGGCTATACTTTGGGATATGAAGATGGGCAAAGCTTTGGTGATATTCAGCTAGCAGGGCGATCGCTATTAGATATCAGCGGGGTGAATGCAGGTTCCGTTCAAATTCGGGGGCGACACATTCAATTCACCGATGGCTCTCTGGTGCTGGCGCGAAATTTCGGCAATCTCTCCGGGGGCGACATTCGCCTTCAGGCTACAGAGGCGATTGATTTGATTGGCAGAACAGCTGATGGCACAATTCCGAGTGGGGTGCGTACTGAAGCTGTGGGTATCGCAGCTAGTGGGAACATCAGTGTAATTACTCCCCGTCTTACGCTCCAGCAGGGAGGGGGGTTGAATAGCATTTCAGTTGGAGTGGCTCCCAGTGGCAATATCCACGTTGATGCAACAGCGATTGAACTGTCTGGCTTGTCACCAATCAATCCAAAGGTTAGTATTCTTTCTACTTCTGGCTATGCTTCTGGGAACGCTGGCGATATCTCCGTCAATGCCAATAGTTTACTGGTGTCAAATGGCGCCTCAGTGATTTCAGCTACATTTGGCAGTGGCTCCAGTGGTAAAGTGACGATTCGCACCAATCACACCACTGTCATGGGAGAAGGCCCCGCTGGACTATATAGCAACATTAGCTCAATCACTTTTGCGACCGGAAACGCCAAAACTTTGACCCTAGATACCGCCAAATTGGAAATTCTGGATGGGGGAGCAGTTGGGACAACCACATTTTTTGCCGGTAATGGGGGAGATTTGAGCATTAACGCCACGGAATCCATCGAGATTAGCGGTCGCAGTCGGAACAATAACAGCAGTATCAACTCGTCTACCACTCGACTATCTCCACAACTGCGGCAATTATTCCGTCTACCGGATAAACTCACGGCAAATGCGGGTAATGTGAGCATTACCACGCCGAACCTGACGGTGACAGATGGCGGAACAGTCAGTGTCACTAGTCAAGGGAGTGGCAATGGAGGCAGTCTTAACATCACAGCCAATACGATCCGATTAGACCGTCAAGGAAGTATCCAGGCACAAACAGAATCAGGTAATGGAGGTAATATCGCCTTACAAGTTGGGAAGTTATTGCTGCTGCGTGACAATAGCGCGATCGCAGCAACAGCAGGCGGTAATGGTGATGGAGGTAATATAAACATTAATGCACCCATCATCGTTGGCTTAAAAAACAGTGACATTATTGCTAATGCCATTAAAGGGCGGGGGGGCAATATTCAAATCACCACCCAAGGCATCTTTGGGCTGAAGTTCCGCAACCAACTCACACCTGATAGTGACATCACCGCCAGTTCGCAATTTGGGTTGAGTGGTACTGTTCAAGTTAATACTATCGGTATCGATCCAAATTCCGGCTTAGTCCAACTACCAGTAAATGTCACCGATCCATCCCAGCAAATTGCAACAGGCTGTGCGGATAGTGAAGGCAGTCGCTTTGTGGTAACGGGACGAGGTGGTGTGCCGCAAAATCCCAATCAAGATGTGACAAGCGATGTCTACGATGGGCTACGCCTAAGCACTTGGTCTGATGTCCGTGATATCTCTGAATACCGCAAAACTGGCGAAGTCAGAGCACAAATGCCTGAATCTTCAGAAGTTCTTCTCCAAGCTACTTCCTGGCATCGCAACACCCAAGGCAAAATTGAGTTAATTGCGGCTCAACCAACCCATTTACAACCATATTTAACCTGTGCTGCACAAACTGAAGTTCCAGCAATTGCAATGCCTACGCCAAGTTTTGTTTTCACAAAGCTACACCAAGATGACTACTAAAACCCGCATTTCTCACAAGCTCCTTTGCGTTTGATGATGAGTAATAAGTAATGGGTAATGAGTAATAAGTAAAAGAGCAACAGGCGCAATACCAGTGCAAGAACTTGTACATTCTTACTCACTACTCACTACTCATTACTCCTCCATTCGAGGTGTGGTGAGAAATCCGGGTAAAACTGTTGATGCTGTTCAAACACAATGCCGTTTAGGGAACCCTATATATATTATTAATAGAAAGTGAGCGATGAAAGCACCTTCTGTTTGCTGGGGTTTGATTAATTTAATGCTGACAGGTGGGATGCTCCTTTGGTGTGCCTCTGTGAGTGCCCAGCTAACTCCCGATGGCACCCTCAATACTGCTGTCTCCCAAAGCGGTAATAATTTTACCATTACTAACGGTAGTGCCGCCAAAAGTAACTTATTTCACAGTTTCCAGCAGTTTTCGGTTCCCACTGGCGGTTCGGCTACTTTTGATTTAACGAACACGCCCAACATTTCTACTATCTTCAGCCGTGTTACTGGCGGTAATATCTCTAGCATTGATGGCTTGATTCAGACGATTAACGGCAACAACCCCGTCAGTCTGTTCTTGATCAACCCTAGTGGGATAATTTTTGGAGCCAATGCCCAACTAAACATTGGGGGTTCGTTTATTGGTAGCACTGCCAGCAGTATTAAATTTGCCGATGGTATTGAGTTTAGCGCAATTAATTCCCAAACTACCCCACTGTTGAGCATCAATGTTCCCCTTGGATTGCAAATGGGTAACAATCCCGCACCCATCAACATTCAAGGTACAGGACATACTTTGAGAAATGTCAGTGGACTGGCTCTGCTTCCCCCGATTCAGACTCCCAATTCTACAAAACTGCGGGTAGAGCCGGGAAACACTCTAGCTTTAGTGGGTGGCGACATACATCTAAATGGGGCAAACCTGATCGCTGAAAGAGGGCGAGTTGAATTGGGTAGTGTAAGCGGTACAGCATTGGTAAACCTGATACCAACCGCACAGGGCTATACACTGGGATATGGGAATGTACAAAGCTTTGGCGATATTCAGCTGGCAGGGCGATCGCTATTAGATATCAGCGGCGTGAATGCAGGTTCAGCTCAAATTCAGGGTAGGCAAATTCAATTCACCGATGGCTCTCTGGTACTGGCGCAAAATTTTGGCAATCTCCCCGGTGGTGACATTCGCCTTCAGGCTACAGAGTCCATTAATCTAATTGCCAAAACAGCTGATGGCACAATTCAGAGCGGAGTGCGTAGTAATGCTTTTGGTATGGGAGCTAGTGGGAATATCAGCGTTATTACTCCCAACTTCACTATCAAGTCGGGAGCGGGGTTGAATAGCACAACTTATGGAGCAGCTCCGAGTGGCAATATTTATATTGATGCAACCGCCATTGAACTGTCTGGCTTTTCACCGAAGAATCCTGCTGACGTGACTACGGTAAACACTACTACACTAAACACTGGGAATGCTGGTGATGTTTTCGTCAATAGTAATAGTCTACTAGTATCAAGCGGTGCCTCACTATCTTCGGCTACCTTTGGCAGTGGTTCTAGCGGTAAAGTGACGATTCGTAACACCAATACCACAGTGATGGGAGAAAGTCCCTCTGGACTTTACAGCAACATTAGCTCAACTACATTTGCAACCGGAAGTGCCAAAACCTTGACTCTGAATACTGCCAAATTGCAAATTCTGGATGGGGGAGCAGTTGCTACCACCTCATTTTTTGCAGGTAATGGGGGAGATTTGAGCATCAACGCTACTGAAGCGATCGTTATCAGTGGTCAAGGTCGGGCAACTAATAGTAGCATTAACGCCTCCACAATCCGACCCGATCCGTTAGTGCGGAAACGATTTGGTCTGCCAGATATATTAACAGCGAATGCCGGTACTTTGAGCATTACCACACCGAACTTAACGCTGACGAATGGCGGAACAGTCAGTGTCACCAGTCAAGGCAGTGGAAATAGTGGCAATATTAATATTAGTGCAGATACCATCCAATTAAAGAATCAAGGGTTTATTCAAGCACAAACAGACTCCGGTAATGGTGGCAATATTAAATTGTCCACCACAAACCTGTTGCTTCTTCAAGACAATAGCCAGATAACTTCAACAGCTGGCGGTTCAGGGAATGGAGGTAATATAAACATCAATGCACCCATCATCGTCGGCTTAAAAAACAGCGATATTATTGCCAATGCAGTGCGAGGCAGAGGTGGTAATATCCAAATCACCACTCAAGGCATCTTTGGGCTGAAGTTCCGCAACCAACTCACTTCTGATAGTGATATTACTGCCAGTTCCCAATTTGGGTTGAGTGGCACGGTTCAAGTTAATACTATCGGTATCGATCCAAATTCTGGTTTAGTCGAATTGCCTGCAAATGTCACCGATCCATCCCAGCAAATTGCTACAGGCTGCGCGGACAGTGAAGGCAGTCGCTTTGTGGCAACGGGACGAGGTGGTGTGCCGCAAAATCCTAATCAGGTGACGAGCAATGTCTACGATGGGCTACGCCTACGCACCTGGGATGATCTGCGAGATTTGTCTGCTTACCGCAAAACTGGTGAGCTAAATGTCCAGATTCCAGCATCCTCAAAGGTTCTCGTCGAAGCCACAACCTGGCATCGCAATGCTGACGGTAAAATTGAATTGATTGCGGTTAAACCAGCTTATGTACAACCATCTTTAACCTGTGCTGCCGTTCGTAAAAGTTGATGATGTTAGCGAAAATACCATTTCGGGAACACCTGATAATAATACTGAACGCTGATAATTATTTTGATTTCAGGCAATGGATGTTAACAACACAACTATTTCGGGAATTATAAGACCATTAATTAGTTAAAGGTACAAGTATTTAAATGCTAATGAGAGGGGTGTCTAACGACAAGCCGCGAAGCGTCTATGCTTTTCTATTTATATTAATAAGTGGGTTGTTAACTTCAGGGATGATGCGATCGGCGATCGCACAGGTGACATCCGATGCTACAACCAACACCGTTGTCAATCAAAGTGGTAATAATTACACAATTATTAACGGGGTTGAAAAAGGTAATAATTTATTTCACAGCTTCAGTAATTTCTCAGTGCCTACGGGTAGTTCTGCTAACTTTGATTTAATTAACACCCCAAATATTACAACTATATTTAGTCGGGTTACAGGTGGAAATGTTTCCAATATTGATGGGTTGATTAGCACGCTTAATAGTAATAACGCGGTAAGTTTGTTTTTAATGAATCCTGCGGGGATTATTTTCGGTGCAAATGCTCAATTGAATATTGGCGGATCGTTTATTGGTACAACTGCCAACAGTATTAAATTTGCCGATGGTATTGAGTTTAGCGCGATTAATTCTGGTTCTGCTCCGTTGTTGAGTATCAATGTTCCCCTTGGATTGCAAATGGGTAGCAATCCCGCACCGATAAACGTTCAAGGCACAGGACATACCTTAACCTTAGGCTTGACCAATAATCTCGCTTCCATCACTCGCACTCCTAGTCCGACAGAACTGCGGGTACAGCCTGGAAAAACTCTGGCGTTGGTGGGTGGTAATCTAAATCTGAATGGGGCAACCTTGACTGCCGAACAAGGGCAAATTGAATTGGGCAGTGTGAGTGGCATAGGGCTAGTTAACTTGATACCAGATGCTCAGGGTTATACGCTTGGGTATGCTAATGGGCAAAGCTTTAATGACGTTCAACTCACTGGGCGATCGCTGCTGGATGTGAGTGGGATGAATGCAGGTTCGGTTGAAATTCAGGGTAAAGAGATCCAATTTACCGATAGCTCGCTGGCGCTGGCACAAAATTTCGGTAATCTCCCTGGTGGCAACCTGCATCTTCAGGCATCGGCAGGAATCGATCTGACTGGTACAACCAGCGGAGTTCGGAGTGAAACCTTGGGGATTGGAACTGGTGGTAACATCAGCGTCATTACTCCCCGATTTAGCCTCCAGCAGGGAGCGGCATTAACTAGCATAAGCTATGGAGTATCTGCTAGTGGCAATATTCAGATCGATGCCTCAGCGCTAGAGATATCTGGTTTCTCGCTGACCACTTCAAATGCCAGCGTTATTAACACTGGTACATTCGGTTCCGGGAGCGCAGGTAATATCTTCGTCAATGGCGATAGTTTACTAATATCTGATGGTGGAGCATTGTTTTCAGCGTCGCTGGGTGTTGGTGACAGTGGTGAAGTTATCATTCACAACATTGATACCATCATCAGGGGAAGTAGCTCCCGACCTAGCCCCACTGCAATTAGCTCAAATGCCTTCAGTAGAGGAAATGCCAAAACAATAACACTAGATACTGCCAGATTACAACTACTAAATGGGGGAACAATTACCGCAGGCTCGTTTTTTGTCGGTCATGGAGGAGATATTAGCGTAAATGCTACAGAATCCATCCAAATTAGTGGTGGCACTATGTTAAGAAATAGCGCCATCGACTCGTCTACCATGTACATAAACCCAACATTCCAGAAGCTACTTGGTTTGCCTAATATACTGACAGCCGATGCCGGTACGATCAGCATCACAACGCCGAACCTAATGCTGAGAGATGGCGGGACAGTCAGTGTCACCAGTCAAGGTAGCGGCAATGGTGGCAGTCTCAAAATCACAGCCAATACTATCCGATTAGATCGTATTGGAAGCATCCAGGCACAAACAGAATCAGGTAATGGAGGTAATATCGCCTTACAAGTTGGGAAGTTGTTGGTGCTGCGTGACAGTAGCGCGATCGCCGCAACAGCAGGCGGTAATGGTAATGGAGGTAATATAAATATTAATGCACCCATCATTGTTGGATTAGAAAATAGTGACATTATTGCTAATGCTTTTAATGGTAATGGGGGCAACATCAAAATTACCACTCAAGGCATCTTTGGGCTGAAGTACCGCAACCAACTCACTCCAGAAAGTGACATCACCGCCAGTTCCCAATTTGGGGTGAGTGGCACTGTTCAAGTTAATACTATCGGTATCGATCCAAATTCCGGCTTAGTCGAATTGCCTGCAAATGTCACCGATCCATCCCAGCAAATTGCTACAGGCTGCGCGGATAGTGAAGGCAGCCGCTTCGTGGCAACGGGACGAGGTGGTGTGCCGCAAAATCCAACGCAGCAAGTGGCGACCCTAAGCACTTGGGACGATGTGCGAGATTTGTCTGCTTACCGCAAAACTGGTGAGCTAAATGTCCAGATTCCAGCATCCTCAAAGGTTCTCGTCGAAGCCACAACCTGGCATCGCAATGCTGACGGTAAAATTGAATTGATTGCGGTTAAACCAGCTTATGTACAACCATCTTTAACCTGTGCTGCCGTTCGTAAAAGTTGATGATGTTAGCGAAAATACCATTTCGGGAACACCTGATAATAATACTGAACGCTGATAATTATTTTGATTTCAGGCAATGGATGTTAACAACACAACTATTTCGGGAATTATAAGACCATTAATTAGTTAAAGGTACAAGTATTTAAATGCTAATGAGAGGGGTGTCTAACGACAAGCCGCGAAGCGTCTATGCTTTTCTATTTATATTAATAAGTGGGTTGTTAACTTCAGGGATGATGCGATCGGCGATCGCACAGGTGACATCCGATGGTACAACCAACACCGTTGTCAATCAAAGTGGTAATAATTTTAATATTATTAACGGTGTACAAAAAGGTAATAATTTATTTCACAGTTTCAGTAATTTCTCTATACCCACAGGTGACACAGCAATCTTCAACAACGCCGCAGATGTGCAGAATATCTTCAGCCGCGTCACTGGAGGCAGTGTTTCCCAAATTGATGGTTTAATACGGGCCAATGGTAGCGCTAATCTGTTTTTGGTCAATCCCAGTGGGATTATTTTCGGCGCAAATGCTCAATTGAATATTGGCGGATCGTTTATTGGTACAACTGCTAATAGTATTAAATTTGCCGATGGTATTGAGTTTAGCGCGATTGATTCTCAATCTGCCCCGTTGTTGAGCATCAATGTTCCCCTGGGATTGCAAATGGGCAGTAATCCCGCACCGATCAACGTTCAAGGCACAGGACACTCCTTGAGCAATCCCAGTAGACTGGTTGTTACTCAAAATCCGAGTACTACAGAATTACGGGTACAGCCGGGAAAAACCCTAGCTTTGGTGGGTGGCAATCTGGAGTTGAATGGGGCAACTCTGACCGCCAAGCAAGGGCAAGTAGAATTAGGCAGTGTGAGTGGTGCAGGGTTGGTTAGTTTGCTCCCAACTGCACAGGGGTATACTTTGGGATATGAAGATGGGCAAAAGTTTGGTGATATTCAGCTAGCAGGGCGATCGCTATTAGATATCAGTGGGATGAATGCAGGTTCCGTTCAAATTCGGGGGCGACACATTCAATTCACCGATGGCTCTCTGGTGGTAGCACAAAATTTCGGCAATCTTCCCGGCGGCGACATTCGCCTTCAGGCTACGGAGGCGATTGATCTGATTGGCACAACATCTGATAGCACAATTGAGAGCGGGGTACGTAGTGAAGCTGTGGGTATCGGAGCTAGTGGGAACATCAGCGTCATTACTCCCCGATTGAGCCTCCAGCAGGGAGCAGGATTAAATAGCCTAACCTATGGAGCATCTGCCAGTGGCAATATCCACGTTGAGGCAACAGCGATTGAACTATCTGGCTTCTCACCAATCAATCCAAATAGCCTTAGTAGTTTTTATACTTCTAGCTTTGGTTCTGGGAACGCTGGCGATATTTCCGTCAATGCCAATAGTTTACTGGTGTCAAATAGTGCCTTACTGCTTTCAGCTACATTTGGCAGTGGCTCCAGTGGGAAAGTGGCAATTCGCACCAATCACACCACTATCATGGGACAAGGCCCCTCTGGACTATATAGCAACATTAGCTCAATCACTTTTGCGACCGGAAACGCCAAAACTTTGACCCTAGATACCGCCAAATTGCAAATTCTGGATGGGGGAGCAGTTGGGGCAACCACATTTTTTGCAGGTAATGGGGGAGATATAAGCATTAACGCCACGGAATCCATCGAGATCAGTGGTCGAGGCCGAAGCTATAACAGCAGTATCAACTCATCTACCACTCGACTAACTCCACAACTGCAGCAAATATTCCATCTACCAGATATACTCACGGCAAATGCGGGTAATGTGAGCATTACCACGCCGAACCTGACGGTCACAGATGGCGGGACAGTCAGTGTCACCAGTCAAGGTAGCGGCAATGGTGGCAGTCTCAACATCACAGCCAATACCATTCGATTAGATCGTATTGGAAGCATCCAGGCAAAAACAGAATCAGGTAATGGAGGTAATATCGCCTTAGAAGTTGGGAAATTGTTGGTGCTGCGTGACAATAGCGCGATCGCCGCAACAGCAGGCGGTAATGGTAATGGAGGTAATATAAACATTAATGCACCGATCATCGCCGGATTAGAAAACAGTGACATTATTGCTAATGCTTTTAATGGTAATGGGGGCAACATCAAAATTACCACTCAAGGCATCTTTGGGCTGAAGTACCGCAACCAACTCACTCCAGAAAGTGACATCACCGCCAGTTCCCAATTTGGGGTGAGTGGCACTGTTCAAGTTAATACTATCGGTATCGATCCAAATTCCGGCTTAGTCGAATTGCCTGCAAATGTCACCGATCCATCCCAGCAAATTGCTACAGGCTGCGCGGATAGTGAAGGCAGCCGCTTCGTGGCAACGGGACGAGGTGGTGTGCCGCAAAATCCAACGCAGCAAGTGGCGACCCTAAGCACTTGGGACGATGTGCGAGATTTGTCTGCTTACCGCAAAACTGGTGAGCTAAATGTCCAGATTCCAGCATCCTCAAAGGTTCTCGTCGAAGCCACAACCTGGCATCGCAATGCTGACGGTAAAATTGAATTGATTGCGGTTAAACCAGCTTATGTACAACCATCTTTAACCTGTGCTGCCGTTCGTAAAAGTTGATGATGTTAGCGAAAATACCATTTCGGGAACACCTGATAATAATACTGAACGCTGATAATTATTTTGATTTCAGGCAATGGATGTTAACAACACAACTATTTCGGGAATTATAAGACCATTAATTAGTTAAAGGTACAAGTATTTAAATGCTAATGAGAGGGGTGTCTAACGACAAGCCGCGAAGCGTCTATGCTTTTCTATTTATATTAATAAGTGGGTTGTTAACTTCAGGGATGATGCGATCGGCGATCGCACAGGTGACATCCGATGCTACAACCAACACCGTTGTCAATCAAAGTGGTAATAATTACACAATTATCAACGGGATTGAAAAAGGTAATAATTTATTTCACAGCTTCAGTAATTTCTCAGTGCCTACAGGTGGTTCTGCTAACTTTGATTTAATTAATACCCCAAATATAGCTACCATCTTTAGTCGGGTGACAGGTGGAAATGTTTCCAATATTGATGGGTTAATTAGCACGCTTAATAGTAATAACCCAGTGAGTTTGTTTTTGATAAATCCTGCGGGGATTGTGTTTGGAAAAAATGCCCGCTTGAATATTGGTGGGTCATTTTTGGCAACGACGGGGAATAGTATTAAGTTTGCCGATGGGACGGAATTTAGTGCTGTGAATGCTTCGAGTACTCCTTTGCTGACTATAAGTGTACCTGTGGGTTTGCAACTTGGGGCAAATGCTGGAGCGATACAAGTTCAAGGGGCAGACTTGCGAGTTCAAACCGGACAAACACTAGCCTTAGTTGGTAGTCAAATCGACATGACAGGGGCAAAACTGACAGCACCAGATGGGCATATCGAATTATGGGCTTTGCAGAATGCTGGGATTCAAATGGAAAATCAAGCTCAATGGCAACTGACGAGTCCTGCTGACACAGCAAACTGGGGTACAATTTCCTTAAAACAATCTTCATTGGTTGATGCAAGTGGAATTAACGGTGGAGGAATCAACATCCGTGGACGTGGGTTGACCATGCAGGATGGGTCGAATATTAGTTCCACTACCTCGGCTGGGCAAGGTAAAGGCATTACCATTCAAACGACAGAATTTGCCGACTTTTTGGGACTCTCTGCTCCAGGTCTTGCTGTTGGTGTTGAGACATCGGTAGGCAATCAACTTAGCTTTTTTCCAGCATCAGAACCGCCAACAACCGGACAAGCCGGAAATATAACCATCGAAACCAATCGCTTGCGGTTAGCCAATGGTGCTGTGATTCAGTCCTCAACATCTGGCAACAACTCGATCGCAGGAGACATTACCATCCACGCTGCCGATGTGGATATGGTGGGAAACAAAACATCTTTTTCTTTCGGTGCTGTGAATACGATTGGCACGTTCATCAACTTTGGAAACAACAATCAGAGTGGACGGGTTACTGTCGATGCCCAACGGATTCGCCTGCTCGATGGCGATCGCATCAGTAGCAGTTTATTGGGAGGGAATGGTACAGCAGGAGAAGTCTCTATTCGGGCTGTGGAAAGCCTTGAGATTCGGGGAGCCAACCCTAGCGGCGTAACCAGTGCTGTTCTCGTTTCGATCGAAGGTGGAGCAACAGGGCAGGGTGGTCGAATCACAATTGACGCAGGGAGTCTGATTTTAGCTAACGGTGGAACTATTACCAGTGGACTAGCAGGTGCTAAGAACACATTATTTGGATCGATTCCGGGGGCGCAGGGTACGGCTGGAAGTATTGATATTCGGGCAAGGGAGGTACAAGTTAGCGATCCATTAATTGATGCCTACAGCAACAGCATCACTGGTATTACGGCTTCTGTGGGCAATGGTGCTGTAGGTTCTGGTGGAACGATTAACCTAACGGCAGACAGCCTACGGGTATTCAATGGCGGACAGATCACCTCTTCCAGCCAGGGTCAGGGATCTGCTGGCAGTGTTAATTTACGGGTTAATAATATTGACGTGCAGGGCATCTCTCAACCTTTAGCTGATGGTCGGATACTGCCCAGTACTATCACCGCATCCGCAGCAAATGCCTTTACTGCTCGGTCAGTGAATATCACGGCTGACAGCTTGCGTGTCCGAGATGGGGCAGAAATTACCGTCAGCAATTCTGGAACTGGGGATGCGGGTAATCTGAATATCAATGCCCGTAATATCTTCCTCGACAATGGAGCCAGTCTGCGAGCCGAAGCGAATGGAGGTAGTCGTGGTAACATCCGTCTCCAAGCAAGTGATTTTCTCTTGTTGCGGCGCGGCAGTAGAATCATTACAAATGCTCGTGGTGCTTCTACAGGAGGCAACATTGAAATCAGTGCGGGGTCTATTATCGGTGTGCCAACAGAAAACAGCGACATTTCGGCTAATGCTGTACTCGGACAAGGTGGCAACATCCAAATCACCACTCAAGGCTTCTTTGGGCTGAAATTCCGTCCCCAACTCACCCCAGAAAGTGACATCACCGCCAGTTCCCAATTTGGGGTAAGTGGCACTGTTCAAGTTAATACTATCGGCGTTGATCCAAATTCCGGCTTAGTCGAACTACCAGTAAATGTCACCGATCCATCCCAGCAAATTGCTACAGGCTGCGCAAATAGTGAAAGCAGTCGCTTTGTGGCAACGGGACGGGGTGGTGTACCGCAAAATCCAACGCAGCAAGTGGCAAACCTAAGCACTTGGGACGATGTGCGAGATTTGTCTGCTTACCGCAAAACGGGCGATCGCAATGCCCAAATTCCAGCATCACTGAAGATTCTCATCGAAGCCACGACTTGGCATCGCAACGCCAAGGGCAAAGTTGAGTTAATTGCCACTCAACCAGACGCTCATGTACAACAGCCCTTAACTTGTGCTGCGGTTCCCAAGAGTTAATTTGCTCAGGAATCTTATAACCAAGTTGATTAACTTTTAAAGTGATATAGTATACAACACACTAAACTTTTATAGTAATAATTACTTATGGTTTTGCAAATCAAACAACTTCGTTGGCTATATATCAGTCTGAGTATTTTGAGCTTGTGTTTGGCAATAACCATTACACCTACTAGAGCCTCTCTGCCAGTACCAACAACTTCTACCCTAAATGTGTCAGCATCCACTTCTCAACCGACCAATTGGCTAGAACAGGGACGAAACCTCTACCATTCAGGACGCTTTGCAGAAGCAGTGACGATTTGGCAAACAGCAGCACAACAGTATCATACCCAAGGCGATCGCTTGAACGAAGCTCTAAGTTTAAGTTACCTGTCACTGGCACAACAGGAGCTTAATCAATGGCAACCAGCCCAACAGTCTATTGAGCAAAGTCTAAAACTATTGCAAATAGCTAAACCCTCTGCTGATGCAATTCTTTGGGCACAAGCGCTCAATACCCAAGCAAATTTGCAATTGCACACTGGGAAAGCCGAAACCGCTCTCGAAAGTTGGCAAAAAGCTCAAAAATTTTATGAGCAAGCAGGCGACACAATGGGAAGCCTGGGTAGTCAAATCAACCAGGCACAAGCTTTACAAACTTTAGGATTTTACCGCCGTTCTAAACAACAGTTAGAGGCACTGACTCAAAAACTCCAAAGGATGCCGGATAATGAAATCAAAGTCAGTGGACTGCGATCGCTTGGTTTAGCCTTGCAAATAATGGGCGACTCTGGTAAAAGTCAACAGATTTTAGAGCAAAGTTTAGCGATCGCACGCCAAATTTCAGCCCAACCCCAGTTAAGTTCTATTCTGATCAGCCTGGGCCAAACTGCCGTTGACTTGGAAGATCCAGAATCAGCATTAAATTACTTTGAACAGGCTCAACTCTTAACAACTAACCCAAGCGATCAATTACAAGCGCGTTTAGCTCAGTTCAAACTTTTCCTCAATTACGACAAACTGGAGTTTGTTAACCCACTCGCACCTCAGCTACTCCAACAACTCCGGGAACTGCCCCCCAGTCACACCTCACTCTACGCAGCGATCAATTTTGTTGCCACCCTAGATCGTCAGTCAAATCCTGACCAAATCCTACCGCTGAAGGATTTGGCGCAACTGATGGCAGTCACAGTCAAATCTGCACAGCAAATTCAGGATACTCAAGCCGAAGCTCATGCACTAAATCAGTGGGGAAAACTCTATCAGCGTACACAGCAATTATCTGAAGCACAGGAATTAACTCAGAAATCCCTCAACATTGCCCGCCAACTCCAAGCTAACGATATCATTGCTCAATCTGCTTGGCAGGTGGGACAGTTGTATAAACAACAAGGCGATCGCTCAAAAGCGATTACCGCCTATACAGAAGCAGTCAACGCCTTAAAGGCACTGCGGGGAGATTTGGTGGCTATCAACCCTGATGTCCAGTTCTCTTTTCGCACTAGTGTGGAGCCTGTCTACCGGGAACTGGTTGATTTACTTCTAGAGAATCAACCTAGTCAAGCAGAACTAATCCAAGCTCGTGAATTGATTGAGTCCCTCCAAATTGCGGAACTCGATAACTTTTTTCGGGAAGCCTGTTTAGATAAAACTCAACAGATCGATCGGGTTGATCCCACTGCAACCGTCATTTATCCGATCATCCTGCCAGATCGTTTAACAGTAATTCTCTCCAAAGCAGGGCAACCACTCCGTTCCTATGTCACTCACAAACCTCAAGCTGAAATTGAGCAGACTCTAGACAATTTTTTGGTTGCTCTTAACCCTGTTTCCGATTCCAAAGATCGGGATCGATTGTCTCAACAAATTTATAGTTGGTTGATTCGTCCAGAGGAGGCAGATCAAGCATTGATTGATACCAAGACATTGGTGTTTGTTTTGGATGGTCGATTGCGGAATATTCCCATAGCAGCTCTTTTTGATGGTAAGCAATATCTGATCGAGAAGTATGCTGTGGCACTCTCACCAGGATTGCAACTAATGGCGACGCGATCGCTTCATCAAAACCAGATGAGTGCGATCGTCGGTGGCATTAGCCAATCTCGCGCTGGCTTTAGTGCTTTGCCCGCCGTGGAATCAGAGGTGAAACAAATTTCCAAGTCAGTATCGTCCTCTGTGTTGCTAAACCAGAAATTTACCAGTCAAGCCCTCGCTGAACGTGTGAAATCTAGTAATGCAGGTATTGTCCACCTAGCAACCCACGGACAGTTTAGTTCCCGCCTCGAAGATACCTTCTTACTCACTTGGGATGGACAAGTCAATGTTAAAGAGTTATCTGAACTCCTAAAAAATCGAGGTAGCGATCCATCGAAAGCCATCGAGTTGCTGGTACTAAGTGCCTGCGATACTGCCGCAGGAGACGATCGCGCCGTCCTGGGACTAGCAGGCTTGGCTGTCAAATCTGGCGCTCGCTCAACTATCGCCACCCTATGGCCCGTCAAAGATCGGGCAGCCGCGATGGTCATGACTCGCTTCTATGAGCAACTCCGAAAACCCAAAATCACTAAAGCCGAAGCACTAAGACAAGCACAAATTAGCCTAATTCGCCAAACTGATTTCCACGAACCGTTCTTTTGGTCTGGCTTTGTTTTGATCGGCAACTGGATTTAGCTAAGTAATACAACGTAGTCTTCTGCTAATAACTTAGGCTATTTTTTACACGGTTTTGGTTAAAGCTCGCCTATACTGCTAATAGAAGTTCCCTGACTTTACTGTTACTTAGACTTCTTCTCTGAGCTTCTGACCATAGCCCAAAGAAACGTATTTTGTTTGTATCACATTGCAATGACATAAGGAAAAACATCATGAAACGTCGATATTTAGCTAGTACATTGAGCGTCATCGCTCTGATCGCTAGCACTACATGGACTAGTGCTCATGCTGTTACATTTACCCCACCCGCCAACAGTGGCTCTCCTAGACAAGCAACTGGAGGAGCTTCTCGCGGTAGTATGTTTACACCTACTGCCGGCAAAGGTGCGCCCAGACAAGCAACTGGTGGAGCTTCTCGCGGTAGTATGTTTACACCTACTGCCGGGAAAGGTACGCCCAGACAAGCAACAGGAGGAGCTTCTCGCGGCAACCTCTTTACACCTACTGTCGGTAAAGGTACGCCCAGACAGGCAACAGGAGGAGCTTCTCGCGGCAACCTCTTTACACCTGCTGTCGGTAAAGGTACGCCCAGACAGGCAACAGGAGGAGCTTCTCGCGGCAACCTCTTTACACCTGCCCCTGGCAAAGGCGCTCCCCAACAAGCAAGTGCGGGTGCTTCTCGCGTTGGTACTTACTACTTGAATCCATCGATTACAAATACAACGCAACCAGCAGCGCTAATCGCCCTCTTGCCCCAAAACTTCTATGGCACAACAGTGTCTGAACGTCCCACAATCTTGGTGTATATCCCGGCTTCCAATGCCGAAGAAGCAGTGTTCAGCCTCAAGGATGAAGCTGGCAATATGCAACATCAGATGAACATTTCAGTTGCAGGAAAAACTGGGGTAATCGCGATCGAATTACCAGCTAATGCACCCGCTTTAGCCGTTGGTAAAAACTATCAATGGTTCCTAGCACTCAAAGTAGATGGTCAACTCAGTCCGAGTACGCCTTACGTCGATGGTTGGATTCAGCGTATCCAGCCCAGCGCGGAGTTGGCAACAGCAATTCAAGAGCAAGATGCTTTGAAGCGGGCTACTATTTTGGGTAAAAACGGTGTTTGGTATGACTGTGTGGCAACACTTGCATCGGTATATACCACTCAACCTAACAATGCAACTCTCCGAAAACAATGGGAAGAACTTCTATCCTCAGTGAGTTTGAAGGAGATTGTAACAGCGAACTTATTAGCATCTACTAACTAATGCCAATTTGGGGATTGGGCATTGGGTTAAGAGTAATTATTCTCTTTATTCTCTTTGTTCCCCTCTTTTTACTTCCACCCAGTCCCCAATTATCCCTTATACCCAGAGGGGGCACCACCTTCCCCAATCCCAACCCCCATTGTATGGCACAAATATGTGGCGCAGACTCCAGGCTTTTATCCAACATACTCGCAGCGTTTTAATTATTACTCCCAGCGTTGCCTTGACGGTTATGGTTGGGCAATCGTTGGGACTTTTCAATTTACCGGAATGGAAAATTCGCGACGAATGGGTTCGTCAGCGATCTTCAGAGGCGATGCCTATGGCGGGCTACGCCTACGCAGATGAGATTGTGATTGTTACAATCGATGAGCGCGATATCCAATCAGTGCGTAAATGGCCAGTTCCAGACTGGGCACTGGCACGATTACTAGAAAAAATCCGGGCGCAGCAGCCGAGAGCCATTGGCTTGGATCTCTATCGAGATTTACCGGAAGGAAGCGGACACGAGCAACTTGTTCAAGTCTTTCGCAACACTCCCAATTTAATCGGAGTTGAGAAAATTACTGGCGAACGCGTCAATCCTCCACCGGAATTGAAAAAACAGGATCGGGTAGGATTAGCAGATTTAGTCTTGGATGGCGATCGCTTTGTACGTCGTGCCCTCTTGACAGCTGAAGATGCCAAAGAGAAAAACACTATTAAAGCTGGACTGGCAACCCTTGTAGCCTTAAAGTATCTCGAAGCTGAAAAAATTAGCTTAGAAAGCATTGACCCCCAAAAACAAAAGTTTCAGTTGGGCAAAGAAATTTACCTGCCACTGCAAAATCAAGAAGCAGGTTATACCGATGCCGATTTAGGAGGCTATCAAATTCTGCTCAATTGGCATGGTTCAGAAGCCGCATTTCGGACAGTTGCGATGCGCGATGTGTTAGCAGGGAAAATTCCAGCAGATTTGATGCGCGATCGCATGGTATTTATTGGGTCAATCGCCTCCAGTACCAATGATTTCTTCAGTACACCCTTTTCTTCCTGGATCTCTGCTCAAAAACCGACTCCAGGTGTGGTTGTTCATGCCAATATTGCTCTTCAACTAGTACGAGGAGCAAAAACAGGAAATGGTAGTCTAAACGGTGTTTCTGGGATTTCTTTATCACTCTGGATTGTTTTGTGGTCTGTCATTGGTTCTACGGGCAGTTGGTTATTATCCAGTAACAGGCTGCGGATTCCCGGCGGCAAAATTCTTTGGGCAACTGTAGGCATCAGTGGAGCCTGTATATGGGGTGGCTATGGGATGTTTTTGTATGGTGTTTTAATTCCGGTAACACCCACCTTAGCCGCATTTATCGGTAGTGTGATTGCAACAACTAATGCCTATAAACAGCGGAAGTTAGAAGAAACAAATCGCCAACTAGAAATTGCCAACATTCAACTATTGGATTATTCCAAAACCCTAGAGACGAAAGTCGAAGAACGCACTCATGAATTAGTAGAGGCAAAGCAAGCTGCCGATGCTGCTAATCAGGCCAAAAGTGAGTTTCTCGCCAACATGAGCCACGAACTACGTACACCTCTCAATGGCATCCTTGGTTTTGCCCAGGTACTAGAAGGATCGCCAAACATGACAGCTAAAAACCTAGAAGGAGTCAGCATTATCTACCAATGCGGCTCACATCTTTTGATGCTGATCAATGACATTCTCGATCTCTCGAAGATAGAAGCAAGGAAATTGGATTTGGTTGTCACTAGTGTGCATCTGCCCAGTTTCTTACATGGTGTAACTGAGATTTGTGGTATCCGGGCTGAACAGAAAGGGATTAGATTTAATATCTTAATTAGCGATCGCCTACCACTTGCCGTTGAAGTTGATGAAAAGCGGCTGCGGCAAGTGTTAATTAACTTGCTGGGCAACGCAATCAAATTTACAGATAGCGGTAGTGTAACGTTCAAAGTGGAAATCATTAGTCAAGAGTCTAAGCAAATAATGCCACTTGTTACAAGCCGGGAAACCCATCCAACGCAGGGGATCACAAATGACAATGGACAAATGACACATCTAAAGATTCGTTTTCAAATTGAAGATACGGGTATTGGGATGTCACCAGACCAACTTGAGAAAATCTTTTTGCCGTTTGAGCAAGTGGGTGAAGCAGGACAACGATCTGAAGGTACTGGCTTGGGATTGGCGATTAGCCAAAGAATTGCGGTATTGATGGGGAGCCAAATTCAGGTGCAGAGCCACCTGGGTGAAGGAAGTCTGTTTTGGCTGGATTTGACAGTATCTGTACCACTCGATGTCTACGACGGGCTACGCCTACATGACTGGCATGGAGGAGCGATGTCTAAGACAGATTACACCCCAACTCCTCAGAAAATTACCGGGATTCAGGGTAGTGCGCCTCAAATTCTGATTGTCGATGACGATCGCAACCATTGTTCTATGTTAACCAGTCTGCTGCAAGAAATTGGCTGTCGAACCCTGGAAGCGACTGATGGCAAACATGGGCTACAGATGGCAATTGAACACAATCCAGATGTAATTCTACTCGATTTAGCCATGCCGAATATGGATGGTTTTGAGCTAATGGTTCACCTGCAAACGAATCCGCAAACCTCTTCTATTCCGATTATTGTCTCTAGTGCCAGCGTTTTTGAGGAAAATCGTCAGCGGAGTTTAGAGGCAGGAGCAACAGCATTTCTACCCAAACCTCTTCAGATTGACGAACTACTCAATAGACTGCGATCGCTCTTAGGAGTGGAATGGATGTATGCCGAGTCTTCGCCTCCCAAAGGTGAGCAGATCGCTGGTAGTGAATGGATTCTACCATCCCAAGATGTTTTGCAACAACTCTATCATTTGGCAATGATGGGAGATATCTCGGCGATTGAGGGAATGTTAAGAGAACTAATTGAGGAAAACACTCAACTAGCTCCCTTCGCGGCAGAGTTAAGCAAACTCACTGCCAATTTCCAAACCGGAAAAATCCGTAAGTTACTCAAATCATTTGTCACAACGGAGTTACATCCATGATCGCTGTTCCTATCTCGAAACCCATACATATTTTGTTAGTGGATGACAATCCAAACAATCTTAAGGTGCTATCTGAAGCGATTCAGAGGTGTGGCTGGAAACCCCTCATGGCAACAGATGGAGAGTCAGCGATCGAACAAACAGAATATGCTCATCCCGATCTGATTCTCTTGGATGTGATGATGGCAGGTATTGATGGATTTGAAACTTGTCGCAGACTGAAAACCAATCCTATCACTCACAATATTCCAGTAATTTTCATGACTGCCCTATCCGATTCTACAGACAAGGTGGCCGGATTGGAAATAGGTGCAGTTGACTACATTACCAAACCCTTCCAACACGAAGAAGTGATTGCCCGTTTAAAGTTACACCTGAAAATTTCCCATCTCACCCGCACATTAGAAGAACGCGTGCAAGAACGCACCGCAGAATTAACTCAATCTCTACAACAGTTACAGCAAACCCAACTACAAATGATCCAGAGTGAGAAAATGTCCACATTAGGGCAGTTGGTTGCAGGTATTGGTCATGAGATTAATAATCCGGTTGGTTTCGTTGGCGGAAATTTATCTTATATTGAGGAACATGTAAATAATCTACTTCGCCTAGTGAGCCTGCAACAGCAGAAGCTAACGCAGCCAGACTCGGAAATTCAAGAGCTTGTTGAAGAAATTGACTTGGAGTATCTGACGGAGGATTTGCCAAAACTAATGGCATCAATGCACCAGGGAATTACCCGTCTTAAAGATATCAGTCTCTCTTTGAGAACTTTTACTCGCGCAGATATTTCATCTCAGGTGGAGTTTCAGATTCACGAAGGAATCGATAGCACCTTAATGCTGTTGAAACATCGACTCAAAGGTAATGGCGATCGCACTAAAATCCAGGTTGTCACACAATACGGTGAGTTACCTCCAATCAGTTGCTATCCCGGACAACTGAACCAAGTGTTCATGAATATCATCGCCAATGCCATTGATGCATTTGATGAACTCGATCAAAACAATTGCGATCGAGATATTGCTGCTTACCCGAACATCATCACTATTACCACATCGGTTAATCCCCAACAACAAACCGTCACAATTTGCATCCAAGATAACGGCCCCGGTATGCTTACTGAGGTGCAATCTCGAATTTTTGAGCAATCTTTCACAACCAAGGCTGTGGGTAAGGGAACCGGACTGGGATTAGCGATCAGCCACCAAATTATTGTTGACAAACACAACGGACAAGTCAAATGCTTGTCAATACCTGGTGAGGGGACAAAATTTATGATTACTCTGCCAATGTAACTGAATATACATAATTTTCATCAGAAATTCCGCAACTCAACATAACCTAATACAGTTCATATAAGCCCAAAACACTTGTAGAGACGGCATTTATCGCGTCTAAAAAAACCAAAATTTTTGCCAGTAGCCCTTAACTGAACCGTATTACCAAATAATCGTGGGAGGTGTGGGAGGTGTGGGAGGATGGGGAAGAAGTCTTACCCCCCACACTCCCCACACTCCCCACACTCCCCACACTCCTCTTCCCCTCTGCCTACACTATGCGTGAGAAATCCGGGATTTGGATACGGGCGGGTGAGACACCCACGCTAATTATGCAATTTCAATTTGGAATAACTTATTTCAGCGCGCAGAACCATCAAACGCAGTTTTGTAAGCATCAGCAGTTTCTATCCCAAAACCTCCAGCTTCGATATGGCGAACTAGCGATTGAATGATGGGTGTAGCAATACTAATACCAAATAAAGCATTGAAGCCTGCAACAACGACTGGTGCTGACAAAATAACTGTAAATTCTGGAAATAAAGCTAACACAGCCACCAAGACCAAAAAAACAATTGGTGTCGCAATACCTGCTGCCTTTGCTGCTTCAAAAATTAGATTTTTATACTCTTCAACAGTAATGTCACCTCGATAAAGATCCAAAGAGTAGGAAATCGCCGTGACTACAACCTGAGTGAGAATAGCTGTTCCCGTTGCAGTAATCCCAAGTTTCGCGATCGTTCCAGAATTGCTGACAATAGAATCTACTGCATTATAAACCCGAATATAAAACTGTTCGCCAACGGTCATGACTTTGGCTCCTCGACGGAGATTATCAACACCTACTTCCCAAAGGATATTATCAGCAGCATTCGATCCACCTTGGGAACGTGGATTGATGTGGCTACCATGCTTATCTCTAAGAAATTGACGAATTGTATATTCTTTACCTCCAAGCTTTGATGTGCCAGGAATTTTCTCAAAAAGCTTCATGACATCCGCATCAGAGCGAGGTAAGTCTCCCACCCGAACACCAGCACGATATCTCAGCCTATTGGCAATCTTGGGCATCTCTTGGGCTAATTCGGCAGCTGTCTTTGGTAAATTTTGCAAAGCATCAGCCATAACCATGCTAGATGCGGCAACTCCAACAGCAGTTTGTTGAAATGTTTTACTAACATTTTGAACGGTTTGAAAACCTGACTGTGCTGCTATGGTTGATAAACTTTGTAAATCATTAACTGCATGGACACTTGAAGTAGTCATCTCGCTAGTAGCGTTCTGGATTCCATCAACTACTTCATTCATCCCGTTTACTACATTGTTGGCTGTTTCTTGAGCTTTATCTCTAACTGTATCTGCCAACTTCTGTGCTTGGTTGATAAAATCCATGTTTTAGTAACCTTTCATTTTTGCTGTGGAGTGTTTGCTTCAGTTTGTCTTTTTCAAACTAAGAAGCACCTCAGCATTAATGACGAATTTACTTACAAAAGTTTTAAAGATATAGTAATCATTTTATATTGTTTCTATATGTTACCTTCAAAAACTTTACTGTCCGACTATGTACAGCAGATGACGCTATGCAGTCTAAGCCAGAAAGTTACAAATATACTAACAGTAATGGTCATACCAATTACTAAAAAATAGTCTCATGGTTTGAGGTTTAGCGATTTAATAAAAGATGCCCCATTTGTTTTTAGTTCTTCAGATGATGGAGTTATAATTACAGCCTCAACAGCATAATTCTTCTTCATACAAAGCAGACTTCTCTGATATAATAATTTATTATTTATATTTAATCCTTTTTTCTTAATTTCTTCTTGCAAGGCAGTACTGGGTTTGCCCATTAAAGTAAAGTCTTGACAGTTATATCCACTTTGATTAACGGAAGACTGAGATACTTGTTTACCCTGAATAAAATTTGTTTGATTAGCAGTTTTAATTAGAAGCTGTAAAACTTTTGGAATTCTCTGCGGGGCTGTTTCTTTGGGAAGAGTTGAATGGGTCACTGAATATATAGATTCACTCTTAATAGTTGTCCAATTCCGGCTATTAATACCTTTTATTGGAGTACTATTTTCTTCTAAAATAGTCCCTGGCATTACAATACTAAAATTTCCTTCTTTGGATGTTAAAACTTTTTCTTGGGATGATGCAGGTGTACAAGCCGATAAAACAAATATCCCGAAACAATTAATTATCCAAAAAGGTTTAAGAATTTTGATAAGTAAATCCATAAGTGTTACTGGTTAATAATTTTTATTTAGAATGTCAAGTTATTCTCTCAACTCATGCACACACTGTTGTCATTTTTAGCGTTTGGCTGACGAATTACAGCCAATATCTTCAACACAGGGTCTTGTTTTAAGTTTTCCCATAAAAGTGGTTTTTCTAACACAAAAGCTGCCAAATCAAATCTTGACTCAATATTTCCCAACAACACGGCACTCATCATTTCAATAACCCACATCAGCAAGGCTTTCGGTAATTTTGGGAAAATTGATTGTCGCTGCGATGGACTACGCCCCACCTTGTTGCGATGTCTAAGACGGGCTGCGCCTATGCGTCCTTCCTTTATCCCCAGCTTTCATTAAGACTAACTAAGGAATTTCTCACTTACGCCGCTAAAAAAGGTGACTCGGAAAATACGATTAAATTGAGCTTCCAAACTCGGAACTTGAGCTTCAGAATTTGACATTACAAGTTCTCTACTCAAACTCCGAGTTTCTAAGCTTTAACTTTCAACCTCTTAAGCAAAATTGCCGATAGATTTTTTGCACTATTGATGCTTACGGCTGCACTTTTACAGATTTACAGATGAAATTGCGCCTTCATCAATTTTTAGTTTCTACCTTTGAAAGAGTTTAGCCATTCTTGAACTTGCTCTCGTGCAATATCGCGCCCCCCAAGACCAAAAGCTAAGGCAATAGCAACAGCGATCGCACCTAGTAAAAGTCCAAAGGCTAAATTTACAATATCACTGGCAACTCCAATCTGTTGCAGTGCCATTGCAGAGACTAAGGCAATAATTGCAATTCGCGCCACTTGTCCCAAAATCTGGGCTTGGCGTTCCCCGGAACTGGTAATGATATTAAAAGCCAGATTTGCCAAGAATAAGCCAATGGCAAAAATCACCAATCCTGCCAAAATCCGCCCAAATATAATCACAATCCCAGATACTAATACTGTCAGGGCTGGAATATTCAAGATATTTACCGCCGCCACCGTGGCAAACAGGATGATACCCACTAAGGCAACAATGCCGACAATTTCCGATGGGGTGCGGGTTGGAGTCGGCGGGATTGTTGATTCTGTGGAAATGACGATTCGTCTGCTGGGTGTAGTCAGACCCAAAATAGTGAAAATGTTATTAAAGCCTAAATTGGTGAGGATACTTGTAATCAAATCTGCGACAAACCGCCCCACTAAATAGGCAACAATCAAAATTGCTATGGCTGTAAAGATGGCTGGGAGGGCGTTGAGAACCTGTTGCAGCATAGCGATCGCAGGTACAGATATTGCATCAATTCGCAAGGCATTAAGCGCTGCGATCGCCACAGGAATCAAAATCAAAACATAGACAATTGTGCCGATAATATTCGATAGAGGTTGCACCCCCGCAGCTGAAGATAATCCCAAGCGACTACCTAAATGGTCAAGACCAGTTGTCGCCAGCAAGTTCGTCACAATTCGCCGTACTACATTAGCGATGAACCAGCCAACTACAGCAATTAAGATCGCCGCTAAAATGTTCGGCAGAATTAGCAGAACTTGTGTAATTAGAGCTTGTACTGGTTGTAAAGCCTGCCTGAGTCCGAGAGTATCTAAAACTGGGGCGAGAAACAGTAAAAATATAAACCAATACAGAGCATTGCCAATCGTCTCACTCAGAGATAGCTGATTGAGGCTGGGTGCGCTGTCTTCTGGTTCTGGATTCAAACGCTCATCGAGATTAAATGCCTGTAATGAGCGCACAGTGATAATCTTCACAATGGTCGCTAAAAACCAGGCAGTTGTCAAAAGGATTCCTGCACCAACCAACTTTGGCAAAAAGCCAATAAGTTGATCGAGAAAACTATTCAGGGGTCGAGAGGCTACCTCTAAATCTAATGCCTGTAAAACAGCTACCGCCGTCAACAAGATAATGCTCCAAAAGACTAAGCCGGAGATTAATTTCTCCACTTGGGGAACATCTTGACGACCCGTTACGCCAGCGGCAATGCGATTATCTATGTTTGTGCGCTTGAGAATTCCTTGTGTCAGTGCCGCTACGCCGAAGGCAATTAGCAAACCTACAAACAAAATTGCCACCGCCCCTAGTAAACGAGGCGTAAACAGAATCAACTGTTGAACAATACCTTGGACATTAGCGATTCCTTGATTCACTGCCGGTTGTATCGGTTGCAGACTGGGCGATTGTGCCAAAAATTGCTCCACCCTCGTAGACAACCCAACTCCTATCACCTGGGTTATTCCTTGCCAAGTTGTGTTCATGGTTTTCGGGAATTATGCTTAAGTATTCGCCGCAAACACTGAGTCAGTGTTTTGCCTATCAATTTACCAGTAAACACATACATATATATCAATTCATTGGGCATTGGGCATTGGGCATTGGGCATGGGGCATTGGGCATTGGGTATGGGGGAGAATAACTCCAAACTCCAAACTCCAAACTCCTAACTCCAAACTCCTAACTCCAAACTCCAAACTCCTACTCCCCACTCCTCAAAATTTTGCGTTACTCTAATTGCAGCAACAGCACCAAAGATGTGGAATGTCCCAAGTTTTGGAACAATCGATTCAAATTAATGCTACAGCTACGGTGGTGGAGCGCTGTCTTAGCGATTTAACTCTCATGCACCGTTGGCTCAACCCCGTCCTCCGTTGTGAACCTGTGGGCGAAGCTTGGAGTACTGATGTCGGCAGTAAAAGTCGTTTTATTATTCAAATTCCTCTAATAAAACCCACCTTGAATAGCGTAGTTGTAGAACGACAACCGGGTTTGGTAGTCTGGGAATTTCAGGGATTTTTTCAAGGGCGCGATCGCTGGGAATGTCAACCCACAGAAAAGGGAACGCTGCTACTCAACCGCTTTGAGTACGATATCCCTAACCCCTTAGTGAGTTGGGGCTTCAACACCTTTGCTGCATCTTGGACAAAACAAGATATGCAAGCCCAGCTGAGCCGCCTCAAACGAGTTGCAGAAAATTCGTAATTCGTAATGACGCGACGCTCGCAAACTCGCTAACGCTTCGCTATCGCGGACTCGCTACCGCTACGCTAACGTAATTCGTAATTGGGCATTGTTTTGTTTATTTCTCCCCATGCTTCCCCTGCCTCCCCTGCCTCCCCTGCTCCCTCATCCCTCACTCCCTACCCACCTTTACCCAATTCGGTAAGTAGCCGCCGAATCACAGAGGCATCTTCGGCATCGGGAATTTTTGTTAAATAATTTTGTAAGTCGTCTATGGCTTGGGGGTAGTAACCGAGTTGATAGTAAATCAAGCCGCGATCGCGCAATTCTAAAGTTAAACCAGGAAACAGCAACAAAATTCGTTCAACCGCGGCCAGCGTTTTTTCTAATTCTTGCTGTTTAAGGTAAATAAATTTTAAATTTGTCAGCATCCGTAACAAAAATTGCCGATTACTAACTACGGCTAAAAATTCTGGTTGTAGCGTCACAGGTTGCTGATAAAGTTGAGATAGGCGTTCCTCGCAATCTTGGGCAAATATTATTTCACCGCCATTGAAAGCATCCACAAAAATTTCTATATCGGGAATATCTGGGCGAATCAAGAAATGTCCTGGCATCCCCACACCCACCATCGGAAAATCAATCCGTCGCGCAACCTCCAGGTAAACCAGCGCTAAGGTAATGGGAATCCCCAATCGGCGATCGATTACATCATTGAAAAAGCTGTTGCGCGGGTCGTAATAGTCAATTTTATTACCAGAAAATTTTAAATCTTCGTAGAGATACTGATTAATACTTTGAACTATTCGCAAAGGATATCGTGAATCAGGCAGGCGTTCTTGAAGCTCCCACGCCATTGTCTCAAGGGCATTGAGATATTCTTCTGGGTCTAGATTGGGATATTCTTCTTGTGCAATATACAAAGCTGCCTTTGCTAAGTCAATATGCTCGTCAGACTGCTGAATCTCCTGGTAAAAATATTGTCGTGCTGACGAGAAATTCATAAGCTGTTGTTCGGTGAAAGTGTGTAGTTAGCTGTGACTTAAACCAAATTATTACCCCCCTTAATCCCCCCTTATAAAGGTGGGAAACAAGAAAATCCAGTTCCCTCCCCCTTATAAAGGTGGGAAAAAAGAAAATCCGGTTCCCTCCCCTTATAAAGGGGAGGGTTAGGGTGGGGTAAAGAAATATTTGATACATCAATCATGACTTTTAAAACATCCTCTAAAAGAGCAAATAACAACAGCAATCCTCAGCTAAGGAACTTCCAAATAAAAAAAGACTCTAACTACTGATTTTAGGTTAGCCTGATCTTGATCCCCAAACCCTAGTCTTAAGGATCAATTTATGGCGTAGAGTAGGGGCGTTCAGTGCTAATCTGAAAGGTGACATTGTTTAATTTTATGTCTTCTACGACCTTATCTGAAATCTAGCTTCACTCATTAGGCGCAGCATGGTAACAACCGCAGAAAAAACAAACATTGGTTACATTACCCAAATCATTGGCCCAGTTGTAGACGTTAAATTTCCCGGCGGGAAATTGCCACAAATCTACAACGCCTTGAAAATCAAAGGCACCAACGAAGCTGGACAGGAAATCAACATCACCATTGAAGTACAGCAACTTCTGGGCGACAACCAGGTGCGGACTGTGGCGATGAGTTCTACCGAAGGCTTAGTCCGCGGTTTTGAAGTCACCGATACAGGCGCTCCCATCAGCGTACCAGTTGGTAAAGCCACTTTGGGCCGGATTTTCAACGTCCTTGGCGAACCTGTGGACAACAGAGGCCCAGTAAATGCTGAGGCCACTCTACCCATCCACCGCTCTGCTCCCAAATTCACCGACCTGGAAACCAAACCTTCGGTGTTTGAGACTGGGATTAAAGTTGTTGACCTTCTGACTCCCTATCGACGCGGCGGTAAGATTGGTCTGTTCGGCGGTGCTGGTGTTGGTAAAACCGTGATCATGATGGAGTTGATCAACAACATCGCTACTCAGCACGGTGGAGTATCCGTTTTTGCTGGCGTGGGTGAACGCACCCGTGAAGGTAATGACCTCTACAACGAAATGATTGAATCTGGGGTAATCAATAACGAGAACCTCAACGAATCAAAAATTGCTCTAGTTTACGGTCAAATGAACGAGCCACCCGGAGCCAGAATGCGGGTTGGTCTTTCGGGATTGACAGTAGCAGAATACTTCCGCGATGTGAACAAGCAAGATGTGCTGTTGTTTATTGACAACATCTTCCGGTTTGTCCAAGCAGGTTCGGAAGTATCGGCGCTACTAGGTCGGATGCCCTCAGCGGTGGGATATCAGCCCACATTGGGAACCGACGTAGGTGAACTGCAAGAGCGGATTACCTCGACTACCGAGGGTTCCATTACCTCCATTCAAGCAGTGTACGTACCAGCGGATGACCTCACCGACCCCGCACCTGCTACCACCTTCGCCCACTTGGACGGTACAACAGTGCTATCTCGTGGTTTGGCAGCTAAGGGAATTTATCCCGCAGTTGACCCCCTGGGTTCGACTTCCACCATGCTTCAGCCCAATATTGTCGGTGAGGAACACTACAATACTGCGCGGGCGGTGCAATCAACTCTGCAACGTTATAAAGAACTCCAAGACATTATCGCCATTCTCGGTCTAGATGAATTGTCTGAAGAAGACCGTCTCATCGTCGCGCGGGCCCGGAAAGTTGAGCGTTTCTTGTCTCAGCCGTTCTTTGTGGCAGAAGTATTCACCGGTTCACCTGGTAAGTACGTGAAGTTGGAAGACACCATCAAAGGATTCCAAAAGATTCTGTCTGGTGAATTGGATGCTTTGCCAGAACAGGCTTTCTACTTGGTTGGCGATATTAACGAAGCGATCGCCAAAGCTGAAAAAATCAAAGGTTAGTCATTAGTCATTAGTCATTGGTCATTGGTCATTAGTCATTAGTTCAATGGCTAATGGCTAATGCCAAAAGACAAGTGGTAAAAGACAAAAGACAAAGGACAAAAGACAAATGACATTAACCGTTCGTGTAATTTCCCCAGATAAAACAGTCTGGGATGCTCCAGCTGAAGAAGTGGTTTTGCCTAGCACGACTGGTCAACTAGGTATCTTAACTGGACACGCCCCACTTTTGACCGCTCTCGATACTGGTGTCATGCGAGTTCGTGGCGCTAAAAATCAGAATTGGGAAGCGATCGCTCTTTTAGGTGGCTTTGCCGAAGTCGAAGAAAATGAAGTGACAATTCTGGTTAACGGTGCGGAACGTGGCGACAAAATTAACCTTGATGAAGCCCGTACTGCTTACAACCAAGCAGAAGCGCGGCTGACTCAAGTTTCCGCAGACGATCGCCAAGCCCAAATTCAAGCGAACCAAGCCTTCAAACGGGCCCGCGCTCGGTTTCAAGCTGCTGGCGGTTCGGTCTAAATTCAATTTCTATTTCAAATTTGTAGGTTGGGCAATGTCCAACCTACAAAATAAAATATTTATTAAGAATAACTCAGGAGTCAGGAGTCAGAATGGGCTAAACGCCCCGCTACCGCTAACAGTATGAATTCTGTACGAATGCCAAAACTCCATCCCTTTATGGATAGAGGAGTCTGAATCCTGAATTCTGAATTCTGAATTCTGACTCCTTATTTATTAATTTTAAAAAAAATTACACCAAGTTTAAGAAATTGAGCCAAGCTTTGGTGGAGTGTTAAATTAACTAATTAGTTGCCCTTTTGGGCACAAATTATGAAAAGCCTTTCATCTTTGCTTGGTACTCGTAAACAAAATAAGGTAGCTCGTTTTGCAGCATCGGTCGTAGCAACGTTAGCACTCTCTGGTAGTATTCATTCTGCCAATGCTACTTCTGTCAAAATAACTACTGCACAAGAAATCACTCCGGCATCAGTCCAGCTAAATCAGACTAAACCTAATATTGCCCAATTACAAGTGAGCAGGACTCAATATCAAGCTGCTGGAATCGATCCTGTTGTACTGGTTCCCATCGTACTTATCGGCGGTTTAGTCATATTCGTCCCCCTGTTCTTTGGCGGACTGGTGGTAATTGGCGAACGTGAAGTCGGCATTGTCGTGAGGAAATTTACCCTTTCCGGGCGTGGACTCCCCGCCGGCAGCTTGATTGCCCTTAACGGCGAAGCTGGCTTGCAGGCAGATACTTTAGCCCCTGGTTGGCACTGGGGCTATTGGCCTTGGCAATATTCTGTAAAAAAAGAATCGGTAATTGTCGTTCCCCAAGGGGAAATCGCTTTGATTGTGGCAGCAGATGGAGCATCCAACCCACCAGAGCGGATTTTGGGTAAAATTGTAGATTGTGACAACTTCCAAGATGCTCGGAAATTCCTCACCCAAGGTGGCGAAAAAGGGCGGCAAATGGGTTTTCTTACGGCTGGTACGTACCGGATCAACACCGCCCTATTTAAAGTCATCATGGCATCAAATGCCAGCGCTCATGGCATGACTCCAGAACAGTTGCGAGTGTATAGTCTGGCATCTGACAAAGTTGGCATTGTTACTACTTTAGATGGCGTACCAATTTCCGCAGGTGAACTCGCAGGCCCCATCATTGAAGAACACAACAACTTCCAAAATGGTCAGAAATTTATAAATGGCGGTGGGCGGCGAGGTTTACAAGAGCAAACTTTACTTTCTGGTTCTTGGAACTTGAATCCTTGGTTTGTCCAGGTTGAGCAAGTACCGATGACGGAAATTCCCATTGGATATGTGGGTGTGGTAATTTCTTTCGTGGGTAAAGCACATCAAGATGTCAGCGGTGCAGCTTTCACCCACGGTAACTTAGTCAATCAGGGACATAAGGGTGTGTGGGTCGAACCGCTATATCCTGGTAAGCACCCGATTAACTCCCGAATTATGAAGATCGAACTAGTGCCAACGACCAACATCGTTTTAAACTGGTCAGGTCGGACTGAACGCCATAGCTATGATGCTAAACTGGCTTCTTTAACAGTGCGATCGCGTGATGGTTTTGCCTTTGATTTGGAAGTAGCGCAAATTATCCATGTCGGTGCTTTAGATGCGCCGAAGGTAATTTCTCGCGTTGGGGCAATGCAAAATCTGGTAGACCATGTATTAGAACCGACTATCGGTAATTATTTCCGCAACTCAGCCCAAAACTGTACTGTACTAGACTTTCTCACCGCTCGGAGTGAGCGACAAACTGAGGCTGCTGAGTATATTAAAACAGCATTGCGGGCTTATGACGTGCAAGCGATCGACACCCTGATTGGTGATATTCAGCCACCAGCATCGTTAATGCAGACACAGACAGACCGGAAAATTGCCGAAGAAGAACGCAAGACTTATGAAGTTCAGCAGATGGCGCAAACCCAACGGCAGCAGCTTGTCCGGGAAACAGCGCTAGCTAATATTCAGCAAGAAATGGTGAAATCGGAGCAGAGTGTGCATATAGCTGACCTCAAAGCCCAAGCTCAAATTAAGCAGGCGAACGGTGAAGCTGAAGGTACAAAACTCCGAGCAATTGCTGAGGCTGAAGGTATCCGAGCTACAGGTAACGCCAAAGCTGAAACCTACCGCGCTGGTGTGGAAGCTCTGGGGCCACAAGGTTATACAGCAATGCAACTAATGCAGATTATAGGCGATCGCAATGTCCGCTTGATTCCAGATGTCTTAGTTGGCAGTAATGGCAGCAATAACGGCTTAGTGGACGGGCTACTATCCATGATTTTATGGAATCAAACTGGTAAGGGTGAATTGACACCAACACCTTTGCATCCACAACCAGTAGTTACTAAAGCACAACCAACCCCAGAAAACGGTTATCCAGCTATAGTTGTGAATTTTCCCGAAGATAAGTAACATCAAGAACATTTGGTAGGCGCGCACAGCCATGATTGGTGTTTAAGCTAAAACTCTTGGCTGCATGAGTTTTGCCCTCACCCAAATTGGCTACGGTGTACACACAAGTTGAATTACCCCCCTTAATCCCCCCTTAGAAAAGAAAGGGGGGAAAAAGAAATCTAGTTCCCTCCCCTTTATAAGGGGAGGGTTAGGGTGGGGTAAACCGGAAAGCCTACCCTGTAAATATGGCGGAGAAATTTTGCTTTTACAAGAACGTTATCGTTTACTCAAACAGATTGGTAAAGGGGGATTTTGCAAAACCTTGCTCGCTGTCGATGAAGGTCAGTTTCCGCCAATTCCTTGCGTTGTTCAAGAATCATCGCCGGAATCCGAAACATTTAAAAATTTTCAGCAAAAGGCAAAACAGCTAGAGGAATTAGGAAAGCATCCCCAAATTCCTGCTTTATTGGCTTATTTTCAGCAGAATGGGCATTTTTATTTAGTGCAGGAGTTTATTGCAGGCACTAATTTAGCTCAGGTGGTTGAAGAAGAAGGCGCTTTTAATGAAACTCAGATTTGGAAAATGTTAGAAGATGTGTTGCCAGTTTTACAGTTGATGAGCGATCGCCACATCATCCACCGCGATATCAAACCCCAAAATATCATCCGTAGATCCCCAATTACCAAGAAGGGGGATTTCGTAATAGTCGATTTTTCCACTGCGAAAATCGTCACAGAAATTGATTGGTTAACATCTGAAACCAGTATCGCTAGCCCAGAATACTCTGCACCAGAACAAACAAGAGGAAAAGCGGTTTTTGCAAGTGACTTATATAGCTTGGGTGTTACTTGTATTTACTTACTAACTCAGATTCCTCCCTTTGATTTATTTGATATTGCAAATGATTGCTGGGTTTGGCAACAATATCTTACTACTAAGGTTAGCGATGTCTGGCGACAAGACTCAAAAAGTCTACGCTTGACGCAAATTCTCGACAAGCTGCTGCAAAAGGCTGTTAACCGCCGCTTTCAATCAGCTAATGAAGTTATGCAAGCAATGGGTATGGAATGTAAAACTCAAAATTTTAAATTACCAAATCCTCCTTGGCGATGCTTGCATATCTTAACTGGGCATTCGGGGACATTGAGTAGTGTAAATGCCCTTGCCATTAGTCCAGACGGTCACACTTTAGTCAGTGGTAGTGATGACAAAAACATAAAGTTGTGGGATTTAAATACCCAAAGAGTTTTAGCTAGCTTATCAGGACATTCCCAAGCTGTAAAATCAGTTACCTTCAGTCCTGATGGTCAAATTCTGGCAACTGCTAGCGATGATAAAACTATCAAATTGTGGCAGGTTGAGACATTAAAAGAAATCTGCACCCTCTTGGGACACTCACACGCTGTAAAATCAGTTGCTTTCAGTCCAGATGGGCGGATTCTCGCTAGTGGTAGCTGGGATAAGACAGTTAAACTTTGGGATGTCAATACTGGCAGAGAAATTTGCACCATAACTGGACACCAATTACAGGTAAATTCAGTAGCATTTAGTCCCCAAGGACAGGTTTTAGCTAGTGCTAGTTATGACAGAACAATTCGCTTGTGGCAGATAGAAGGTTCCCAGAGAGAAATTCAAAACCGCCCATGCTATAGCTTGTTAGGCACCCTTTCGGGTCATGCATGGGCGGTTTTGACAGTCGCTTTTAGTCCCGATGGTCAAATTTTGGCAACGGGTAGTGATGATAACACTATTAAGTTGTGGGAGGTAAACACGGGTCAGCTAATTTGCACACTTGTAGGCCATTCTTGGTCTGTGGTGGCTGTGGCTTTTACTGCCGATGGCGAAACGCTCCTAAGTGCAAGTTGCGACAAAACAGTTAAACTTTGGAGGGTAAGCACAGCAGAAGAGATTGTTACTCTCTCTGGTCATGTAGACTCAGTATCTGCTGTTGCTGTGAGCAAAGTTACACAATTAATTGCAAGCGGCAGCCGGGACAAGACTATCAAACTGTGGCAGCTTGTAGAATCTAGCTAATTTTGTAATATCAGGCGCTACCTGTGAAGGCAACTTCTGGAAATTTCAATTGAGCTTCTGCCATTGGACGGTTTCTACCTTCCTCTTGCCAGTAGTTAATCACTTCTGTCGCTTTGTTAAGCAACTCGACACGATCCACGTCAGTAATCCAATGTTTGGACTCTAATTCCTTTTTTAACTCTTCCCACGCATCATTTCTGGGCCAAAAAAAGTACTTAGTCAAGGGACTTGTGCCTTTGCCGACAATTTGATCGACTGCAAGAGCAACGTTTTCGTCTAACCACAAAATTTTCAAAATAAACTTGGTCAATCACACCTCCGGGAATTTCCGGGCATTATTTAACAAGGATAGCGATCGCTTATTTTAACGCAATACCCTATCAAATGACCAAACAGTGATTGGATTGGGCTAGCATAAAGTGTAGTCGGCGCTAAAAGAGATGCTTATGACTGCCCAACTGCCCCAATTTCAAACAACATCTGGTTCAGATTTGTATGAGCAAGACTTTTACCTGTGGATTCAAACCACAGCAGAACTGCTCAAACAAGGTCGGCTGACAGAACTGGATTTAGAGAATTTGATTGATGAAATTGAAACGATGGGCAGGAGTGAAAAGAAAGCACTGAGAAGCAATTTGGAAGTGGTGCTGATGCACCTATTGAAGTATAAATATCAAGCCGAGAAGCGCTCTGGTAGTTGGCGAGCAACAATTCGGGAGCATCGCAAACGCATCAGACAAGCTCTAGAAGAAAGTCCTAGCCTCAAACCATATTTTGATGAGGTTTTTGAGCTATGTTATGACGATGCTAGACTCTTGGCTGTCGATGAAACTGAATTGCATTTGGCTACCTTCCCCGAACAATCTCCCTTCACGCCAGAGCAAGCCCTCGACCCCGATTTTTTACCTGATACCATTTCTTTATGAGGCTGCGCCAAACCCTTTTAACTTCTTTCTTTCTTCCTTTGTGTCCTTTGCGTACTTTGCGGTTCGTTTTTCTTTCTTCTTTCTTGTAAATATGGTTTAGCGCATCTTCATACAGAATTGGTATGAGTCATAATCACACCCTGATTTAAAAGATTTTGCTGTTAATTTTTAATTTTGAATTCGGAGCGAAGCGACGTGACTGCCCAACTGCCCCAATCTCAAACAACATCTGGTTCAGATTTGTATGAGCAAGACTTTTACCTGTGGATTCAAACCACCGCAGAACTGCTCAAGCAAAAGAATTTCACACAACTGGACTTAGACAACCTGATTGAAGAAATTGAAACGATGGGCAGAAGTGAAAAGCGGGCATTGGAGAGCAATCTGGAAGTGTTGCTGATGCATCTGCTCAAATACCAAATTCAAACTGAAAGGCGCTCAAAAAGTTGGCAGTACACTATTTTGGAACACCGCAGGCGAGTCCAAAAGGCACTCAATGAAAGTCCGAGTTTGAAGCCTCACTTCGATCGGGTTTTCGATGAAAGCTATGAAACTGCTAGACGACTGGCTGTAATAGAAACTGGATTAGCGATCGCAACCTTTCCCGAACAATCTCTCTTCACGCCAGAGCAAACCCTCGACCCCGATTTTTTACCTGAGTCACGATCTGACGTTTTATGATGATTTAAAACTCTTTTGCTTCCTACCCCATGACTCAAACAAATTCTGTAAAAGCGATCGCTATTTTCGATATTGATGGCGTTGTGCGCGATGTGAGCGGTTCCTATCGCCGTGCGATCGCAGATACTGTAGAATATTTTACCACCCAAGCATATCGGCCAACCCCACTAGATATTGACCAACTAAAGTCTGAAGGCGTATGGAATAATGATTGGGAAGCATCGCAGGAATTAATTTACCGCTACTTTGAAACTCAACAACAGAGCCGTGAGCAACTGCAACTAGATTATGGTGCGATCGTTGCTTTTTTTCAATCCCGCTACCGTGGGACAGATCCAAATAATTTTACAGGGTATATCTGTAATGAACCTTTATTATTACAACCTAGCTATTTAGAACAACTTACCCAAGCTAGGATTGCGTGGGGATTTTTTAGCGGTGCGACTCGTGCTTCTGCCAACTATGTCTTAGAAAAACGCCTGGGTTTGGAATCTCCAGTGTTGATTGCGATGGAAGATGCACCAGGTAAACCAGACCCTACTGGACTTTTCGCCACAGTTCGGGAGTTAGATAATGGGATTGAGGAAAGATTAGCTGTAGTGTATGTGGGAGATACGGTAGCAGATATGTATACCGTCGAGAAAGCGCGGCGTTTAGATTCTTCTCGCCCTTGGATTGGTGTAGGGGTTTTACCGCCCCATGTCCAGGAAACAGCAGCACGTAGTGATGCATATAGCAAGACATTGCTAGCAGCAGGAGCAGTAGTAGTTTTGCCTAATGTGCAAGAATTGACTCCAAGGCAGATTCAAGAATTGGTAAGTTCATTTGCTTGATCTGTGTTCTAAGATTAATCAAGCTAGGAGTGCATGAATAACTGGCTGATAACAATCTTGCTTTAATCATTGGGAGATTAATAAAAATGTCTGCACTTAAACTGCCTAACGGCCCTCAAACTCACCCTTGGGTACAGACGTATCAATGGCTGACTAATCCTTTAGAATACCTAGAAGACTGTGCTAAACGTTATGGTGATATCTTCACCCTTCAGCTAGGACAAAATTCTCCTGCTCAAGTTTTCATTAGCAATCCCCAGGCGATTCAGCAGATTTTTACTACAGATCCAAAACAGTTAGACTCTGGTGAGCCAGCAGGAATTAGATCGCCTTTATTAGGACGCCAATCACTACTGGCGCTGGAAGGAAAGCCTCATCAGCGACAACGAAAGCTATTGACACCACCCTTACATGGGGAACGAATGCTAGCTTATGGTGAATTAATCCGCAACATCACTCAGCAAGTGATTAATCGGTGGCAGGTTGGAGAAACCTTTGCAGTTCTGCCATCAATGCAAGCAATCTCTTTCCAAGTGATTTTGAAGGCTGTATTTGGTCTAGAAGATGGGCCACGTTACGAGAAACTCAATGAACTGCTGATTGCAATCCTGAATCCCAAAATCCCTATTTTAAGAACAATTCTGCTTCTTTTCCCAGCAATGCGACGGGATTTAGGAGCGTGGAGTCCTTGGGGGAAATACTTGCGTTTACGGAAGCAAATCGATCAACTCATCTACGCCCAGATTCAAGAACGCAAAGCACAACCCGATCCATCTCGGACTGATATTCTATCTTTAATGATGGCTGCTCGTGATGAGGCGGGAGAGCCGATGACAGACTTGGAATTACGTGATGAACTGATGACGCTATTAGTGGCGGGTCACGAAACTACTGCAACTTCCTTATCATGGGCGCTGTACTGGATTCATCATCAGCCGCAGGTGCGGGAAAAACTGCTGCAAGAACTAGATAAGTTGGGTGAACAACCAGATCCAAATGCTATTTTCCGATTGCCTTATTTGAATGCTGTCTGTTCTGAAACCCTACGCCTTTACCCAGTGGCGATATCGGCACTAAATCGAGTGGTCAAATCACCACTACAAATTGGAGAATACAACTTTGAGCCTGGGACTTTGCTCAATCCCTCTATTTATTTGACCCATCATCGAGAAGATTTATATCCTGAGTCGAAGCAATTTAAGCCAGAGCGTTTTCTGGAACGGCAATTTTCTCCTTATGAGTATTTACCCTTTGGTGGCGGGAACCGTCGCTGTATTGGAATGGCATTTGCCTTGTTTGAGATGAAACTGGTGTTGGCAACAGTGCTGTCTCACTGGGAGATGGAACTGGCTGATAGCAAACCAGTGCAGGCAGTACGTAAGGGTTTGCTATTTAGCCCAGCAGGAGGTGTGCAGATGGTGGTGAAGGGGAAGCGTCAGCAAAATCAGCCCGTCCTTCAGACTAGCTCTAGTTCCGTTTAAAGAGTTTTAGAATACTTTAGATAAATCCCGTAAGGCGTATAAGTTGAAAGTGTCGGAACCCTCTTTAAAGGGTTCTTGCTTCACTGTAACGTTGCTCAAACCGTATTTTTGAAGTAGCTCTGTAATTCTTTTAACTCGATTATCCAAATCGTGTACTTCTACAACGACTTGCTTAATCTTCGGCCAATCTTGCTCCTCAATACCTAAAAGCACATCTAACTCACTTCGCTCCACATCTACTTTCAGCAAGTCAATTTGCTGAACATCATACTCGCGGATAATCTCTGATACAGTTCTCAATTGACAAGTGACTTGTTCTACTTGAAAAGCTTTCTCCAATTTGTTATCGAGAATAAGCGATCGCAAAAATGACGGCAACCAACGAAGCCAACGGACTTGACTTGGTGCATCTTTGAGATTGCGTAGAATAGCATTTTTAAACTTATTTCGTTGCTGCTTTGAACCATCGGGATAAGCACTAGATAATGCTGTAGCGTTAGGATAGTAAGCAAAATTCATTGTTTTAGATTCCTGTGAAAGTCCACAGGGAAATACTTTAATTTTTTCTGGACTAAAGCGTTGAGCATTAGCTTGTAGAACATCAAAAATGTCAGGAATTGGCTCGAATGCATAAACATTCACATTTGTTTTACACAGATGAAATATCCATAATGTGAATAAACCAATATTCGCACCTACATCAAATACGGTGTCACCTTCATGTAACTCAATTCCAAATTGGAAATACTCCTGAATTTGCCCATAAATAATTGGTACTTCCTCTTTGCGGATGCAAAATATTTTCATGCCATTAGGAAGCGTATTCTCTGGGATTAAAGTTGGCATAAATAAAATATAGAACTCCTATTTGATTTTTGAAAAAAACTCAGTACACCTTTATTTCCTCTTCCCTGTTCGCTGTTAGTTACCTGCCTCTACGAGTGATTTAGTAATCAAATCAGATTGCTATATATGCACAATATTTCATTATTATTATTGTGTTTAAGCCAAGACAGGCTTGCCTGTAGCAACAACCTGCTCAATAATCTCAGCAGCTCGACTTACCCCCCCAGCAGCAAGAGTAGCTGCTTGTAATCTGAGCGCATTCTGTTTATAAGATTCTTCTGTCAACACGCGCTTAATAGCATTTTTCAATATCGGAACATTCAGTTTTTTGAGGGTGACAAGCTCACCCGCCCCTGTCCAAGCAATCCGCGCTGCTACTCCTGGCTGGTCATTAGCAACTGGAATCGCCACCATTGGCACTCCTTTTTTCACACATTCCATAGTTGTATTCATTCCCGCATGAGTAATCATGAGGGTGGCTTTTTCCAGCACATCTAATTGAGGTGCATACTCAACTACTAAAGGATTTCCTGCCAAGTCTGGCAGTGATTCTGGTTTAGCAGAACCTCCCAGAGAAATCACTAACTGAGCATCCAAATCTTCACAAGCTGAAGCAATAGTCTGAAAAACCCAAATCAGACGGTTTTGCAATGTTCCCATCGAAGCGTAAATTAACGGTTTCCCCGTCAATTTTTCATAGGGGAAAGAAACAGGTATTCGACTGGCTGAAGTATGGTAGCTTCCTGTGAAATGGAACCAAGGAGCTAATTCTTCCCTAGGAAATTCAAACTCAGCAGGTGCATTACTTATTTGAGCTAGTGGAGAGTAGCTATCTTTAAGACTAGAGTACAAGGGTAATTTCCACTCTCGACGATATTCATTAATCAAATCTTCAAGTGGTTTGACGACACTATTAAGTAATGTGTAACCTATTTCGTTGCGTAAGCGTGCCCACGCAGCTGGGCTATACTTCCAAGTTGTGAAAAAAGGAGGAACGCTAGGTTCTCGATTCAGCACCACAGCGCTGCACACAGTGATGAAAGGAATTTTGAGAAACTCGGCAATTGTCCCTCCCTCTACTGAACTTTGGTTTACTAGCAAAGCTTCTACACCTGCTGCTTTAATTGCTGCTGGAGCCTCTTGGAGTGTCACAGATGAAACCCGCTTCAGCAGATCAATAGTGTATCGAAATGCAGCCAATCCACGCAGTTGCCCTAATTTGGCAAAGGTTTCTGCTGTTGAGCCAGGAATAAAATCTTTTTCACCAATTGCTTGGAATTCTATTCCTGCTGCCAGTACCTTAGATTGAGTATCGAGTGAGCCAAAGAAGGTGACGCGATGCCCACGCCGTTGAAGTTCCTGCCCCAAGGGAAGCATTGTATTGAGGGGGCCAGTTGCTGCACCAGGACAAATGATACCAAAATGAGTCACGATCAATGCCTCTACTGAATTTTCAAGAACTTATCCAAAGCTGTAACTAGGCTGGGGGGCCAACGCCGGATATTTTTTACCCAGTCGATATCCTTATAACGGCTATCAAGTCCATAAGCTGCTACCCAGTTACTTTCGGCTTCACCTTGTTCTCCATTTACCCAATATGCAGCTGTGAGGGCGGCACGCACATCAGCAAATTTGGAGTATTTACGGGCGATATTTCGCATCTCGCGGATTGCTTGCTCTTTTTGACCAGTTTCATACAGAGCGAGAGCGTAGTTAGCACGGGCGAAGGCAAAATTTGGGGCTATCTCATTAGATTTTTTATAATCTGCGATCGCATCTGACCATTTTCCTAAACCTGCTGTGGCATTGCCGCGATTGTTATATGCCATCGCATCTTTAGGATCGAGTTCTAGAACACGATTATAATCTGCGATCGCATCGTCCCATTTTCCCATCCCTTCTAACGCCGCCCCCCGATTTAAATATGGATCGGTGACATTTGGCGCTAGTTCTATGGCTTTGTTATAATCTGCGATCGCCTCTGGTAACTTATTCTGACTCACCCGCGAATTTCCCCGGTTACTCCACGCCCCCGCATTCGTGGGAAATTGCTCAATAATCTTTGTCCAGTAAGTTTCAGCCGTCGCAAAATCACCTTGATTCGTCGCTATAAACGCTTGATTTGCCCACTCATCACCTTGTTTTAACTGTTCTTGAGTAATGGGCGGCTGAGATTGTGCCATAACTGGAGTAGCCCAGCCAAACACAAGTAACAGACTGAGAAAAATACCAATCAACTTAATCATCTAGGTTTACCTAATTTGTCATTTGTCATTTGTCACTTGCACCGAGCATTCGCCTAGCGTCTCGTTGGCGCAGCCTCTCGTAGAGAAGAGAAGCCGTTGGCGCAGCCTCTCCAAGAGTTGTATTTGTCATTGAGTATGGGGCAGAGGAATGGAGTTCAAAGGCTTATTTACGAGTATCAATGCCCAATGCCCCATCAAGAGTGCTGAGTTTCGAGTTTCGTTAGCGGATAGCTAAGGTTTAGCCCGTGCTGAGTGGGGCAGAGGGGAGAATAACTCCTAACTCCTAACTCTTAACTCAGCACTGTTTTGCCCAATGCCCATAATTACAATAATGACAACTGTTCGTTAGGCGGCGTAAACCCCAAATGCTTATATGCTGCCTTAGTTGCCATCCTCCCACGATGAGTTCTAGTTAAATACCCAATCTGCATCAGGTAAGGTTCGTATACCTCTTCAATTGTTTGGGTATCTTCACCTGTCGCTGCTGCCATTGTTTCTAATCCCACTGGCCCGCCATTAAATTGTTCAATGATCACACTCAACATCTGGCGATCTGTCCAATCTAAACCGCAAGGATCTACTTGGAATAGTTGCAATGCCTCGGATGCAATGTTTTCATTAATCTCACCCGATATTTTTACTTCCGCATAATCACGCACCCGCTTGAGTAGCCTATTAGCAATACGTGGTGTTCCGCGTGAACGACGGGCAATTTCTGTGGCACCATCTTCGGTAACGGGGGTTTTGAGTAATTGAGCGGTTCGCAGTACAATTTTAGTCAGTTCTTCAACTTCGTAAAATCGGAGTTTTTGAATTAAACCAAAGCGATCGCGCAGTGGTGAAGTTAAAGCACCCACACGAGTTGTAGCCCCTACTAGAGTAAACTTTGACAGTGGCAAACTTCTGATCCGAGCGCTAGAACCCTTACCAATTGTAATATCTAAGCGATAATCTTCCATTGCTGGATAGAGAATTTCCTCCGTCATCCGCGAGAGGCGATGAATTTCATCCACAAATAAGATATCCCCTGGCTTGAGGTTCACTAGTAGCCCAACAATATCTCGTGGACGTTCTAAGGCTGGCGCACTGGTAATTTTGTAATTTACCCCCATTTCCGATGCTAAAATCATTGCCATTGTGGTTTTGCCCAATCCCGGCGGCCCATATAGCAACAAGTGATCCAGTACCTCACCACGAGACTTAGCTGCTTTAATGGCAATATCTAGCACATCCTTTAAATCTTTTTGCCCAATGTAATCAGCAAATCGGTGTGGTCGAATACCTTCTTCTTGCTGTTCTTGCTCATCAATAGCAGCTTCAGGCTTCAAAATATTTTCTGTGGATGGTGCTTTCGCCGACTCTCGACGCTGCTTTGGTTCTCCGTTGGGTTCTGGAGGCTGTTTTTTCGAGGAGATTATCGCCATAATTCAGCTATCTACTTTTAAGGGACTAGAAAGTGGGAGAGCAGGGGAGGCAGGGGGAGAAAGAAGAACCAATACTTCGACTTCGCTCAATACAAGTGCCCAATGCCCCATGCCCATGAAAATTTTCGTTTGAGAATACCCGCGCCAATTTAAAATTTAAATTCCGGTCAATTACCCAGAAATACAAAAGTTATTATGTTATCTAAAAGAATCTTACCGTGCTTAGATGTGAAGGCGGGACGAGTTGTAAAAGGAGTTAACTTTGTTAATCTCCAAGATGCAGGCGATCCGGTAGAGCTGGCAAAGGTTTACAACGAAGCCGGTGCTGATGAGTTAGTATTTCTGGATATTACAGCTACTCATGAAGACCGAGCTACAATTATAGATGTGGTGTACCGCACTGCCGAACAGGTCTTTATTCCATTGACTGTAGGTGGTGGCATTCAATCCTTAGAAAATGTTAAAGCTTTGTTACGAGCAGGCGCAGATAAGGTTAGTATTAATTCTGCGGCGGTGCGCGATCCAGACTTGATTAATCGGGCCAGCGATCGCTTTGGTAATCAGTGCATAGTTGTTGCTATTGATGCCAGACGCAGAAATAACCCGGAAAATCCAGGTTGGGATGTGTATGTGCGGGGTGGCAGGGAAAACACAGGCTTAGATGCTCTATTGTGGGCACAAGAAGTTGAAAAACGGGGGGCCGGAGAACTGCTAGTTACAAGTATGGATGCTGATGGAACCCAAGCTGGGTATGACATCGAGATTACACGGGCAATTGCTGATGCTGTAGAAATTCCAGTCATTGCTTCTGGTGGTGCAGGTAATTGTGAACATATCTACACTGCCCTAACTGAAGGCAAAGCGGAAGCGGCATTACTCGCATCCCTGTTACATTACGGACAATTAAGCGTAGCAGAAATTAAAAGTTACTTGCGCGATCGCAACGTGCCAGTCAGAACATTATCTTGATCCACCATTTACCATTTAATGACATCCATCTAAGGTTAGACACACTTCCTGAAAAGGGTGTTAATATTATTTTACAAGTATTAACAAATATTAAGAAATATGTTGCTTCCTATTTTACTTTTTGATGTAGCCCTGGTGGCGTGGTCGCTGCACTTAATGGAAAAAGCCTACGAGAGTAAAGAATTTTCTCTAATGTTGGCTGGTACATTGGTTGCTCTGGCTGCTGCTGCCATGTTAGTAGTTTACTTTTTGATGGGGCATTGTATGACCTATTTGTTGCAAGTATCCTAGAGAGTGCTGAGTGCCAGAAGAGATATTTAAAATTTAGTTTCCAGAAAACTTGACAAAGTAATAATAACTAAGTAACTATATACAGATGATTTTAAGAAGATGTTTTAAAAGTACCAGAAAGTATAATTTTTGCCTTCTGGACTACGGTAAGTACAACGAAAAACTAAGGTTCTCGCTATATACTTAAATGCTTGGCTGTGCAAATGCTTGGCTGTGCTAATTATGAGAGGAAAAGACCCTTTTAAAACATCCTCTAAGGGGTCATAGCGCAGTTGGTAGCGCATCTGTACATTCACAAATTAGATGTCGCAATCGATTTCGGCGTTTGAGTAAGGATTATGAGTTGTACACAAAGCCAAGTGAAGCAATGATTTATGGCTCATTGATTCGTCTGATGGTAAAGCGAATGGCACCTTAAGCTTTTCTTGACGAATCAGATATAAGCATAAATATGGCTAACCAAAGCTTATTGATGCATCACTTTTTGAGTTTTACTTTCTGGAGTAATTCATCTTTAATCCGGTTAAGAATTGAAGTCTCATCCAAGTTTGCCAAAATCCGATTAATTACTGCTTTCGGGCCATCAGGCCCCCAAGTTGCGCCATTGGCTAAATAAACCTTGGTAACTTGTCCAATACCGTAAGAAGAAACACCAGCTACTCCTCCTTGGGTAATTGCTACCGATATATAAGGGCCTAGCGCAATGCCACCCGTAGCTGTTGCAGAGATCCCAAGTAAAGTTTTTAATCCACTCAAGCCTAAATTTGCTAACAATTCACTAGCGCCGATACCGCCCATACTCAGGGCGATTTTTTGTAGCAGTTGTACAGCGCCGGCTTCGGTCATAGAGAAGCCATAGAGTTTAGATAAACCCAAAATTAGAGCAATATCAATGACCACACTACTCAGAATATCTACCACAGTTACAGGATTGAGTGCGATCGCTAATGCCTTAGTCATCACAGCCTTCCAAATCAACTGATTGGCATTCTGTTCCCGAATCATCAGTTTTCGTTCTATCAACTGCTCATTTACAATATCGGCATAAAGCATAGTATTAAGGGCAACCAAGGCTTTGCCCTCACGATGCAAAATCTCCAATATTTTCAGCTTCAGTTCCTCGACTTGGGCATTCCCTGTACGCAACTGTATGCCCCTCGTACCATCAGGGCGACGAATCGCCGTCTTCACCAATGGCGATGCCGCAGCCATGACAATTTCTAGAGGTGTGAGTAATTCCCGCACCCTTTCATCCCGGATTTTGTGATAAATTGCCATCCGGTCTGCTTCTGGATACTGATCTACTTTGTTAAATACCAGAATGATCGGTTTACCTGCTTCCCGCAACTGAGAAAGGGCAGCGTATTCCAGCTTTGTCATATCGCCAGATATCACAAACAGAATCAAATCTGCTTGTTTGGCAATCTGTTCGGCTAAAGCGGCGCGGGTTGCACCATCTACTTCATCTAACCCAGGAGTATCAATTAATTCCACCTGCGATTGACCTACACCAGGGAGAGTGACACGCAAAGCCCGTTCAGTTTCCCCAATCATCTCCTCGCTAATACTCCAATTAACTGTTTGGGCAGTACGGGTAACACCGTGCAGCGGCCCAGTTTCAAATACCGTTTGCCCAACTAAAGAATTGAGTAGAGAAGACTTACCACGTCCCACCATGCCAAAAGTCGCAATCTGCACTACCATGCGGTCTAACTTTCCCAGCATGGTTTCCAACTCAGCAATTTCCGTCTCTAACCCGGTTTTTTCGTGGGGAGTAAGGTCGAGATTGGCTACCAAGTTTCGCAGGGCTGTTTGTGCTTGTTTATAGTTCAGTTCTGTCTGAATGTCTTCAAAACTGAAAATGGCACTATCCAGTTCTTCCTCCCAGCTGAGAGAATTTGCGTCAGTGTTAGCGGAATCGCTTTGATGAGGTTCAGGCACGGGCAATGTGGAAGTCATATCAATTTGAGATTTTAAATTTGGGATTTTTAAATTAGCCCTGTCTCTTATCCTAGTTATTTTTAACAGAGGTTTGTGCAGATTAGGGAGCAGGGAGCGGGGGAGAATAATAAATAACTAATGACCAATGACCAATGACTAATGACTAATGGCTCACAAAAAGTCATAAACTGAAAAAATGCATCTAATATAACGCGTTAGGATCTTGACTAAATTACCTGTGCGGAAAATCGTTATTGCCGGCAACTGGAAAATGTTCAAAACCCAGGCAGAAACCCAGGAGTTTTTACAAGGATTTCTGCCCCACTTAGAGGAAACCCCCCAAGGGCGAGAAGTGATATTGTGTCCTCCTTTCACTGATTTAAGTGTTTTGTCCAAGACCTTGCACGGTAGCCTCATCCAACTGGGGGCGCAAAATATCCATTGGGAAGAATATGGAGCCTATACGGGTGAGATTTCTGGCCCGATGCTGACAGAAAGCGGTGTACGCTTTGTGATTGTCGGTCATAGCGAACGACGACAATATTTTGGAGAAACGGATGCCACCGTTAATCTGCGCCTCCGAACTGCTCAAAGGTTTGGTTTGACTCCAATTCTGTGTGTTGGCGAAAGTAAACAACAACGAGATGCGGGAGAAGCTGAATCTCTGATTGCTCTCCAACTCGACAAAGGCTTGGTAGATATCAATCAGGATAATTTGGTGATTGCCTATGAACCGATTTGGGCTATTGGCACTGGTGACACTTGTGAAGTAGAGGAAGCTAATCGAATAATTGGCTTAATTCGTAGCAAGTTGACTAATCCAAATGTATCAATTCAATATGGCGGTTCAGTCAAGCCGAATAATATTGATGAGATTATGGCTCAACCAGAAATTGATGGTGTCCTCGTGGGAGGAGCAAGTCTAGAACCTGAGAGTTTCGCTCGGATTGTGAATTTTAAGTCAGTGTGATGTGCTTTTTTCTCGTTCCCATGCAGAGCATGGGAATGCCTAATGTAGATAAGAAGAATTCAGAACTCAGTAGTCAGAATTCAGAATTGAATTTTGTACGACTGGGTAATGAATATTGCTTGAAAACATTGCTCTTTGTGGGCGAAAGAAAATTAAAATATTTTTCAAGAGTTGATACTCCATCCTTTCACGGGTGGAGTATTCTGAATTCTGACTCCTGTTAGCGGTAGCGGGGCGTTTAGCCCATTCTGACTCCTGTTTTATGCCAAGGAACTTGATAATTCGAGGACGCTGTTTCGATTGGGGACAGCGGACTTATTTGATGGGCATTTTAAATGTAACGCCCGATAGTTTTAGTGATGGGGGTGAGTTTAACACTTCCTCTGCCGCTTTAATACAGGCGCAAGCACTGGTGGCTGCTGGTGCTGACATCATCGATGTGGGCGGTCAATCAACTCGACCAGGGGCAAAGCAAATAACTCTGGTGGAGGAACTTGACCGGGTACTATCGGTATTACAGGTGCTAAGACCAGAGATTTCAGTCCCGATTTCTGTAGATACAACCCGTGCTGCTGTCGCCAAGGCATCTGTAGAAGCTGGAGCCGATATTATTAATGATATTTCTGGCGGCACTTTTGACTCAGAAATGTTGCCAACAGTCGCAGAGTTAGGTGTGCCGATGATTTTAATGCACATCCGGGGAACACCACAGACAATGCAACAACAGACTGATTATCAAGATTTGCTTGGTGAGATTTATAATTTTTTGGCTCGACAAATTGAGGCAGCAACTACTGCGGGCATTGATCTGGATAAAATTATTATCGATCCTGGTATTGGTTTTGCTAAAAACTATGAGCAAAATTTAGAAATTTTTCGCGGCTTGCGATCGCTCGCACCACTCAACTGTCCTATCTTGGTAGGAGCATCTCGTAAAAGTTTTATTGGTCGCATTTTAAATCAACCAGATCCCAAAGCACGAGTTTGGGGAACGGCAGCAGCTTGTTGTGCTGCTATTTTTAATGGCGCTGATATTCTCCGAGTTCACGATGTTCAAGAAATGCGCGATGTTTCACTAGTAGCCGATGCCCTATTGAGACAAGCTAGACAGCGTGACTCTTAAGTATTCCGTTCTTCGATTTTTTTGCCATTACCTTCTTGAGTTACCGACTCGGCTATCAACTCCTGAAACATTTCACTTGAGTTAGCTGGGTCTACAAAGACAATTTTGGCATTATTGCTCTCACCAAGTTTTTGGCTCGCATCTACGTAATCTTGAGCTACAAGATACCGCAAAATATCCCTACTATCGGGATTGGAACGGAGAGCTTGAGAAATGATTTGCACTGAAGCCATAGTTCCTTCTGCTTTCTTAATCGCAGCTTCTTTTTCCCCTTCTGCTTCGGTAATCAGCGCCCGTTTTTTGATGACAGCGGCTTGTTCCTCTTCCCTAGACTTTCGGACACTCTCAGGTAGAGTGATTCTCTGAATATCTAATCGGAGAATCTCAACTCCCCAATCTGCCGTTACATGATTCAACTGATCTAAGATAGCTGAGTCCATCTCTGCTCTAGAGACGTTGGTCTGCTCTAGGGTATTTTGGGCAATGATTTCTCGGAGCGTAGTTGTGGTTATCTGTGTTAATGCCCCTTGCAGATCCTCAATCGCGTAAAAGCTTCTCTCGATATCTCTAATCCGCCAGTATACAATAGCATCCACTTCTACGTAAATATTATCTTGGGTGATCACATTCTGAGGTTTGATGTCTGTAAACTGCTCCCGTGTAGTATCTTCCATGACAATCTGATCTACCAAGGGAACAATAAAGTTCAGTCCTGGCTTAAGTTTCCGATGATACCGCCCTAAGCGTTCGACTAAGGCTTCATTTCCTTGATTAATCAGTTTTGCAGAACCTAATGCATAACCTATAAGGGCTAAAACTATAGCAATAATTGGCTCCATGTATGCTCCTATTCAGCTTTGGGGAGAATTTAGTGTCAAAGATATGGTACTAGCTTGTCATATCTTTGAGTTTAATGTTTTAAGTCTGTAATTTTATCAACACCAGCAGCGATGTCGAGTCGCTACAAGTTTTGTACATATTCTCTAAGTGAGACTGTTTTGCAGAATGCGTAGAAGCTCTGCTTCTTGTCGTCAGACATCGCTATTAAAGCACCTTGATAAAACGCTGGCAAGGACTACTTGATGTAATCAACATTACTTGTACTGACATTTTCAGACAGATTGGATTTAACTTAAGTATATTTACGCAAATTAAATTCAATCAATGTAAAATTTGGCAAGATTTTAAAAACACCACTATAATCGGATAAAAATTGGCTTGGGCCATTAAAAATATTAAAATATTATGGGCAGGTTGTTAATCAAACTTATAGGTTTAATTCTACTTTTCACAGGATTATACTTTTTTGGTCAAAACATCATATTTGTTAGCGGTTACTATTCATATTTTTACCGTAGCTTACCTGCTACAGCTTCAGTTTTGGCAACGATGCTAGGTATATTTGCATTAGTCTTTTTCCAGAGAGAAACTGGTAACTTGGGATGGATTTTTCTAGGCATTGGCATAATACTAGTTTTCTTAAGCGGTGGAGTTATTTTAAAGCCTACTAGCTTATGGAATTTCATAATTGCTTTTACAGCATTAGCAACTGGATATAAATTACTAAATGAGGGCAGAATCAACTTTTAAAATCTGTTTCCATCATATATCTTAGTAACTAAAATGACATTATTACCCTATTCAGAGTACAGTTAGAAAAATTTAGTATTACAATCCATCAACCAAAATAAACGCCTTTAAACATCGGTTAGCTTTCTTTAATCAGCTGATAGGACAGTATTCAATACTTGTCGGTTAAGGGGAAAAGGGAAAGGGGAAAGGGGAAAGAAAAAATCTTTAACCTTTACCCTTTAACCTTTTCCCAAAACCCAATTCCGAGTTAAAAATGCACAAAGCGTGCAGTATTGGGACAGTATTCATCCAGCCCTAAGACTCAGAATTATTAATGGTGCGGCTATTACAAACATTCATCGCCTTTTCTACTCCCTGTTTGAGACTTAGTTCAATACACTCAATTACGAACTGAAGTACAAGAGACATCTGCTGATTTTCGGCAGCGGAAAATCGCCCCAGCACATGAGAGATAGTACCGGAATCATCTTTATTAGCTGCATCTTTGGGTTTACCAATACCGATTCGCAAACGGGGAAAGTTTTGGCTACTAAGATGTGCGATCGCACTTTTCATACCGTTATGTCCCCCAGCCGAACCAGATAAACGCAAACGAGTTTTTCCTAAAGGCAAATCCATATCGTCATAAACGATCAACACTGACTCAGGCGGCAATTTATACCAACTTGTCACCGCTTGTATTGCTTGTCCTGAGCGATTCATATAAGTTAACGGTTTCAACAAGCGAATTTTACCTCCACCTGGGGCCATACCCTCACCATACTCACCCTGAAACTTGCGGTTTTCTGTTAAGGAAATGCGCCAAGAACGAGAGAGAGTTTCTAAAGCAGCAAAACCGATATTATGGCGTGTTTGGTCATACTTAGCTTCTGGATTCCCTAACCCGACGATTAGTTGTGGAATTACCAAAGCTGGTTGCGTAACAGCTTCTGTCATTTTGCCTACAGTCAATTGATATGCAGCACTCTTTTATATAGTCTGTCTGATTAATTTTAATAAGTTCGTAGTAAGCACTTCAGTGCTTAAAATCCAGGACTAAAGTCCTTACTACGAACTTGACAAACTACTAGCTAGGTTGGGAAGAACTAGCGGTATCCTGCTCAGATTTAGCAGGGTGGATTTGCTTAGGTTCCAATTCAGCAGTAGTCTTGACAACTTCTTCTAACTGTTCTGCTTCTTTTTGAAACTCGTTTTGAAACTCCTTGGAAGCTTCTTGGAAACTACGAATTGTTTTGCCCACACTCCGACCGATCTCTGGTAGCTTTTTTGGGCCAAAGATTAACAGCGCTACTACCATAATTACAGCCATTTCCGGCAGACCGATACCAAATATATTCATTTTTTGTCTCCTGTAAACTCTAAAACCACTACAGAAACTCACATATATAGTTAGTCTAGTCGGAAATCGCAACTCATAAAAAAACCCGGAAGAACCGGGTATGACTTAACTTATGATCCAAACTCGCTCGCTGCGTATGCGTTAGCGTCCTAAACTGCGCCAATCGACAAATACATCCTGAACCAACAGTGATTTATTGTAAAGTTGCAGAATAATCAACAGAAACACGAAAAATAGCGCTATAAAAACAGCCATTACAGGGGTAGTACCCCAACCTGGAGCCACTTTCCCATATTCCGAGTTAAGTGGTTTCAGGATATCTCCCAACCTAGTCCTTTGTGCCATAGTTCACCTAAGATTACTTGCCAAAGCTTTTTTTAATCTTCTGTAATATTCTATAAGAATAGCACTCATCATCTATCTCTCAATTATGGAACCCGCAATAGTTCTTAGCATTTCTATGGCTGCCGTCGTGGTTGCCATCACTGGAATTTCGATTTATACCTCATTCGGCCCTCCTAGCAAGGAATTGAACGATCCGTTCGATGACCACGAAGATTAAAAGAGTTATATCACATCCATATAAATTGTTGGTGCGATGTCTACGATGGGCTATGCCTACGCAGATAAGCATTGCTGTTGCTCGTCGAGGTTTCCTCTATGAGTGACTGGTGTGTGGGGTGCATTGGTGTCAACTTAAGCCGAAAAGCCGAAAACTATATCGGACAGGCGTTTTGCAAATCCCTCACGCCCTCATCCCCTAACCCCTTCTCCCTTGGGAGAAGGGGAATTGAATGTCTAGCTCCCCTCTCACGAATGGGAGGGACTGGAGGTGAGGGCAAAACCTTCTCACCAAGCGGGTTTCACGTTAAATTAACACCTATGTATGGGGTGAAATGACTATGGCAATCATAATTAATTACCCAAACATGATATTTGAAGTGCGTTACGGCTTGAGCCGTAACGCACACTACTTTGGATGTTTTTTAATTGGAAGTCTCTAATGGGTTGCCACTACCTCTCCTTCCAGGCGAACGAGTCGGTCTGCCAAAAGTTTTTCAAGGTCTTCTAGTGCCTTGGTGAAACCTTTAATACCTTCGTCTAGTTTGTCAGTTGCCATACGGTCAGCAGCGTGCAATTTTTCATAGGTAGCTTTGTCAATGGATATCTTTTCGATTTCCAAGCTTGCTGCTTTGGCGGGGTCGAGTTTGCGTGGCAGTTCTGCAACCGTTGATTGCAATTCAGACAAAAGTGATGGAGAAATGGTCAGCAAATCACTACCTGCAAGTTCAGTAATTTCACCAAGGTTACGGAAGCTAGCTCCCATAACTTCGGTTTTATAGCCAAATTTCTTGTAGTAGTTGTAGATTTTGGTGACAGACAAAACACCTGGATCTTCGGCTGCTGGGTAGCTATCGCGTCCGGTATCTTTTTTGTACCAGTCAAGAATCCGGCCAACGAAGGGAGAAATTAAGGTAACACCAGCTTCTGCACAAGCGATCGCTTGGTGAAGACCAAATAACAAGGTAAGGTTACAGTGAATACCTTCTTTTTCCAGAATTTCGGCAGCGCGAATGCCTTCCCATGTGGTGGCAATTTTAATTAAAACGCGATCGCGGTCAACTCCAGCAGCTTTATACTGAGCAATTAATTCCCGTGCCTTAGTCAGAGTAGCTTCGGTATCATAGGACAAGCGAGCATCCACTTCTGTAGACACGCGACCGGGAATGATTTGCAAAATCTTTAATCCAAAAGCAACTGCCAAACGGTCAAAAGCTAGAGAAACTATCTGTGCTTGGGTGGCTCCGGCTCCAGCATCTTTTTTTGCTTGGAGTAAAGTTTGATCGACAATTCCCTGATATTCTGGCATTTGTGCCGCAGCAGTAATCAGAGAAGGATTGGTGGTGGCATCTTGGGGTTTGAACTTTTCAATTGCCTGGATATCCCCTGTATCTGCGACCACAACAGTCACTTGTCGCAATTGTTCCAGTAAATTCTTAGACATAAAATACTCCGTGATGAATGTTACAGGATTTACTAGCGAGTGCTGGGTGCTGAGTGCTGAGTGCTGAGTGCTGAGTGCTGAGTTAGGAGTAGAGACACGATTAATCGCGTCTGTACAAGAGTTATTAGTCTCCTCATTGTCTCCCCAGTCCTTAGTCCCCAATCACCAGTCCCAGTCCTTAGTTTCTTCAATTCTGATTCTGGCAATTTTTCAGAATCATTGCCTAAGTTTGCTTACTATTCAGAGCCACAGCCTTATTCTAAGTGCCTTATGCCGAAATTGGCTGTCCAATGGAATGCACTTTGATTAAACTAGTTGTGCCCGATTTACCAATTGGAACACCAGAGGTAATAACTACTTTATCGCCCTTGTTTGCTAGACCCATGTCTACAACTGTGTTCACTACATTAGTAAACATCTCTTCGGCATTGTGGACTGGTGGAATCAGCAAAGCTTCCACACCCCAAGAAAGTGCTAGCTGGCGATAAGCGGTGATGTCGGAGGTGAGGGCAATAATGGGAGAAGTCGGCCGATATTTAGACACCATTCTCGCTGTATTTCCTGATGAAGTGTTACAGAGAATTGCCCGTGAACCCGTTTCATAGGCGATGCGACAGACGGATTCTGCCACAGATTCGGTAACGCTCAAACTGCCCGCTTCATGACACCAAGCGTGTTTGCTACCCTCATCTAGAGCCTGTTCTGTCCGCACAGCGATGTTGTGCATCATCTGGACGGCGGCGATGGGATATTGTCCGACAGCTGTTTCACCAGAAAGCATTACCGCGTCTGTTCCATCCAAGATCGAGTTAGCAACATCGGTGGCTTCGGCGCGGGTGGGATCGGGGGCGCTAATCATCGACTCTAGCATTTGGGTGGCTGTAATCACTGGCTTGCCAGCACGATTGCAACGGCGAATAATATCTTTTTGAATTAGGGGTACTTCGTGAATTGGCACTTCCACCCCTAAATCGCCACGAGCAATCATAATCGCGTCGGCAACCTTCAGAATGGAATCAAAGTTTTCTACTGCCTCCGATCTTTCGATTTTGGCAATTAAGCGGATCGAAGCGCCAGCGGCTTCAATCATCCGTCTGGCGGGTTCTAAGTCTTGTGGCGATCGCACAAAAGACACCGCTACCCAGTCTACACCCAACTGAATCCCAAAGCGCAGATCCAGCAAGTCTTTCTCGGTGATGGAACTTACAGGTAAAGGAGTTTGGGGTAGGTTTACTCCCTTGTGCGTAGAAATTAAGCCGCCATTTTTCACCTGTGCCCGAATGCGATCGGCATCGCGATCGGTAACTATCAATTTGACGCGACCATCATTAATTAAAATCGGTTCACCTGGTCGCACCATTGCAAATAAAGTCGGCAATGGTAGGGGTAGTTCGTCAATACTCTCACCCTTTTCTTGCAAAACAAAAGTAACTTCAGTACCAGCTTCTAAATTTAAGCCTTCCGGCGGTAAAGTTCCCAAGCGAATTTTGGGGCCACACAGGTCTTGCATAATGGCGATCGGCTTTTGCAACTCAGTACTAATCTGCCTGAGATAGTGAGCCGTTTGGGCGTGGAATTCATAAGCTCCGTGGGAAAAATTCAGCCGTGCCACATTCATTCCAGCTTTTACCAAGGCTTGCAGCTTTTCAGGTGCAGATGTAGCCGGGCCAACAGTACAAATGATTTTGGTTCGACGCATAGGGATTGGGGGTTGAGGAGTAACTTGCAAATTTGGATGCTTTATACCAATTCGTAATTCGTAATTCGTAATTCGTAATTAAGAGACTTCGCATCCAAATTCACACGTGCTTCATATCACTGGTTTGCTAAATAAAAATACTAGATTCCGTTTTATTTTCGGAGCATTTACCATTTGACCCAAATCCCAAAAGTCCCTAGTCAAGAGTCAGCAGTCAAAAGCTAATGACCAATGACTAATGACTAATGACTAATGACTAATGACTAATCAAACCACAGCCGCTGTCGGGGCGAGTTTTTCCTTCTGTGACATAGACAACATCAGGTCAATCACACGATTTGAGTAGCCCCACTCGTTGTCATACCAGGCTATTACCTTGAAGAAGTTGGAATTCAACTCAATCCCAGCACCTGCGTCGAAGATGCTGGAATGAGTATCACCTTGAAAATCTGTGGAAACTACTTCTTCATCTGTGTAGCCCAAGATACCCTTTAGTGAACCTGCGGCAGCCTCTTTCATGGCAGCACAGATTTCCTTATAACTGGTAGCTTTGGCTGTTTTGAAAGTTAAATCAACTACAGAGACATCGGGAGTCGGAACTCGTAATGCCATCCCAGTTAACCTGCCCTTCAATTCTGGTAAAACCAGTGCTACGGCTTTCGCTGCGCCTGTGGAGGAGGGAATAATATTTTGGGATGCACCTCGACCACCCCGCCAGTCTTTTTTGCTGGGGCCGTCTACAGTTGGCTGAGTGGCAGTCATGGCATGGACTGTAGTCATCAACCCTTCAGTCAACCCAAAGTTGTCATTAATCACCTTAGCTATGGGAGCTAGACAATTTGTAGTGCAGCTAGCATTGGAAACAATGATATCCTTGCTAGGGTCAAATAGGTGATGATTGACACCCATTAACAGGGTAGTAACTCTATCTGGATCTTTGGTGGGAGCAGAAATTACCACTCGCTTTGCACCTGCCTTCAGGTGGTTTGCAGCTCCTTCGTAGTCAGTGAAGAGTCCAGTCGCTTCCACGACATAATCTGCACCTAATTTTCCCCAAGGTAACTCTGCTGGATTCCTAACTGACACACAAGGAATGAAATGTCCGTCAATCAAAAAGCCGTCTTCCTTGGCTTCAACCTTGTGCTTCAATTTACCGTGGGTTGAATCGTACTTTAATAGATAAGCGAGATTATCTGGTGGTACTAGGTCATTAATACCCACAAACTCAATGTTGGGATTATCGATGCCAGCGCGAAGCACAAGTCGCCCGATGCGACCGAAGCCATTGATACCAACTTTTAATTTAGTCAAGATTAAACCTCCCGTTGTGGAAAGTTGAACAAAAGGAGAAAGTTAAAAGTCAAAATAGATTGCCTTTTACTCTTTACTCTTTGATCCTGACAGTCTCAGTCGGCTAAGGCATATTTACTTGGCATCTTTTAAGGATTGGGCGTTAGAAGAGGCAGAGGTGCAGAGGGGCTGAGGGGCTGAGGGGAATAAACTTACTGCAACTTCTCCTCTGCTCCCCTGCTCCCTGCCTCCCCTGCTCTCCAATTCAAGTGGGTTGGACAAATCGCTTAATTTCACCACAGGCAATATAAGATTTGCCATCCGGTGCTGTTTTGACTTCATCAACGACGTAAAGCATTCCTTCTTCGCGAACCGATCGCGGAAAACGCATATTCCAATCCGGTTCATATCCGTCGGAAACCACCCTAGCACGTAGCTTGCTGCCATCTTTGACACACTGAACTAAAATGCTGTCCCCTACACTGTCAGTTGTGGGAAGATCGGCAGCACTGGCAGGGCCTTTAGAAGCTTTACCTGTGTTAGTTGGATACGATTGTCTAGGGGCAACGAAGATATCTGTTTCACCGGGTTGAGCAAAACGGGTGATTTTACCACGTACCCGATAGAAAGTGCGTTCGCTTGAGAGTTCCAACCCTTCAACGACATAGCGTGCCCCCTCGGCACGAATGGCGCGGGGAAACTGGATGTTCTTGGTTGAATCATAGCCTTCGGACATGACCTTGACCCGCAGTTTACCCCCTTCACGAACGCAGTGCAATTCGACACCTGAACCGACTTCATTCACAATGGGCATGGCGTAAACTTCATCGCCAGCGGTGACACCACGACCCACCAAATCACTGCGATTGCGCGTCATCGTCTGGTAAGTCTGATCTCGCATCTCTTTCCGTCCGGCATTGCCTAAAGCTTTTTGAGCGATCCGACTGGCGAAATACTCAAGCTGATCGATTTCTTCAGCAATTTCAAAATTCTCGTTCAAGCCTTTATCCCGTAAATCTTTCACAAGCGATCGCAAGGTTTGTTCAGCTTCCTGATGCTTGCCATGTTCAGCGAGATTAAGTCCAGTCTCTTTAGCTTTAGCGATGGTAAGGCGACTCAGTTCCAGAATAATATGGCTCGTAGCAGCAAAAGCTGCTTCCTCAACAGTGCCAACTTTGGCGACAATATCGACAGTACCTGACACGCTTTGAATGCGGTCATCTTGCACAACATCGGCGCTGTAATGCAGCTTCATCACAGGTAAATCGCCAACTTGAGCGCTTGATATCCCCAGACTCAAACCGAGAAGTTTGTCTTCACCCTCGTAAAGCTCTCCCAAGGTGATAACAGCTTGACCAGCGTCATTCTGGCTAACTTTAGCCAGACTTAAGGTATCAACCAGCCTGACACCATCTGCTAATTCAAGTGTCACCTTGAGGTTCTGTCCCACTACTGCTCTCAGACTGTCTAGCTCAATACTAAACACTTCAGTTGCTTCATCGATGCTCTGAATGAAGTAGAAGTTGCCCGTGGCTGCCCTTGCCATCCCAATCAGTAGGTCTTCATTGAAACCCTGAGCAAAACCTAGCGTAGTTGTGATAATACCTTCCTCAGCTTTTTGCCCTGCTGTCGCCGTCAGTATCTTGGGGTCTTGAATGCCCATATTGGCATGACCATCGGTAAGCAGCAGAACACGGTTGATTTTTTGCGGATCGAGTCGCGTTTTCACGTGTTCGCAGCCTTTGAGCCATCCTCCCGACAAGTTGGTTATACCGCCGGCTCTCACCTTGCGGATGGAATTTTTCAGGGTGGCTTTGTTAGTCACAGCCTGGGGTGGCACAACACTATCTACTTCATCGTCGTAAACAACTACTGAGAGAATGTCATCAGGCTCAAGTTTATCTACCACAGACTCAGCGGCTTTGAGTGCGTGATGCAAGGGAGCGCCTGCCATAGAGCCGGAACGGTCAATTACAAGCGAAAGGTTAAGGTTACGTCGAGGAGATTTAGCTATGTCAGCACGAAAACGTAGCAGAATATTAGTCTTTAATGAAGATCCTGCGGCGAGAATAGACTGGTCAAATTCGTAACTTGCCTTAATCATTTTTTATATCCCTTATGATTGTCTGTTATCACATAAAAGCCTTGTGAAGCATAGACAGTAAGTGCTTTGTTTAGTTTACCCAGAAATAAGTTTATTCAGTATAAAAATGGTATTTAATGTAAGAATTTATAGTTTTAGTATCTTGCCAACGTAGACAGAGCCAGTCCTAGACATTCTCGACTCTCTGCTACTGAAAGGCGATCGCACTGGTCACAATTGCGGGAAACTGAAAGCAGATATATTAGGAGAGGAGAACCTAATGAGTTGGACTAAAGTTCTTGCAGTCGATGCACTTTCCCCAGGTGCGCGAGAAGTGGTGAAAGTTGGCAACCGGAAAATTTTGCTTTTGAATCACGAAAGTCAGCTTTATGCTGTAGATAACACTTGTCCTCACCTAAAATTACCGTTGAAAAGTGGGAAAATAAATGATAATGGCGCAATTGTTTGTTCCTTCCATCACAGTGCTTTTGACCTGCGGACTGGTGAGGTAAAAGATTGGTGTTCTTGGCCACCTGGTATAGGTAAGGTACTCTCGTTAGTTTCACAACCAAAGGCACTACCAGTATTTCCGATTCGTGTTGAAGAAGGCAGTATCTGGGTTGATGTCCAAGAGGAATAGCACCCTCTCCCTGAATTTACTGAAATAGTTCTAGGTAAAAAAAGAAAAACCCCAGCTAAACTCATTGGCTGGGGTTTCTATCAAAATTTACCTATTTCAGAGATATAGGAATCATTGAATGAGAAAATAGAACGTCTTCTCAAGCAGTTTAAACACTTTACTGTGATGTAATGTTGGATTACGTGCTACCGTTGCCGGCTTCTATAGAAGCTGTGGAACTTTGAGATTGGCCTAAATTCACTTTGAATACCTTACTCTGCTCTTGCTCCAGTTTGGGTAAAGTCAAAATTAAAATCCCATCTTTCAAGTCTGCCTTAACTTGTTGATTCTGAACTTTGGCTGGCAGAGGAATTACTCTAGCGAACTTGCCATACCGGAATTCCGAATGAACTTTATCCTTAGATTGGGAATGTTTTTCGTAACGATGCTCACCAGCAATCGAAACTGCATCTTGAGTAACTTGAACATCGAGGTCTTTAGCTTCCACGCCTGGAATCTCAACTCTTAATAGCAACTCTGAACCATTATCATGTAATTCGACCGCAGGAACCCACGCTGTTCTCGGTGATGCAGAAATCTCAGAGTTACCGCGCTCGGCTACTGTCAGATCAGAGAATAGTTGATCCATTTGACGACGCAGAATCTCCATTTCACGGAATGGTTCCCAACGAATGAGTGCCATATTTCAATCTCTCCTTAACTTTCTAATTCAATTTTGGGTAATCAATCAAAGTTTTAGAGGTGTTTTTTAGAGAGGAGCTTTATTTGCTTTGTTTCTTCTCTCTAGTAAGTAATTTAATAAAAGAAGAATCTCAAAACAGTTGGGTAAACCGTACAGACATAGGTTGCATTTACCGTATCAAACAAAACAATCATCAAAAGCTTGAGAATAGTTAATGTCAAAGGAAGTAGGCAATCATAAATTAAACTAGATTATGTAATGTAAATTTAATTAAATTCCCTTATGCTTAGAAGCTCTAGCCCGATTCTAAAGGCTAGAGCCACTGATTCTTCTCTCGACGGAGACGCTGCCTCCAGCCAGACATCAGACCTCTTGCACAAATACAAAATTTGCCCACCCTGCGGAATCTTGCTACATCCCCCTTCTCCCAATATTGGGTTACGGTGTACACACAAGTCGAAAAAAGCTTGATTTTCCATTGTTTTCTCGTTGATCTTGTTCCCAGTCTCGGACTGGGAACGAGAAAAGTCAAGGCTTTTAGGACTTGTGTGTACACCGTAGGGATTTAGGGTGAAAGCTCATTGATTTATGCAATAGGTCTATTGAGTCTCTGACTCAATGAATGTATTCCCCGGCGGCAGGCCAGGAAAGAGTCAAGCCTCATCAATTTAGGTTTTTAAGGCTTGTGTGTACACTATAGCTTTGGCTATTTGGGGTTCTTCGAGTTTAATTAAGTAATAGTTCTCCTGGCTCATCTGTAACTTTTCCATACACCCTGTGCTGAAGTATGGTTGTAAGCGACGATGATTTTATTTACAATCTGGTGACAGAGTTTTGCTTTCTGATTTCATGTTCAGTTTTATTCAAGAAATTCTTCCTGATTGAAAATTAACTTAGTAACTGATATGGATGCTCAAAAAATAAAAATTTTATTAGTTGATGACAACTTAGAGAATTTACATTTTTTATCAGACATCCTTCAACACCAAGGTTATCAGATACAAAGTGTCATTTCTGGACAATTGGCAATCAAGACGGCACTTGCTTCTCCTCCAGATTTGCTTTTATTAAATGTTCTTATTATAGAGAGGGATGGTTATGAAGTATGTCAATATTTGAAAGCTAACGATCAAACTCAAGAAATCCCGATAATTCTTTTCGGAATTTGCGATGATTTTTTTGAAAAAATAAACATCTTAAACTTAGGTGATATTGACTATATTACTCAACCATTCAAAACTGAAGAAGTTTTATTACGCGTCCAAAATCAACTCACTCTCCAAAGACTGAAAAAACAGTTAAAAGAAAAAAGTTCCCAACTGCAACAGGAGATTAAAGAGCGTCAACGGATTACAGTTGAGTTAAATATTCGCAACAGACAAATAGAAGATATTTTTAAAGAAATTCCCATTAGCATTAGCAAAGCCTTTTGTAGAGAAGTTTATCAAAGCGAACGCCTTGTAGTCGAAGCCGCCCTCAAGAAGAGTGAAAGTCAGTATCGTCTCCTAGTGGAGACATCCCAGGATATGATCTGGTCGCTGGACATTAATGGATTAATTACCTTTGTCAATCCAGCAGTCAAGCAGATTTATGGCTACGAACCGCAAGAAATGATTGGGCGTGCCTTAATTGATTTCATCTCGCCTACACAAGTTGCTCAAGATAAAGTAGCCTTTGAGCGTGTTCTTCAGGGAAAGTCTATTTTCCAGCATGAAACTACCTGTGTGGCTAAAGATGGTACCTTACTTTATTTAATGTTGAATGCGATCGCATTACGCAACGAAGAGGGTCAGGTTATAGGCATGACGGGCACTGCTAGTAATATTACGCAGCGTCGAGGAGTAGAAAAATTACTCCAAGAAAGCGCGATTAAGCTCCGCAATCATAATCTCGTGCTCACACAATTGGCACAAAATCAGACGCTTTATCAGGGTGATTTGAAAGCAGCCTTGAGTATAATCACAGAAACAGCGGTCAAGAACATTGGAGTAGAACGAGCTGGTGTCTGGCTGTATGACGAAACAGGCATGAAAATCCAGTGTTTTGATCTATTTGAAGGCAGTCGCAATCAACATAGCGAAGGACTTTTCTTATCAGCGGTAGACTATCCAGTTTATTTTGCAGCTTTGCAGCAAGAACAACCAATCGCCGCAGATGATGCTCATACCGATCCCAGAACTAAAGAATTTTCTGCGTCTTATTCAAGATTAAATATTACCTCCATACTCGATACACCCGTTAGGCTGGAGGGAAAGACCGTAGGAGTTTTATGTCTGGAGGCGGTGGGAGTTACGCATCATTGGACGCTAGAAGACCAAAATTTCGCTCGCTCTCTGGGCAATTTAGTATCTTTGGTATTGGAGGCAAAAGAACGCCAACGCGCAGAAGCAGCGCGACGGGCTTCTGAAGAAAAGTTAGCGTCAGCTTTTCGGTCGTCTCCTGACCCAATTGCCTTAATTACTGTTCCCAACAAACGCTACATTGAAGTGAACGACAGTTTTTGTCGGTTTTTTGGTTATTCTCGTTCTCAGGTAATCGATCGCACCGATGAAGAATTGCATATTTGGGTGAATCCAGAAGAATATAATTTTCTCATCAACATCCTGCAACAAGCAAAAGCCATCCGCAACTATGAGATTGATGTCTGCACAGCAACAGGAGAAATCAGGACAACACTGTTGAGTGCAGAAATGATCGAGATTGATGGGCAATGGTACGTACTGGGCACTGCAAAAGATATTACTGAACGCAAGCAGGCAGAAAATGAAAGCCGTTTGTTACTGTTGACAACCCAAGCTATCACTCGTGCCAGTGATGTCAACAGCGCCTTAGCAGTGGTCTTGCGCTTAATTTGTCACACCATTGGCTGGGATTTTGGTGAAGCCTGGATACCTAATGAAGATGGGAATGTTTTAGAACACAGCCTGGGTTGGTACGGAGAGGAGAGCAGCTTAGAAGAATTCTGCCAGCAAAGCCAAACGGTGAAATTTGCTCTGGGAGTGGGATTACCAGGAAGAGTTTGGCAGAGTCAAGAACCAGAATGGATAAAAGATGTATCTAAAGTTACGCAACCAGTTTTCTTGCGATCGCTACAAGCCGCAAAGGTGGGATTAAAAGCTGGTTTTGGTGTTCCCATACTGGCCGGGAACCAAGTATTAGCTGTTTTAGTGTTTTTTAAACGTAGCTCAGTATTAGTAGATCGGCGTTTGCTCTTGCTAGTCAGTGCTGTTGCGGCGCAATTGGGTGGGTTGATTGAGCGCAAAACCCTAGAACAACAACTAGCTCTCAGAGAAGCTCGTCTCAATGCCTTTTTTAGCAGTGCCCCCGTTGGTATGAATATTGTAGATAACCAGCTGCGGTTTGTGCAAATCAACCAACTGCTAGCGGAGATTAATGGACTACCCCAGCAAGATCATATTGGCAAGACCATCCATAAAGTCTTACCCCACATCGCCCCTTTAGTAGAACCAATTTATCAACAAGTTCTGGTAACTGGTCAACCCATTCTCAATCAAGAATTAAGCAGCGCATCAATCAAACAACCGGATATTATCCGCCACTTCTTAGCTTCTTATTTTCCGATTGTAGGTGAAGACGATCGCCCCTCTGGTGTTGGCACAGTTTTAGTAGAAATTAGCGAACTACACGCAGCGCTACGCGAACGCAAACACGTCGAACAAGAACTACGTTTAGCCAACGAACGCCTACAATATCTCCTCACCTCTAGCCCTGTAGTCATTTATAGCAGCAAAACATCAGAGGATTTTAGCATTACTTTTATCAGTGAAAACGTTAAAGAAATGGTGGGCTATGAAGCGCGGGAATTTATCGATAACTCCAGTTTTTGGCTCGATCGCGTCCATCCACAAGATATTGAACTGATCTCGGAAAAATTTTCCCACTTTATTAAGCAGGAGTACATTTCTTACGAATACCGTTGGTTACACGCTGACGGAACTTATCACTGGTTCTACGAAGAGATGAGGTTAATTCGTGACGAAGCGAATTCCCCGATCGAATGGGTTGGTTATTGGGCAGATATTAACGATCGCAAATTGGCAGAACTAGCTTTGCAGTCAGGTCAGCAACGATATCAACTTCTAGCAGAAGCCTCACCAGCTTGTATATTTCATACTGATGTCGATGGCAATGTTTTATATTTTAATCAACGCTGGAGTGAAATTACTGGATGTAGTTTAGAAAATTCTCTGGGAATAGGTTGGGCAAATGCTATACATCCAGACGACCGCGAGCAGCTATTGTTGGCCTGGAATCAAGCAACAGTTGCGAAGTCAACCTATAAGTACGAACATCGTTTTTTGCATGATGATAATACAGTTGTCTGGGCAATTTGTCATGCTTTGCCAGAATTTAGAGATGATGGAGAAATTAAAGGCTACATTGGTACAATTACAGATATTACCGAGAGAAAATTGGCAGAAGAAGCCTTGCGTGAGAGTGCAGAGCGAGAAAGAGCGATCGCGCAAGTGATTCAAAGAATGCGCCAAACACTAGATTTAGAGACGATATTTGCGGCTACAACCGAAGAATTACGCCAAGTACTCAACTGCGATCGGGTTGTTGTCTATCGTTTCAATCCCGACTGGAATGGGGAATTTGTTTCTGAATCAGTGGGTAACGGTTGGATTTCTCTCATAGAAGAACACAACAACGATCCTCATCTCACAGAAGGTGTTTTACAAGATGGGCGTTGTCTAGCGAAAATTTTGGATAGTGCGGATAACCAGATGGAATATCCCGATCTGCAAGTAAACCCAGGTGCAAGTTTTCTCTGTGTCCCAGACATTTACAACGCTGAGTTTCATCCTGCTTATATCAATCTCTTAGAGCGCTTTCAGGCCAAAGCCTACATTATTGTTCCGATTTTACATGGTAGTCAGCTTTGGGGATTGCTGGCGAGTTATCAAAATTCCGATCCCCGCCAATGGAAATCAGGAGAAATCAACATCGTAGTTCAAATTGGCAATCAGTTGGGTGTTGCTTTACAGCAGGCACAATTGCTAGCACAAACTCAAAGGCAGTCACAAGCATTGCAAGAAGCTGTAATCGTTGCTGATGCTGCTAACCGTGCCAAAAGCGAATTCCTCGCTAACATGAGTCACGAACTGCGTACCCCACTCAACGCCATCCTTGGTTTTACCCAAGTCATGAGCCACGATCGTGATTTATCAACTGAACATCAACAAAATCTAGCAATTATCAATCGTGCTGGCGAACATCTCCTGAATTTAATCAACGATATTTTGGAAATGTCTAAAATCGAAGCTGGCAGAATAACCTTAAATCTCAACAGTTTTGACTTAATTCGCCTCTTGGAAAACCTCAAAGAGATGTTGCGCTTCCGCGCCACCTCCAAAGGATTGGAATTGGTCTTTGAATATACATCTCACCTTCCCCAATACATCCAAGTTGACGAAAGTAAACTGCGTCAAGTCTTGCTTAACCTCCTGGGAAATGCCATCAAATTTACCGATACTGGCAGGGTGACGCTGCGGGTGGGGATGGGGGAGCAGGGGAGCAGGGGGGCAGGAGAGCAGGGGGGCAGGGGAGCAGGGGAGCAGAGGAGCAGGGGAGCAGGGGAGCAGGGAAGTAGAGGAGAAGTAACAGTAAGTCTTTCCCCTCTGCCCCTCTGCCCCTTTGCACCTCTGCCTCTTCCTATGCCCAATGCTCAATCCCTAACCTTCGAGGTACAAGATACTGGCTGCGGTATTGCCCCACAAGAAATTGACTTGCTATTTGAAGCTTTTGGGCAAACTGAAACCGGAAGAAAATCGCAGCAGGGAACAGGACTAGGTTTAGCAATTAGCCGCAAATATGTGCAACTAATGGGAGGAGATATTAGCGTCACCAGTACTATTGGTGAGGGAAGTAAATTTACTTTTGATATTCAAATTGGTCTAGCCACAGTCAGCGAAATCCAGATCCAACAAATTAGACCCCAAGTTATTAGTTTAGCGCCCACTCAAAGCGAATACCGTATTTTAGTAGTTGATGACTCTACAGATAGCCGTTTAGTGTTAAAGAAAATTCTGACATCTATCGGTTTTGTAGTCCAGGAAGCAATAAATGGCATTGAAGCGATCGCACTTTGGCAGACATGGCAACCACATCTAATTTTAATGGATATGCGGATGCCAATTATGGACGGCTACGAAGCCACAAAAGTTATTAAAACTAGAGAAGAAACCTCAATCCAAAATATAGAATCTCAAATCCCCAATTGGAAGACCATTATTATTGCCTTAACTGCTAATGCTTTTGAGGAACAACGAGAAGCAATAATCAAAGCGGGTTGCGATGACTATATTAACAAGCCTTTCCGCGAGGAAGAATTACTAGAAAAGTTGAGCGAATATTTGGGAGTTCAATATATTTATCAAGAAGAAAGCTATCAGTTAACAAACCTAAAGCAACAAAGACCAAAATCAATATTGACGATCGCGGATTTAGTAACTCTATTATCTGAAATGTCGCCTGAATGGGTGAAACAGGTGTACACTGCCGCAGCCCAATGTAGTGATGACCTGATTTTAGAATTGATTGAGCAAATACCCTCAGAAAATGCTGTACTGCAAAATTTTATCAAGAATTTAGCTCATGATTTTCAGTTTGAGAAAATCATGGAATTGACGAGTATTGCAGGAGTTTTATCCAGCTAATAAAAATTGATGGTTAAGCAAGTTTGTAGTAAGCACTTTAGTCCTTAATTTTCTCAGCACTAAAGTGCTTATATCATGTCCACTTGATTGCTTATTAAACCCGAAGAACCCCACCCCGCCAAAGCTACGCTTTGTCTCCCCTCCCCGCTTGCGGGGAGGGGTTGGGGGTGGGGTGTAATGACTGTGGTTAGCATAACTAATTATGCGAACATGATATTACTACAAACTTCAATTTTCAATTTTAGATTTTTCCTTCAATTCAAAGTCCAAAATTCAAAATGATTTTACCGTAAACGTCCCGATCGCAATGTACTAATAATTAACCACAAACCCAATAAACTAGCGACTGCAAACAGGATTGTGCTTAAAAAAGATAGCTGAGTTGTCTGCGCTCTGGTGGAAATAATTGCCGCACCCATAATCAGCGAACCCACTAATATACTAAAAGATAGTCGGTTAGCGGCATCATCCATAGTGCGCCGCACGCCATCTAACCCCCGCAGCGAGAGATTCCACTGTAAGGTTTCCGAGGTAACACGGTCTAATAACAGTTCTATTTGCCGGGGAGATTGGAGAGACAGACTTTTCAGATCCAAGGCTGTTCTGAGAAGCGATCGCACTGGATTATCCCCTACTAGCTGGCGACGAAATAAGTCTGTAATTAATGGTTTAACTTCATCAAAAAAATTAAGCTCTGGGTTGAATGTCCGCGCTACCCCTTCTAAATTCGCTAAGGTTTTGGCATACAAACCCATATTGCTAGGCAACCTAATTTTATTGTTGCGGGCAACTTGTAAAACTTCATAAATTATCTGACTGAAGTTTATTTGTGTGAGGCTGACATTGTGATACTTTCGCAACATGCGATCGTAATCATTTTCTAACCGTGATAAAATTACTGGTTGAGCAGAATCTGAGAGTTGCAAAGTTAACTGAGCGCACCTTTGAGCATCTAAATCAACGATCGCTAACAACATCTCTGTTAATATCTGCTGTGTCCGGGGATCGAGTCTTCCCACCATGCCACAATCTAAGAGAGCCACACGCCCATCTTTGAGATAAAACAAGTTTCCTGGATGGGGATCGGCGTGGAAAAAGCCATCAATATATAGTTGCTGGAAAAATACCCGAAACAACAAAGTAGTTATTTCTTTACGCTTTTCGGCAGGGTCTTTAATGTTGGGGTCATTATCCAAATCCGCCGCCAGGAACGGTACTCCATCCAGCCATTCCATTACCAGCAATTTCTCTGTGGTCAATTCCCAGTTAATTTCCGCAACTACTATTTGTGTGGGATCGTACCAGCGACTCTTGGATAAGTTGCGCCGCAGCTGGTCTGTAAAACCCGCTTCCCGTGTAAAATCTAACTCAGCTTCTAAGGCTTTAGTAAACTCTTCGGCGGTAGATTTGATTTCGTAGGTTTGCCCAAACTCAGTTCGCGCCACTAAATCGGCAATACCTTGAATTAAAGCAATATCTTGAGCAATAGTAATATCAATTCCCGGACGTTGCACTTTTAGAGCGACTTCTCGACCGTCTGCTAGTGTAGCCCGATGCGTCTGAGCAATCGATCCGGCTGCTACAGGAATCGGGTTAACTGTGCTGAAAGTTTCTGCTAATGGACGTTTTAATTCTTTGCGGAGGATTATTTCTATCTCTGACCAAGGAACTGGCGGTACTTCATCTTGTAGAGTTGACAATTCCTCAATATAGGAGGCGCTGAGTAAGTCGGGGCGGGTAGAGAGTAGCTGGCCAAGTTTGACGTAAACTGGCCCCAAGTCTACCAGGATATTTTTTAAAACCGCAGGTGTCGGCAGCTGGGGTTCATCAGCTTTACCACCAGTAAGTAACCTTCGCATATAGTCCCAGCCATTGCGAAGGAAGACTTCCAGGATTTCTCGTTGACGGGGAACAGTTTGGGTGAGGAACATTTTTGTAAAAAACTGCAAAGAGGCAGAGGAGTTTAAAGAGGTAGGCAACAGGGGATAACAATACAACCGAAATCGGCTCTAGTTTTGATACTTGTTAAAGTTTTGCTAGCTGCGGCACAATCTTGAAATCTTTTTATGGATGATTGTACGGCTTCGTGGAGCTTGTGTTCGTTCAGCATTCGTTTGACGTAACTAGAGCAGGAATCCCCACCGTGTAATAAGCGATGGGAACAAGAAAATCCTTTGGACGGAGAAATATATTTTTGATAGGCAGTAATAGAGTCGATTGCCATTGTCTTGGCCAGAGGCTCAAAGCTAATAATGTCCATAACTGTCAGATAAAATAACAGACAGTCAAGTTATAATAGGAAAATAGACTTTTTCGCCTCTGCCAAGGGTTCTAACTTTTATAGCAGGTCAGTAAATCGGGAATCACTTTGGAGAATTTTAAGGATCTGCTTGATTTCCTGGGTACGTTCTTTTTTGACAACGAGGGTGACATTGCGATCGCGCACAATCACCACATCCTCTAAACCAATAGTAACAACTACATCTTCTGGATTTGAGGCGTAAATAATCGCCCCTTGCGTATCTAAACCTACGTGAGTAGCGAGTTCCACGTTTGGAGTATCTTCCGTTTTCAGTAAACGTTCGATCGCATTCCAATCTCCTAAATCATCCCAACCAAAATCAACTGGCAAAACGTATGCTAGAGTTGTCTTTTCCATTAACGCATAGTCTATACTCTTCTTAGGCAACTGGGGATAGATATCAGGGCCATGTTGTTCTAAAGGTTCGATAATTTCTGGAGCATGGGTATGTAGTTCCTTGAGAACAACCCCCGCCCGAAAAACGAACATTCCACTATTCCAGCTAAAACGTCCCGTAGATAAAAAAGTCTCTGCCGTTTCTCGGTCGGGCTTTTCAGTAAAGCGGTTCACGTGATAAGCTGGCAACTCATTAAAGCTACCTATTTTTTCACCTTGTTCAATGTAGCCGTAACCGGTTGATGGAAAAGTAGGCTTGATCCCCAGTGTAACGATCGCTGCTGTGCTTGTTGCTAGTTGCGTAGCTGCATTTAATGTGTGTGCAAACGCCTCTTGGTTAGCAATCCAGTGGTCAGCAGGGAAAAAGCCAATCACAGCGTCTTCACCATAGCGCCGTTTGATTTCTAAACTTGTCCAAGCAACGGCTGCGGCAGTGTCTCTTCCTTCCGACTCAATCAGTAAGTTTTCAACTGGTAAATCGGGTAGTTGTTGTCTTACGCCTTCAGCTATCTGACTAGAAGTGATAACCCACAGGGAATTCCACCCGCCACCGAGTTCAATCAATCGATCGGCGGTTGCTTGTAATAGACTTCTAGAGCTACCATCAAGACTTAAAAATTGCTTGGGTCGGTCTTTGCGGCTTAGGGGCCAAAAACGTTCACCTTTACCACCAGCTAGGATTACGGGGAACAATAAAGTATTCATGTTGTCATACACGCCTACCGAAGAACATTACAAGTTTACAGTGAGCTTTTCCACTGGCAATATTTGTAGCTTGGATTAACATACTTTTAGGGAGTGGTTGAGTGGGGAGATAATTGTGATAAAACAAGTCGAATGGTCGGAAAATCCGGTTACGTCTCAGCAAGTAGTAGAGTTTGAAAGTGACGTGCGATCGTCGCAAATTCAACGGACAGAAAATCAAGTAACACCTGTACCAGTAGCCGACTCAGAGGAGGAGGTCGAACTAAACCAGCCAGCGAATCCGAACCGTAGCGTCATCGAATCTGTGGGCGCGTTTCCCAATCAGCTTTCTGAGAGACTGGGTTTAACCATGCCTCGATGGCTGTTATGGTTTATGACGGTTGTCATTGGCATCATCTTATCTGGGCTGCTGGTGTCAACATTAGCGCTGTGGACTCCTTTATGGAGCAATCTAGATCGAACAGATGAAGATTTAGGAACTACTGCTAAAGATGAAGTAAAAATCCCATTACCAGGGGAGTTATGGAGCAAACTCTCCCAGTACAAGCTTTCACGTCCGATGAATATTTTAATCATGGGGATTGAACCAGTCAGCGGTACCGTTGATGGCTCACCAGAAAGCTTTGCCGGGAAAAGCGACTCCATGCTACTGGTACGACTGAACCCTAGTGAAAAATCTGTAAGGGTGCTTTCCATTCCCAGAGATACAATGATCGCCATCCCCGAAAAGGGAGAAAAGGGATTAACTAAGGTATCTGATGCCAATGCCAAAGGCGGCCCAGTCTTGGCTGCACGGGTAGTTAGCCGTACCTTAAACAACGCCCCAATCGATCGCTACATCCGTATTTCTACCAGCGGCTTACGGCAGTTAGTCGATCAGTTAGGCGGTGTAGAAGTCTTTGTTCCCCAATCAATGGAATATAAAGACTCCAGCAGTCGGCTGTCGATTAATTTAGTCAGTGGTTGGCAAACCCTTAATGGCGAACAAGCAGAACAGTTTGCTCGATTCCGCGAACCAGGTTTGGGAGATTTGCCGAGAGTGCAGCGTCAGCAAGCACTAACAGCAGCTCTGCTGCAACGCTTAAATAGTCCTACCGTCTTACCCAGGTTGCCTCAATTAACTCGTCTAATGCGAAAATATTTTGATACCAACCTGAAGATGGAAGAAATGATGGCGTTGGTCAATTTCGGACTCAACCTAGATCGGGATAACTTCCAAATGACTGTGTTGCCTGGTACCTTTAGCCGCTTTAGCAAAGACCCTGATAGCTATTGGCTAAATATGACTGGACAACAGAGCCTGTTGAATGATTATGTTGGGGTAAATGTACCTGGTCTAAAGCCAGATATGCGTCAGGTTCCTAACCTCAAAATTGCTATTCAAAATGCTTCAAATCAACCTCAGCTAACTGAAAAAGTTATTGCTTATCTCAAACAGAAAGGCTTTAATAATATTTACAAAGTGCCTGATTGGCCAGATACCCAACGTCAAACTCAGATTATTGTCCAAAAAGGCAACCGACGAGTTGGGGTTGATTTGCAAAAAGTCTTAGGCTTGGGTCAAATCGAGGTGTCTGCCATTGGTGATTTAGAATCCGATCTGACAATCCGCATTGGGAAAGATTGGAAATAGCTAAGAGTTATTAGTCATTAGTCATTGGTTAAATGACAAAGCGCAAAGTCTGAGCGGAGGAAACCTCCGCTCAGACTTTGTAAGATAGGACTAATGACAAATCAAATAATAAAGTTATGAAAAAGATTTTACTGCGCTTTTTGGGTTTGATTGTAATTTTGCTACTAGCCTTTGGGTGGATAATACTTAATCCCAAGCCGGCTTTTGCTCAGATAAACACAATCAATTACAACAATATAAATCTAGAAAATCGTGACTTTTCTCATGCTGATTTGGCAGGTGTAACTTTTGTAGCAGCAGAAATGCGGGGGACAAATTTTCAAGGAGCGAATTTAACCAACGCAATTCTCACTAAAGGAGTTTTATTAAAGGCAAATTTGGAAGATGCGAACTTGAGCGGCGCTTTAGTCGATCGCGCCACTATGGATGGTGCTAACCTCAAGAATGCCATCTTTACTGAAGCAACTTTGACCCGCAGCCGCTTTTTTGATGCTGATGTCACTGGTGCTGATTTTACCGATGCTTTAATTGACCGCTATCAAGTGTCGCTGCTGTGTGAAAGAGCCGATGGCGTAAATCCAGTTACGGGTGTGTCAACGCGAGATAGTTTGGGTTGTAGGTAAAGAAACTCCGCGTTGAGCATAAAAACAGAGACATTTTTGCGAAAAAATGGAAAATACAAATTCTTTATTAAAATATGTATTATTCGCTATCGATTTGATTTTAATTTGGGATTTGGTCAGAGATAAAAAGATACAAATTTATGAGCAAACACAAAATAAGCTTAAGTTGATTGTTCAACCGAAGTTACTTAGATTTATTGGGTTCTTTATTGGACAAATAGGTATAATTTGTTTATATGCTATTTTTCTGTTTATACCTATCACACAACTTGATTGTAACCGAGTTTTACAAAATATAGATACTTCAAATATTGAGCAAAAGTCATCAAAAATTATATGTCAACTGATAGAATTTGATTTTTTTGGTCATCAAAAAAGCCAAAAACCAATTTCTGGATTAATTGGAAGTCGTTTAGAAAAACAAACGAAAACTGATAAAGAGGGAAAAATAATATATAAATATCAAGTTCAGTTATTAACTAAAACAGAAAGTATTCCGTTTAGACGAACTACTTACAGTGATTATTTTTCCGAAGAAGCGGAGTTTATCATATTAAAAATTAAGAATTTCTTAGTACAACCTTTAGAAAAAAGTTTAGTAATTAAGCAAGATGATACTTTAGTTGGCTACGCTGTAATTGGCATAACCATATTTTGCCTATTATTAGGTTTATTAATTATAGCGTCAGGTTCATTTATCGACTGTAATTTTGATAAAGAGTTAAATAGCTTAAGTATCAGCCACTATAAATGGTTTGGAATATTGGGAAAATCAGTTTTTTTGTACTCGTTAAACGAAATTGTTGATATTAAAGTTAAAAGCTTTTATGGCGAAGATGGTACAGCTCATCAAATTACCTTAATGTTAGAATCTGGTGAAAGAGTACCTTTGATTGGTACCTATAGTTATGGGTTTGAAGAGAAACAAAAAATAGTTAAGACGATCAAAAGTTTTCTCGCTTCAAGTTAGTAGCTGTTTATACTAATTTTGCCATTTTCTCAACATCAACTCTGCGATCGCATCCCAAAAAACGTCCTAAACTATAACGCAATGGCAGTTATGATGCCTTCGGGGAACGGAGGAAACCCTGGCTCCCCTATTTAAGATTGACTGAAGAATTGTCAAAAATCAATCGCCTCTAATTACCGCAGGGAATTTCAATTAAAAACTCTGTTCCTTCTCCTGGTTTAGAGGAACATTTCATCTGACCATGATGTTTTTCAACTACTATTTGATGGCTAATAGACAATCCTAACCCCGTACCTTTACCAGGTGCTTTGGTAGTGAAGAAGGGATCGAATATATGCGATCGCACTTCTTCTGGAATCCCCAGACCATTATCAGCTATTCTGATTACAATCTGGTTATTAATCGCTTGCGTATTAATCCAGATAGTCAAAGGTATTCTCGGACACGTTTGTAATAATTTCAAATACCTTTGCTGTATAGTGTTAAATTTTTCCTCTAATGCATCAATACTGTTACTCAAAAGATTCATAAACACTTGATTTAATTGCGCGGGATAGCATTCGAGCAAAGGTAAATTATCATATTGTTTAACAATCTCAATTGCTGGGCGTTCATTATTATTTTTGAGGCGATGCCCTAAAATTAGCAAAGTACTATCCAACCCTTCATGAATATCTACTGGCTTTAATTCAGCCTCATCTGTACGAGAGAAATTTCGTAGTGATAGCACAATATCACAAATCCGCTCTGTTCCCACTTTCATAGACTCAAGGGTTTTCGGTAAATCTTCGATGAGAAAGTCCAAATCACTCTTGTCGATTTGCTCTTGGATAGTTGGCAATATTGAGGAGTTTTGACGGTAAAGTTTCACTACTTTTAGCAGTTCTTGAGTATATTCATCTAAATGGATCAGATTGCCAAAAATAAAACTGATGGGATTGTTGATTTCATGGGCAACTCCAGCAAGTAGTTGTCCTAATCCCGCCATTTTTTCACCCTGAATTAACCTGGTCTGAGTTTGTTTTAATTCTTGCAGAGTTTGAGAAAGTTCTAAGGTTTGACGTTTAGTTTGTTCGAGTAATTCTGCTTGCTGAATCGCAATTCCTAATTGCACCCCAACTTGAGCCAGTAAATTAATTTCCTCTTCTTTCCAATAACGCGGTTGCGAATTTTGATAAGCAACTAATAATCCCCATAATTTTTCACCTTCCCGAATCGGTACAAAGGTTTCGTTACGCGGAAGTTCGTTATCGTCGTCTGTGTCTTCAAAAGTTTCTATAATTATTGGTTGGTCTTGTAAAACAGGTTTCCAACCATCTTTGAAGGAATCTGCCACAAATTTACCACTCCAATCTGGGTTGAAACGGTAAATTGCAACTCGCTCCACTTCGAGCAACTCTCGTACAGCTTGAGTAGTGGTTCTAAAAATAGTTTTAATATCAAGTGACTGGCGGATTTTATCAATAGTTGCAGCCAGTAGTTCTTGGCGTTCCATTGCTTTCTCCCGTTCAGTGGCTTCTGCTAACTGGACAACCTGCATTTGAACTTGCTTTAAATAAGAATCCTGTTTTAATGCGACTCCTAATTGTTCGGCGATTTGACTGGTAAATTCAATCTCAGAAGGTTGCCAATAACGAGGAGCGGTGCATTGGTGAATACACAGCAATCCCCAAAGTTCACCTTTTTTCAATAGAGGTGCAACCATATTTGCCCGCACTTGAAATTTTTCTAAGATTTGGACGTAGCAACCGGGGAACTTTCCTTGAGAAATGTCAGCGATCGCATTTACTCGACCTTGGGCGTAAAGGTGTGCAAAGTTTTCCCCAAAGCAATAGTCATAAACTTTTTCTGCCATTACCGAATTACACTCAGGCACAAAATCCTCAGAAATAAATTCTCCTTCCCAATCTTTTTGCGGATCAAAACGAAAGACTGCCACTCGGTCTGCTTGTAGCATTTGCCTAGCCTCGGTGACAGTAGTTTGGAAGATTGTATCTAAATCTAGAGACTCGCGAATTCGAGTAATCACACTAGTTAATGTCTTTTGTTGCTCTGCTTGGTACTGAGCGTATGCCAGCAACTTATGGTGTCGAACTGCTACACCAATTTGTGTGCCGATTTTGCTTAGTGATTCGACTTCATAAGATTGCCACTCTCTGGGTGAGGCATTTTGGTAGGCAGCGATGATTCCCCAAAGTTGATCTCCTTGGAGAATAGGGGCAGTTGCAAAGGCTTTTGCCTGGAATTGCTCCAACAGAGTTACATGGCAGTTTGTTAATCCAGCTTGGTAAATGTCATTAACTATAAAAGTCTGGTTGTTAACGTAACGCCCGCCTTGCGTCTCTTGTAAATAAGTATCAGCGATCGCAGGCTCAACCCCAACTACAGCAGTCCAGCCTTCCGTAAATGATTCAGCAACAAAGTTACCACTCCAATCGGGATTGAAGCTAAAGATGGCAACTCGGTCAGCTTGCAACAGCTTGCGTATTTCTTGAGTTGTGGTTTTAAAGATAGTTTCAATATCAAGGGGCGAGCGAATTTCATCGACAATTTTAGCTATTACTTGGTCGCGCTGAACTGCTTGAGCTAATTTTGCAGCTTGCAATTTGACTTCATGGAGATGCTTTGCTTGTTGAATCGCAACAACAAGATGGTCAGCAATTTGACGAATAAACTCAATTTCCGATTCTTTCCATTCACGAGTCTCACTGCACTGATGAATGCAAAGCAATCCCCACAGTTCTTGCTTCCGCGATAGAGGGACAACGAGGTTGGCCTGTACCTGAAATTTACTCAAAATTGCCAGATGACAATCACTCAGTCCCGCCTTGTAAATATCTGCTACTGCTTGCACTCGACCTTCTTGATAATTGGAAGCAAATTGTTCTCCAAAGCAGTGGTCGTAAACTTTTACAGCCATTGCTGAGTCCCAGCCAATTGCAACATCTTCAGAAACAAATTCTCCCTCCCAGTTTTGTTTGCGATCGAACTGGAAGACTGCTACTCGGTCAGCATTAAGCAACTGACGCACTTGTGTAACAGTCGTTTGAAAAATTTTTTCTAAATCAAGCGATTCCCGAATTCGGACAATTACACTCGCCAGAGCTTTTTGTTGCTCTAGTTGCTCTTGAAGTTGAGCGCTTGACAAAAGAAGTTGATTTTCTGTGAAATTTGAATTGGGTTCCATTGCTCTGGATTATCTCGTTTTTATACAAGGGTTCCTCACACCAAAGTTCATGGGGTTGAGAAGTGTCACAAATATGACAAACTGCAAAGTTTTACAGTCTTCAACTGGCCGCGTCCAGGATTCACCAATTTCAGATGGATAGCAACTTGTTGAGGTGGGGACGAATGGGCGCTTTGGGACTGAATACTGGGTACTAGGGAATAAAATATGAGTAAAATTTGTTTGGGATTCAAATCTCGCCCGATATCCAGTCTCTAGTCTCCAATCCCCAATCCCTAGTTCAACTATTTCCCAGAAGATGGTTATTGTTATAGTTCCCCTTTCTCGATCTATCCTTGTAATGGATTAAAAAATAATTTTGGCTTATACACAACAAGTCCTATAAAATTACTAATTTGTCAAAATTTACCTGACAGACTGTGGAATTTCGGGTTAAATGTTTTAAAGTATGCACTCTGTAAGAGTTGTCGGGTATTATTCGTGACACAACAAGATCAACAACCCTCTCGTTCTTTCGCTGGAATTGCTGGCATTGTTGCCGCAGCCACATTAATTAGTAAAGTCTTCGGTTTAGTGCGGCAGCAAGCGATCGCTGCCGCATTTGGTGTTGGTGCTGCTGCCACTGCCTATAGTTATGCCTATATTATCCCTGGCTTTTTATTGATCTTACTCGGTGGTGTAAATGGCCCATTACACAGTGCGCTTGTCAGCGTTTTAGCCAAGCGACGGCGAGAAGAAGCGGCTCCCCTAGTGGAAACTGTGACAACGCTGGTAGCTGGAGTGCTGTTGCTGGTGACAGTGGCTCAAGTTCTATTTGCGGATGCGATCGTTGATTTAGTCGGTCATGGTTTGGAAGCGACAACTAGAGCGATCGCCATTCAACAACTCCGCATTATGGCCCCGATGGCTTTATTTGCCGGTTTAATTGGCATTGGCTTTGGTACTCTCAATACAGCCAATCAATATTGGTTGCTCTCTATTAGCCCTTTATTATCTAGTATTACCGTTGTTGGCGGTCTTGCTATCTTGGCGATGCAACTGGGCAAGGACATTATTAAACCGGAGTACGCTTTAATCGGGGGAATGGTGTTAGCTTGGGGAACCTTGGCAGGAGCAATTCTCCAGTGGATAGTGCAGCTAATTGTCCAGTGGCGGTTAGGATTGGGCACATTACGCCTGCGGTTTGATTTTAAATCTCCAGGCGTTCAAGAAGTAATTAAAATCATGACTCCGGCAACAGTTTCCTCTGGAATGATGCCAATTAATGTTGCCACTGACCTTTATTTTGCTAGTCCTATCCCTGGCGCGGCGGCAGGATTTAACTATGCCAATCTATTAGTCCAAACTCCTTTGGGGATTATTTCTAATATTATTTTGCTGCCTCTATTACCGATATTTGCCAAACTTGCTGGCCCCGAAAATTGGCAGGACTTAAAATTACGGATTCGCCAAGGACTGCTACTCACTGCTTTTACGATGTTACCGCTAGGGGCACTGATGGTGTCGCTATCAGTACCCATTGTGCAGGTGGTATATGAACGCGGTGCTTTCAAGCCAGAGGCCACAGAGCTAGTTTCATCTTTGCTAGTGGCTTATGGAATTGGGATGTTTGTCTATTTAGGGCGTGATGTTTTGGTGCGGGTATTCTATGCTTTAGGCGATGGACAGACACCTTTTCGCATCAGTATTTTTAACATCTTGCTCAACATCTTATTAGATTGGTTTTTCGTTAAACCTTTTGGCGCTCCCGGTTTGGTATTAGCAACGGTGGGTGTAAATTGTAGCTCAATGTTAATGCTGTTATGGTTGCTCGATCGCAAACTCAATGGTTTACCTTGGCGCGAGTGGAGTTTGCCGATTCTGGGTTTGGCTGCTGGTAGCGTAGTTGCTGGGGTAGCAAGCTACGGGACATTGATTGGTTCTCAGCACTTGCTAGGTAAAACGGGTTTACTGATTCTGGTGTTGCAGTTGTGTATATCTGGCTTTGTAGGGATTGTAGTGTTTGCTGCGATCGCTTCATGGCTGAAAATACCAGAGGTGAATATTTTTATATCTCGTCTACGTCAACGCTTTTTGAAGAAATAACTGTTATCTAAATAGAATTCAGGAGTCAGGTGGTCGCCGAGCCTGTCCTGAGCGTAGCCGTTGGCGCAGCCTCTCGTAGAGAAGGGCGTAGTCGAGGTGAGTCAGAATTCAGCATCAACTTATAGTCAGAGAAAGCGGATAGCGCAGCGTAAAGACAAGAGGGTGGTGGATCTGAATCTTCCACTTTCTTGTTCTGACTCCTGAATTCTTCAATTAAATATTTCAGCCTCCGTATACAGATCAAGTCAATCCAATTGAAAGATTGTGGGAGGAAGTTAAAAGGCATTTAACTTGGGAAAGCTTCTCAACTTTAGATAAATTAAGAGAATTTATTTGGAAGCGATTGAAACAATTAAACACATCAATCGTTGCTTCTATTACAGGTTGGGATTTTATTCTTGATGCTTCATTTGTATCAGGCTTTTCGTGAAATGGTATAAGGAAGTAGTTTATTTGCTTACAGGATGGGGTTTACAGGTAGGATATGTAGTTCTAGGATTAAATAATTTAATTATCATCAGACCTTAAAACAACGACCAATAAAATCTCATGAAGCTAGATCCAAATCAAATCTACACGTTTAGCAAATATTTCGACAGTGGTTTTTATTCTGAAGACCTAGCTCAAGCCTTCGGTTATTCATTGGAGTATAAAGTATTTCAATTGCCACAATACTCAGGCGAATTGGATAGGTTAGTCGAATTGAGAGAAAGGATAGAAGAAGCACTTCCTTATGTAGAACTAAGTACCGAGTTGGCTAGAAGAGAAGTAATAATTTCTAGAATAGTACTAGAGTTGATTCATTACACGAAGGCAAAACTAAGAATAGAATTTAGTTTGAGAGTCAATAATCAACTTCAAGGTACACTAGATTATTTAATTAGAACTACCCAACCAAATCAACTATTAGTTATAGAAGCAAAACAAGCTGATTTAAGTAGAGGCTTCACTCAATTAGTAGCCGAAATGGTTGCACTGGATTTGTGGGACGATTCCCCAACTCTTGCAGAACAACCTATATTAACTGGTTGTGTCAGTACAGGGAGCTTATGGCAGTTTGCTTGTCTTGATAGAGTAAATAAACATTTTACTCTAGGGATTAATAGCTACAGAGTTGTCGAAGATATTGATGAATTGATGAGAATATTAGTAAGGTTGTTGAAAAATTGAATGACCCCACGCCTTGCTAAAACCTGCCCTAACATCATTCATTAAACCCAATCAATCATCCAATTCCCATAATTCAAATTTTTACCCAGTTAGCACGCATAGTGAATGTATCAAGCTGAAAACAAGACAGTCAAGGGTTCATACAAAACATCCTACTTTTCCCACTTTTCCCATCTACCAGAAGCTACAGGAGACACTAAAAGAGGCAGAATTGCCTAACGACCTCGATTAATACCCCATTCCCCCACCCACCCAACCTGGATTTCTCACAAGTGAGAAATCCAAGGGGTGTGGGAGGTGTGGGAGGTGTGGGAGGATGGGGAAGAAGTCTTACCCCCCACACTCCCCACACTCCCCACACTCCCCACACTCCCTCTGCCTACACTATGCGTGAGAAATCCGGGCCAATTCTCACCCCGTACCGCCTCATATTACACCCAGGTGGGTGAGAAATAATTCAACCACTTGGGTGAACCAGATGCGTGAGGTTACATTTTGTAAAAAAAGAGATTCTAGTACTAGAGAACATTGATTTTACTTAACTCTAGTGAGAATAATTCTATGAAATTTACAAAATTAGCTGCCTCTGCACTTGCTGTTGCTTCCATTGTCCTCTCAGCCGGTATTGCATCTGCTCAAACAGCAGGTACTAACGGTAACTACATCGGTGCTGGTGTTGCGGTTGGTGCAACCAGTGGCGGACAAGGAAACGATGAAGCCCAAATTGGTGGTAATATTCAAGGACGATACGCCGTACCCAATGCCCCTGTTTCAGTGCGGGGTTCTGTGTTGTATGGTGGCGATGCTGCTGCAATTATGCCCATAGTGACTTATGATGCGCCCATCGCCAAAAATACTAACGTTTACTTCGGTGGTGGTTATTCCTTTGTAACTGACGAAGGTCAAAAAACTCCATTGGGCAATCGGAATTCACCTGTAGTCACCCTTGGGATTGAATCAGAAGTTAGCAAAAATGTCATTGCCTACGGCGATACTAAATGGGGTATTGACGCCTACAAAAATAGTGATGCTGATGCCGTCAGCTTCCAAGCTGGATTAGGCTATCGTTTCTAGTGATTACCACCTAGAAAACGGCTTATTCGGAAGCTAAAGCAATGATCTTTTCCAGCCGTAATAGTAATTCATTCTTTCATGCCCAAGTATTAATACTTGGGCATGAATCATTTTTAGTGATTATTTTGATAAAAAATGATATTGGCTACTATTGATACTTTATCTTAAAGTTAAGCAAATACATATACGTATAAGATATTACTCATGAAAAAGATTAATCCCATTCCAGAAATAGTTGGTGAAACAACTGAGGTAGAATCCTGGCTGATGCGAGCAGGGCTAAGATTTTCAGACTTAGGTGATGATGCTGCAAGTATTGCAATCCGTAGGCAATGGCGAGAGTATCAAGCCGCAGTTCATAGATGCTGTGTAACCCTACACCAACCACCATCAGGCGTTCAACTAAGCGGCGACTATGCCAACTTGAGAATACCTGGCGCGGCATTTACTAATTGTGCGATCGATCGCCTGTCAAGTCGTCCCCAGTCCTTAGACTAATTATCCTGTTGCACGCCGTTCACTACTGGCTTAATTTCCGAAAATGGATCGGTGCCGCCACCCCAGTTAAAATCACTAATTCGGATGCTGAAGCCGCCTAACTCCAGCACCGGATTGTAACGTAAGGTAATGCCATAGGTGCGACGGCTATATTCCAAAATGTAGTCGGTGCTACTTTCTTTACCAGTATCTAAGTTAACAGATGTTTGAAAGCCTAAACGAACAGGCCCGTAGATTTGCTGTGATATTCCAGCAGTCAATACTGTGTTATCAACGGAGCGGTCAAACAAAAAGGGTGATAATCCGTTATTTAAGCCTTGAGAGTAACTAATATTAAAGGCGGTATAGTCGAAAAAAGGTCGAGAAAAATGACCAATTTGCCCTTGTAAGCCAATTGTACCAATTAGAGTGCTTTGGTTATCACCATTGCTGTAATAACTGGTAGTGCCTGTAAGGCTAGCGATCGCTTGCAAGTAAGGAACTACAGGGGTAGCGGTGTATCGTAATCCCTCAGTAGCAGTAGGTGGTAATGGTTTTCCCTGCCACAGCAACAGCCCTCTACTGAGGGTAGCACTGCCTTGTAAACGACCAAGTGAAATGCGATCGTTTTCCCGTACTGGTTCTAACAAGTCTTGGCGATCGGTGTTGGCATCAATATACTGGGCACTTGCCTGATAGTTGAGGTTGATGCCACTTTTTCCTAAAGGAATCACAGGAGAGCTAATAATGCCGCCAAAACTGCTCTGGACAGTTTGAAAACCCAGAGTACCGTTATAGAGGCGATCGCGGTAGTTATATTGCACATTCAATGTGTGGGGAAGAGAAGTACCTAATGTCTGGCGCACTCCTAAATTCATTCGCAAATTCTCTTCCACATCATTCAAGTTAAAACTAGTTAACTCCCCAGTTCCCTGAATTATCGTCCGTGGACTCAAAACAGAATTTATCTTGGTCTTCACACCAAACAGTGCGCCTAAGTCACCCGTGCCTTCTTGCACAGCTCTCTGTAATAATAACTGAGGCGTAATCGTCCAGCGTGTCTGCTCTGTATCGATTACTGGAAAGCCACGCTCAACATACAAACCACCCCGATCTTTTCCATCGTAGCCGGGGGAGACTATTGCAGGTGAAACGTCCCTCTCTCGGCGGTCAATAGTACGCTCATTCAGGGGAATTGGTAAGGAGACTTTTTGATCCAATACCAAACGCTGCCCCTGTGTCCTGATGCGGTCTACCAAGGGTGATTCTCGTGTCAAAGTTACTGTATTTGCACGTAATTCCAATTCAGGCGGCGAAAAAGGATCGTTGGTGATGCGGACATTGCTTGCTTGCCAACCTTGCGGATAAAAGTCAATTTGTTCGGCTTCAAATCTAAGCCGATTGACTACACCCCCTGATTTCGGTGCTGGTATGTTGGTAGCGCCTGCTTGACCACCAAATGTCACATCAATTCCTCCAGGGCTGCTGACACCGGAAAGGGGTTGATTGGCTCTAATGCGATCGCTGGGTGGACGTTTTGAAACTCCACCAGTACTTACAGCCGTGGGTGAAAAAGCAAAATCTGTTTGTGCTGAAGGTACGTAAATTTCTCCTCTACCATTTTCCAGTTCCCCACGATCTTGAACGAAGTTATAGGTAAAGCGTTGTCCACGTAGTATCTGATCGCCCCGTGTTAAGGTTACGTTGCCTTCTCCCGCAGCGATCAAGTTGTCCAAATTGACTTGTAAGCGATCGGCATCCACCACCGCCCCATCAAATCGCACAATTACATTACCTACAGCTGTAATAATTCGCTGTTTCTCGTCATACTCTTGCCGATCTGAAGTGACTTCTACAATTCTTGGCCCGGCTGGCGGTGTGGTAGCTGGCGCAGTTGTACCAGATGGTTGAGCTTGTGGCTGAGTGGTATTTACTTGTGGTGTAGGCGTTGGGACTTGGCTTTGTTGCTGGACTTGGGACTTAAATTCTACAGTGATCGGTACTGAGAGTTGGTTTGTGGGCTTACGAGATTTAAATGTTATAAAATTTTGTACTGATTGAGAACTCGGTGCTAGATCGGCAGCAGATACAGAGATATTGTCTTGTTTTAGAGACTGTTGTGCAGTAAGGTCGCGTTGCTGTTTTTGTTGAGTTAACTTCTCAGCTAAAATTTCTGCTTTGGATTTGCCTAACTTGTTGCTGTTGGTGACAGTTGGGGCAATTTGAAGAGGGTGTTGAGATTGGGCGACAACGGGGCTTGGAGAAACTCTATAGGTAAAGCTAGAAGAGTCCAAAAAGGTTGGTTTTTCTCCACCATTAGAGTTTGGATTTAGCGTAGATGCAAAGCAGCTTGTCGTCAGACATCGCTGACTGAGTTTTTGAGCAGGCTCATCTTTTGCGTCTTGGTCTAAAGCCTCCGCTCCAACTTTTCTTTGCAAGGCCGCAGTTTCTCTTTGCATCTCCCGTTTACGCAGTGCCGACATCAGAAGAAGTTCCGAGTGGCGGGGTTCGACGCTCGGACTTGTCTTTGTGTATTCTTTAACTTGGCCATTAGAGGTTGTAACCTCCTGCGTGGGATAACCAACAACCACCGGCTGTCCCAAAAGCCCAGCAGTTACAGAACCGGGGAGTGGGGAACTTTCTGGTGGAAAGGTTTCTGGTGAATGAGGTACAGAAGAAGTTTTGGCAACTACCAAGTCATCTTGAGTTGAGTCGATCGGAGTTGACAATAAAGGATCGCTCTTAGTGTTACCCGAAATTGCCAACTGAGCCAAATTCTTGGGCTGCTTGGATTTGTCTGTCTTTTCGTGTATTCCAGTATCTACACCTGAAAGAAACTTTGTATGACTAGCAGATGAGGCGGGATTTACAGGTTGTAAAGATTCAACGATAGGAGGCGGATTAGGTGGCAGAACTGGATGAAGCATAAGTGAGCAAAATCGGGCTAACAAACAGCCAAATGACAAAGGGAAGGATTAAACATACATTTTGCCTTCCGACTGTCGCCTTCTGCTACCTACAGCAAGCTACTTGGAGGAAGAAACTTACTAAATTTTCGCTTAGTAAGTTTCCGTGGCGTTTAGTATTTTCCGCCTTCCAAAGTCGCGGATGATTTATCGCCCTCTTACTCTAAGTCCCGACGGCCGGGGTTACGAGCTGGATCGTTCGACAAAAATCCGAAGATGAAGATAGTTACGAAGAAGGCAACAACAATATAAACAGCGATTTTTAAAGTCAGCATAGAAATATCTCCAACGGGTAAAACAAAGAAAGCTTTTCTTTCAGTATCTGCAATGCAGAAAAGATAGCTACTTTATATTACCCAAATCTCGTCCCTTTTTTAGAGGACTTCGGGGACTGGAGATTGGGGACTGGAGATTGGGGGCTGGGTACTAGCAGTGTCTATCCTATCCTACGCTTATTGAGAATAGTGCAAGATATCAGTTGTCTGACTTTTAGATGACCCTAAGAAATAACTCAGAGGACTATTGACTCTTCTGACGTTGACTGATGGCAAAGGTTTCCCAACAAAAAGGGTAGAGGTTGCAGGTTACAGGTTACAGCAAATAATCCCCAATCCCCAATCCCCTATTTCTCAGCTTGAACTTTTGCTATATCTTTGCCAATTCGGTTTTTAATTACTCGTGCAGGTATGCCTACAGCAACGGAAAAAGGAGGAATATCTCGATTAACAACTGCTCCCGCACCAATAACACTGCCTTTGCCGATAGTCACGCCATCTAATACTGTTACTCCATGTCCTAGCCAACAATCATCCTCAATCACAATTCCCTTGCGAGTAACACCCTGGTATTTAATCAGCTCCATCGGATCGGCAAAATTATGATTATTGGCATATATCCCTGAATGGGCAGCAATCATGCAATGTTTACCAATTTTAATGTCTCCTGGCCCCTCAATAGACACGTTGGGAGCAATGAAGGTGTCTTCATCAATATGTATACACGTATCTTCCAAAGACCCGATATCAACGTTACGCTCAATTGCGACTCTATTTCCTACATGAATTCTATTATTTTTGTGTCCTCTCGCATCTATTCGCACACCCTTGAAAATATAGACTCCTGCGCCGATCTCAATACAAGAAGTACCGTTAAATTCAACACCATTTTGAATATACACGGGGCTGCCTATCTGGGCAAAAATACTACGATATCCTAAATTACGCAACTTTGGGCCAAGAAGAAGTGTTGGAATATCTGCTAACACTGTAGTTACTAAAAGTTCTTGCACGCGCTGCAATTTGGAAAAATATTGCTCGTTCTGCATGGCTACATATCTCTTTAATCAATTGTTGTTGACAGTGTTTCAAGTTGTTTTTGCTGTATGCTAATCTTTTGCCAATACCAATAGGCTCCGTGTGTATTAATACATGAGCGAAGGTAGCAGTATCACCAAAATTCCCCAAGATTTTTAGATGGTTTTCCAACATTTGAAAAACCAGAGTCTGGCTTTGACTATGCAAGCAATTCTTGAGGTTAGGTGTGTATACTTACTCAAGTAATATGCACAATTACGTTAAGTCGCTAGCAGATTTTGTACTATATGCACGTAAAACTTTGGCTTATTTTTCACAAAATCAATTAACAAAACAATTTCAGTGCATTGCCGGCTCAAAACTCAGACTTTTAAATTGTCTGATGGAAAATTTGCTGATTTAGATAGACTACTATTTTGGTTCTCTGGCAAATTTGAAAAGCTTGCTACCGCTAACAGCACTCCTAAAGTAAATAGGGATAGTGTTGTTTGTCTTGAAGCTATTTGCTCTCAAGCGGTTTTAGTCTTTTGAAACAATTCAGTTTCACAAGCTATTTTGCAACAAAAAATACATTTAACTAGACTATATTCAAAGTTTAGATAAAATTTCTGCCTAGCATGACAATGTAATTATTGTTGGATTTATATGGGTATTTGTGCCCAAATAAAATCCAATTAGGGTGGATTATCTCCCACATCAGCCATCACATTGAAGTTAACCATCGGTGCAAACAAGTAAGCGCTTCCCCGACTGCTATGACGGCTTTCTTGCAACGAATTTCTAGAGTATGCTGCTCCAATCATGTTGCACACGGATGATTTACAGACTAGCCAATTCACGTTTGTAATGACATGAATGGTTTTTAATAACAATTGTTTTCAACGATAACACATTTTATTTTTAGTGGAACACTCTCATTAAATAAGTTGATTTCCAGATTTATTGTTGATGATAATACTGGAGATAAGTTAACTTTTTTACTAGAGCTATGCCTACGGCGGGCAAAGCCTACGCTACTCTGAAATATTTTTATACACTTAGATAGCATCCATTAAGGAGGGAGATTTAAAAATGCTGTAAGTAGTTATTGGCATTTTGGTCTATATTTCTATCGATTACTATTTTATAATTGGGGGTTCAACTCAGAATGATATCTACTATACTTGTGACACCCTCTTCGTTAAAAAGCCAAAGTAGCTGAAAATTTTTCTCTTTTTTATTACTTGTATCTAAAAGTATCTAAAAATTTATAAATCACCCGAATGGGTGAGCCAAGCGGGTGATGCGTGCTTGGTACTACTCATTATAAATTTTATTAAAAGAAAGCTAAAAATAGCTTAGTTTCGAGGATAAATCTACAAAAAAACATCTAATTTCCCAAATTGAGGTATCGGTTTTAACTCACATACTTGGTTCAAATTATGGCTTTAATTAAAAAAATCGTAGAAGAAGCTCTAACTATCGGCTATCTGAGTGTTGTAGCCGATGATCAACTGCGATCGCAGCTTCAAGGTAATTATGACTCAGAAGACCTAGATGCCTGGATCATTTTACAACGAGCGATCGCAGCAGGTGATGTAAAACTTGAGTCGCGCCGAAAAAAAGCTTCCCCATCTCCTAAAGCCAAGGACACTTCATCAAGTATCAAACTAGCTTATCAAATGGCAGCGGAACTCGCTTATGCAGCAGCTGTAGCTCTGACAATGACAAAAAACACTAAAGATCAGCCTTCACTAGGTGCATAAAATAACACCTTTATAAGTTATTTCCCTGATTTAGTGAAAATATTTCATACCAAGTAGTTACCATAGGCGAGCATTTACCGCAGGCATCGCTTTTCTTGGTTAATTGCTTGGTAGGGTTTTCATCCGATTAATTATTTATGGGGTTTCCTTTCTGCCTCCTGGCTTGAGAGTGCTGAGTGCTGAGTATAAATCCCAGTCTTTAGAAGATTTTCATGCTTGGCTTTTGAAACTCGTTTTATCGCGACTGTCTTCTTTGACAGCGCAATTTTATTAAAAAATAATTAAAAAATTTCACTTTACTGGACACAGCTATGGGGAATTTTCACCCTCAGTCAAGAATCTCCAATTGATCCCCGGAAGCAATACTAAAATAAATATAAATTATTTATTCAAAATTAAACTTTTTTAAGTGATACATACCAGTCAATGATTAAATTTTAATATACCAAGTACATGGCTCAGAGTAAGGCATAGAATTAGAAACACCTTGGTGTAAACTTTAGCAACGAGGTTAAAAATAATTCTCAATGCTTAACAAAGTCATCGCTTTTTCACAAACTACAGTATAAAGAATTGGCAACATTGGTAAAGAGAGTAAACAATAACCATAGCTAAACTTGGAGTTTTGCCAACTTATGCAGCCAATTCGTACATTTAACGTATCTCCTTCACTACCGCCGCGACTCGAACCACTACGGCGGCTGGCATATAACTTGCACTGGGATTGGAACGTTGATACTAAAGATTTATTTCGTCGCTTAGACTCTGACCTGTGGGAGTCTAGCCATCATAACCCAGTGTTAATGTTGGGTACAATCTCTCAATCGCGGCTTCTAGAAGTTGTCGAAGATGAAGGCTTTTTAGCGCAAATGGATCGAGCTGACCGTCAGTTAGACGATTATTTGCAAGAGCGCACCTGGTATCAGAAACAACGGGAGCAGAAACCCAAAGAATGCTACGCCTATTTTTCGGCGGAATTTGGACTTGTAGATTGTTTGCCCGTCTATTCTGGAGGTTTGGGCGTTCTGGCGGGGGATCACCTCAAATCTGCTAGTGACTTGGGTTTACCACTTGTGGGTGTAGGTTTGCTCTATCAGCAAGGCTACTTTGCCCAGTATCTCAATGCTGATGGCTGGCAGCAAGAACGCTACCTGCTCAACGATTTCTATAATATGCCCTTGCATCTAGAGCGCAATGCCGATGGTTCTGAACTGCGGATTGCGGTAGATTATCCAGGACGCAAGGTATATGCCAGAGTTTGGCGCGTACAGGTAGGAACAGTCCCCCTGTATTTGATGGACACCAATATTGAACCGAACAATACTTACGACCACGACATTACAGACCAGCTGTACGGTGGCGACATCGATATGCGTATCCACCAGGAAATCATGCTGGGAATCGGTGGTGTGCAAATGCTCAAAGCTTTGGGGCTGAAAGTTACCACTTACCACATGAATGAAGGCCACGCCGCCTTCTCTGCCCTAGAACGCATCCGCTTGCTGATTCAGGAAGAGGGACTGAATTATGTCCAAGCTACACAGGTGGTCGCTTCCAGCAATATCTTTACCACCCACACGCCAGTACCAGCAGGAATTGACTTGTTTGCTCCCGACAAAATGCTGCACTACCTGGGGTACTATGCAGAGATATTTGGGTTGCCCAAAGAGCAATTTTTAGGACTGGGACGCGAGAATACAGGCGATTTATCTGGGCCTTTCAGTATGGCGGTGCTGGCGCTGAAAATGGCAACATTTTCTAACGGTGTCGCCCAACTCCACGGTGTGGTGTCGCGGCAAATGTTCCAGGGTTTGTGGCAGAAAGTGCCAGTAGAGGAAGTGCCGATCGCAGCAATTACCAACGGTGTCCATGCTCGCAGTTGTGTGGCGAAATCGACTCAAGAATTGTACGATCGCTACCTCGGCCCAAATTGGTCATCAGCACCACCAGATAGCCAATTGTGGGATCGGATGGACGCCATACCTGATGAGGAGTTGTGGCGCAATCACGAACGCTGCCGCTTAGATATGGTTTTGTATGTGCGAGAGCATTTGGTCAAGCATTTGACCGATCGCGGCGCTTCCGCTTCCGAAATTGTCCAAGCCCAAGAAGTTTTAGATCCTTACGCTTTCACCATTGGCTTTGCCCGTCGCTTTGCCACCTACAAACGCGCTACCCTCTGGATGCGCGATTTGGATCGCATTAAGCGGCTTCTGTTGGCTAACAAAGACCGGAAAGTGCAATTTGTGATTGCTGGTAAGGCACATCCCAAGGATATACCCGGTAAAGAACTGATCCGCGATATCAATCACTTTATCCGCGAACAGCATCTAGAAAAACAGGTAGTGTTTGTTCCCAATTACGACATTCACATCTCGCGGTTGATGGTTGCGGGTTGCGATATCTGGTTAAATACACCGCGTCGTCCACGGGAAGCCTCTGGTACTAGTGGCATGAAAGCCGCAATGAATGGCTTGCCAAATTTAAGTGTGCTAGATGGCTGGTGGGATGAAGCTGATTACGTCCGCACAGGCTGGGCAATTGGACATGGAGAGAATTACGACGATCCTAACTACCAAGATGAAGTAGAAGCAAATGCTCTCTACGAGTTGTTAGAAAAGGAAGTTGTACCGCTATTTTATGAACATCGGGATACTGATGGTTTGCCCCGTCCGTGGGTTGCCAAAATGAAGGATGCAATTCGGTTGAATTGTCCGTTCTTTAATACAGCGCGGATGGTAGGAGAATATGCACAAAGGGCTTATTTCCCAGCTAGCGATCGCTATCATACTCTGACTGTTGATAACTATGCCCCAGCGAAAGAACTAGCTGCTTGGAAAGAAAAACTGAGCGAACACTGGTTCAATATCAGAATCAAAGATGTTGACGTATCGGCAGCTTCAGACGACATTGAGGTTAACCAAACCGTTGCTGTCAAAGCCAAGGTTGACTTGGCGACTTTAACCAATGATGATGTGCAGGTGGAGTTATATCAAGGTGCGATCGATGCCAATGGTGAGATTGTCAACGCTGTGCCAGTAGTGATGGATTACCAAGGCGAAGATGGACAGCAATTGAGTATTTACACTGGTAATATCATCTATACCGCTTCTGGTTTACAAGGCTTGTCTTTGCGTGTATTGCCGAAAAATCCACACTTGGCTAATCCTTATGAACCAAGGTTGATTGCTTGGGCAGAATAAGAGTGCTGAGTAATTATTGAATACTCAAGAATAGGCGTTGCTGATTTAACTTGAGCAACGCCTTTTATTGTGCGATGCAGTCACATCTCAAAAATAATTATTGCTAGAATGATGAGGAATTATAAGGGAAATGCGATTTGACTGGGATAATCAGAAAAGTCAGCTTCTTAAGCAAAATAGGGGATATTCTTTGGAAGAGGTCGCTACTATTTTAGCAGGCGACTATGTAGAACGAATAAAACCAGATGATCCAGAACAATTTATTGCTATTGGATTTCTGGGAAACACCCTTTTGTCGGTCATTTACGAAGTTCGTTATGACGGCGAAGGGGAATATATTTGGTTAATTACTTATTGGAAAAGTACGAGACGGGAGAGAGAAATCTATGAACAATATTTCTATTGAAGAACTTGAAGAAAAAATTGCGAAGGGAGAGGAAGTGGTTGATCGTTATTTTGACTCCACGACAACAAGAGTCGGAACACCTCGTCAAATGACCTCACGAAGACGACAGGATATAGTCACAACAAACCTTGAAATTCCTAGTCCGATGCTCAACGAACTCGACAAAATGGCAACCGAACTCAATATTAGCCGTCAAGCTGTGATTAAAATGATGCTAAGACGCGCTCTCGATGAACACTATTTGGCCAAGAAGCAGATTAAATCAGAAATTTAATTGCGTAGCTTGCCGCCGTAGGCAACGCTTTTTATTTTACAATTTTTCAGGTAGATAATTAATATCTAATAGCTGTTCTAAGGTATAAATACAATATTGAGGGAAGTTATCTAGTTTACCCTCAGTTTTCTCAATTACATACCCTAAAGCATCATCATAAATTGATGCTAATGCATTGTCTAAGTATTGATATAAATTAGTTGTCAAGTTACGTTTTAATTGATTCCTAAAGCTTCTAATTTCTGCTTTCCAATGTCCCGAATTATATTGATATTCTTGTGTCCAATATTGCAGCAGCAAAAGATGTCTAATAATTTGTTCTAATAAATTAGCAACTTTAGCTTTGTCTCTACGACCTAAATTTTCTAGCTCCTCAATTAAGTTTTCTAAATCTAATTCTTCTAAATGGTTAGCTTTCAAGAGTTTGATTGTTTCCTCTAACCAGAGATGCTCATCAATTTCATAAAGTTGTTTTAAACTCAAATTAGAACTAACTCCTTGCATAAAAACTCCTTGAGTTAAATCTTAAGATATTACAATTTTAGGATAATATTCTCTGGGGAATGATAATGTAGCCAGTGGTGCGATCGCCTAATACTAAATTACGTTGTTCTCCCCAGTACCACCAGTATGCAGCAACATAGGCGCAAATTAAGCTATCTAGTTTATCTTCAGTTGCTTTGAGGGCTGCGCCTGTGGTGGGGATTTCTGGAATAAACGAACCGCAGAGGCGCAGAGAACGCAGAGGAGGAGAGAAGGAGGGGAGGATATCGAGAAGATAATTTTGGAGTTTGATTAGTTCTAGGCGGCGCTCATTGAGGCGTCCTTTTTTGTATTTGAGGATGCGTTCTAAGTTGAATAGGTTAACGATTGCTGGGTGGGGGAAGACTTCTATTTGATATCTGCTGAGTTTTTGCGGTTCTATGGTGGGTGCATGTGCAAAGCCACGTGATTCTAATTCTAAGCCAAAGTTGACGGTGCGCTCTGCGAAGGGTAGGTTTTGATTAGCTGGGTAGCATCCTGCATGATATTTGCCAAAGTATTTGTGGCTGAGTTTGTCGGGGAGGCGACTCCCGTTAGCGTTGGGTATAAGGGTAGGTGCATCTACAGCGATGATGGCTGGTTCATCTGGTTGGACGCTTTGATCGATCCAGGTGAGGATATCTGCAATGGCATCTTTGCGGTCTAGATCGAGTAATTGTAGTTGTCCATCTATCCATTCTAAACAGCACAATCCACTTGGTTGCGATCGCCAGCCTAAATCAATGCCAATAAATTTCATGGTCATAACACGAATTTGCGATTATTTTCGCATTTCCGGGCAACCATTTATCTAAATTTACTTGCTAAAAGTTGTGATAAATAATCTTATAATATTAAGCAGCTTGTCTTAATTTATTTTATCTGGCAATAATTTAATCAAGATTATTCCAATGAAAGTTTTATTTTTACATCCCAATTTCCCCTCACAATTTCGCAACCTAGCAACAGTTTTAGGTAAAGATCCTAATTGCCAAGTCGTCTTTGGGACAAATCGTCGGGAAGGGGAAATACCTGGCGTTTTCAAAGCTATTTATACTCCTTCTCGTGAAGCGGCTCCCCAAACCCATCACTACGTTCGTAATCTGGAAAATGCTGTTCTCACCGCTCAGGCTGTCTATCGCGTGGCAGAAAAATTAAAATCTGAGGGTTTCTTTCCAGATATAGTTTATGGTCATTCTGGTTGGGGGCCGACTTTATTTATGAAAGATGTTTTCCCCAAAGCAGAATTATTGTGTTATTTCGAGTGGTTTTATCACGCTCACGGTTCCGATGCAGATTTCGATCCCAACGATCCGCTAAATGCTGATGATGAATGCCGTATCCGCGTGAAAAATGCACCGATTTTAACTGATTTATATAGCTGCGATCGCGGTCTTTCTCCAACTAATTGGCAGCGTCAGCAGTTTCCCAAAGAATACCATAGCAAACTCACTGTCATTCATGATGGTGTTGATACCAATTATTTTGTTCCCAAACTAGGCGCAAAGTTAGTTTTACCAAGAATAAATCTGGATCTTTCTCATGTGGAAGAGTTGGTAACTTATGTAGGACGAGGAATGGAACCTTATAGAGGTTTTCCGCAGTTTATGGAAACGGTAGCGCTACTTCAGCAGCGACGACCTAAATGCCACGTGGTAGTTGTCGGAGAAGACCGGGTTGCTTATGGTAAAAATCTCCCCGATGGTCAGACTTATAAACAATTAATGCTAGAAAAATTATCTTTAGATTTATCGAGGCTGCACTTTACAGATAGGCTTCCTTACAATGAGTACCTTCAGGTTTTGCAAGCTTCTTCTGCCCATGTTTATTTAACCCGTCCTTTTGTATTATCTTGGTCAATGTTAGAAGTAATGGCAGCAGGATGTTTACTAATCGCTTCTAAGACTTCCCCAGTCTTGGAGGTTGTACAGGATGGGGTGAATGGACTGCTGGTAGATTTCTTTTCTCCCCAGAATATTGCTAATCGGGTTGAAGAGGCGCTGAATAATCCTCAAGAGATGAAAGCAATTCGTGCGAATGCACGAGAGACTATTTTGAAGCGTTATGATTTGGCGAAACTATTACCACAGCATTTGCAATGGATGTTCGCTGGTAAAACTTCTGATAGTTTGAAAAAGCGTCCAAGTTCTAAAGGATTTGGCAAAAATTAGTCATTGGTCATTGGTCATTGGTCATCTGTCATTTGTAAGTTGCATAAACATTTTTGCTTGAAGCAAAGGTGCAAATAAAAGCATGAAAATAAAGACTTTTGCAAGAAGTATATTAATCATTAGCTATTGATCGAGAGCAAACGACAAATGACCAATACAACTCTTGAAGAGGCTGCACCAACGACTAAGTTAGTACAAATGACCAATGATAAATGATATCATGTCCGCTAAATTACTTATTAAACCTGAAGAACCCCACCCCGCCAAAGCTATGCTTTGTCTCCCCTCCCGAAGAGCGGGGAGGGGCTGGGGGTGGGGTGCAATGACTTTGGAAATCATAACTAAATTATACGGACATGATATGACAAATAAAGATAAAAGCGATATGTAAAATGCGAATTATTTTTACCATTGCCCATTTTTTCAAACCTAGCAATGAGGGTCGTCATGCTTCCCAACGCAAAGACCCACAACCCCGTTTGGAGGCGTTAACTAAAAGTATTACCGCTTTACACCAATTATTTGGTAAATCTCAAAGTATTATCAATATTGCTCAACGACTAGCTTTTCCTGCTAATCAGCCACAGTCTCACGAACTAGATATTGTTATTTGTACAACTCAAGATAATCATCTTCTGAATCAGCTTCCCTTAGCACCCCATTTATATAAGCATCATTCTAGCAATGCAGAGCCTCTACTTTTGGGGTTTGAGTGTCAAGCTGTTCTGCAAAGTTGTCTCGGTCAGTATGATTATTACTGCTTTCTTGAAGATGACTTAATTATTCATGACCCTTGGTTTTTTATAAAATTAAACTGGTTTACCCAACAAACGGGTGATTTAAATTTGCTCCAGCCAAATCGTTATGAAATCTCTTCCCACGGTTTGGTTCACAAAGCTTATATTGATGGGGATTTGGCTTTACGAGTAACTGCTCCTTTTCAAAATGTTCAGGAACAACAGGAACTCAAAGGTACAATTTTGAATACACCAATTACCTTTCGTCGTGCCCTCAATCCTCACGCAGGCTGCTACTTTTTAAATGCAAATCAAATGGCTCACTGGACTAATCAAACCTATTTTCTTGACCGAGATATTAGTTTTGTTGGCCCTTTAGAAAGTGCTGCTACTTTAGGAATTATGAAGACATTCCGAATTTACAAAACCTCGCCGGAACAAGCAAGCTTTTTAGAGATTCAGCATTTTGGAACTGGATTTCTGGGGCTAATTGGAGGACAGGTGGGTTTGGCAAACAAGTAAGTTTAATTTAAGAGTTTAGCTGAATGATTATTGTTAACTCAATTGCAAAACGGCTAAAGTACTTTTCGTCAAAATTTATTTGTTATCAGTTTAGATGCAACCCTAATATACAGATGCTATCACTATGACAATAAAATAGTGATTTATATTTGGATAAATAAAATAAATATCGAAATTGTTGCAACTAATTTTCATTTAATCTTGATTAGATTATTAAGAATAAGTGGCTTTAGCAATATATACGTCATAGTAATTTCCTATCAAAAAAAATACAATTCATCATCTAAACTTATTAATTTCAATCTTTAGATAGATGACATTGCCTACAAGGTTTGAAAAATCTCTCTTCAGAGAGTGATGAAAGAGCGTTAAGTAAGTCGGCGCGAAAAAACCAAACTATGTAAAGAGATGCTTGCTGGGCTGCATGTACTTATAAATGGACTCCGCCGACGAGTGGGCTGCATTAAATTAACAACTGGCGAGAATAATAAGCTTGGTTGATGATTGTGATACTTTATACTTTTTTGCCAATCTTCATAACCTAAATTCTTACTTTAACATCTATCAAAAGTTATAAATTATTTAAACCACTTGAAATTGATAGCTCCTCAAGTTATTGATAAGAATTCTCTATTAATTATCGCTTGCTAAATTATATATATTGTCATTATAGTTAGGTGTAGAGGTGAGAAGAAACCAAATTAGGAAGATATAACTATTACTCCTGCTGAAATTATTTCTAAAAAATATAAACAAATATTTGAATTTTTCAATTTCAAAAGTAATATAATTTTTGCTATTTGAGTATTGCTAATATGGTACTTAATTTTTGGATTTAGCTGGATTTGTAAAAACCCCTTTTGCAATTCTCTGGCTAAAAACTTGAGGATAAATCGAATAAGTTTTTCGGGTATTTATAGCTTTTGGTAGTTAGGTATGTCAAATTCAACAAAGCTGTTATTCTCAATTCTCTCATTTCTTCACGCCTTAATACAGATAGGAAAAAGTTTTTTTATAAAATCTCTAAGTACATCCACTTTTCCTTGTCAACTAAATAGATTGGCTGATTTAGACATTGATCTACTAAAAAATGTTGGAATTAAAGGTATCATTCTCGATTTAGACAACACAATTGTTTCTGAGGACGATCATTACACATCTCCTGGTGCTGAAGCTTGGGTCAAACAGGCCAAATTGCAGGATTTTAAATTTTTTATCCTCTCCAACGGTAAGCGTAAATGTCGAGCCAAAGCTTGGTCCAATCGTCTAGATATCCCAATTATCAATCCAGCAAGGAAACCGTTTTCTTTTGCATTTCGTAAGGCATTAAATGAGATGCAGCTTGAACCCAAACAAGTTGTTGTTATTGGTGATAGTCGTCACACAGACATTTTAGGAGCATGGCTTGTGGGCTGTCCTAGTATCTAAGTTGCAACCCTTCCTCATCCCTTTCGATGGTGGGAGAAACTTTTTGGAAAACGAGTACAAACCCCATATCCCTCTGGACACGAACTTTGGGATAATGATTTCTCATTGAGATTATAACTTTATTTTTCAGTTAATTTATCAATAATCGATAAATGGAATTAAGTTTGGCAGGAAAACCAGCACAGAACTTAAATATTATGGTTTATTTATTTGTTAATAATGCGTTTGTAAACTCAAGATAACAACTTACCATAGAGTAGTCTAAAAATTCAAAAGTTTCATCCTCAAAATAACCTCATTTTTGTGAACTTAGCTTGAAAATTGCTTCAACGATTTTCAGTTTAGACGAATATTTTTAAGCAGCCATATGAGTAAATTAGAAATTATGGTTCGTCCCAAATCCGCCCCGGAACAAGCTCGAATTAAAAGAGGAATTAGTAGTACAAAATTATTTTACTTAACTGCTCTCAGACCCCGCCAGTGGACTAAGAACTTGGTTGTTTTTGCCGCACCCTTGTTTGCTTTTAATTTAACTTGGCAATCAATTCTTGGGTGTTTATTGGGGTTTGTTTTGTTCTGCTGTGCTTCTAGTGGCTTCTATCTAATCAATGACATAGCAGATGTCGAATCAGATCGCCAACATCCTATCAAATGCAAACGCCCGATCGCAGCCGGATTAATTAGTATTCCGGCTGCGGTAGCCATATCAATGGTTCTGCTGGGAGCCGCGCTGAGTATCAGCTGGCTACGATCGCCTGCTTTGGGAATCACTCTCACTGGTTATGTGTTCTTGCAAATTGCCTATAACTTGAAGCTGAAGCGCATCCCTATTTTGGACATCGTAGCGATCGCTACAGGATTTGTACTACGAGCCTATGCTGGTTTTGCGGCAACTGAGATGGCCCTATCTGCATGGTTTGTATTATGCACAGCGATGCTGGCTCTGTTTTTAGGGATTGAGAAGCGTAAAGCAGAACTGAGGTTATCTGAAATATGGGGTGGAAAAACTCGCGCTGTTCTTAAATGTTACTCCCTGCCGCTCTTGAGTCGAATGGAGAGTACAGTGACCACTGGTGCATTTATGAGCTATGCCCTTTGGAGTGCTGGACCTATAGTACGCGGTGCAACAACACCTTGGATGATGCTGACAATTCCTTTTGTCTTGTATGGCATTTTCCGTTATCAGATGCTCAGTGATCCAAAAGATATTGTTTCTGGAACCGAAAATGAGTTAGGACAAGGACAACACACCGAGCGACCAGAAGAAGTTTTATTGACAGATATACCAATTCTACTAACTGTTATCAGTTGGGTAATCACGGTCTTCATGATTTTATTGCTTAAACATTATGGACTTATCTAATAAACTTTTTTGAGAGATAAGCTCAATAAATTAAAATACATTTATTGAATTGACTTAAGCAAAGTTTTATTAATCAATTTTGAGAAATTCTTGCCAGTGAGACTTGAAAAGATTATGGGTTTGAGCTTCCAAAACACTGCTTCCGCACTCTGCTACTCAATTATTGATCAGCGTTGTGAACCAGCAAATTCAACATTGACTTTTCATCATAACGAGGTTGTGCGTTTTGTTTTGCAACAACATAGCCGGATGTCTGACTTCCTACAATTGCCCATCGTCGTTCTCACCTTGATTTTTGATATGTGGGGAATCGTTCAGGGAGGCGCTTTATTCCATCGATCGCCCCCTTTAGTTCGGTGGCTTCAAATCCAATCTTGGCGGCGCTCTCCCATTGTTTTTTGTCGAGACTTGATTCGTTTTTATGAAAGTTTAGTTTTATTTAGCTACTACACAAGTACAACCTATATTGTCACTGAGTAAACTGTATGCCTGAGTGTTTGAGTCACAAAGTTATTACCAATCCTCAGCAACACATTCAGTGTGAGATTGCAGTGGTGGGTTCTGGTCCTGGTGGATCAATTACGGCTTGTTTGTTAGCTGAGGCAGGATGTGATGTACTCCTAATTGAAGAAGGTTCTTACCTACCTCTTGAGTCCTGCACTCCTTTTTCCCTGGATGAAATGGTGCAGAAATATCGCAACAGTGGTCTAACCGTTACTATGGGTTCGCCTAAGATACAGTACGCAGAGGGGCAATGTGTAGGAGGGGGGAGTGAGGTCAATAGCGGACTTTACTACCGTACACCAGCAGATATTCTAGAAAAGTGGAGGCGGGAATTTGAAGTAGAAGCCTTAAATCAACAGGATTTACTGCCGCACTTTGAAGTTTGCGAACAGGATGTTAATGTCTGCTATATGCCTGGGAAACCACCAGCAGCTTCCCTCAAGTTACATGAAGGGGCAATTTATCTGGGATGGAAATCAATAGAAGTGCCTCGCTGGTTCCGCTACGAGGAACCCGCCAAGCCTACAGATGTACCTAAGGGAACTAGGCAGTCCATGACAAAAACTTTCATCCCTCGGGCTTTGCAGGCTGGTTGCCAACTCCTTGCCAATACTAAAGTTCAGTCAATTCGCCAGGAGGGGAAAAAATGGCTTGTGAAAGGGTATCACTCTCCCTCAAACTTCCCGTCAGGCTCTTTAGAGATTGAAGCAGAAACTGTTTTTATCGCATGTGGAGCAGTTCACACTCCTGCCCTGCTGCGCCGTAGTGGCATCACTCACAACATTGGTAATTCTTTGCAAATGCACCCCACTGTCAAGGTGATTGCTCAATTCCCAGATCAGTTAAACTCGGCAGATATGGGAGTGCCAGTTCATCAAGTCAAAGAGTTTGCCCCAAAATTTAGCTTTGGCTGCTCCATTAGCTCTGTTCCCTACCTAGCATTGGGGATGAACGACCATCCCCAATACCTCCATGAGGTTAACCAACATTGGCAAGAGATGGCGATTTACTACGCAATGATTACAGGCTCAGGTTGCGGTACAGTCCGCTGTTTGCCTGGATATCGCGATCCGTTAGTTCGCTATCGGATCACGGATGAAGACATGAAAAACCTGTCAGAAGGCTTACAGCAACTATGTTTACTGTTGTTTGAGGCAGGTGCGATCGCCCTTTATCCTAGCATCACCAATGGATCTCGCTTAACTCATTACATGGATCTAAAGCAGTTGCCTGATTCTTTGTCCCGAAAGCTGACCAACCTAATGACCATCCATCTGTTTTCTTCCTGCCCAATGGGTGAAAACAAAACCATTTGTGCGACTGATTCTTTTGGAAAAGTTCATGGATTTAAGAACCTATATGTCGCTGATGCTAGTTTGTTATGCACCGCACCAGGGGTGAATCCCCAAGGTTCAATTATGGCGATCGCTCGCCGGAATGTATTGAAGTTTCTCACAAAGCTGTAGAGATATGAATTTTGGCACAAATATAGTATTGGTGACTGGAGCGCTGGGTTGGTTGGGGATTAGCCTAATCAAAGCTTTAGTTAATGGACTGGCAGATTGTGAGGCTTTGAGTCAGCCCCAAATAAATCTGCAAATTCGCTGCCTGATTCTACCAGGTCAAGATGGTTCAATACTGGAAAAACTTTCAGAACGTCTTGAAATTGTCACTGGAGATTTGCGTAACCCTGAAGATTGCGATCGCTTCTGCCAGGGCGCTAAGGGAGCTATTTTGTTCCATACAGCAGGCATGATTCATCCGAAACGGGTGGCAGAATTTTATCAAGTCAATGTAGATGGCACTAAAAATCTTCTAGAAGCTGCTATTCGCTCAGGAGTTAAACGGGCTGTTGTTGTCTCTTCTAACTCTCCCTGTGGCTGTAATCCTCACCCTGACCATTTATTTGATGAAGAGTCGCCTTACAATCCCTACATGAATTATGGTCGCTCTAAGATGCTGATGGAAGTAGCAGTGAAAGAGCGCCAAAAAGCTAGGCAAATCGAAACTGTTCTGATTCGCGCACCGTGGTTCTATGGGCCAAATCAACCACCTCGACAAACACTTTTCTTTCAAATGATCCGAGATGGGAAAGCTCCAATTGTGGGTGATGGAAAGAATCTGCGATCAATGGCCTATATGGATAATCTCTGTCAGGGATTAATTCTTGCAGCGATCGTTGAAGGGGCAAACGGTCAGATTTATTGGATTGCCGATAAACACCCTTACTCGATGAATGAAATCATTGATACGGTTGAGTATTTATTAGAGTCACAGTTTAACCAAAAATGCGTACATAAACGATTAAAGTTGCCAGATTTTCTCAGTGAAATTGCTTTAATACTTGATGCATTAGTCCAGAAAACTGGATTTTATCACCAGAAAATTCATGTTCTTTCAGAAATGAATAAAACGATTGTTTGCTCTACTTTGAAAGCGCAACGAGAGCTTGGTTATACTCCACAGGTAACTTTAAAAGAAGGGATGCGTCGGAGTTTAAAGTGGGTATTTGAGCAACAATGAGGTATCAAAACTTAATGGTTTCTCACATTGTTGTCACTGAGGGATTAGCTTATGTTGTGGAACCAGGAAGAAGAAAATGTTGTTTGTCTGACTATTTTGAAGCCGTTTTAGACAGACTGCTTAAGACTGTTCCTGCTAATGAATCAATTTTTATATCACCTGGAAATTCTTTTGGCTGTGAGTTCTCTGAGGAGGAGTATGCTGTTCAGTATTTATTAAGTCAGCGACCGAATTTAAATGTATTTGTTCCATCTAATGTCCACGATCGTGCTTATCTGGACACATTTGATAATGCAAGACTTTTACGCATTTGGTTACAAAAACAGGGGCTTTGGCCTCTGGGAGAAGTGACTTTGTACTGCAATGCGCCACATTTATTTCGGAGTTGGTTGCTGTTTCGACTTTGTGGTTTTAACGTACAGCAGACCGTTGGCTGCCGTCCTGAGAAAGTTTCTAGAATAATTATTAGCCGCTTGTGGTTTTATGACTATTTTGTCATTCAGATTTTCTACGAGATGTTCGGAACTTTCTATGATTTGATGAGGTGGTTTTTATGGATGTCATTGAGGAAATAGAAACTTCCTGTTAATTCGATAAAATATTTGATAAATTTTACACTTTTGTTAAACGAATGAGATTGCATTTTTAAGGAGATAGGGATGATTTATCAATTACAGTCTCAAAGCAATATACAGATAGTAGAAGATATATTTAATCTTTTTCCATCTAAAAACATTGGTATAGTTCTATGGATTGTTTCATTAGCTTTAACATTTTTTTATTTAGCGTATAGAATAAAAAAAGAAGAGAATAAAATTGATAACTTATTATCTTTATTAATTCCAAGTATCATTTATATCGGGACTTTTATTAATACTTTTGGAATTCTCGATGAAGTAGCAGTAAACTTAGAACATCCTTATAACCTCTATCACTTCGGAAAATTTTCTATGTCACCAGACATGATGATAGATGGAACTGTAGAAGTTTTATATTATCTTCTCCATACACCTTTTGCAAAATCACAATCTAGTTTAATACTTGGAAATTTTTTAATTTCATTGATTTTTGGATGGTTACATATTTTTGTGATCTGGCAATTAAAATTAACTAGATGCTTTTTAAATAACCTGATTTTACTCTCTTGCTTTTCCTTAAGTTTTCCAATAATCTCAATATTCTCTAGTGGCTTCGGAAATAGTCTATTATCACTTTTGTTCTTAATTTCAATCTATTTTTATTTAAAAAATAAGTTAATATTTTCGCTTTTGGTTTCAGGTTTATTGCCGCTTATTCGTCCAGATGGAATTCTCTGGTCTTTCACTAACATTGCAACTATTACTCTTACTTTAAGAAGAAAAAGAATATTTTACTCTAAAATTCATTACATATTAATAAGTTTACTTCCTTTATTTTCTACACTTATATATCTATTTTTATTTTATAAATTCTATGGTCATTTTATTCCAACACCAATTTTGTTTAAATCATTTAAACTTTCAATGCTGCCAATGTTTAACCAATCTTTGTTTTTAGACAATATCTCAAATTGGCTGGGAGCACCTTTAAATAGTGTTGCATTTTTGGTTTTAGTATTACTTGTATATTTAGGAATTAAGAAGCATAGCTGGCTCGAAAAAAATGAGATAATTAACATTTTAATTACATATACAATGTTTACTAGTTTAATCTTTGTATTCTATAACTTTACAAGAGCTACAATAGGTGACTTTACTGAAGATATTTATTCAAGATATTGGCTTAGTTTTGAAGTGACATTAGTTCTACTGTTATTAGTAACAATTACAAGGTGTAAACCATTAATTAATCTATATATAGAAGAACACTACTTAACAAAGATTCACTTCTTACCTATCTGCCTGATGTTTTTTCTTTTTTTTACATCCCTCCAGCAAGGAATACAGCAAGTAAATCATACTTCCAAATATAGTTTTAATAGAACTGACAATGTATTTGCTGGAGCACTTACAGAAAAAATATTGCCTAATCATTTCTCAATTTCAGCTTCCGAGATCAATACCTTTGGTTTAATGATCGACAGACCTGTTCTTGACCTATGGGGTTATACAAATCGAGATATAGCTAAATCTAAAGTTTGTAATAGCTTTAAAGTAAGAAATAATGAATACTTATTTTTAGAAAAACGTCCTAATATCCATTGGGTTTTTTGGTTTCCCTCAGAGGAATACAGCTTTCATACTGTTGAAGAAAATTTTGCAACTGAGTATGGGTATACGGAAACTGATAAGAAATGGAACATACTTGGCGACATGAATAAGGTTATAATAAACTATGATGTTTTTCTAATACAAACTAATGGAAAAGCAATCTCATACCTCGTCCGTAAAGATAGTAGTGATTTACTAATCAACCATCTCAAAGACAAATTTGAATTCCAGCTTCTCAATTCTAGAGAAATAGATGTAAAGTATTTTAGTTATTTATATAACTCGCAAAAGAAAATTCAATACAACTGTTCCTAGTAGGCTTTCTCAATGACTAAGCATCTTGTAACTGGTGGCTCTGGTTTTTTAGGCAACTTAATTGCTAGACGCCTTTACGAACGTGGTGAATCAGTAAAAATTCTGGATATTTGGGAAGACCCAACCCGTCCTAGAGAAATTGAGTTTATTTACTGTGATATCCGCGATCGCTATGGTGTGGCAGCAGCTATGCGCGATGTAGATGTTGTGCATCACAATGTGGCTCTCGTTCCCTTAACAAAGTCAGGTAGTAAATTTTGGGAAGTTAATGTTGAAGGCAGTCGGATTGCGGCTGAAGAAGCCGTAAAAGCTGGAGTACAGAGTTTCATCCACATGAGTTCCAGTGCCATCTTTGGAGTGCCTAAGACTTGCCCAATTACTAATCAAACCCTAACCAACCCAATAGAAATTTATGGTAAGGGAAAGCTGGCTGGCGAATTAGCTGTACGTAAGATTTGTGAAAGAGCCAATCTTCCACTGATTGTGATTCGTCCGCGTACAATTCTTGGCGAAGGAAGACTGGGCATTTTTCAGATTTTATTTGAATGGATTCAGGAGGGCAGAAACGTCTACGTTATTGGCAGTGGTAATGTTCAATTCCAATTTGTCCATGCTCTCGACCTGATGGATGCTTATATGTTGGCCTTAGATCGAGGCAAACCTGGAATTTACAATGTCGGCACAAATCGCGACAGTACACTCCGCCAAGGTTTAGAGAATCTGATTGAATATGCAGGCACTGACTCAAAGGTTAAAAGTTTGCCAGCGTGGCTAACGATTAGTACCCTCAGAGTCCTGGATTGGCTTGGTCTAAGTCCTTTGGCTCCCTGGCATTATCTAACCTATCATAAGGCATTCCACTTTGATGTCACTCCCCTACTGGAGTTGGGGTGGAAACCTAAATACTCTAACGCTGAAATGTTCCGCGAAAGCTATGACTGGTTTAGGCAAAATTATGACCAGCTTGCGGCAGAGAAAGCAGGTTCAGCTCATCGTCGTCCAGTGAAAGAAAAGCTATTGTGGGTTGTCAAGCAATTTTCCTAATCAGGTTTGATTGATATGAACTTTACTTTGAGTGCATGGGGTTTAGTCTTCATTGCTGGCATTAATACCTGTATTGGAAATTTGCTCCTCAAACGATCTCGCCTCGAAGCCCCAGATCCCGGCTTACTGTCATTGCTCTTTTCCCCTTGGTTGATTGCTGGGTTAGTGTTCTATGGCATCAACGTCGTACTATTCGCCAAAGCATTAGATAAATTGCCAGTTTCAGCAGCCTATCCTGTCTTAGCGGGAATGGGATTTGCTTTGATTACCATTACTGGGAATTATTTCTTTGGGGAACGCCTTGGGCTTAACCAATACGTTGGGCTAGGGGTAATTCTAGCTGGAATCATTATCATGTCCAGCTCCTGATAGGAAAAAAGATATGGAAAAGGTCAGTCATTCTTGTCTATGTGTGGTTCCAAAAATGGTCTGCCTACTTTCAGTAGACCGAAAAGTTTTCCAGAAGCCTTACCAGTCCTTAATTTCCGCTTGGATATACCAGGAGCCGAAATCAGCTTTTAATCTGCGTTTCAAGAACTTTCGTTCTGGGTGGACTTCAGAGCGATCGCAACTGGCTATGATTGCCAGTTTCAAAACCGACGGCTGCAACCCTTATTATTTCGTCAACTTCCAAAAGTTTTCGATCTACTGACTTTCAGTAGACCTAAAAGTTCTGCGATCGCTAAAAAATAGTAGTGTATGATACCATTTTTAGAGGAATGGACAAAAGGTGTTCATCTGCGATAAATGATAAGATGGGCTTATTGATTAGCGACAAAAATCAACCAAAATTACCCAGATGGTAAACAAATTTCGCAGGCTACCCCATAGTTGCGGTCTACTGTACCAGAACAATCTTGTGGTGCGAGAGCTACCCTTACCTTTGTATCCAAATCATTAGTTATATTTATGTAATATTTGTCAACGCTTTTTCCAAAAACTGTATCATAAATTACAGCTTTTCAGACAACAATTAGGTTTCCACGTATTCATCACAGAGCAATCACAGAACTAACTTTTCGGTCTACTGACTTTAGCAAAGTTTCTATAGCAATTGGAGTTGAGTTAAAATCTCTCATCCCATAACGGCGAGTTGACCTGGAAAATGTCAAAATTAAATGAGTTTTGCGTAGGCGCAAGCAACTTGTCGCCAGACATCGCCACTTGACATAGCGCGGATTTGAGATAACTAAGTTGGAATTTATGGGCAAGCAACGTGTTCTTTCTGGAATTCAACCAACCGGCAATTACCATCTAGGTAACTACTTGGGAGCCATTCGCAACTGGGTAGAAGGTCAGAGCGAATACGAAAATTACCTTTTTGTGGCTGATTTGCACGCGATTACAGTGCCACACAAACCAACACAGTTGGCATCTGATACCTACACCCTTGTTGCTCTCTATTTAGCTTGTGGTCTTGATTTAAATCACTCCACTATCTTTGTACAATCTCACGTTTCGGCCCACAGTGAACTCACTTGGTTGCTCAACTGCATTACACCTCTAAACTGGCTGCAAGATATGATTCAGTTTAAGGAAAAGGCCGTCAAGCAGGGAGAAAATGTGAGTGCAGGCTTATTGGATTACCCTGTGCTGATGGCAGCGGATATTTTGCTTTACCAAGCGGATAAAGTGCCAGTGGGTGAAGACCAAAAGCAACATTTGGAATTGACACGGGATATTGCAGCTCGGTTAAATCACCAATTTGGTAAACCAGATCAACCAGTTCTGAAGTTACCAGACCCTTTGATTCGCAAGGAAGGGGCAAGGATAATGAGTTTGGCGGACGGTACACGCAAAATGTCGAAGTCCGATCCTTCAGAGTTAAGCTGGATAAGTTTGCTAGATTCACCGGAACAGATTCAATACAAAATTAAGCGTTGTAAAACCGATCCGATTCGTGGGCTGACTTTTGACGATCCAGCGCGTCCAGAGTGTAATAATTTGTTAACGCTCTATACATTGCTTGCTGGGAAGAAAAAGGAAGATGTGGCAGTTGAATGTCAGGATATGGGTTGGGGACAATTCAAGCCATTGTTGACAGACACGATAATTGAGTCCCTAAAACCAATCCAAGAAAAATATCACTCGATAACGGCGGATAAAAGCTATTTGGAGTCTGTGTTGCGGGATGGAGGGGAAAAAGCTAGAGCGATCGCAAATCAAACCTTATCACAAGTCAAAGCTGCTTTAGGCTACTCTCTTCCTCTATAAGTTTTCACCTTTAGGTGTGATTTGTTATACCATTTAAGAAATTGAACAGCTTAATGTTATGCATCACACCCACAGCCCCACAGGTTTAAATGACTTTCGCAGAGCTGTACGAGCAGGTGAATTTCTAGTTACCGCCGAGGTAGCGCCGCCAAAGGGGGGAGATCCAGCGCACATGATTCAAATGGCGGCGACTCTTAAGGGGAGAGTTCATGCCGTCAATGTAACTGATGGTAGCCGCGCCGTGTTAAGGATGTCTTCGTTAATGGCGTCGGTGATTTTGTCACAGAATGGTATAGAGCCGATTTGTCAAATTGCTTGCCGCGATCGCAACCGCATCGGTTTACAAGCTGATTTGATGGGCGCTCATGCTTTAGGTATTCGTAATGTTTTAGCTTTGACTGGCGATTCAGTAAAAGCAGGCGATCATCCAGATGCCAAAGCAGTGTTTGACTTAGAAGCTGTGCGACTGCTGCAACTGATTCGGAAGATGAATCAAGGTGTTGATTTTAATGAGAAACCCTTGACTGATGGAGCCTTAGATTTATTTGTTGGTGCAGCAGTAGATCCGCAATGTAAAAGTTGGTCGGGTTTACAAAGTCGATTTGAACGGAAAATAGAAGCTGGAGCGCAGTTTTTTCAAAGTCAGTTGATTACCGATTTTGAGCGACTGGAAAAGTTTATGGATACGATTGCTGCTGGTTATAAAAAACCAATTTTGGCAGGAATTTTTCTGTTGAAGTCAGCAAAAAATGCCCAGTTTATTAATAGATGTGTTCCGGGTGTAGATATTCCCCAACATATTATTGATAGATTGGCAAAAGCCAAAGACCCTTTTGAAGAAGGGATAAAAATTGCTGCCGAGCAAGTGCAGATAGCACGGCAATTATGTCAGGGTGTACACATGATGGCAGTGAAACGAGAAGATGCGATCGCGCCAATTTTAGATTTGGCTGGGATTGCTCCAGTGAATCAGTTGGTATCTATGTAAATTAGAGAATGAATCTTTTCTTAAAGCAGATGGTTATTCCTATCTGCTTTTTTTGTGTTGAAACAGATGCGGTTACACTATTTTTGATAGACTTTCAATATCCAATGTTCCCTTGACTAAATCTAGGTGCAAACTGACAAAATATTTTATAGCTTATTTCAAGCTTTTCCTAGCATATTTTTTGCCATAATTGGCGACACGACTGCCAATGTCAACGCATATCAATTTGTTTCAGTCGAGCTAAAAGAAACTACTTTTAGGATTGATGGGGTATTCATCCCCACAAGTGAAACTACAAACCAACCACTTTACTTTGTTGAAGTTCAGTTTCAATTAGATGCAAATTTTTATAGACGCTTCTTTGCCGAAATCTTCCTTTACTTGCGTCAAAACGAATCAGTCAATTTTTGGCGTGCTGTTGTTATCTATCCGCAACGAAGTTTAGATCCAAACGATCGGCTACCATATCAATTGCTGCTAGACAGTTCACAAGTGCAACGCATTTATCTGGATGAATTAGATACAGGGGAGAACTCACTGCAAGTTGCGATCGTTAAATTAATTATCGAAAGAGAAGAGACAGCCGTTGACAAAGGTAGAGAATTGATTTTACAAGCAAGGCAACAACTGGCAGATGAATCTACCAGCAAGCAAATTGTAGAATTGATAGAGACTATTCTGTTGTACAAATTTACCCGGTTAAGCCGAGAGGAGTTAGCAGAAATGTTGGGTATAGACGACGAATTCAAAAAAACACGGATGTATCAATCAATCAAGGAAGACGGCTTAGAAGAAGGTCGCCAGGAAGGTCGCCAGGAAGGTCGCCAGGAAGGTCGCCAGGAAGCTAAGTTAGAAGCTATTCCCCGATTGTTGGCATTGGGATTGAGTATAGAGCAAGTGGCGGTGGCTCTCGATTTAACGGTGGCGCAAGTACAGCAAGCAGCTCAAAATTAGTCATCTGAATAGTGAGCAGTCCTTGCGTCTAATTTAATTAGCAAGTGCAACGCCGATAGGTACTCCTTTCCTGCGGAACGCTACGCGAACGGAGAAGCAAGCTACGCGCCGCGTCTCGTAGAGAAGCGTTAGCGAGTCCGCGTACTCTGTAAGAGTTGCAAGCTACGCTTTTAGCGTCTCGTAGAGAGCGTCATAGCTTGTTTTAGAGATCGCCTCTTTTTGTTTTAGCTAAACCAGAAGCGATGTCTACAACGGGCTTACGCCTACGAACTTAAAATCTGGGTTACATCTTACCGTGTTGCAGCACTTGTTGTAGATGTTGGCGAATCTCTTGTGCGTGTTCAATATCAGATTGCCGCAATTTTTGGAATAACTCTACACAAGGTTGAGAACCTACTTTTTCTGCATCTTTGATGTAAGTATCGTAAGCTTTAACAGCTTCAGCCTTGTTCTGCAAAACGGTGACAAAATCATACTCCAAGTCGCTAATCGCTGTTTGAGATTGTCCGTTACCTGTATTTGTAACCATTGCTTGAACCTCTTTTAGGATTTCTAATTAACGTTATACTCACCCTTAAAGAGCGATTCATCTTCCAAAAAGAGTATATTTCAATACGTCGGAAGTACTTTGCAAAAATAATTTTCTGATACAGCCTCACACAAAGGAGTGGGGAGTGAAGAAAAAGTATTTTCCCCACTCCCCAGTACAAACGCGATTAATCACGTCTCTCCCACTCCCCATTTTCATAACAATTTATCCAAGCGGTTGATTCTCATCACATTGACGTGAATACTGTAATTCCAACTCGTTTTGGCGTTCTCTACCTCCCCTATACACAACCGGACAAAACTTAGTGTTAGCGCTCATACAATCCATGTGTGGTGTCTTAGCGCATACCACGAGTAGTCCACCCAAAACAAATAACAAACCACAAATTGCAAGCGTATTAACCCAAGAAATTTCCAGCGCTCCGTGAACTACTACCTCGCGCAGTAGAGATACTATTGTTACCTCAACTGCCACTCCCACAGAGATACTATGTTCTTGCAAATAGACCATTAATAGTCGAAATAACTCGACTAAAATCAACACAAATAGTATTTTTGCAGTCACGTGTTTATAGTCTAGTGGCTGCGTGAGGGCGATAGCTATCCCCCACAATTGGATTAGCATGACGGCGAACAAACCCAAACACAAAACAATCACAATTAAGTCTTGAAAGGCTTCCATGTTGCGAACAATTGATTGCCGATCAAGCCAGCGATCGCTAAATAAAAATCGACTTTTCTGGCGCTTTTGCATGTACATTTTTCCAATCGGGACAAGTTCAGACAACACCAGCGAGTCAACCCAATAGTTTTATGTTATGCAATATTAAGTTTTTCTGCCTCAGCGAGGTTGGTAATTTAAATTTTGTGCTTGTTGCAACAATTGCTCGGCATTTTTCGCCCACTGGGGATTTTTTTGAGCATTGTATAAATCTCTAGCAAATTGTAATACTTGTACTGCATCTCCATATTGCTGTAACTGCATAAAAACTAATCCTGCACCATAATAAGCGTTGGGATAGTTAGAGTTAGCTTCGGCTGATTTTCTAAAAGCCTCTAATGCCTCTTGTAATTTACTTTGTTGAAAAAAAATTGAGCCGAGATTGTAGAAAGCTTCTGGATACTTGGGATTAATTTTTAATGCCTGATAAAATGCACTTCTTGCTTGATCGAGTTTACCTTGTTGGAGATAACACATCCCGATGTGGTAAGGAGGTTCTGGTGCGTTTTTGCTATACTGCACAGCTTTTTTAAAAGATGCGATCGCTCCTTCGCAATCTCGTTGCTGTTCTCGTACTAACCCCAAGTTATAGTGGGCAAATCCGAGTTTGGGATCGAGTTCTAAGGCGCGTTGCAAATAATCGTTAGCTAACTTTAAATTATTCCCTTCTAACAACGCTCCGCCTAAATTAGCAAAAGCTGGAGCAAATTTCGGATCGGCTTGCGTCGCTCGATAAAATGCATCCGCAGAGGGTTGTAATTGTCCCGTTTGTCTGAGTGCTAACCCCAGATTATAATACGCTGGTGCTAATGCTGGATCTAGTTTGGTTGCTTGTTTAAAGGCTGCGATCGCATCTTGTACCCTTCCCGCCTGAATTGCTTGTAAACCTTGGTTTAACCAGTCTACGGCAGTTTTAGGATTAGACTGTGCTAGCTTTGAGGCGACAGGAGGAGATAGAGCAAGAGAGGGGGAGGAAATACTCATAATCAGCAAAGTTAAACTTACTAACCCTGCTATGCGATATTTAAAGAATGATAATCTCATTGATTTTCTGACTCGCAACACTTTCAGTTAAATTTACTTGATAAAAAGTTTTTTACAAAAGTTTTTGATTTAGCATAAAAATTTTTGATGCTTAACTTTTCTTAAGCTAAATCTTACGACAGGCTACAATTTTTTTAACTTTCGATTAAAAGGAGCATAATAACAAATTAAAGAAGGGGTAATTTTGACTCCAGAGAACCATTTTTTATCCCTTGATATCTACGGAATAATGCGGTTATGAATGAATTACCGCAAGGGAGGTTTTTATGAACGAAAAAGTAAAATCGGGTTCGCGGAACGTTGCAATTGTCGGGCCTTATTTAAGTGGAAAAACCACTTTACTAGAAAGCTTGTTATTTGTCACAGGGGCAATTTCCCGCAAAGGCAATATTAAGGACAGCAATACAGTAGGAGATAGTGCAGCCGAGTCGCGCGATCGCCACATGAGTGTAGAAGTCAGCGCCGCTAGCACTGAGTATAACGGCATTCGCTTCACTTTTATTGACTGTCCGGGAAGCGTAGAATTTGCCCAAGAAACCTACAATGCTTTGATAGGAGTCGATGCAGCAATTGTAGTTTGCGAACCCATCCGCGAACGAGTTCTCACCCTTGCCCCTCTATTTAAATTCTTAGACGATTGGGAAATTCCCCACCTCGTCTTCGTCAACAAAATGGATCGGGCAAATATTCACGTCCTAGAAACGTTACACGCCCTGAAAGCAGTATCTAGCCGTCCCCTGGTAGCGCATCAATACCCCATCATGAACGGGGAACAACTTACCGGCTTTATTGATATGGTGAGCGAACAGGCATATCAATATCATCCAGGCGCACCTGCTGACCCTATTCCCTTCCCCGAAAGTTTAAAAGAAGAAGAACATACAGCACGGGCAGAAATGCTCGAAGCCTTAGCAAATTTTGATGATCATTTACTCGAAGAACTTTTAGAAGACATCGAACCATCCCAAGAAGAAATTCTCAAAGATTTAAAAATGGAATTAGGGGCAGATTTGGTAGTGCCCGTTTTCTTTGGTGTGGCAGAACAAGATTATGGTGTTAGACCTTTATTAGAAGCCTTGTTACGAGAAGCCCCCGAACCAGAAACCACAGCAGAACGTCGTTTAAAAAACATCAAAGGTGATCCTCTAGCACAAGTATTAAAAACTTTCTACACTCCTCAAGGTGGCAAACTTTCTCTGGTGCGTGTTTGGCGGGGCAAATTAACTGATGGCATTGTCCTCAATGGCATCCGCACTGGTGGAATTTACCGTCTCATGGGACAACAGCAGCAGTTCGTTAATGAAGTTGGTGCTGGTGAAATTGTCGCATTGAGCCGTTTAGAAGGCATTAAGACAGGCGATACAATCTCCACAGAACAGCAGTCGGTGATGGAATTACCTAAAGCTGTACAGTTGGAACCTGTATATGCCCTCGCCATTACACCAGAAAAGCGAAACGATGAAGTTAAACTCAGCAGTGCTATTACCAAGTTGTTAGAAGAAGACTGCTCACTTGCTTGGGAACAACATGGCGATACCCACGAAGTAATTCTTTGGGGTCAAGGTGAGATTCATTTGCAAGTCACCCTAGACAGACTGCGCCGCAAATATAACTTGCCAATGACAACCCACTTACCGCAAGTGCCTTACAAAGAAACCATCCGCAAAACAGTGGCTTCAGTTCATGGGCGCTACAAACATCAAAGCGGTGGTCACGGACAGTTTGGTGATGTTTTTCTCGAAATCAAGCCTTTACCACGCGGTACAGGTTTCAACTTTAATGAAACCATTGTTGGCGGCGTGGTTCCGAAACAGTACATTCCTGGCGTAGAAATGGGCGTGCGGGAATTTTTAACACACGGGCCTTTGGGCTTCCCAATAGTGGATTTGGCGGTAACTCTGACTAATGGTTCGTATCACAACGTTGATAGTTCCGAACAAGCTTTTAAACAAGCTGCCCGATTGGCAATGCAAACAGGGATATCCCAAGCGGAACCTACCCTATTAGAACCAATTCTGCGGGTAGACGTTACCACACCGAGTGAATTTACCTCCAAAGTTTTGCAACTATTGAGTGGTAGACGGGGGCAGATTTTAGGCTATGAGGGGAGAAATGATTGGCAAGGCTGGGATAATGTCTCTGCATACTTGCCACAAGCAGAGATGCAGAATTTTATTGTAGAGCTGCGATCGCTCACCTTGGGCGTTGGTTCCTTCCACTGGGAATATGACCATCTCCAGGAAGTACCGGAAAAGCTTGCTGAACGTGTTATTCAAAGTAATGGTAATGGTGGTAACGGCAACGGCAAGTAGTTTGGGATTTGTTGAGAATCCATTGAGTTTATATTTAAGGACATCTCTTGTGGATGTCCTTGATTTTATGGAGATTTTTATTCTTTTGTAGCGTTTGCGATTGATAAGCAGGGATTAATATCATGTGCGCTTAATCACTTATCAAAAAAACTCTGCGCGTCCTTGCGTCGAGGCGAATATTAGCGATCGCTTAAAGATAGGTTTTGTTTGCTAGGCTAAAGCGGAAGATTTAAAATTTAGGTAGATAATCAAGGCTAAATAGTCTCTATGGCTTACTGCACTATGTCAACTGTTTATCCTTACTGAGTTATTGGCCTTAGATAAGACTAGACTTTTTCGCTAAATAATAGCGAATTAAATTAATCAAGTAGAAATTATTGAGATTGTAGCTAAACAATGATGCATTTTAAGTTTTCACCCAAAATTCTGCAAAGGCTGGGAGAAGAACTCATTCCAAATCCAGACCAAGGAATCATCGAATTGGTTAAGAACTCTTATGATGCTGATGCTACTGAATGCACAGTAGAACTTATCAAAACTAGCGCCATAGGTGGCTTGATTATTATTTCAGATAACGGTGTTGGTATGGATAAAGATGCCATTAGCGAGGGATGGCTGGTGCTAGGCCGCTCGAAAAAAGCTATCCGTGAAGTTACTCAATTAGGTCGCTTACCTGTAGGTAATAAAGGATTAGGTAGGTTAGCCGCTCTACAGATGGGTTCTCAAGTATTCTTAAAAACTAGACCTAAATATGAACCAGGAGTTGAATATTCTTTAACGATTAATTGGGATGATTTTCAGGAAGCTGATGTAGTAGAAGATGTTGCTTTTGATGTCCAAAAAAGTAGCACAGATAAACGGTATGGAACTGATATTATAGTTAGTAATCTTAAAAAGACATTTAATAAACGTGATATCCAAAGACTAGCTAAGGAACTTTTACTGCTAGCAGATCCATTTGACAATCATGCAGGTTTTAGCCTTAAACTTATTGCTCCAGAATTTTCTGAAATTGAAAAACAAGTAAACAATGCTTACTTTGATGATGCCGAATATCATTTGCAAGCTAGTATAAATGAATTTGGGATTGCTGAAGCAAGATTGCTGGACTGGCAGAAGAACGTAATTTTTCATGCAAAACATAGTGCTATTTCTCAACAAGAGCTTTACAAAACGCCTCGAACAGAATTTGAACTGTGGGTATTCTTTCTAAATCCTCAAACTTTTTCAGCTAGAAAGACTTCTGTTTCTTTCACACAAGTTAGAGAATGGCTTGCTCAAGTAGGGAATGTTCGTCTCTACCATCGAGGTTTACGGGTAAAACCCTATGGAGATTCGGACGATGATTGGTTGAACTTAAATTATGCACGAGCAAGAAATCCAGAGGTTCGTCCTTCAACAAAAACAGTTATTGGTAGAGTAATTGTTAATGACCCTGACGATATCTTACTTCAGAAAACTGATCGGCTTGGTTTTATTGAAAATGAAGCTTTTCTAGAGTTAAAACGCTTCGCAATTGATGTGTTGGAATGGATGGCGAAAGAAAGGCTTAAAGTCACTGAAACGCAAAGACAAAGGATTAAGAAACAAGTTCCTCGTGATCTTACAGAAGCTAAAGCCAGAATTGAAGAAGTTATTGAAGCAGAAGTTCCTCAAGAATCTCGTCCTAAAGTCTTAGAAGCTGTTCAGCAATACGAAACTGTAACAGAACGTGAAACCAAGGTATTACGTGAAGACCTTCAGTTGTATCGCAGTCTAGCTACAGCGGGAACAACCGCAGCAGTTTTCGCTCATGAATCTGCTAAACCAGTGACTTCAATTGCAAAAATAGCTAAGAGAATAGAAAAAAAGGGTAAAGAAATTCTCAAAGAAAAGTATGAACAATATTTCGGAGAACCAGTTAGAAAGCTTTATCAAGTAAGTAAGTCATTACAACGCTTTTCCAATTTTCCACTGCATCTGTTGAAACGAGAAAAACGTCGTGCAGGTGTTGTAGATGTCCATAGTGTTCTTGATGATATCGTCGCACTTTTTCAAAGTTTTTTTGAAGAAGGTGAAATTCAAGTTATCAAAGAAAAAATTGATACTAAACCTTGCATTTATGGAAGCGAGGCTTTGCTAGAAGCAATTATTACAAATCTTTTAACAAATGCTATAAATGCTTTTAATGTTGAAGGTGGACGTATAGAAGAACGTCAAGTAATTATCAGAACTGAAACTGAAGGAACTAATTTAAAAATTAAAGTTTTAGATAACGGTTCAGGAATTCATAATATAAAATTAGACGAAATTTGGCTACCTGGTACAACTACTAGGGAAGATGGTACAGGTTTAGGATTGACAATTGTGAGAGATTCCGTAACTGATCTGGGAGGCTCGGTAGATGCAATTGCAAAGGGTGAATTAGGTGGAGCAGAATTTATTGTAGAATTAACACTTATTATAGAGTAAGTTTTATGAGGATGACACAAGTTTTGAATAATCTAAAAATAGCTATAGTTGATGATGATAAAAACCTAGCTGAGGTAACAGCTTGGGAAGTAGAAGAAGCAGGCTATCAACCATTTTTATTAGACAATGGACACTTTCGCAATGTTAGTGACTTGGTATCACTTATTAGAGAAAATGCTCAAGGTGCTGTGTGCGATCACCGATTGAGTAATTCTGGATTTGCTAACTTTTATGGAGCAGAATTAGTTGCAAATCTATACGATTTTAAATTCCCATCATTGTTAATAACTCAGTATACAGAAATGGATACATCTTTTTCGATTAGAAAATGGAGACATAAAATACCTATACTACTAAGTCGAGAAGAAGCCGACGCTTCAAGCATTGCTAAGGGAATAGAAGATTGTAACTTAGAACTTTCTGGTAAAATACCGAGTACTAGAAAACCTCGTAGAACGATAGTTAGGATTACTAATATTGATGAAGAATCTCATGAACCTGTTGTAGATGCATTTGTTCCGGGTTGGAATCCCCATAAGGCTGTTCGTTTTCCAGCTTCTCTGATTCCAGAAAATATTAGAGTTGTATTAAAACCAAATATCCGTTTATTTGCTCACGTAAACACAGGAGCAGAAAAATCTGATGACCTATATTTTGAAAAATTTGAATTAGCACCTGAACCAGATGAAGATGATGGACTTGCCTGAATTGATTATTTTAGATGTTGGACATGGAAATTGTGCGTTAATCAGAGATGCAAATGATGCGATGGTTATTGACTGTCCACATGGGGGTACGTTGGCAGAAACTCTTGAGCATCTATCTATTAAAGAAATTTTACATATCCTCATTTCCCATTCTGATGCAGATCATATTGGAGGTATGATTGACTTACTCTCAAATGAAGATATCAAAATTCACAACGTACATATAAACCCTGATGCAATTAAGAAAAGTGCAATTTGGTTAGATTTCCGTATTGCTTTAAAAGACGCACGCCAACGTTTTGGAACTAACGTTTCATCAGAATTGACAACAACAAAAACAGGAAGTTTGAACATTGGTTCAGTTAATATAGAAATCCTGGCACCAACACCTGAATTAAATTTAGGTGGTGCTGGAGGAACAGATTTACAAGGAAGGCGATTAACTTCTAACTCAATATCAGCCGTTATCGGTATAGTTCACGATTCTCACAGAGTGGCTATATTAGCAGCAGATATTGATAATGTAGGCTTTGATAATTTGATTCAAGATCAAAAGAGTTTGAGTGCTGACATACTTGTTTTTCCTCATCATGGTGGAAAACCAGGGAGTGCAGATCCTAAAATATTTGCCCAGCAATTTTGTACTTTTATCCAACCAAAGTTAATAATATTCTCAATTGATCGTAATCGTTTTAATAATCCCCGTACAGAAATAGTAGAGGGTATTATTTCTTCAGTTCCCGATGCTCATATTTTATGCACTCAATTATCCCAACAATGTACTACTAGTCTTCCTAGTTCAAAGCCTACACATTTAACTACACTTCCTGCCAGAGGGCTTAATAGTAATAGCTGTTGTGGAGGAACTATAACTCTTAAAATAGATGGTAGCAGGACAACTTATGCTGAGATGGCTTTACATAAAGAATTTATTGTTAATCAAGTAGCTAGCCCAATATGTCGAAAGTTTTTATCTATCGTTAAACCGGATAAGTAGGTCGGTGTAAATAAAGCTAACTTTCGTCAATGGGTAAAAAAGCAAATTAAGCTAACTTAATCTAATCCTTGTTCTTTTTACAACAAATGAGCGTTGTAATACTTAATAGTATTTTTATATGCAACAGAAAACTTTGCGGCTCTAGAAAAAAAAAGGAGCCTAACTTAGGCTCCTTAATAAAAAACTGGTAAAAGAATTGTGACTACTTAACAGTCACCTTACCGCCAGCTTCTTCGATGCGCTTCTTAGCATCTTCAGCAGCATCCTTAGCAATACCTTCTTTAACTGCCTTGGGCGCAGCTTCCACCAAGTCTTTCGCTTCTTTCAGACCCAAACCGGTCAATTCCCGGACAATCTTCAGTACGGCAATCTTCTTATCAGCTGGGACTGATTCGAGAATCACTTCAAACTCAGTTTGCTCTTCTACAGCTTCAGGAGCCGCAGCAGCAGCACCAGGGCCTGCAAACGCTACCCCAACAGGTGCAGCAGCACTTACACCAAAAGCTTCTTCAATTTGCTTGACTAATTCAGAAGCTTCCAGCAAAGAGAGAGTTTTTAGTTGTTCTAAAATGTTATCGGTTGCAGCAGACATTGATATAACTCCTGTAATTTTGATTATTTATTTGTCATGGGTCATTGGTCTTTAACTATAGACTTTTGACTTTTGACTGATGAACCACGAAGTCTATTCAGCAGCAGTTTCAGTGCTACTATCACCTTCAGCAGTGCTTTCGGTGCTGCTATCTTGGACAGCAGCGGTTTCGGTACTACCACCACTTTGCTCTTGGTCGGCCACAGCCTGCAAAGCACGAGCCAGCGAACCAGGAACTTCGTTGATACCCACAGCAATCTTGGTAGCCAAAGCGTTGATAGCCCCAGCAATTTGTGCGATGAGTTGTTCCTTAGATGGCAAGTCTCCTAGTACCTTGACATCAGGTTCTTTTAGTAGGCGACCTTCCAGTACACCACCACGAAGTTCTGTCTTCTTGGTAACTTTTTGGAATTCTTGGTATGCCTTAATTGCCGATGAAAAATCTTCTTTTACCAGCAAAAAGGCGGAAGCACCGTTGAGTAATTCCGACAAAGGCTGCCATTTTTCATCACCTTCAATGGCAATGCCCATTAAGGTGTTCTTCGTAACCTTACAAACAGTGCCACTGGGACGTAACCGCCGCCGTAAGTCTGTGATTTCCGAAACTGTCAGCCCCTGATAGTCAATTACCAGTGCCAGAGTTGACGCACTCAAAGTTTCTTTGAGGTCAGCTACTATTTCTTTTTTATTTTCTAGTGTTCTACCCATTCCAATCTCACCTCCTTAAAACAATCGGTGATTGCCCTACTTTTACGTTTATTTCTCAACCTGAACCCAAACAACAAACCCCAGCTAATTTAGCCGGGGTTGAGTAGTAAGACTCGTGATGCCATAGTTATCACACCTTTATGCGTGATGATTTTGACAATTAGAGTTTTAACCTCGGCAGGATATTTAAGCTATTAGCACCTGCTGTCTCCGGCTTTGCCTATTTAATTTTGTCATTTGTCATTTGTCCTTCGTCCTTTGTTTTTGTCTTTACAAATGACTAATGACTAATGACTAATGACCAAAAATTACGCTGCTTCACTCAGTTTCAAATCTCGTAGGGCACTGATATCAACTTTAATTGATGGCCCCATAGTGGCTGACACATAAAATGTGCGCCAATAGCGACCTTTAGCTCCTGAAGGACGGTTACGGTCAATCGTCTCCTGCAATGCCTTCAGGTTGACTAACAAATCTTCGGGCGAGAAGGTTGTCTTACCAAACATAACATGGACAATACCAGTTCGGTCAGCCCGGAATTCTAATTTACCAGCTTTGAATTCTGCGATCGCACCTGCTAAATCAAATGTTACGGTTCCACCCTTGGGCGATGGCATCAAACCACGCGGCCCAAGCAATTTACCCAGCTTTGCCACTTGTGGCATCACATCGGGCGTGGCAATCAGCTTGTCAAAATCCATTCTACCTTTCTGGATTTCGTCAATCAGTTCTTCTGACCCAACTATATCAGCACCAGCGTTGCTCGCTTCGTTTACCTTTTCGCCTCTGGCTATCACCGCCACGCGGACGATTTGTCCTGTACCTTTGGGCAGTGCTACCGTTGTCCGCAACTGTTGGTCTGTATACTTGGGGTCAATTCCCAACCGGATATGCGCTTCCGCAGCTTCGGTAAATTTAGCTGTTGCTGTGTCTTTGAGAAGGGCTAAAGCCTCTAGCGGATGATAATCTTTTTCTTCTACTTTTGCTTGCAGACCCTGCAAACGACGCGATATTTTTGGCATTTGTTCTCCTGGGGTAATTCCGAAGCCTCGCCTCTCCCCCGATAAAATTTTGGATTTTAGATTAGGAAGTTAGGAATGAGGAGTTACTAATTTAAAACTCATAACTCATAACTCATAACTCATAACTTTCTTAGTCTGTGACTGTTACACCCATATTTTTAGCCGTTCCTGCCACAATCTTCATTGCCGCTTCGATATCGTTGGCATTGAGGTCGGGGAGTTTGGTTTGGGCTATCTCTTGCAATTGCGCTTTGGTTATTGACCCAACCTTCTTTTTGTTGGGTTCATTCGAGCCTTTTTCAACTTTCGCCGCCTTCCGAATCAGTACTGATGCGGGTGGCGTTTTGAGTACGAATGTAAAACTCCGGTCTTCAAAAACCGAAATTTCTACAGGTATCACCATTCCAGCTTGGTCTGCTGTTTTGGCGTTGTACTCTTTACAAAACATCATGATGTTGACACCATGTTGACCCAAGGCGGGACCAACTGGCGGTGCTGGGTTGGCTTTTCCAGCATTCAGGGCCAGTTTAATGACCGCCACTACTTTCTTCGCCATTTGTATTTAACTCTGTTTCTCTACCTGATTAAATTCCAATTCTACTGGTGTATCCCTGCCGAAAATTGAGAGCAAGGCTTTAAGTTTACTCCGTTCTGGAGAGACTTCAATTACCTCGCCTTCAAAGTCTTTAAATGGACCAGAAAGCACCATTATCTTATCACCAGTAGCCATGTCAATTTTGACAACAGCTTCTTGTTCGCTGGTTTGTTTGAATATACGTTCAACTTCTGAAGAACTCAGTGGTATGGGGTTGACATGACCGCGACCCTTACTGCTACCACGTTTTTGTTCTGAACCGACAAAGTTAATTACATGAGAGGTGTTGCGTACCACCTGCCAAGTATCATCATCCATCATCATCCGCACTAGCACATAACCAGGGAAAACTTTTTCTTCTGTATGCTGGCGACTGCCATCTTTACGGATTTTCACCGCTGGCGTCTGCGGAATTTCTACCTGGATAATTTTGTCAGCGACATCAAAAGTTTGAATGCGTTGCTCTAAGTTAGTCTTTACACGCTTTTCACAGCCTGAAGCTACTTGTACTGCATACCAGCGTGCTTCTTTTGACGCTGCTTCTGCTGCTTCTGCTGCTTCTGCTGTTTCCTCTGACTGCAACATTGAGTTGCGTGGTTCATCTGTTGCAAAACTCATTAGAACACCTGTTTTGCTGCCCAAGCAAACAATCCATCGACCAAGTATATCAAAGATGCGGAGAGTGCCACCATTAACAACACAGCGGCGGATTCGCTCACTATCTGTTTCCGACTGGGCCAAACTACTTTTTCAAGTTCTTCTTTGGTTCCCTGTATGAAGTTGCCAAAGCTAAACCCATTTGTGGTTTCTGGCAATTCTGCTTCACTTTTTTTGGCCACGACCTTTTATCCCCCGTTTCTTATACTAGATCCTGTTTAATTGTCATCTCGGTTTTGCAGTTTCGACTCTATTTCACTTACTGGAAGCAAAACAACTGCAAATACAATAAGTTTACCCGAAATTATTAGCGCTAACTGCTATATTAGCAGCCGCGTAATTATTTCGGGCTTTGTTTTTTTGCTCTTGAGCGCGCCCTGGAGGACTTGAACCCCCGACATCAGGTTTTGGAGACCTGCGTTCTACCAACTGAACTAAGAGCGCACAAGCTGTTTTTGATTCGCTGATTGCGCTGAACTAAATTTCAGTTTAACGCAATATGCGATTTATATCATACCTTAATTTTGTTGGGAAAACAAGTCAGCGGCAGATGCCGCTTGAGATTTCTCCCATAATGATTGAAGGACGAATCACAAAGGGCGGTCAAACCGTTGCTTGATTCGGGTTGCCTTACCTACGCGATCGCGGAGATAATAAAGTTTAGCACGGCGGACTTTACCGCGACGTAATACTTTGATGCTGTCAATGCGGGGAGAATGCAGCAAAAATACTCGCTCAACGCCCACGCCTTGGAAAACCTTACGAACTGTAATAGTTTCGTTGATGCCACCATTGCGCTTGGCAATTACTACTCCCTCGTAGGGTTGGACGCGGTATTTTTCGCCTTCTTTGATTTTCACTCCCACTTTTACAGTGTCGCCCACATAAATGTCGGGCAAATTCGATTTTATGTGTTCCGCTTCAATGGAGCGGATAATCTCTTGAGCGTTCATAGTCTTTCTGTCTGCTTAAAAAAAACTCACGATCATCAATGATAAATCGATAATCCTATTTCAGTCTACTTGTTGGGATTGATAATTTTACTGATACAACGGTCTAAAGATCAAAGCTATATTGCAGATTGCTGTACCATAGGGGTAAAATTTATGAAATTTAGCGTTGTCATCAGTACCTATAATCGCTTGAATTTGCTGAAAAGAGCAATTGATTCGGCTCGTAACCAAACAATTGAGTGTGAGGTGGTTGTTGCCGATGACTGTTCATCTGATGACACCCAAACCTATCTCCAAAGTTTAGGCGATAAGGTTGTTTACCATCGTAACGAAATTAACCTTGGTCATGCAGCAACGGTGAATGCTGGAGTTGCCAAAGCTAGCGGCGACTGGATTAAGTTTTTAGATGATGACGACTATTTAGCGCCCAACTGTATAGAAGAGATGGCAAAGGCGATCGCACTTCGTCCCGATGCTGTAATCTGCTCTTGTGTGGCGGCTCAGGTCGATGGCAATGAATTTGAACTCTCTCGCACCCCTCAAGTTGGCCCCGGTTTAGCTTTTTATATCCCCCAAGCCGATATTCACTACGGTATGCTTTTAGAGCTTGTACCTTTTGGCACGCCTGTACAAGTAGCTTGCCGGCGTGATGCTTTCCTACAAACTGGTGGTTGGGACTCCACACTCGATGCTAACTGTGATGACATCGATTCTTGGATTCGGATTGCCCAGTTTGGCGATGCGATTTTCTTCAACCAGTGTCTTGCTTACCGCACTATCTGGCCAGGTGCGTATAATCAAAAGTTTTCTCTATCTCGGCGATTGGCGACAAATATTTTGATGAAAGAGAAAATTTACGCCTTGGTAAACGAGGAACATCGGTCAAATATTCCTTTGCTTCAAGATATAAAAAATTACCTGAAACTCCATTGGATTTTAGTAGCACTGAAGCAAAAAAATCTCAAGAGTTTTCTTTCAATGATAGATCCGTCCATAATTTCTCCTCGGTCTTGGAAGTTTTTGCTAACTGCTGTTTCATCACGCCGCACTCAGGGGAACAATTCCCAGGTTCGTAAACTTGTGTTGATTGAGTCGTAATTATGATGTCTGGCAAAATCACTCAGAATAAAAAATTTATTTTATAGTGAGGGCTAAAGTCCTCACTATTTGTCTATTCACCACTATGAATTTATGAAATTTGTTACTGGTTGTAGGCATTGGGAAATAGCAAAGCGACTGAAATAGCAGATTCAGTCTTCAGAATTTTGGAGTTTTACCCCGATTTATCGAGCCGTTACTGAATAAGTCTTTAAGCTAAGTAACTGGTTAGAAGCGCTGTTAGTCAGTAGCAAGTGGTCAATTTTATACACTACTGGCTACTTTTGAGTTGTCACTAATAACCTCAACAATTATGTTGATTTACACTTAGTTACTTATCTTAAATTTTTATACATTTGTTAAACATTATGCGAATCATACATATTTTGAACCACGTTCAAGAAATAGGTAACGGTATTGTGAATGTGGCTGTGGATCTGGCTTGTCTACAGGCAAAATCTGGTTATGAGGTTGCGGTTGTTTCTGCTGGTGGTGAATACGAGGCTTTACTAGAGCTTTGTGGTGTCAAACATTACCATTTAGACCAAAGCAGGAAACCGCTAAATACGATTAAAGCAGCTATACGTTACCGAGCGATCGCAGCTGAATTTCAGCCGGATATTGTTCATGCCCACATGATGACGGGGGTAATATTAGCACGTATTTTCAAAGGAAACAAATATGCTTTAGTTTCTACAGTCCACAACGAATTTCAGCGTGCTAGCTTGCTGATGGGTTTAGCTGACAGAGTAATTGCTGTCAGTCAGGCTGTATGTGATTCTATGATTAGGCGCGGTATTCCAGAAAACAAGTTGCGGGTAGTATGTAACGGCACTTTAGGCAGTCCCCGCACCCGACAGATACAAGATTATCTACCTTTACCATTACAACATCCAGCGATCGCCACTGTAGCCGGAATGTATCAACGCAAGGGAATTGCTGAGTTAATTGCTGCCTTTGAACAAATTGCCTCAGATTTTCCCCAAGCCCATCTTTATTTGGTAGGAAATGGCCCTGATAAACAGCTATTTGAGGCGCAGGCACAAGCAACTTCTGTAAAAGAACGCATTCATTTTGAAGGCTTTCAACCGGAACCTCAACGCTATCTGATATCTTGTGACATATTTGTGCTGGCTTCTCACCGTGACCCTTGCCCTTTGGTACTTTCGGAAGCTAGAGAAACTGGAACTGCGATCGTTGGCACTCAGGTAGACGGGATTCCTGAAGCTTTAGACAACGGGCGAGCAGGTCTTTTGGTGCCAGCAAAAGATAGTCATGCTTTAGCTGGGGTTTTAGTGCAATTACTGAGTAATGCCGAGATGCTGCAAGAGTGGAAACAGCGGGCAAAGAAAAACCTAGAAAGGCTGAGTGTTGCCCGCGTCCATCAGGAAACAATGACAGTGTATCGTGAGTTAATTACAGAATGAGGGTATGGGCACAAGAGGCAGAGGTGCGGAGGGGCAGAGGAGCAGAGGGGAAAAACTTATTGCAACTTCTCCTCTGCTCCCCTGCTCCCCTGCTCCCCTGCTCCCCTGCTCCCCTGCTTCTTCCCCAGTCCCCTTAACAGAGCGATCGCTTTAATTTTAAAGCTACGCCTAAAGCGCCAAAAACCAGTACGCCCAAAACGTTAGTTGATTCAGGAACAGCTGTGTAATAAGAAGCCACCCTGATCGGCCCATCTTTATCTTCTTGGTCTGCTGGAATTGGTGGAATGATTCCAGCACCTGGCGCTAGATTAGGCAGGGTAGCGAATGGATTGTAAAACAGGGTTCCGTTTGGGATGACGCCACCACTAAAAGTGATAGTACTACCAGCAATGGTAATGTTTGTAAAAATATCCTTTAGATCGGGGTTAGCAGAGTTACCAATCTTCCCATCTCCATTAACATCTCCCCACTCCACTGTTTCATTATCAAGTGCTGGAGTAGAATTCGGATTACTATAAGACAGTGTTTTTAAATCAAAGACCAAGCTATTTATATCGTATCCGGTAGCATTTAGAAAGTTATTAGCTACATCTGGAACACCATATTCTATTACTTGCCCTGGTAAAAACCCTGTAAGGGTTCTTGGTTTTTTTGCGTCGAGTACATCTTGATTTTTAGTCGTCACAATGGGTTCTACAAAAATGACGGCTCTTGCTGGTGTCCAAGACAAAAAACTAATTCCTGCTGCTCCGAGAACAGACAAGGCTATTTTTGTGGCAATTCTAGTCATATTTGTGTCCTTTGGATATTGATTAACAGAGTGCTACACCTCGTGGTTTAAATCAAACAGCAAAAACTCACTTTTAAACTGCTATCTATCTGCTAGATAAATAGTGGTTAATGTGTGTTTGCTCGCTGAGTTGATATTTACTCATAGGTTGATTTATAAAGCAATTCTTGTAATGCTTTATCATGATAACTAGTAATTTCACGCAATCTTTATAAAAAATCCAAATTATAACTTATGCATTGACAGATTAGACAATGTGTGAATCATAAGTAATTACCCTGACTGCTAATGAACTGTGGTTTATTTTGTCTTAACGGGATGCTAGTAGCAGGTTTGAGATGAAATGGTTATAAGATTTAGAGACTATGGCAAACGACTTGCTGATTTTGAGCAAGAAATTATAGTACGTTGTCCCTTAGGCTGGCACAATGGCAGTCTTGCCAGTCGCCTACCGCGATGGATCGAGCTAACGCAGCATCGGGAAAAAGTTTTACAGAAAATTCAACAGTTAAAGCACAGGTTGTAATCAAGGCTTTAATCTTGTTGATGAGCAAATTTATAACCACCCCAGAGAGAAAGTGCGATCGCAACTACCAGCAAAATCGGTATACTGTACCAAGGAAACTGAGACAAGGGTAGATGTGCAACTGCACGCAATCCAATGCTGGTGTAGGTTAGTGGCAAAAGGTAAACTACAACTTTGAGAGCCGCTGGTAATGTCGCAGGGTCAAAGAACGTTGCTCCTAAGAAGGACATGGGGATAATGATAAAATTATTGTAGAGTCCGACTGATTCGAGCGATCGCACACTCAACCCTATAATCACCCCTAATCCAGCAAATACCGAACAATTCAGCGCCACCAACAGTAAAAATAGTGGGTTGAGAAAATTCCAGTTTCCAGTCAACAGCAGCGCTACCAAAATCACGGAACCGGAAGTCATCAAACCCCGCACGACTCCCGCCAGCATTTTCCCGATGTACAAAGCTAAGGGGTTTATGGGAGTTAACAACAATTCCTCAAAGGTTTTGGTAAATAGTCTGTCTCCACAAATTGAAAATGTCGTTCCAGCAAAGCTAACCGTCATCGACGACAGCGCCACCATTCCCGGTAATATAAATTCCAAATAGTTGTCATAATTACCACTAATTCCTGAACCGGGTTTGATGGAACTACCCAAACCCAAGCCAAAAGCTAAAATATATATCAGTGGCGATATTAAGCCTGATGCCGCAACAGGTAAAATTCTCACGCGTAAATCTAACCAATCTCCCCAAAAAATAGTCAGACTATCAGCCAGAAAGATTTGAAGTTGCGAAGTTTTGAACCTCTTGCCCGAAGGTAGCGCTCTTTGAAATGTCACGTGCTTTTAATTATTTGTTTAAATTTCATTAAATGTTAATTTACATTGTTTTACACATCAATTACTAGGGGTAACAAAAATATCTCATTCTCAAAATTTAAAATTAACAATACAAATTAGATAGTTTAAGCATTCTGACTAGATTACTTATGAAAATTAAGTTAGTTCTATCTGATAAAAATCACAACTATGCTACAATTGACAAATTAAAACCAGAATTTATTAATAAAATCAAGAGCGGCAACAAGCGCGCCAAGGTTATAACTAATAACAATTAGTTAATGAGCAAATAAAGGAAAATACTCACTAATTATTTCAGATGGAAACAATCAGCGACTAGTACGGCTTGGCATAAATTCAGCTATCATTTCAATTAGCCAAACAAGTTGCTTGACTAACTTGTATAAGGTAAGCAAACTTTCGCCACAGTGTATGATATTGAAATTCTGCCCAAAAATCTAGATAAATTCGTATTTTTCTCATTTAACAAGAAGATCGCAGAGAAAGTCACAGGCAATTACAGTCAAGAATAGGCATACTGAAAGAGGGAGAAAAAACTTTAGACCACTCCCTCCCAAATCGGCGTGAAGGTGATTAAGCAACAATGAGACGTAAATCTACTGGTAGATCGGCTACTACTCCTAAACCCTCTATTTTCCAATCCCCTCTATTTAACTTCACCACCATCGCAATTATGGGAGGGGTGTTGATTTTGGGAATTGGGATTGGCATTGCTTTTAGTTCTACAACCACATTGGCTCCATCAAATGTAGCTTCTCGTGAATTTATAGACACCAAAGCACCAAACCCGGAAATTTGTGTGCAGTACGGAGCCAGTGCGATGGTGATGGACGCTAGACTGTTCGTCACTCTCAACCCCTTCAATGTCTATGTTGCCCAGCCTAGTATGCGTCCTGGATGCGTGATCCGACAAAATAACTGGGCACTTTTAGAGCAACGTAAGTTGGTGACATCCGATCAGGTAAATGAGTGCAAAAATCGCCTGAACACCTTTGGCTTTACAGGTAACTTGGACAGTGACAAACCTGATATTAGGTGTATATATCAGAATGAAGCTGCTCAAAACTTCTTTACGGCTCAACCAGGAGCAGTTGGAACTCCTCAAGAAACGGACAGATTTTAGATTTGGGCATTGGGCGTTAGGAGTTAAGAGTTAGGAGTTAGGAGTTTTGTTTATCTCCTTGTGCCCTCATCTCCCTGCCCCCTTGCCCCCTGCTCCCCAATCCCAGCGATCGCCTCTTCAAAATCAGGTCACTCGTACTCATCACGTATAATTGTTAAACCTAAAGCTTTGTAGGCACTCAGCATATTATTAGAAACTGTTGGTGCTGTTACTAGGTAAGTCAGGGCATGAATAGACTCCACTAGATAAGGAGCAGCCGTGTCTAGTTTTTCTGCTGTCACTAATCCCACTACCTCAGCCGATCCAGCAATCATGGCTCGTTTGACATGGGCTTCGTCTAGGTTAGGTACACTAATCCCAACTTCTGGATGCAAACTGCAAACTCCCAACATACACAAATCTGCACGAATCATCCGTAATGTCTCAATTGTGACAGTACCCACGTTCACCAAAGCTTTTTTGTAGAGTTGTCCACCTAACATCACAACCTCTATATGGGGATGTTCTGCTAAAGCAACTGCTATTGGTGGACTATTTGTGATCACTGTTGCGTGCAAATCTAGGGGTAAATGACGGGTTACTTGGAGAGTTGTCGTACCTCCATCTAAAATCACCACTTGTCCTGTACAAACTAATTTTGCTGCTGTCCGAGCGATCGCTTCCTTTTCTTTTGGCGCTTGCTTTTGGCGATCGGCATAACTAGCGGTGGCTGGAGATTTGAGCAGCGCTCCCCCATGAACGCGTTGCAATAGTCCCGTTTCTGCCAGTTCTCGCAAATCCCGCCGAATCGTATCCTCAGAAACTTTGAGAACAGCACTAAGTTCTGTCGAAAGTACCTTTTTATCACGACGCAGAATTTCTAAGATGAATTGTCGTCGTTCAGCAGTTAGCATAATTAATTTTCCTGAAATTGCGTTTTTGGACTTGAAATTGCGTTTTTGTGAGTTTATACTTATTGATATGCAAGTTTTTGTACGGTAATCCGTAACTTCAACTGAATTCAAGCACATTCATGCACAATTGAATTTATTGATTTTGGCATTTGATGAAATCATACGGTTCCACAACGGTTCCGAGTGGTTAACTTGAGCTTGGATAATTGTTGCCCAATCTGGGTTTTAACAATTTTTTTGTAGTGCGATCGCGCATTCGGTCTGTTCAAATTGTTTTTCATTCAATCAATAAACCATGACTATTATTAATACCCAATTTCCGATCGATCTCAGTGCTTACAAACCTTTAGCGCTCAATCCAGCAAATTCCAGCCTTACCGCCCAACAGCGAGAGACTCTCAAAGCGAATATTCAACTCTGCCGGGATGCGATCGTCTTTTTTACAGCAACTGGCGCTGCTAGCGGAGTGGGCGGTCATACTGGTGGGCCTTATGATACAGTGCCAGAGGTAACGATCCTTGATGCCTTTTTTCGGGGAGCATCGGAGCAATTTGTACCGATTTTCTTTGATGAAGCAGGACATCGAGTCGCCACCCAATATTTAATGGCAACGTTGCATGGTGACTTACCTGCCGAGCAACTTTTACACTATCGCCAAGCACATTCCCATTTACCGGGACACCCCGAATTAGGGCTAACTCCTGGTGTGAAATTTAGTTCTGGCCGCCTGGGCCATGTTTGGCCTTACATCAATGGTGTGGCAATGGCGAATCCAGGCAAGGCTGTTTTCTGTCTCGGTTCTGATGGCTCTCAGCAAGAAGGCAACGATGCTGAAGCGGCTCGCTTGGCTGTTGCTCAACATCTCAACGTCAAGCTGCTCATTGATGATAATGATGTCACGATCGCCGGACATCCTTCTAAATATTTACCTGGTTTTAGTGTCGCCAAAACCTTAGAAGGGCACGGGTTGAAAGTACTTCAGGGAGACGGGGAAGACTTAGACGATTTATACCATCGTATTTGCGAAGCTGTAAATACTCCCGGAGCGATCGCTGTTATCAATAAACGTCCGATGTGTCCTGGTATTGAAGGTTTAGAAGGCTCTACTCATGGTCATGATGTAATTCCTGTAGATTTAGCAGTTAAGTATCTAGAATCTCGTGGACAAACTGCGGCTGTCGAATACCTTAAAAGTATTGAGAAACCCAAACAAACATATACATTTCTGGGTTCTAGTGACAAATGGGGCGCTAACCGCAATGTGTTTGGTGAAGCCGTGGTGGGTGTCCTCAGTCGCATGAGTGAGGCGGAGCGTAAAGAAAAAATTAAGGTCATTGATAGTGACTTAGAAGGCTCCTGCGGTTTGAAAAAAATTCACGATACATACCCGGAAATATTTATTTCCTCCGGCATTATGGAACGGAGCAACTTCTCTGCTGCGGCTGGATTTGGGATGGAGAAAGGCAAGCAAGGTATTTTTGCGACCTTCAGCGCCTTCTTAGAAATGTGTATCTCAGAAATTACAATGGCACGGCTGAACTATTCTAATGTTCTGTGTCACTTTTCTCATGCGGGTATAGATGATATGGCAGATAACACCTGCCACTTCGGTTTGAACAATATGTTTGCCGACAATGGCTTGGATGATGGCTACCAAACACAGTTGTACTTCCCAGCAGATGTTAATCAAATGACAGCTTGTGTAGAAGCCATATTCTTTGAGCCTGGACTGCGGTTTATTTTCTCCACCCGTTCCAAAGTCCCCAACATTAAGGACAGCAACGGCAATGACTTCTTTGGAAGTGGTTATAAATTTGTTCCCGGTAAAGATGAAGTTATACGAGAAGGGACGCAAGGCTACATTATCAGTTTTGGCGATGCTCTCTACCGTTCCCTGGATGCTGTAGAGCGTCTGAAGCAAGAAGGGCTAGACGTTGGTTTGATTAACAAAGCAACTTTAAACACCATTGATGAAGAAATAATTACCAAAGTTGGTAATACTCCTTTTGTGCTTGTAGTAGAACCCTTCAACCGTCGCACTGGCTTAGGTAGCCGTTTCGGTTCCTGGCTACTAGAGCGGGGGTTGACTCCCAAATATGCCCATCTCGGAACTCATAAAGAAGGTTGCGGCGGTTTGTGGGAACAGTACCCATATCAAGGTATCGATCCAGCGAGCATCATCAACAAGGTGAAGGAGTTAGCTGGAAAAAAATAATTCATTTATTAGGGCATGGTGCATTGGTTCGATTTTCCATGCCCCATTGGTGTAAACTTAAGCCGAAAACTATATCGGACAGGCGTTTTGCAAATCCCTCACGCCCTCATCCCCTAACCCCTTCTCCCAAGGGAGAAGGGGAATTGAATGTCTCGCTCCCCTCTCTCTTGGGCTACGGTGTACACACAAGTCCTAAAAACCTTGACTTTCCTCGTTCCCAGGTTCCACCTATTGGTCAATACGGTTCAGTTAAGGTTAAAACCTTTTGCCAAAGTCAATTTTTTTAACGAACCACAGAGGCGCAGAGAACACAGAGAGAACAAAGAAATGCTTAACTGAACTGTATTGGCTTATATACCAGTGGTGTTAATAGCTCTTCCATCCGCGCTGCCAGCACTTCGTTTTCTGCTGCGGGCATATTTCGCGATCGCTTGTGGTCTGGATTTCCTACCCGTGCCTTCCCCATCACTTTTTTCCCTTGATGCACCTCTTGACAACATTACCTTTTTCTTAAGTTGTCACCAATATGCAGAGCATGGGAACGAGATCAACGAGAAAACAATGGAAAATCAAGCTTTTTTCGACTTGTGTGTACACCGTAGCTCTCTTGGGAGAGGGGCTGGGGGTAAGGGCAAAACGTTCTCACCAAGCGGGTTGTTAAGTTGACACCTATGCCCATGCCCAATTCCCAATTTCTATTTAGTTTTGGGTAAAGGTTGACCAAACTCGATTACCTGGGGTTCGGGATCATTGGGGATTGTTGGAACTGGAAATTCCGACATCCCGAATGGAGGAATGTTATTTAAATTACTGGGTTGATTTGGGAAAGAAGGAGGGGGAAGACTTAAAGCAGGTTGTTGAGAGGATGTATTTGGATTTAAAGGGGGTACGGTGACAAAAGGCTGCCCTGAGTTAGTAGTAATTGTTGAGGGCAGTTCATTGGATGGAGGCGGAGCTGCGAGTGAGGGGGATTGTGGGTTAGTAGTTACGGGTAAGTTACTAGGCGGCTTTTGGAGTGTTTGAGGTTGTTTCTTGTCTGAAGGAGGGGAATTTCCCGATTTTACGGCAGTAGTTTTACCAGAAATAACCGGACGTAATACCCAGCGAGTAGAGTTTTTTCGAGAAATGGGTTGCAGTTGTACCTTTTTGGGATTAAAAACAGTCCCTGCTGCTAAATCTAGGACAATACGTGTGTCGTTTGCGTTGAGTTGAGAAATCCGAATGCTTTTGATTGCTCCAGAATAATTTTGTTGAGTACTAACTTTGCCCAACTTAGTATTCGGTAAATCTACAACCAAACGAGAGGGTTGGGCCAGGTAGAAATAACGAGGGGTTGTGGCTGCTGAGAGGGTGATTTCGAGTTGCTGTGTCTTGGGAGAAAAACGCCAATTATTTAGCTTTGCCCCTGGTGTAGCAGCAGTAGTGAAAGTTTCGAGGGCGATCGCTGCATAAAAACTTAATATACTGATGCTAAATAACTGCTTGCCCCATTGGTAAGATTGCGTAGTTTTTAGTTCCCGATCCATTCTTTTTATTTGCTCCATAAAACCCATACAATGCGCTGACATTGCTGTTTACTTCGCGCTTTTAATCCTGTAGACGCGATGAATCGCGTCTCTACAAACGTGATAAATCGCGTTTTTACCTACTCCCCAATTCAATTAGCTTTTTCGGGCACAGCAGTAAATTTCAGAGTTTGTGGAATACCATTTACGGTTAATTGACCCGTCATATTACCTTTATCCACAAGTTGCATTTGAATTGTGACTGAGGTTAGAGGATCGTTTTGGGGGCGAGGAATATTACAAAGGATTGATTTACCAACTTTTCCAGATAAATTTAATTGTTGATTTCTGAAGATGCCTGCCAGAGAGTGCTTTTCGTCAATGTCGGCGTTAGCGTTTGCCGGTAATACAGAGGCATTTAAGTAAATACCTGACTGTTCAATGTTTAACGTCAGAGTATCCGATTTTTCACAGTTAGGCAAATTCTCCGCTAGGGTTAGACGATAGCGACCGTTAACTGGCGGAGGAGCCTTGAGTTTGTTTTCTCCGTAAACAGTAACAGTTTTAAACAACAGTAGCACTGAAATTATTGCTACTCCGTAAAAAGCTAAAGATTTGAAGTTGAAATGATTCATGTTCTCAACTCCTAAGTGTTGGCTCTTGACTGGTAACATCAGGAAGCATGGAAGCCAGATGAGCAGTGACTTGACTGTAACGGCGAGCAATCAGCAAGGAAGAGGAACATTGAATGGCTAGTTGATCTGTATATCTTCCCAAGGTTTGACGCTCGATACCCCAAGTGCGGCTAGTGCCTGCAATTGTTAGGTCTACATTTTTTGAGGCTTCGACTACAGCTTGGATTGGATCTGGAGCTTGAACAATTTTGATTTCGATGCGATCGCGTACACTACTCGGTAATTGCTCCATCATCGTATTTAACTCGTAACTCAATTCATCTTTGAGGTGATTTTCGGGTACAACCTGTAAAATCTGTAACATACAAGTCTCACGGTTAATTAGCAGTCTCAGAGCTATGATTAGCGCTAAATCATCATGAATATTTGCCGAATAAGGCACCAACAAGCTTTCTAAGCGATCGCTTCCTCTATCCACAAACACTGCAACATCAACTGGCGCAGTAGTGAGCATTTGACCAACTCTTCCACCTAAGCGGTTGCTACTAAAAGCTGGGCGATGCCATCCCACAAGAATTAAATCAACTTGTTTGAGTGCGGCAATCTGTGCGGTTTCCCGTGCAACATTACTAGATATGCGAACGATGGGATGCACATGAGAGCGTGTTTCTACTGGTTCGAGAGTATTAATCAATTCTTCTAGCTGCTGCCGACGCTGGGCAATTAATCGGTCTGCTTCAACTGGCGTACTTTCAAAGGCGTAATCTTCTTCAAATTCAATCAGGCTCAGAGGGTTAACAACAGAGGGAGATCGGGAGTTGAGGGCAATGTTTGCTGCCAACTGTACCAAGCCTTTTTGGGTACTCGGATTAGCCACTGGCACCAAAATTCGGTAGGGACGAATATAAGTTTCGGCATCAGTAGCGCTGGTAGCTGTTTGTGCTTCTAACTCCGGTTCCACCACATCTAACCTGATCAGTCTCTTCGGATATGTCCATTCCAGTAGTGGCGAGGTCATGAAGGTAGTTACCAATGCCATAATTACCAGCATGGTAAATATTAAGGGGGAAATTACCCCTAACTCTAGACCAATATTTAGCACTATCAGTTCGGTTAAACCGCGCGTATTCATTAACCAACCAAGTGCCGAGGCTTCCCGTTTACTAATGCCACTGACACGAGCTGCTACATAAGTACCAACATATTTGCCTGCGATCGCTACAGCTAAAACCAACGCACACAAAAGCCACAATTCGGGACGGTTGAGCAAGCCAATCTGCGTTTTTAAGCCACTGTAGGCAAAAAATATGGGCAGCAAGAAAATTAGGACAAAATCTTCCGTTTTTATTGCCAATTCTCGCACTAAATCTTCATTTTTGGGCATGGCTGCTCCCAGCAAAAATGCTCCAAAAATTAAGTGAATCCCAATTAGTTCAGTGATTAGCGCCGACGCAACCACGCCCATATAAATCCCAGCTAGCAGCAATTGGCTGAGTCGTCCCGCACGGAGGTAGTGTTTGGCAAGGCGTTGCAGGAACCAACGACCGGCTGTCAACATCAAGCCGATGTAAACTATGCTGGCGATAATTGTGGGTACAGCACCAGCAAAGTCACCAGTTCGCGCAACTGCGATCGCAACTGCCAACAGACACCAAGCTGTGACATCATCCACTGCTGCACAAGTTAACGCCAACGTTCCTAAACGCGTTCCTTGTAAATTGTTTTCAGTAATGATTCGCGCCAACACTGGGAAGGCAGTAATCGACATCGCCGCCCCCAAAAATAAAGCAAAGGCGGTGAATGATACACTTGCATTAGAAACTAGGGGATAAAGTATCACCGCTAGCAATGTTCCTAGAGAAAACGGCACCAAAATGCTGACATGAGAAGTTAAAACTGCTACTTCTAATTGTCCGCCGAGGTATTTGGGATTTAGTTCTAGCCCAATCAGAAACATGAAAAATATTAGTCCCACCTGAGACAAAACATTCAGAAAAGGAAAAGTTTCTGGTGGAAACAAGGTAACTGCTAGATGGGGAGCAACTAAACCAAATAAAGATGGGCCAAGCATAATTCCGGCAACAATTTCACCAATTACTAGTGGTTGCTTAATAGAACGGAATGCTAGACCTACTAGCCGTGAAAGTCCAATAACAATCAGCACCTCAACCAGAACGAGAATAACTATGTGCATGGTTTCCTCAAAATTAACTATCTGGTTTCCCTAAGATAATTCTTTAAAAGACTAGAAAATGTCAAGCTTGTTAGATACAACCAATAGTAATTTGTGCTTCCTTGTTATATTAATTATTGTTACGATGTAATTGCAGCCGTTATGGTTAAGTAAGTTCGTAGTCAGGACTTTAGTCCTTAATTTTCTCAGCACTAAAGCGCTTACTAAAAACCCTCAAAACTAGCTTAGATATTGTACTAGATACTTAATTAATCTAATATTTAATTTTGCTTAAGTAGAAGATTTCTCATAGCTTGTACCGTGCAATAAAAAGGCAATTAGTGGTGATGCCATCAGAGTAGTAATGACTGCCATAATCACCATTATAGTAAATAAAGTTGGGGTAATTATACCTTGTTCCAGACCAATATTGAGGATGATTAACTCCATCAAACCACGAGCATTCATTAAAGCGCCGATAGTTGCAGATTCGCGCCAATTTTCCCCCGCTAATTTTGCAGCCAACATACAAGCAACACCTTTACCGAGAATTGCGATCGCAATAATTAATAGCGTCACTCCCCACAAAGTAGGTGTGTTTACCAATCCAATTTGAGTGTTTAGTCCAGAGAAGACAAAAAATATTGGTAACAAAAAAGAAGTAGTTAAAAACTCCGTATATTGACGAATTTGTTGGGCAAATTCTCCGCGTGGTGTCACTGCTCCCAACACAAAAGCACCGAATATTGCATAGATACCTGTAACATCAGTAAACCATGCACAAAACATCAAAATTATCAACATTAAAGTCAGGGTTTGTCTGTTCACACCTTCGCGTTTTGTCATGCGTGTGAATGCTTTTAGTAGAGGTTGTCCAAGAAAAATCGCAAATAGCACATAGCAAATGCCACCACCAATTGCTAATATGGCTATGCTTAAAGAATTTTTCACGCTAGCAAGCACAATCGCCAGTAAACACCAAGCAACTGCATCATCTACCGATGCTGCACCTAAAGCCAAAGTACCGAAGCGAGTTTGTGCAAGACCGCGTTCGTAAAGAATACGAGCTAACATTGGAAAAGCTGTAATTGTCATCGACGCACCCAGATACAAAGCAGCTGACCAAGGCATAACTTTTGGTTGAAAAAAATCGCCATTGTAATAAAACCAAAAAGATGCGATCGCTCCTAAAATAAAAGGAGTGATAATCCCAGCCGCAGATAGCAAACTTGCACTTTTGATATGATGTTTTAAGAGTTTGGTATTAAACTCTAAACCAATCAAAAACATATAAATTGCCAACCCAATCTGGCTGATAGCATATAAAATCGACATCGATGGATTGGGTATTTTGAGTCCGGCAGCAGTGATGATAGGAAGCTTAGGAAATAGCCATTGCTGAAAATCTGGTGCAATCAATCCTAAAAGTGATGGCCCTAGCATTACACCTGCGATCATTTCGCAAACAACATCAGTTTGACCAAGATAGCGGCGTCCTATAATCGTGACAATGCGACAAGTCGCTAAGATAACTGTGAGTTGCAGAAATAGCTGAATAACCAGATCAAAATTTGACATTGCACTTCCTTAATTTACGTCTCTGCATTGAAGAATCTCTCCAGACTCTAAAGTTTGTCCTGTTTTACTCATATATGACTACCTACTACATCAGCACAAATACCAATTTTGTAAACATAAGATAGCTGTTTGTAATTTGATGAGATACAACAAGAAATGCGTTGCTTTGGTTTCCAAAGTCATCTTGTTATTAATAACGCACACAACTGTACGTCAATACAACATATTGCATCCAAACTAAAACCGCCATATATGATTTTTTATGATTTGTTAATTTGCGATTTATAGCCTTTTTTATCTATTTGAGACACAATCGACTGTAGGAACGTACATTTGTGTGTCCCTACCCTACGGTTGAATTACCTGAAAATTGCTAGAATTTTTGATTAAATTAGTTTCGATAATTTCAGATTTTACAGCTGACTTTTCACGTTATGTGGAAAAGCGCACGAAAAACCTAACCCCCTTCCCGACGCAGGAAGAGGGAAAATTCAAAGTCTCTCTCCTAAAAGGAGAGAGATTTAGAGAGAGGTTTTCCAGATACCGTGAAAAGTCAGATTTTACAACCACTCCCCACCTCGAAAACGCCAACGAGGGAAGATAATTCGCATCAGGCTTTGGGAACTAATAAAAACTGCTAGCCACACGATGCTATAGTGCAATAAAAAAGCTCCTGGCGAAAGTTCTTCTTTCGGTAAAGGTATTGGCAAGAAGCCAAATAGCTTAACTCCACAAAATATAAATATTAATTCCCATATACCAGCTAAGAGTTGATAAGCTGCGGGCCAATCTCTATCCCAACGGGATTTTTGTAGATAGTCATAAAGTACATCCCAACCTAAGCCAAAGATGGCGACATAAGCAAGTATCCAAAAATAAACCGAGTTAGCACCAGGGCCAATCCAACCCGTTGCAAATGGCAAAGATACGAGTACGCCGACAGTTGCCAGTAATAATAATCGAGTTTGCCAGCGACCAAATAAAGTTGGTGTCATAGGAGTGCTGAGTGCTGAGTTAGGAGTTAGGAGTTAGGAGTTAGGAGTTATGAATAATATAGAGAAATTAGAGTTTTTATAAATAGATTTTGAGTCGCTTCATTAAAAATTCAGGAAGATTTTGGTGCTTTTTGCGAGGATGGCAAATACGAGAATATCGGCTACCCTCAAAGCACCAACACATCTATATTATTAAGATGGTTTTAGGTGATAATCAAATTTAGAATGGTAAGCTGCATTGGCAAAGTCCATTGTTCGCGTAGCATCTGTCTGCGACACGCTGCGCGAACGTAGAGAAGGTATGGCATCCCAATTGATTACATCTTCTAACAAAGCTTGATAACCTAGTGTATTGGGATGGAGTCCATCTTCACTCAAGCGTTTTAGCCGCCAACTTTCACCGCGTTCCATCCATTGTTCAAAAATATCCAAATAGGGAATCTGCCGTTTACTGCAAGCAATTCGAGTTGCTTCTTTGTAGCGGTACTGGTCGGCATGATTATAGTAAAAACAATCTAAAAACGGCATCTTGGCTTCATTCACTGGCACCATACCCACGAATAACACAGGACAAAGTTGCTGTGCTAAATCTAGCAGAGACGCAATTTCCTTTTCAAACAATGTAAAATCTGTGTAACTTTTACCATCAGGGCGCGCCAACCGGGCTGAGTCATTCACGCCTACGGATAAAATAATCAAATCAGGAACACGATTTCGCAGTTCACCCCGGTGGCGAAATTCAACTTCCAGTCTTTGGGCTACTTGTTGCGTGCGATCGCCTCTCACCCCTAAATTATAAAGAATATGACCGGCACTATCCGGCAACATCCACCATCGCCGTAGTTGCTCAATCCAGCCTCCTTTTTCCGGGTCGCCGAATCCATAAATTAAGCTGTCCCCCAGTGCGACAATCTTCATAGGCTGAAAGTGATTTGGTGGTACAGACAGCTGCATTGAGGAAGAAGCGAGAAATGTGTGCATTTAACAACTATATTTTATATCTTTACAAGATTCTATACATTTCTATACCATAGTTGGCGATCTTTAGTATTCAAGTATCTATGGAGTTTTTGCTTGTTGATATAGTTGTAAGGTTAATATTGCGGCAGTTGAGCCTCTGTACGATGGGCTACCGTACTTTAACAATCAGTATGAGAATCGAACCGCTGAGGCGCATTCGCGCAGCGTCTCGTCAGAGAAGGACGCTGAAGAAGAGAAAAGAGGGAGATTCCCACAAAATCGCTGTCAGTCCTCATCTACAAACGGATAAATAGTGCAGGTACATCAATCGCTAAAAGTAATACCAATTTGAAAAATGATTGCGACAGATGGAAAACTGAAACACTTATCTAATGGATGTTTCACAATCCAAAATCTAAAATTTAAAATTCAAAATGGTATAAACACTCACTTATCAATTGGTTTGTCAAAAAAGTTGACACAAGTAATCAACTTGTAATACAGTATATTACAAGAGTAATGAGTTAAATTAAAAAGACTTCCTCGCCACTACAGTGGAAATACAATTACCATTTGTATGCAATTAGTTGATATTACGAGATAAAATTTTTCAAAACTTCCTACTTAACACAAAATAACTTAATTAACGCTGCATAACCGATAAATATGGTTTTTGACTATTTTAGAAGCAACGAAGGTACTCCTACAAATAATACTCGGCAAAGCTTAATTGCTTGCGGTTGGCGACCGTTTAATCGAGAGTTAGACTGGGGATTTTTATGGCAACTGTTGTATAGTGACTCCCGCGAATTAAGTCAAAAAAGTTTGAATTTAGCGAGTAATGTTGCTGATGTTTTAGGACGAAATAATTATGCTTGGTGGGCTAATTTATTAAGTGTTGTATCTGATAATACCCGTTACGAAGTTGAAAAGTTTTGGAATTACATCACACCAGATCCTCAATCACCAGATCATCGCTATAAAGATGTTTTGAGTACGGAAACGCCTATCGTCCAATTTGTCAGTCGTAGTAATATTCCTATTGATTATGTTCTTAATCGACTGCAAGAAATTACTGTAATGCGAGTTTTAGGTGTATTGGGTAATCCTGATATTATTACCCAGTATTTCTCAGAGAGAGATTTTTACTTTCCTATAGATAAATTCGTTAGTTGGGAACGTTTAGACGTTATTAATACTGTTTATGCTTACTGGTCTAAGTATGACGTTTGGTTGCAAATTGATCCCTACGATCGCGGGCGACGACAATATACTTTAATGGCACAAAATCTCGCGCCACTAATTAACAAAGCAACTTACGACTTAGCAGTGATGCTGAGTGGCTATCAAAGTCGTGTAGGCAAGGTTCATAGTCAATTTAACATTCGGACATTTCCCGCAGATATCCAAAACTTTACTGATTCTGTACAGCAAGCGATTCTCAATCAAAACCAGTTAGCGGTTGTTGTACATGGACAACCAGGTACTGGCAAAACAGTCTGGACACAGGCAGTAGCAAAAGAAATTCTTGTACCTTTAGGGTATGTAATTTTTATTTTAGATCATGATGCGATCGCTAATTTTGTCCCCCCGACTTACATAGAGCGTATTTGTATCGTTATTAACGAAGCTGATAATCTAGCGCAAAATCGTGCTTCGGAGGTAGCGCAATACAATAACAAAACAGAACACATTCTGAGTTTGCTGGATGGCACTTTGTATCAGAGTGTAATTGATGACTCTGGTATTCAGATGCAGCAACGGTTAGTTATCTTGATGACTTGTAACACTACTGAAAGATTAGATCCAGCCATGTTACGTAAAGGTAGGGTGGATTTAATATATGAGTTTACACAACTATTTGTTTGAAATCTACTTTCACCACAGTTTCACCTGTTTTTGCGATACAAGCTGATGCTCTCTGCGCCAAGCTTGGGGAGGTAAACCGTGATGTTGGCGAAACTGGCGGGAGAAGTGAGACACATCCTGATAGCCCAATGCTTTCGCTATCTTCTCGACTGTCTCATTATTATTTTGGAGTAAAAAACAAGCTTCTGCCATCCGGCGTTTGACAATCCAGCAGTTTACAGTCTCTCCACTTGTCTCCTTTACTCGGTTAGTTAAGTAAGCCGATGAGTAACCAACAGCAACAGCCACATCACACAAAGTAATTCCTTGATGATAATGAGCTTCAATAAAATCGAAAACTTCTTTTAATTGCGGAATGCAGGGAAAGATTGATTTAGGACGAATGTTGACTTCTTTATCAGAGGCGACGGCAACACCGGAAGCGATCGCTGTAGTATCATCTGTAAATGCTGATGATTTTGGAGCTTTCTCGAATTTCATCGCACACCAGTATTGGAGATTAGCCTGCTTTTCCAAGCGAATAGCGATCGCTTTGAGCAATTCATCTAATGTCGAGGGTTTGGTAAGATAATCATCTGCTCCCAATTCCATAGCTTTGCGAACATCTGCTTTAGTACTACTGCCAGTCAGAAAAATGAAAGGAATAATTGCTGTCAGAGGATCTTGGCGTAGGGTATTTAAAACGCTATAACCATCCATATCGGGCATGGTGATATCGCAAATAACTAAGTCGGGTACATCCTTTTGTGCTTGTTGGATACCAACACGACCGTTTTGAGCGCCTATCATATCAAACCCTTTAGCCTCAAGACCCTTTAAATAAAGATTACGGGTAACGCTATCATCTTCAATGACGAGAATTTTCTTTGACGATTCGTACATGATTTTCTATTACTATAAATGTGAGAGAAGCTACTTACTAGACTCTTTGGTGAGTATCTAAATAAGAATGAAATTTAATTAACTCGTTCCGAGAGTTATGATTGTTAAGTTTTTAGTTAACAACTATCTTCATCTCAATACTCATAACTCTGAACAGGTAAACTCTGATTTGATTAATGGCAGAATTACAGTAAACGTAGTGCCAACATCAACTTCACTTTCTACAGAAACTTGACCATGATGTAAATCTACAAGGGTTTTAAGAATCGATAGTCCTAGTCCAGTACCAGGTATATGATCGATATTACTACCACGGTAAAATGGCTCAAATATTCGTTGTTGATCTACTACTGAAATACCGATACCGTTATCTTTTACTTGAAAAATTAATTTTTCATTTTGGCAAGATAGTTCTAAATTAATTGCCAGATTCGAGGGAGAATACTTAATCGCGTTATCAAGCAAATTTTTCAAAATAGGCTCTAACAGTTTTTTATCTATATAGGCTGTTAGAGAGCTATCTTGACTCACAAAATTAATTGATTTTTGGCTAACAATCATCTGCATTTGTGCAACTAAATCCTGACAAAATTGAACTAACTCAAGTGGTTTTGGTTCAAAATTTAATTTGGCTGATTCTGCTTTAGAGAAGAACAAAATATCATCCAACATCAGACTCAGTTGTTCGGTGGCTTTTTGAATGTGATCGAGTAATGGTTGGATTTTCTTCTGTGTACGTTTGTCTACTTCTTCTTTAAGTAAACTATTAGAAAATGAAACAATATTCAATGGAGTTCGGAATTGATGGCAAACCATAGAAAGAAAACGCGCTCTAAGTTCGCTAAGTTGTTTGGCTTGTTCTAAAGCTTGGTTAAGACCTAATTCTGCATATTTGTAATCGGTAATATCGATACCTGCAATCAGTTCGACTGGGTTTCCCCCAAAATCCAGCCCTCCATCAAGCTTGGCAACTGCACAGGCTAGCCAGCGCTCCGTGCCGTTTTTTGTTAAAATATTCATTTCCTGATATTCAAAGTTAGCGGCTTCATTCGGGTTACGTATTTGCCTGCGTTTTTTGCTCTTAATCAGTCGGCGAAGATCAAAACCTGTTAGTAGTTCTTCTTTTGTATAGCCAGTGAGTTGTTCTACTGCCGGATTTACATAGCAAAGCCGTGTACCTTGAATCAGAAAAGTGCCTGCGTCTGTGGTTTCGGCTAAAGTCCGAAATCTAGTTGCGTTCAGACGTAATGCTTCTTCAGTCTGTTTCGATTCAGTAATGTCCCAAATACTCCACACTCTCCCAATAATTTTACCCTCAAGCAACTGAGGTTTAGAGTGATGTGCAAAAACTCTTCCATCTTTCAATTCCAGAATATCGTAGCTCTCGAAATCAGATTGGCTAGAAACTTCCCAAATCAGCCGACTAAAGGCTTGTGGATCTTTAAGTTGGTTCTCGAAAAATGCTTTGCATCGAGGACATTTTTTAGATAATATTAGGGATTCTGGGATCTGCCACATATCCACAAATTTCTGATTCAAGCTTAGAATATCTCCCTCAAAGTTAACTGCAACAATACCAATGGCAGTAGACTCAAGAGTAGAACGAAGTAAAGAAAGAGATGTTTCTAGTTCTACTTCTTTGGACTTGAGTTGATAAAATTCTTGTTGCAAATTGTCTTTGGCATCTTTTAATCCATCAGTCCATTTTTGCACGCTCAATTCTACTATTTCATCAGTTTTTTCACGAGCAAAGGCACAGCCAAATTCCATATCTTGGTGTTTTACATAGTTCATAGATATTTCTACCAGAAATATCCGACCTCCTTTTGTCCGATAGCGAGATTTAAAGGTAAGGGAACCCTGTGCGCTAATATCTGACCAATTATGCAGCGAAAAATCTACATCTATATCATGCAGCCTCATAGAAAGTAATTCCTCACGGGAATACCCAGTCATCAGACAAGTGGCATCGTTAACGTAAAGAAACTGCGCGTTTGCTCCTAAACAGAAGGCAGCATCTACAGCGTGATTTATTAGAAAGTGAGCAAACTTCATCTCTATTTCTGGTTGTAGTGCCCATTGATTGTTTGATCTAGCTAGTGTATATTCGCCAGAATTCATATTCATACTTCCTCCTGGTAATCAATCAGCACTATTCCCATTAATGAGTTAATAGTCATAACTTACTAAAATCTTTGGTGTACTGTTTGGCTGTGAAAAAATGTGAAAAATAAAATTTATTAGGATATTAAAAATATTACTAATTACCTTAACAAAACTTATCATACCAATAAAATGTAAATTATTGAATCAAATATTCCTAAAAAAACTAAATATTTTCAAAAATTCTTCTTGACTTAAACAGCTTTTTCTAGCAGCACAAGATTTAGGCAAATCAAATCTAGATTAGCCAATCAACCTTATTAGATAAGAGTTCAAAACTCTTAACCTATAAGTAGATAAGATATTTTCAATTTAAACTCGTTCTGCACCAGAACTAATTCATAGACATCTCCACAAATTAATTATGCGTTATCAAGAACTCTTGTAGAGACGTAGCAATACTACGTCTCTACAAGAGTTCATCAACCTAAAATTCCTGGGTTTCCACTGGGGAAAGGTTAAAGTATAAAAATTTTTATCCTTTAACATTTTCCCTACCAAGGACTTTGGCGAACTACTTGTGTAGAATCGTTTGATTTTCAACATAAATGAATTTGCAGTGCTGAACTTGGCTTAAATGAATAAACTTCAACTCATCAACTTATTTTCTTAATTTATCTTAACTTACTCTCTCAGGGATTTAACTATAGAAGAATATGCTTAGTCATCCGTCGCAAGAAGTACATTTGTATTAAAATAATACGTATATTTTGACGTATAGGATTGTGTTTGTTTTATCCTCAAAAAACACTGTATTCTTATACTAAGTATATATCTGCTGTGTATGTGTTATAAAACATACTTAAAAATATTTATATACTGAATACTTTGTCATCCCTCAAAAGAACTATAAAAAGTTGAAAAATGATGTCTTTATCGTTACAAATAATTGACTCAAAAAGTTTTTGCTGGCAATATAAAGACCGCTAAATCTCCTCATGCTTAAATTCGGATAAAAAATTGTGTAAGTTCTAAAGCGAAAGAATTGACACCTACATCAAAAGATTTCCTATTGTAAATTTATTAATGTACCGTTTGTGCAATTGCAGAATATCAATCTTTCAGGTGACTAAGTTGCAAATGTCACAATCATAATTAAAGCGAAAGAATTGACACCTACACCAAAAGATTTTTCATTGTAAATTAGGTTTTCATTGTAGTGGATAAGAACCTCATCAGGGGTTTATTAATTAGATCGGTGCTATTAAAGCTAGCTATATGAAGTTTTCTAAAGATTCTGAGACACCCTTAACTTCAGGTTAATTGCTAGTTTATATATCTTTACACCATTTAGTTTTTCCCCGCTAATCTACTTAAATACTGTAGTCACCACCATAGAAGCGAAAAATTTGACATCTCCATCAAAAGATTTTTGATTGTACAACAGTCTTCATCTCCTTTATTCTGGTCACAAGAAGCACAGCCTCAACTGTTGTATGCTTTCGGTAAAAATTTTTTGGTACTGCGCTCACAAGCATCAATCAGCAGCGATCAGCCATTTCTACTCTTGACCAAGCTAGATCATAGCTGTGAGAAACAACAGAGTTGTTTGTATTAAATATTTCTAGGGCTGTGATTGTAAACTAAAAAGCCTTTGTATAACTTTCTGTAATTAAGTGAAACTAATGAGTCAAAACTATACTGGTTCAAATCCTCTCATCACCACTGAGCCATACAAGGAACTTCCAGCAAACAGATATGTAGAATCTGTGTCTGACTCCCGTCAGCTTGATGAATTAGAGAAGAATGGGGGAATTCAGCCTTTTTTAAACGATGAAATCGCTCCAACGCTCTCAGTTGCGGATGCGATCGCTCAAATGTTGGAAAATTTGGGAGTAGGCTACGCTTTTGGTGTCGCTGGTGGTGCAATGGCCAGCCTTTGGGGTGCGCTATCCAATAGCAGTATAGAGGTGTTGAACTTCCGCCATGAAGCCGGAGCAGCATTTGCAGCCACCGAAGCTTACTTTGCGAATAATCGCCCCACTGTAGTTTTTACCACAGCAGGGCCGGGGATCACCAACGCCCTCACCGGATTGTTTGCGGCTCGTGGGGAAGGTGCAAAGGTGATTTTGTTGTCGGCTTGCACCTCAGCACCGCAGCGTGGACGTTGGGCAATTCAAGAAACCAGTACTTATACATTGCCAAGTGGAGGGATTTTTACCCCAGGAGCGCTATTCAACTATGCAATCACGATTGAATCTGCGGCTCAACTACCGCAGATTTTTCGTAAATTGGCTTTGGCTATGGCGCAACCAGGCGGATTTGTGGCCCATTTGAGCATTCCCACCGCTGTGCAGACAAGTTTAGTTGAGGATATAGCATTACCTCAGCTAGATATTTCTCCCTTTCCGATGACTGCTTCCAAAGAAGCGATCGCTAAATCTGTAGAGTTATTATCATCTGGCCCCTTTGCTATCTGGGTTGGTTTCGGTGCGCGTGATGCAGCAGCCGAAATCCTTGAACTCGCTGAAAAAACTGGAGCAGCCGTTATCTGCTCACCCCGTGGTAAAGGTATCTTCCCTGAAGATCATCCCCAGTTTGTAGGTGTCACAGGTTTAGGCGGTCATGCTTCCGTCTTAACTTATATGGAAGAACAACCTCCACTACGCACACTCGTATTAGGAACCCGTCTTGGCGAACCGACTTCCTTCTGGAGTTCGGCGCTAGTTCCAAAAGAAGGTTTTGTCCATGTAGATATTGACCCGGAAGTGCCAGGTGTAGCCTATCCCCACGTTGAAACTTTCGGAGTTCGGTCTGACATCAAAGCTTTTGTGAAAGAGTTGTTGCAGCAATTGCCGGATGCTCCTGATTCCACAATGCCGCTACCTCGTCCAGAACAAAAAGCAATTGAACCGGCATCAGACGTAGACTATCCAGTACGTCCAGAAGTATTGATGGCAGCAATTCAAAAGATCGTTGTTGAGGGTAGCGATGCTGTAGTGATGGCAGAGTGTGGTAACTCCTTTACTTGGTCAACTCATTTACTGCAATTTGCCGAAGCCAATCGTTACCGAGTCAGCACCGGAGTCGGAGCAATGGGTCACGCCGTCACCGGAGTGTTGGGTGCAGCGTTAGCGAACAATAGTAAGGCTGTGGGTATTGTCGGCGATGGAGCAATGCTGATGAATAACGAAATCAGTACAGCCGTGAAATACAAAATTCCGGCAATCTGGATTGTACTTAACGATGCGCGTTACAACATGTGCCATCAAGGGATGAAAATCTTGGGGTTAAAGGGCGCAGATGCAACACTTCCACCGACGAACTTTGCCATGATTGCTCGTGGGATGGGAGCAGAAGCGATCGTCGTTGTCAGAGAGTCGGATATTGAAGCTGCATTAGAACAAGCGATCGCATCAACCGTTCCCTTTTTAATCGATGTAGTGATTGATGCCGATCGGCCAGCACCTTCTGGTGGACGTAATAAGAGTTTGGCAGCACAAGGAGTTAAATCAAGTGCCGCTAAAAATGCAGTCAAGCAAGTTTCATTTCCAATGGTTTGATTTTCAAAGCTGGGAATCTTATTCGATTGTTATAAACATTACTCTCTTCCGGCTCGAAGATTTTTTTTAACGAACCGCAAAGGACGCAAAGTACGCAAAGGAAGAGATAAGTAATCTTATAGCGGGAAGAGAGTAAAACACGGGAGCATCCCAGTGCAAAAATCCTTTACAGCTTTCTTACCTTTGCGTTCTCTGCGCCCTTTGCGGTTCGTTTCCTCATTCTCTTATTCCAGCGAATAACTACATTCACGAAACTGGAATTTTAAATGTTTATTTGAATACAAAAGTCTCTCTTACTTCATCCAATCCTAATCTTCCAGAGGGTTTTTGTGTCTATCCATTTACATTTTGTAATGTTCATTACTTTCTCTAAGCAATCCCAAACAATATCGAGAGATCAAGATGCTGCTATTTGAAACTGTTAGAGAAATGGGTCACGAACAAGTTCTATTTTGTCATGGTAAAAATCCCGAAATTAAGGCAATTATTGCCATCCATGACACAACCTTGGGCCCGGCGATGGGAGCAACAAGACTCATGCCTTATATCAACGAAGAAGCTGCTTTAAAAGATGCACTTCGTCTGAGTCGTGGAATGACATATAAAGCTGCCTGTGCCAACATTCCGGCTGGTGGAGGAAAAGCAGTAATCATTGCTAATCCTGAAAATAAGACAGATGATTTGTTGAGAGCTTATGGACGTTTTGTTGATAGTTTGAATGGGCGTTTTATTACCGGACAAGATGTCAATATTACTCCTGATGATGTGCGGACAATTAGTCAAGAAACTAAATATGTTGTTGGGGTGTCAGAAAAATCTGGCGGGCCTGCTCCCATAACATCACTAGGAGTTTTTCTCGGAATTAAAGCCGCTGTAGAATCTCGTTGGCAGAGCAAAAGACTTGATGGCATGAAAGTTGCAGTTCAAGGCTTAGGAAATGTTGGGAAAAATCTCTGTCGGCACTTACATGAGCATGATGTCCAGCTTTTTGTTAGTGATGTAGATCCAGTAAAAGCAGAAGAGGTTAAACGGCTTTTTGGTGCAACTGTTGTAGAACCAACCGAAATTTATTCACTTGATGTAGATATTTTTGCTCCTTGCGCTTTAGGAGGAATTTTGAATAGTCATACAATTCCTTTCCTGCAAGCTTCGATTATTGCTGGTGCAGCTAATAATCAATTAGAGAATGAGCAACTACATAGTCAAATGCTTGCTAAAAAAGGGATTATTTATAGTCCAGATTATGTAATTAATGCTGGAGGACTAATCAATGTTTACAACGAAATGATTGGTTATGACGAAGAAAAAGCTTTCAAACAAGTGCATAACATTTATGACACGCTATTAGCAATTTTTGAGATTGCGAAAGAGCAAGGAGTTACTACTAACGATGCTGCTAGACGATTAGCAGAAGACCGGATCAACAATAGTAAGCGAACCAAGAATACAGCGATCGCAGCTTAATTATTATTATCTTTAGGAGTGAAAAATGGAAAAGAATACCTTTGCTACATCAGCATATATTGCTACTTCACCAGAAAGCGCCTTTGACTACCTTTGTAGTTTAAAAAATTTGGATGAATGGACGCTTTATAGCCGGATGAAAGAGCAAATTGACGAAGATACCTGGCTGGGAACTGCATCTGGTTATCACAAAAATCTCTATTATCATGTTAAAAAATTAGAAAATCCACTTTTCTACGGCATTGAGTGGCACTGTGGATTAGAGTATCAGAAATATTTTCAGGTTTATCCTGTCTTGCTATTTCCCACCGACTACATCGAGCCGGGAACAGATGAAAAAGGTGTGTATTTCCACTGGTTGAGCTTTGTCGATCCCAAACGACAGACTCAGATGATTATGCAGGGAATTCACACAGTACACACTTCTGAATGTCGTTCTCTCAAAGGTAATTTAGAACGCAAAGCTGGTCTGACCTCAGCAGCCAAAGGAAGCCACTTTATCGATACAGACACCATTTATGTTGATGCCCCAATTGAAATTGGCATTGAATACTTAAAAGACCTAAAAAACGTAGATGAGTGGGCGCATTTACTGCGACCCAATGGTGATATCACTGCTGAATCAGGTGAATTCAAAGATGAATATGACCAAAAAGTAAAAGTTTCTGTGCGAGTTCATTCTTTAAGTAAATACTACTTGCTTGAACAAGAACATTTTTATCCAGATTACGAATATTATCAGCGTTCTGTAGCGTTACTCATCCCAACCGCTTATGCTTTCGCCGATCCCGAGGCCTCTGGTTTCATTCTGCATCGAATCACATTCTGGAAAACAGATGGAACTGTAACCCACGGCAAACTTCAGATTGAAGACTATGGCGCTGAGAGCATGAACATCAAACGTTTACTCGAAGCCAAAGCTGGCAACCTCAAATCATTTGACCGAGGAATGAGCTATCTACCAAAAATTCAAGAACCTCTAGTTAATAGTCATTAGTCATTGGTCATTGGTCATTAGTCATTAGTCATTGGTGAATTAACAAAAGACAAAGAACAAATGACAAAGGACAAAGGACAAAGGACAAAATATGAAACAGAAGCAACTTACTATTACTTTCCTCGCCTTTTGTGTTGCCGCTTTTTCGGGAATGAAAGCTGCCTCAGCTGCATCCTTTTCAGTAATCGCCGACGGTCTATATAATGCCGGAGGACTAAGCTTTAGCCCTGATGGTAATCTCTATGTTACAGAGGCGGGAATCGGGGGAAGTGGCGGTTGTGTTCCACCAGCAAGCGGTCAAGGTGATTCTTTATGCTATGGCACAAGTGGGGCAGTTACCAAAATTGAGAATGGTAAAACCGAGCGCATACTTACAGGACTTTCTTCCATAGCGTTACCAGATGGTACTGGAGCCGGTGGCCCTCGTGATATCCAATTTGATGCTACAGGTAAACCTTATGTTCTGATTGGGTATGGGGCGAATCCAGCCTTTCGCGATCGCAATTTAGGTTACACTGACTTCGGTAAAATCATTGCTCCCGACTTTAATACCAATTCCTGGACGAGTGTTGCTGATATAGCTAACTATGAACTCGCCAATAATCCCGATGGTGGTGATGTCGGTAGCAATCCCTTGGGTTTTGTCATCGATGGTAATAAGTTAGTTGCAGTTGATGCAGGTGCAAACGACTTACTCAGTGTTAATACTGGTGGTATTAATTTGCAAGCTATTACCACCTTCCCCGAAGACATCTTGACGAATCCTGTCTTTCCACCTTCTGGCTCCCCATCCAATGAACCTGCGCAGGTTCCATCCCAAGGGGAAGTGGTGCGATCGCCTACGGCGGGGCTTGGCCCATCGCAGTTTGCAACTCAACCAGTACCTTCAGGGGTGGCAAAAGGGCCTGATGGTGCTTATTATGTCAGCCAATTTACTGGTTTTCCTTTCCCCGAAGGCGGTGCAAAAATCTATCGAGTCGGTGCTGATGGTAAATCATCAGTCTTCGCCGATGGTTTTACCCAACTCACAGACTTGGAATTCGATCCTGCGGGCAATTTGTATGCTTTGCAGTACGCCAATCAGTCAGCCTGGAAGGGTAATTTTGATGGTTCTGTAATCAAAATAGCTCCCAATGGCACACGCACAACTCTGCTGAGGGGCAATGGATTAGAGTCGCCTAGCGCTCTGACTATTGGTGCTGATGGTGCAGTATACGTCACCAACCGAGGCGATCGCCCAGGACTTGGACAAGTTCTCAGAATTGAAAATACCAAATCTGTTCCTGAACCTGATTCTAATTTAGGCGTATTAGCGATCGCTACCTTGGGCGTTGCTTGGTTGCACAAGAAAAGAATCCCCCAACCTCCCATAAATGAAATTGTGACGCTCAATTAAAAAGTTTCAAACCAATTCTGCGTTCCTCAAAGACTGGGATTCATTGTCTTCAAAACTATGAAGTTTTCCACTTATTTAACTCTCAATCTTTAAAGGTATGAAACTCAAATCATTTACTCTTACACTTTTGACTGTTTGTATTGCTGCCGTATCTGCACCAAAAGCAGCCGAAGCCGCCAGCCTAACAGTAGTTGCCGATGGTCTTAGTAATCCACGCGGAATCGGCTTTGATTCTAGTGGGAATCTTTTTGTGACAGAGAGTGGTTCTGGCGGTGATGGCAAAGATGGAAGATGTATTGCATCACCTAGCGCCGGGTATATTCCTTTATGTGCAGGTCAGAATGGCTCCCTGCTCAAAATTGCTAAGGACGGTACAAAAACAAATATAATTTCCAATCTGACTTCTTTAGCGTTATCTCCCTCTGGAGAACAAGCAGCCGGGCCTGCTGACATCAAATTTGATTCTCTAGGTAACGCTTATCTATTGACCGGTCTTGCAGGAGATCCCACTAACCGCGATACCGTTTTAAAATCGCCTGACCTCGGTAAATTATACAAAGTAGACTTAAACACTGGTGGGTTGACAACTCTTGCCGATTTTGCCGCATACGAAACTGCATTTAATCCTGATGGTACTGATTTGATTTCCAACCCTTATGCTTTTGCCATTAAAGATAAGACTGCTTACATAGTTGATGGGGGCGGAAACAGCATATATTCTGTAGGACTCGATGGCAGTGGTATTAAGAACGTAGCTGGAATCCCTCAGAAACTCATAGATAGAAATAAACTTGAATTTCCCGATCTTGGGCCAAGTGTAGATCCATCTGCGCTACCAATAACCCAACAATCAGTACCGACTGGAATTGCGATCGCTCCAGATGGCAGTTTAACAGTTAGCGAATACACTTATTTTCCTTATCCAGAGAAAGAAGCACGTATCTTTAGCGTTGACCCCAATACCTTGCAATCAAAAGTCATCGAAGATGGCTTTACGCAACTGACTGGCGTAGCTTATGACCCTGACGGCAATTTGTACGCTTTGCAACACATCAATAGTTCAGAATGGAAGGAAATTCAACAGGGCGGTATTATCACTGGTGATATTAGTGGTGCTTTGATCGAGATAGCCACCGATGGAACTCGTAAAACGATTTGGAGTGGTGATGGACTAGAAGCCGCTTCTGGTATCACTTATGGCCCTGATGGTAATTTATATATCGCCAACCGATCCAGACTTGCAGGAACAGGACAAGTTATCAAGATCGATCCGAGAGTTACCAAAGTCCCCGAACCCACCTCTGCAATTGGTCTGATCGCTGCTGGTGCTTTAGGTGCAACTTCAATGCTAAAGCGCAAACGCAGTAAAGAATTAGCCAAAGTAGAGACTGTCTAATTGCTGGTAAAGCTTACAGAATAGGCTGCTGCCTCAGAGAGAAAGTTGCATTTCCAACAAGAGGTAGCAGCCCAAATTTCAGAGTTCCCAAACTAGGACGGGGAACGAAATTAGTCTAGGAACGAGTATAACTCATACAACCAGGACTTAAAACTCATGGGATTAGTCAAAAATTTTTCACTTGCTATTCTCGGTGCTGGATTCACCGTGTTGGCAACATCTGTTGAAGCCAAAGCTGTAACATTAAGCTTCGATCGGACTATTGGTAGCCCTGGCTTTGCTCCTGGTCAGCTTTTTGTTCCCCAAGGGATAACGGTAGACGATTCAGGGAATACCCTCATAAGTAACGGTCGTGGTCTGAACCCGGACGGCACTTTTAACCCAAACATCGGTAACAAGGTTGAAGTATTTAACCCTCAAGGTAATTATATTGGAGCGATCGGTGAAGGCGGCAAAGGGCCTGGACAATTCGACGAGCCATCAGCTTTAGAAATCGATCCGCAGACTGGGAATTTGTATGTCGGTGATGTTTTCAACAACCGCGTTAATGTCTTCGATCGCCAGGGTAAGTTTATTAACTCATTTGGTGAGTTTGGCGGTCTAATACCAGGTAGAGCTTTCTTTGGCCCATCTGGGGTGACATTTGACAAAACGGGCAATGTGTATATTGGTGATTTTAGCGGCGACAAGATCAATAAATACACCAAGGATGGCAAACTAATTAGTAGTATTGGTACTTCTGGCACTCAACCTGGACAGTTTCAAGGCCCAGCAGGTTTAAGAATTTCCCCAGTTAGTGGCAATTTTTATGTGAGTGACCAGTTTAACAACCGCGTCCAAGTACTCGATCCAGAAGGTAATTCTCTGTTCACATTTGGCAAACAAGGCAGTGGAGATGGGGAATTTAATCAGCCCATTGGTTTAGAAGTGGACGAGTTTGAGAATATTTATGTGGCTGATTCTATCAATAGCCGCGTCCAAGTATTCGATAAAAACGGTAAGTTCCTGACAGCTTATGGTAAACCTGCCGCAGCAGCACCTCCCCAACTAGGTCAACCACCCTTTGGCGATCCCCTCGATCTTACACCAGGCACATTTAACTGGACGGGTGGCACAAGTTACAAAGATGGCAAACTTTATGTGGGCGATTTCTTCCAAGGTCGCGTCCAAGTGTTAAATGTAGAGGGCAGAAGGCAAGTACCGGAACCTAATTCAGCATTAGGTTTAGCATTGCTTGGACTTGGGGCTGCTACCGTCACATTGCGGAAACGCGGACAACTAGAGAAAGAATTGCAAAAACAGTGCTAGTAGTCAGGTAAGCAAGTTCGTAGTAAGGACTTTAGTCCTTATTTTTTAAGCACTAAAGTCCTTACTACAAACCTTCAGGACAAATAACTTTCTTTAAATGCAATGGCTATCCAACGAGATTTTCAACCCAAGATACACACAAATATTAGTCTTTAAAAAGCAAAGTTATGGTAGTTGACATCAAGCAAAAAAGTAGATTAATTAATCAACGTGTTTCGGTTACTTTTAACTACGAAGTTTACTTCACCCAAAATTTATTTGAGTTGAAAAATCCCACCTTAGCCCAAGTGATTGGTGCGGATGAAGAGGCAAAGCCGAAGAAATTAGTGGCAGTGATAGATGCAGGAATATTAAAGTATCAACCGGAATTGGTGAAGCAATTAGTTGCGTATACCAAGTTTTATGCAGAGGTACTAGCGATCGCAGCCGAACCAATGATAATTTCGGGAGGAGAAGCTGCTAAAAACGATCGCACTTTATTAGAGCAAATCCAGCAACAGATTGAAGCAGCAGGATTATGTCGCCACTCTTATGTGTTAGCGATCGGGGGTGGGGCGATGTTGGATTTGGTGGGATATGCAGCCGCAACTGCTCACCGAGGAATTCGTCTCATTCGGGTTCCAACAACGGTGTTAGCGCAAAATGATTCTGGGGTAGGTGTCAAAAATGGCATCAATGCTTTTGGTAAAAAGAACTTTCTCGGCACATTTGCACCACCTTATGCAGTTATAAATGATTCTGCCTTTTTGACAACTCTAGACGATCGCGATTGGCGTTCTGGAATTGCAGAAGCAGTGAAAGTGGCGCTGATTAAGGATGCTAGCTTTTTTGATTTTATCTACTCTCACACCGCAGCTTTGAGGCGGCGAGATATGGATACTATGCAACAGGTTATCTATCGTTGCGCTCAGTTGCATTTAGAACATATCGCCAATGGCGGCGATCCTTTTGAAATGGGTTCGTCTCGTCCCCTGGATTTTGGACATTGGGCGGCTCATAAGCTGGAGCATTTAACAAATTATCGCTTGCGTCATGGCGAAGCAGTTGCGATCGGTATTGCTTTGGATAGCACTTATTCTTATTTGGCAGGATTGCTGGATTGTTTGGAGTGGCAACGGATATTAAATACTTTATCGGCGTTGGGTTTCACGTTGTATGTGCCTGAACTGGCTGATAAGTTATCACAATTGGAAGATCCTCGTTGTTTGTTTCGGGGTTTGACTGAATTCCGCGAACATTTGGGGGGGGAATTGACTTTGACGCTGTTGAAAGGGATTGGAAAAAGAATTGAGGTTCATGAGGTGGATTTGTTTTTGTATGGGCAAGCAATATCGCTGTTGGGGGATGTGAGGGGGGAATTTTAAACGCAGAGGTACGCTGAGGGAAGCGCGGAGTAACGCTGAGGTTTTATGAGGTTATTTATTACTTTTGGGGGAGGTGGAGGTTTTAAATTGGTTGTTGGTAAATGTATTAGGAAAGCAGTGTAAAAAGCGAATAAATTGACACCTAATCGAAAAATTATTCAATGTATTATTTGCTTGATGTCTAGTATTATTAAATGAGAGGCGAAAAGTTTTTGATTACATCTTTTAAAAAGAATATGTTGGCTTGGATTGATAGAAAGTTATCTAAGTTTGTTCTAGGTTTGAAAATAATTACTAATAATGATTAATGATTGACTAACAAATATTTTAGAGAAATTACTCATGGTTTTTGATTCACGTTCTTACAATACTCTTGGCGGTGTAAGTGTTTCTCGCTCCATCACTGAAGTTAAGATGGACACTGCTCTCGATGATATTCTGTTCCATTTAAATTCTCAGCGCGGAGGGTTGCTAAGGAGTAGCTACGAATATCCAGGTAGATACAAAAGATGGGCAATCGGATTTGTCAATCCACCGTTAGAGTTGACTACACAGGGTAATGCTTTCACTTTGATAGCGTTGAATGAACGCGGTCAAGTACTTTTGCCATTCCTTTTAGAGAGACTATCTCAGTCAGAACAACTTGAGAATGTCACCCAAGAAAATAACATTGTTGTAGGCTTTATTAAGCCTTCAGAAAAACTATTTACTGAAGAAGAGCGTAGTAAACAGCCTTCATCATTTACCGTTGTTCGCGAAATTCTATATATTTTTTCTAGTCAAGAAGACGAGCATTTAGGCTTGTATGGTGCGTTTGGTTATGACTTAGTTTTTCAGTTTGAACCAATTACCCAACATCTAGAACGTCCTACAGATCAGCGCGATTTGGTGCTTTATTTGCCAGATGAATTGATTGTTGTTGACTATTATCAGCAACGTGCCTTTCGTCTACAATATGATTTTGAAACAGCGCACGGCAAGACGAAGAATCTTCCGAGAACAGGTGAGTCTGTAGATTATCGTGGCAAACATCTTTTACCAAATCAAACTGCTGACCATAAAGTAGGCGAATATGCGAAAAAAGTTGAGGTTGCACTCGATTATTTCCGCAGAGGCGATTTATTTGAAGTTGTTCCTAGTCAAAACTTTTTTGAAGGCTATGAAGATGAACCCAGCAAGCTATTTGAAACTTTAAAAGATATAAATCCTAGTCCTTATGGATTTATTTTTAATTTAGGTGGCGAATATCTGATTGGTGCATCTCCAGAAATGTTTGTGCGGGTTGAAGGTAGGCGGGTAGAAACTTGTCCTATTAGTGGCACTATTAGCCGGGGACAAGATGCTCTTGACGATGCGGTGCAAATTCGTCAGTTACTCAACTCTCACAAAGATGAAGCTGAGTTGACCATGTGTACTGATGTCGATCGCAATGACAAATCCCGAATCTGCGAACCTGGTTCAGTAAGAGTTATTGGTCGTCGCCAAATTGAATTATACAGCCACCTGATCCATACAGTAGATCATGTTGAGGGTACACTGCGATCGCAATTTGATGCTTTAGATGCCTTTCTTTCGCATACATGGGCGGTTACAGTCACCGGCGCACCCAAAAGGGCAGCAATAAATTTTATTGAACAGCACGAAAAGAGCGCCCGACGTTGGTATGGTGGAGCAGTCGGCTATTTAAATTTCAATGGGAATTTAAATACTGGCTTAATTCTGCGGACAATTCGATTAAAAGATTGCATTGCGGAAGTGCGAGTTGGCGCTACTGTCCTTTATGACTCCATACCCCAAGCAGAAGAACAAGAAACAATTACCAAAGCCGCCGCGTTATTTGAAACGATTCGGCGTGTGAAGCAAACGAGTCAGAAAATTGATGAGTCCAGTTCTCTAAAATTAACGAAACTCCTCCCAAGCGCGGCAGCTGGCAAACGTATCTTATTAATAGACTACGAAGACTCATTTGTTCATACCCTAGCCAATTACATTCGCCAAACTGGTGCAAACGTTACTACACTGCGTCATGGTTTCTCAGAATCGCTATTCGATACAGAACGCCCTGACTTAGTTGTATTATCTCCTGGCCCTGGTAGACCAAGTGATTTTGGGGTTTCCGAGACTGTCGGGGCCCTTCTGCATCGCCAAATTCCGATTTTCGGAGTTTGTCTAGGATTGCAAGGCATCGTTGAAGCTTTTGATGGCGAATTGGGAGTTCTCAACTATCCTCAACATGGTAAATCTTCACGGATTTTCGTCACTGATGCCAATTCTGTCACCTTCAAAAACTTACCAGAATCCTTTACAGTCGGTAGATATCACTCATTGTTTGCCCTACCGCAACGTTTGCCAAAAGAACTCAAAGTAACAGCGATTTCTGATGACGACGTAATTATGGGCATTGAACATCAGACACTTCCCATCGCCGCCGTTCAGTTTCATCCTGAATCAATCATGACTTTAGGTGGAGAAGTCGGTCTGAAAATAATTAAAAATGTGGTGCGTGCATATACGCAAGTCAAAGAGTCATTAGTCATTGGTCATTAGCCTCGTTCCCATGCTCTAGCCTCGTTCCCATGCTCTGCGTGGGAATGCCATCTTTGAGGCTCCGCCTCCCTCATAGCGAGATTAAAAGTGTTTTTAGTCGTATCAGGCAGGCAGAGCCTGTACAGAATGCATTCCCAGATTCCATCTGGGAACGAGAAACAAATCTGGGAACGAGAAACAAAAACGAGGAACAAACGAGAATAACAAGAATGCGAGAATAATTACTTATTTCCCCATTTCCACTACCTCTAGCAGATTATGACTAATCAAGTTGCTCCTTCCCGCCATATTCTTGACGAAATTGTGTCGCATAAAAGGCAAGAAGTTGCACAAATGCAGCAAGAATTGCCTTTAGCCTCCTTGCGACAACAGTTAAATACAGCCCCGACTGTGCGAAATTTCTTGACTGCTTTGCAAGAAAACCCCAACCAACCGAGTTTAATTGCCGAGGTAAAAAAAGCATCACCTAGCCGTGGGGTTATCCGTGCAGATTTTGACCCAGTAGCTGTTGCTCAAGCTTATGAACGAGGTGGTGCAGCTTGTTTATCAGTCTTGACTGACGAAAAGTTCTTTCAGGGCGGTTTTGATAATCTGCGAAGGGTGCGTCAACAAGTTGCATTACCTTTACTGTGCAAGGAGTTTATCATCAACTCCTATCAAATTTATTTAGCACGAACAGCAGGCGCAGATGCAGTATTGTTGATTGCGGCTATTTTATCAGATCGAGAACTCCAAGATTTTTTGCGAGTAATTCACGATTTGGGCATGATTGCACTGGTAGAAGTCCATACCTTAGCTGAACTGGATCGAGTGCTAAAACTGGATAATCTAAGTTTAGTAGGAATCAACAATCGCAATTTAGAAGATTTTACCCTTGATTTAGGAACAACACAGCAACTCTTGGCAGAGCGTCAACAACAATTACAAAGCTTAGATATCACCGTCGTCAGCGAATCTGGACTGTATACACCTGCTGATTTATCTCTTGTCGCTGAGGCTGGTGCGCGTGCAGTTTTGATTGGAGAGTCTTTAGTTAAACAAAGGGATGTAGAACAAGCTGTGCGTGAGATTTTGAGCCTTTCTTAGAATACAGACCTAACCCCCCAGCCCCTTCCCTGCAAGGGAAGGGGAGTAAGATTCAAAGCCTCTCTCCTTTTAGGAGAGAGGTTTGGAGAGAGGTCAAAGTGTATTGCATCCAAGCGAGAAGCGCTATATTACTTCAAAAAATGAAGCTCTGATACTCGACGACGGAGATAAAAGCCTCATTCACGAGTATCAAAGACTCGTTAACGGAGATAAAAGCCTCATTCACGAGTATCAAAGACTCGTTAACGGAGATAAAAGCCTCGTTCACGAGTATAAAAGCCTCGTTCACGAGTATCAAAGACTCGTTCACGAGTATAAAAGCCTCGTTCACGAGTATCAAAGACTCGTTCACGAGTATAAAAGCCTCGTTCACGAGTATAAAAGCCTCGTTCACGAGTATCAAAGACTCGTTAACAAAAAATTTAGCATGGGCATCGCTAATTGCTAAGTGTAAATTATTCTAAAACTATTAAACAATCATTAACTATTTTTCAGCATGACCTCTATCTCCGATTCCTTTCAAACTTTACGCGATCGCCAACAGTGTGCTTTAATCCCTTTTATCACAGCAGGCGATCCTAACTTAGAAACCACTGCCGAAGCCTTACGCATATTAGATCGTAACGGTGCTGACTTTATCGAGTTGGGCATTCCCTACTCCGATCCTCTCGCAGATGGGCCTGTGATTCAAGCAGCAGCAACCCGCGCTTTACAAAAAGGCACGAAATTAGAGCAAGTGCTAGAGATGTTACACGTAGTGATTCCTAGCCTAAAAGCGCCGATAATTTTATTTACTTACTACAATCCCATTTTACACCGGGGTATTAAGTCGTTTTTGGCGCAAATTGCCACTGCTGGAGTGCAAGGGTTGGTAGTACCAGACTTACCCTTAGAAGAAGCAGAAGAATTAATCCAAACTGCTGCCTCTTTCGGAATTGAAGTAATTTTACTCGTAGCTCCTACCAGTTCTCAAGATAGAATTGTTGCGATCGCTCGTCAATCTCAGGGTTTTATCTATTTAGTTAGTGTTACAGGCGTTACAGGTATCCGCACTCAAATCCAAAACCGCGTAGAGCATTTAATTACCGAGTTGCGAAGCGTCACCGATAAACCCATCGGCGTTGGTTTTGGCATCTCAGAAGCAAAACAAGCACATCAAGTCATGGAATGGGGTGCAGATGCAGTGATTGTTGGCAGCGCCTTTGTCAAACGTTTAGCTGAAGGTAGCCCTACAGAAGGATTGCAAGCCGTGGAAGAATTTTGTCGAGAACTTAAAACAGCCATTACAGAAAGTCGGCACGAAAGTCCATCTCTTCAAGAGGTGAGATAAATCCATCCGCAGACTTAGGGTGTGAATTACCCCCCTTAATCCCCCCTTGTAAAGGGGGGAAACAAGAAATCCAGTTCCCTCCCCTTTACAAGGGGAGGGTTAGGGTGGGGTAAAACCAGGTGAGTAAACTATTTCAGACTTGTGTATACACCGTAGCGCCCCTCTGCCCCTGTCCCCCTGCTTCGATAAAGATAATGAAATTCCTGCTGAAATCTTTCAAAATATTAATTTATAGCGTACTTTTAGTTATCACCTCTGCGCTTACAGTCTTTGCCCACGATCGCCTTGATAATAGACAATACAAATACCATTGGAATCATAATCTTCCAGGGCAATACGCTCACCTAGCTGTAAGAAAGAACGTAACTGACCTGACACCAGCAGAGAAAACAGCCTTCGTTAAGGCTATCAAAACCTTAAAAACTGTCATACCCGCAGGTAGCAAGGTCAGTATTTACGACCAATTCGTTGCCATACACATAGGGGCAACACGCTTGATTCATAACCACAAAGGACATTCCAATGGTTCCGTCCAAGAACTTGCTCATGAAAATGCCGCATTTTTCCCTTGGCATCGAGAATATATCCGCAGATTTGAACAAGCTTTGCAAGCAGTAGACCCAACTGTTACTCTGCCATACTGGGATTGGACAGATGCCAAAGCACTTGATGTAATTTTTAATGATGACTTTCTTGGTTCCAATGGTCAAGGAGTAACCATCAAAATTCCAAATCAGGGAAACTTTACGGGCGGCGCTGTGCTTGGGGCTTTTTCGGCTGCAAATGGCTGGGTTATGAATCCAGCATTAAATATTGACCCAGATACTCAAACCTCATTAGGTACATCACTTGTCCGCTTTCTCAGACTACCTCCTGCCATTGATTATCCAGTGCCCAAAAAAGATGTTGAGCGTGTTCTGAGTCTTAATAACTATTCTCTATTTCGCCCAGCTTTGGAAGGATTTATCTCTGTAGATGAGCAGGGTAAAGTCACCCCCGGAGGATTCATACACAATTACATTCATGGTTTAGTCGGTGGGGTACAGATAGACGCAAGCACAAGACCCGTAAAGTTTAAGGGTCTGGGTACTATGAGCAATATCCCAAGTTCGCCTTATGACCCAGTATTTTGGTTGCATCATGCAAACGCAGACCGCCTCTGGGCTGAATGGCAAGAAAACGGTCATCAAGGTAGCAATTTTTATCCTGCCAATGGTCAACCTTACGGGCACAATCTTAAAGACCTAATGTGGCCTTGGGATGGCGGGATGTCTACCCCCAAAGCTACTGCGTTAGGAGATTTACTATCCCTATTACCAAATTTTGACTCTGATGATTTGGTGCGCCCTATAGACGTTTTGAATCACAGAAATCTGGGCTATATCTACGAAACCCGCGAAAGGAAAACGCAAAGATGATTCACCTGGGACAGAAGAGGGCTATAGCGGTTCCCAATTGCATGGAATACAGACCTAACCCCCAGCCCCTTCCCTTCAAGGGAAGGGGAGTAAGATTCAAAGCCTCTCTCCTTTTAGGAGAGAGGTTTGGAGAGAGGTCAAAACTTTACTGCACCCAAGCGAGAACCGCTATAAAAAGTTAGAACGAGAGTAAAAAATATTTAAACATAAAAGGATTTTAACCAATGGTAAGTCTACAAGACATCAAGACTGCAACTCAACAACCAGATTCATTGGGTAGGTTTGGCAGATTTGGCGGTAAATACGTCCCAGAAACCTTAATGCCTGCATTAAGTGAATTAGAAGCAGCATTTCACCAATATCGCAACGAGCCAAGTTTCCAAGCAGAATTGCAAAACTTACTGCGAGATTATGTAGGACGACCCAGCCCATTATATTTTGCGGAACGTTTGACAACAAACTACGCTAGACCAGATGGCACAGGGCCACAAATCTATTTGAAGCGCGAAGATTTAAATCATACAGGCGCTCACAAAATTAATAATGCTTTAGCTCAGGTGTTACTCGCTAAACGCATGGGTAAGCAACGGGTGATTGCCGAGACAGGCGCAGGACAACACGGCGTAGCGACTGCAACTGTATGTGCGCGGTTTGGTTTGAAATGTGTGATTTACATGGGCGTTCACGATATGGAACGCCAAGCCCTGAATGTGTTCCGTATGAAGTTAATGGGTGCAGAAGTTCGTCCCGTAGAAGCAGGTACGGGAACTCTCAAAGATGCAACTTCGGAAGCAATTCGAGATTGGGTGACGAATGTGGAAACAACCCATTACATCCTCGGTTCCGTTGCCGGGCCTCATCCCTACCCAATGATTGTCCGTGACTTTCACGCGGTAATTGGTGTAGAAACTCGCGCTCAATCCCAAGAGAAATGGGGAGGATTACCAGATATTCTACTGGCTTGCGTGGGTGGAGGTTCCAATGCGATCGGCTTATTCAATGAGTTTGTCCATGAATCTTCGGTGCGCCTAATTGGAGTGGAAGCGGCGGGTGAAGGTGTAGATACAGAAAAACACGCTGCTACCTTGACAAAAGGAAAAATAGGTGTATTGCATGGTGCAATGAGCTATTTACTGCAAGATGATGATGGTCAAGTCATCGAAGCCCATTCAATTAGTGCAGGATTAGATTATCCCGGCGTTGGCCCTGAGCATAGTTATTTAAAGGATCTTGGTCGCGCCGAATATTACAGTGTTACCGATAAACAGGCGTTAGACGCATTTCAAAGGCTTTCGCAACTAGAAGGAATTATTCCAGCCTTAGAAACTGCTCATGCGATCGCATATCTCGAAACCCTTTGTCCTCAGTTAAAAGGCAGCCCCCGCATCGTCATTAATTGCTCCGGCAGAGGTGACAAAGATGTGCAAACTGTTGCCAAAGTCCTAATTCCTTAATTTTCTCTTCTTGTCGTCATTTGTCCTTTGTCCTTTGTCATTTGTCCTTCGTGAATGACCAATGAATATGATCGCTGTAACCCAAACTCCACCCGATAAAATCTCCATCCCTCCTGAGTTATACAACTGGCCAGCTTTATTGCAACAGTTGTTAAATCGGCAATCGTTGACGGTTCCCCAAGCTGCGGATTTGATGCAAGGTTGGCTTACAAATGCCATTCCCGATGTCCTCTCAGGAGCGATTTTAGCCGCAATTCAAGCCAAAGGCGTATCCGCCGAAGAATTAGTCGGGATGGCCACCGTCTTACAATCCCAATCCCCACCTCTTGTACAGACGCGATTAATCGCGTCTCCCCTAATTGACACTTGTGGAACTGGTGGCGATGGTGCTTCAACCTTTAATATTTCCACTGCTGTGGCCTTTGTGGCCGCTGCTGCTGGGGTAAAGGTTGCCAAACATGGCAATCGTTCGGCATCTAGCAAGGCTGGTTCGGCTGATGTGCTGGAAGCTTTGGGTATAAATCTCAACGCTACTCCTGAAAAAGTACAAGCCGCAGTGGATGAAATCGGAATCACCTTTTTGTTTGCTCCCGGCTGGCATCCTGCACTAAAGGCGATCGCAACTTTGCGAAAAACTTTGAAGGTGCGGACTGTTTTTAATTTGCTCGGCCCGCTAGTAAATCCCATGCGTCCAACGGGGCAAATTATTGGTGTCAACGATCCGCTTTTATTAGAGGAGATTGTGCAAGCTTTATCCCAACTGGGATGTCAGCAAGCGATCGCCCTCCACGGACGGGAACGTTTAGATGAAGCTGGTTTGGCAGATGTCACTGATTTGGCTGTACTCCAAGATAAAAAAGTCCGCTCTTTGACGCTCAATCCTCAAGAACTGGGTTTGAGTTTTGCACCCACTGCGGCGTTGTCCGGTGGAGATGTCCAAGAAAATGCCGAAATCTTGAAAGCAGTTTTGCAAGGTAAAGGCACTCAAGCGCAACAAGATGTAGTCGCTTTAAATACAGCCTTAGCCCTGCAAGTTGGTGAAGCCATTCATAGGGAAACTGATGTTTTAGCAGGTTGTGTTAAAGGTATTGCCCTTGCCAAAGAAATTCTCCAAAGCGGCGCGGCTTGGACAAAACTAGAACAACTTGCGGAATTTTTACACGATTCGCCAAGGTAAGGGCACAGCATTGCTCATTGGTGTCAACTTAAGCTGAAAGCTATATCAGGTAGGTGTTTTACACATCACCTCACGCCCTCATCCCCTAACCTCTTCTCCCAAGGGAGAAGGGGAATTAAATCTCAGGCTCCCCTCTCCCTGGGGAGAGGGGCTGGGGGTGAGGGTAAAACGTTATCACCAAGAGGGTTTCACAGTTTACACCAACGAGCATTACTGTGCCCGTAAAAACGGAATGTATTACACCCAAAAACTATACGGAAGGAAAAACAGATGATTATCATACTTAAGAGCGGTACACCTGTTGAGGAAATTACTCGCATTAGCCAAGAACTGAGTGAAACTTGGGGAGTCACGGTAGAAAAAAGCGTTGGCACTCATAAAGTTGTGTTGGGGCTAATTGGTGATACCACTAGCATTGATAAATTACAGGTTCAGGAATTCAGCCCTTGGATTGAGCAAGTATTACGAGTGCAACAACCTTTCAAGCGGGTAAGTCGAGAATTCCGACATGGAGAAGCCAGCGAGGTTGTTGTACCTACACCTAATGGTCATGTCTATTTCGGCGAACATCATCCGATTGTAGTGGTAGCCGGGCCTTGTTCTGTTGAAAATGAAGCGATGATTGTCGAAACGGCAAAGCGCGTGAAGGCAGCTGGGGCACAGTTTTTACGTGGCGGAGCCTACAAACCCCGGACTTCACCCTATGCGTTTCAAGGTTATGGTGAAAGCGCTTTAGATTTATTAGCAGCAGCGCGGGAAGCTACTGGTTTGGGTATCGTCACAGAACTCATGGATGCTGCCGATTTATCCGCAGTGGCGAGAGTAGCTGACATCATCCAAATCGGAGCGCGAAATATGCATAACTTTTCGTTGCTGAAAAAGGTAGGCGCTCAAGATAAACCTGTGCTGTTGAAGCGGGGTATGTCTGCCACAATTGACGAGTGGCTGATGGCGGCAGAATATATTATGGCATCTGGAAATCCCAATGTGATTCTTTGCGAGCGGGGAATTAGAACCTTTGATGGTAAATATGCCCGCAACACTTTAGATTTATCAGTGCTGCCGGTGTTGCGATCGCTGACCCATTTACCAATTATGATCGATCCCAGTCATGGTACTGGTAGGTCTGAATATGTGCCATCGATGGCAATGGCTGCGATCGCAGCTGGTACAGATGCCTTAATGATTGAAGTTCACCCCAATCCCGCAAAAGCTTTATCCGATGGCCCCCAATCTCTCACCCCTGAGAAATTTGATCGCTTGGTTCAAGAAATGTCAATTCTGGGCAAACTAGTCGATCGCTGGTCTACACCTGTATTCGATCGTATTGGTGGGCGTTGAATTCAGAATCAAGATACTCTGGTGCGATCGCTTAAGGGTACGCGGACTCGCAATCAGTGAAGGATACCCTGCGGGATCTTGCTACAGACCCGCCAATAAAACCCCTATCCAATCATGATTGGATAGGGGTTTTAAACCTTGTTGTTCATTCGCTTTTTCGTACAAAATTCGTTCTGATACCATTTCTTTATGAGGCTGCGCCAAACCCTTTTGACTTCTTTCTTTCTTCCTTTGTGTCCTTTGCGTCCTTTGCGGTTCGTTTTTCTTTCTTCTTTCTTGTACTTAAATATGGTTTAGCGCATCTTCATACAGAATTGGTATGAATTCTGACTCCTGAATTCTGACTCCTGAATTCTGTTTAGATAAAACTTCTACACATAAATTTGGCCGATTTTGGAAAGCTTTTATATAAATTTATTTTTTATTAACTAACCTCAATTAAATAAAGCATTACCCAAACTTAATCACAATCAAATATTTTTTCTTCAGCATTATCTTAAGTAACCAAATCATCCCCATGACACTCTCAAGACGTAAATTCTTTGCAGTAGCAGGTACTACTGCTGTCGGCACTTTGATGGTGTCTCCTGTAGAAGGTCTTCTTGCCAGAAAAGCCTTTGGTAAAAAACTTGGTAGAGGATATGGCCCACTTTTACCAGATCCCAATCGCTTGTTAGATTTACCAAGCGGATTTAAGTATCAAGTCATCTCTCGCACAGGAACACTGATGAGCGATGGCAATCTAGAGCCTAGTAATCATGATGGTATGGCAGCCTTTCCTGGCCCCAAAAACACAACCATTCTGGTTCGCAATCACGAACTTAGCATCAATTCTGATACACGAGTACAAGTACCAAATCCCTACGATCCCATTTGCAGAGGTGGCACTACGACTTTGGTTGTTGGACGCGATCGCCAGTTGATCAAACAGTTCAGCTCTCTCGGCGGAACCATTCGTAACTGTGCTGGTGGTTTAACTCCTTGGGGTTCATGGATTAGCTGTGAAGAAGATACAACTATACCAAGTGCAACTAATGGAGTCACAAAGTTACACGGTTACAACTTTGAGGTTCCAGCTAGCGCCACCTCTCCTGTAACTCCAGTGCCTCTAGTTGCGATGGGACGGTTTAATCATGAGGCTGTAGCTGTAGATCCCAAAACTGGATATGTCTATCAAACTGAAGATAAAGGAGATAGCCTCTTCTACCGTTTTATCCCAAAAGTTCCTGGTCGGTTAAAAGAAGGAGGTATTCTTCAAGCTTTGAGGATTATAGGTAGACCAGGAGTCAATACCAAGACCGGTTTCGTAGTAGGACAGAAGTTGTCTGTAGATTGGGTGAATATTCCTGACCCCAACCCAACAACTACAGATAATGTCAGAGTGCAAGGTCGCAACTTAGGTGCAGCCCAGTTTAGCCGTGGGGAAGGCATCTGGTATGAGGACAACAAGGATAAGAAGGATAAAAAAGGCAACAATTGCAAAGGAGAATTTTACTTCACTGCTACAGATGGTGGCCCTGTAGGCGGTGGTCAGGTCTGGCGCTACATTCCAGGTGAAGAGACAATTGAATTGTTTGTCGAGTCTCAATCTAAAGATGAACTCGATATGCCCGATAACATAGTCGTAGCACCTTTTGGCGATCTTATCCTCTGCGAGGACGGAGACGATGACAATTTCTTAATCGGTATTACTCCCAGTGGTGAAATCTACAAATTTGCACGTAATGCCCTCCAAACAGGTGAGTTTGCTGGAGCCTGTTTCTCACCTGATGGTCGTACTTTGTTCGTCAACATTCAAAGCCCTGGTATTACTTTAGCTATCTGGGGCCCTTGGAAGAAGTAATGGAGGCTAAAATTCCTAAAGCGAAGTCTTAGCTGATTTTTGGCAAATGCTTAAACCCGAACAAGAAATTATTTCGTCTAAAAAATCCATTGTTCGGGTCTTCTTGAAAAGAGTATAAAATCTCAAACTACCTCTTTTTTTGAAGTTCGTGCATACTTCTAACAACCTTTGTGACTAAATTTCTGGGCGTAAATCTGACGCTTTCAGTTAATATCTTATTTCTCATCCCAGGAATAACAACAGTTTTGTTTTTCATTAAGCCGCGATAACCAATTCTAGCAACGGTTTCCGTATCCATCATTCTGTTAACGTTAGCAATCTTTGAATCTTCCATTGCAGCATTTTGTTGGAATTCCGATGCTGTTGGACCTGGACAAAGAACAGTCACACTGACACCTGTGCCCTCTAATTCATTCGCGATCGCTTCTGAAAATGATAATACATAGGCTTTAGTAGCAAAATAAACTGCCATTAAAGGCCCCGGTTGAAAAGCAGCCGCTGAGGCCACATTTAATATTTTTCCATAGTTTTGCTCGACCATATCTTTGAGGAACAACTTCGTTAAATGAGTCAGGCTGACCATATTTACCTGAAGCATTTTCAATTCAGTGCTGAGGTCTGTTTCGCTAAATGCTCCATAAGTACCAAAGCCAGCATTGTTAACTAGCACATCAATCTTGATGGATGCTTGCTGTAATTCTGTGAAAATTTCTTCTGGGGATGTGGGGATAGATAAATCCTTAACAAAAATTTTGACAAAAATGCCGAATTTTTGGGGAAAATCATCTACAATTTCAGTAAGTTTTTGTTCATTCTTATCTACTAACACAAGATTATAACCATGACGAGCAAAAATCTGGGTTAATTGATAGCCTATCCCACTAGCTGCTCCTGTAATTAAAGCAGTTTTTTTTTGCCGACTTACGGATGTTTTATTCATGCTAAAAAAATGGTGAATCTGAGTTAATTAATTTAAGTTTTATAAAAATCGCTACAGCAATATATAATATTTGCTCTAGCGATTTTTATGCAAACAATAAATGATGCTAACCACCTGAAACCACTATGCTTCAATCCAGGATATTAGACGTAAATATAAAAATCTGTATCTATATAAACAAGAGCAATAATATTTAAGATTGTCATCAATGCCACAACATAATTCCGTTGCTATAACTGACGTGCAAGCAGCACAAAAGCGAATTTTGGGGATTGCCCACCGCACGCCTGTACTAACATCTAGAATCGTTAACGATCGCACCAATAGCCAAGTGTTTTTTAAGTGCGAAAACTTTCAACGCACGGGGGCATTTAAATTTAGAGGCGCATACAACGCCCTAGCCCAATTATCGGCAGCAGAAAAACAAACAGGCGTTCTCACCTATTCATCGGGAAATCATGCCCAAGCGATCGCTTTGGCTGGACAATTACTGAATATTCCCACCACCATTGTCATGCCTGATGATGCACCTGCTGTTAAGCAAACTGCTACTCGTGGCTATGGTGCAGAGATAATTTTGTACAATCGCCAAGAAACAAACCGAGAAGAATTAGCCCAAAATTTAGCAGATGAGCGCTCTTTGACACTCATTCCCCCTTACGATCATCCTCATGTAGTCGCCGGACAGGGGACAACTGCTTTAGAATTAATCCAAGAAGTTGGTGAGTTGGACTTACTATTAGTTTGTTGTGGCGGTGGCGGATTACTTTCAGGGTGTGCGATCGCAGCCAAGTCACTTTTACCCAATTGTAAAGTAATCGGGGTAGAACCAGCCCTTGCCGATGATGCTACCCGCTCCTTTCACACCAAAACTCTGCAAACAGTCAAAAATCCTAATACCATCGCCGATGGTGCGCGGACTCCTAGCCTTGGTCAAATTACTTTCCCCTTGGTGCTGCATTACGTCGATGATATGGTGACGGTATCGGAAGAAGCGATTCTTCGCACCATGTTTTTCTTGTGGGAACGTCTGAAAATTGTCGTTGAACCCACTGGGGTATTAGCTGCTGCTGCTTTACTCGAAGGTGTGGTGACAGCACCAGAGGCGAGAATTGGTGTCATCATCAGCGGTGGAAATGTAGATTTGGGGCAAGTTGGTAAATTGTTTTCTGTGGGATTGGATTGAAAAGTTAAATTTCCAATTGACAAACTGCGATGCCTACGGGCTGCGCCTACGCACTTTTGATGATGGGGCTGATACGATCGCCTTCAATATCGAGCGATGTCTGGCGACAAGCAGCTTTGCGTATACACACTTCTGGCGACTAACTGTGTCAAATAAGCGATCGCACTTCTGATGATGGGATTGATGTGGGCGATGTCTACGACGGGCTATTCGGCGTCGCACTCTGAAAAATTGTGTCAAATCAGTGATGTCTGGCGACAAGAAGCAAAGTTTCTACGCAGTAGCTTAGTGGCATGAGGATGAACAGTAAACCTAAGAATACTGACCTGCCCAAATCAACCTGTCCCGTTCTTCTAACCGCTCTGATTGATTAAATTGGAGAATTACAACAGTTACGCGCCCAACTGCTGTCAATGGTGCAATCTCTGCTCCATTCAGCTGAAAGTGATCGCTCCATTTTTGAGTCCTTGGATTGAAAAAGGGTGTTAGTTTCCCCGTTTCAGGATCGAGTGACCCTAAATCAGTACCCTTTGCACGATTACAATATGGACAGGCAAGAGCTAGATTTTCTGCTTCAGTAGTGCCACGATGTTTTTCGGCAATAATATGTTCCATCTCAAAGCTAAATAGTGCCGCACTCTGAGGAAATAAGCAGTACTCACACCTTTGCTTCGCTCTTTCAATTACGAGTTTCCGTAATTGGGCTGATACATAAGTCATGGGTTTTGGCGCAATTGCTCGAAGGTATGAGCTTTTGCCATACGGACAAGATGTTCTATGGTCAGATAGCGTTCTAGTTCCGCTTCACCTTTAGCTGAAAGTGTTCCTGCTTTACTTTGTGCTAGCAAATCACTGACACGAGCCTGGAATTCTGGTGAGGGTCGGATTGCTAGAATTTGTTCTGGTGTAGGCTGACTGGACAACAACCCAATAATCTGTTTCTCATCGAGAAAATTGCTAGACTGTTCGCTCAATAACTCTTTTAAACCGCGTTCCACTATCTCTTGTAATCGGTCTTGGAACTGCTGTAATTGCTGTCCTAGCTCCTCAGATACCTCAACAGTGATTTGCATCATCTAGCCCTGTTATTTTTTAAATCTATCTATTAGTTATAAGTCTAGCTATAAATCAATCTATTAGTTTAATTTTATCGGTATCTGGTATAACTAGTTACTGCAATCGCACTTTTGATGATGGGGTTGATATGGGCGATGCTCTGGTTTGTTTACGAAAGCCTTAAGTTGAAATTAACTTGCCAAAGTTGCCTTGTGTCAGTAAGGGAAAGTACGCAAACTGTATTTAGCTAACAACTACAGCGTACAAACAAATACTTGTCTGTATAATCTAGTACGCTAAAAATGAACTTACAGAAATTAAGCGATCGCGAGTTGGAAGTATTGATGCAGTTATTTTTGATAATAAGGCAAAACTAAGTATCTGTAAACGTAAATTTTATCCCTGGTGAAACTGAGGCATCTGATATTTAGTAAAACTGTAGTATGGCTTTTTAACCCACTTTCATTTCTCTCTTCCACAGAGGTAGAGGCTTTGAAACCCAGTTTTAGTTTTTCTCTGCTTGGATGAAAACACACCATCATTTACTTGGAGAGAAAGCTTACTTGGTGGGGTAGATTTCTGAGGTTTTAATATTAGCAATAATACTTTTCAAACGTCTTTTTAAACAAGCTTTCATTTATTTAAACTACATCTGTATACAGGGAAAATGTTTTTTCCTGCGTGGTCTAGTTAATTAATAAAGTGCTACAAATGACATTTATAATCCAAAAATTGTGTTGATAATGAAGTAGCGATCGCTTATTTACCAGAAAAATCTGCTTGAAAAACCTAGAAAATCAGGGTTTTTACGAACAAAATTTACCTATGTTAATATTGTTTGGTTTAGGTACGGATATTCAGTATGGTTCTCATAAAGACCGTTCTAAAAAATTCAGAGCAAGTTACTGGCTTGTTTTCCCATCTCGAATTTGATGGCAAAAAACTCAATCATCAACCGGGTAGTGTATTGGGGAGTACTGCATTGATTGCAGGAACCACTGTTGGGGCTGGGATTCTCGCTCTACCAGCCGTTACCCTGCCATCGGGTATTGTGCCATCCACATCTGGACTAATTGCTGTTTGGCTCTACGCTTTAGTGTCAGGGTTATTGGTTGCAGAAGTTACCTTAAACACGATGCGAACAGAAGGGCTTTCAAGTATAGGTTTTTTAGGAGTTGTTGAGAAGATCCTTGGTAAGGTGGGAGCGCGAATTGCTGGCGGTGCATATTTATTCATGCATTATGCTCTGTTGGTGGCATACATCACCGAAGGCGGAGAGATTTTAGGAGTGGCGGCAGCAAAAATCTGGGGTATACAGATATTGCCTACATGGGTGGGCACAATGGCTTTCACGCTCTTATTTGGTGGCATTATGTATCTTGGGCGAGAAAAGTTTATTGAGAAATTAAACAGCGCCTTTGTCGGAATTGTCATCGTTTCCTTCTTAGGACTATTATTTCTAGGAGGAAGGCATATTCAGAGTGCCCAACTATTATTTCAAAACTGGAGTGCGCTCGGCAGTGCCATTTCAGTGATGTCTGTGGCGCTGTTTTTCCAAAACGTTGTGCCGCTAGTTGTGACGCAACTCGAAGGGGATGCCCGCAAAATTCGTCAGTCCATCTTAATTGGTTCTGTGATTCCTCTGATTATGTTCTTGGCGTGGAATGCCGTAATTTTAGGAAGCGTCAGTCCCGATATGCTACATAGTACATCTGACGGTACAAGTGTTTTTGATCCACTACAAATTCTCCGAGGAGGTAGTGCAGGGCAATGGTTAGGAGTGCTAGTATCCATTTTTTCAGAGTTTGCGATCATCACATCATTCATTGGATTTGTGTACGGGTTGCTGGATTTGTTCAAAGATATTTTCCTACCTGCACAGTGGCAACTTTCTAGCCGCCTACCCCTCTATTCACTGGTTCTTTTCCCGCCGATGACTCTCGGAACGCTTAACCCCAGCATCTTTTTTACTGCCCTAGATTACACTGGAACATTTAGTATTTCAGTTCTAGGTGGAATTATTCCGGCGTTAATGAGTTGGAAGCAACGTCAAGAACAAGAAAACTCAGATAGCACAAATCAACCACTCGTTCCTGGCGGCAAGGTGACACTCATTGCGATCGTTGGAGTGGCATTAGCGATGATGGGAAGACAAATTCTGTCAATTTACACCAAATAAAACCATCAATAAAAATTATGTCCTACAAAAAACTATCATTGTAGTATAAATATATTAACCACAATCAAACTGCAACATGAGAGTTAAATGACTAATGACTAATGACTAATAACCAATGACAAATGACAAATGACAAATGACAAATGACAAATGACAAATGACAAATGACAAATGACAACTTAATCAAATGAGTGATTCTCGACTCGTCAAAATCAGCAAATATCTCAGCAAATATCTGCGACATACACCGGATGCCATTGGCATTAAACTTGCTCCTGATGGTTGGGTTGCTGTTGATGACTTACTTGCCGCTTGTACTCAAAATAAGTTTCCGATTACCCGCCAGGAATTACAGGTGGTAGTTGAATTTAACGAGAAGCAACGCTTTTCTTTTGATTCTACAGGTAATCTTATTCGTGCAAACCAAGGACATAGTGTAAAAGTCGATTTACAATTAGAAACTGTTGTTCCTCCAGATCGGCTTTATCATGGCACGGGACGCAAATCTGTAGAGTTAATTCTGCAAACAGGACTCTGCAAAATGTCGCGACATCATGTACATTTATCAAAGGATATAGAAACAGCACAAACTGTTGGTGCTAGGCATGGAAAACCAGTAGTTTTTGCTGTAAATACTGCGGCAATGCATCAGGCAGGTTACATCTTCTATTGTTCGGCTAATGGTGTTTGGTTAGTCGATTGTGTGCCACCTGAGTATCTACAAAAAATTTGAATTTTAACAAAATAGAATATTAGACCTTTTGCATAAATCAAAAATAAGAAAGAACCCCGCCCCGCCAAAGCTACGCTTTGTCTCCCTGCCCTAATCCCCAGAGAGGGCCCCGAGTTCCCCGCAAGCGGCTACGGTGTACACACATCTCTAAAAATCCTACCCACCCAATATTTCTGTTCAAGTGAAAATCGCACACTGAGCAAATATTACGCCCAGAACTAAAGTTCCGGGCTGATAGCTAAAGTCCACTAAGCGTGGACTGAACTAAGGGACTTCCAAATAAAAAAATATTCCAAAACTGACGCAAAAATCCTCTTAATCTCTCCTCTCTCTGTGTTCTCTGCGTCTCTGTGGTTCGTTTTTTGGGATAATTTATTCCTTGGAAATCCCTAAATTTCTTGTTTAGTCCTCTAAAAGATGACTTTCGCTATGAGACTCGGAATTTATTCCGAGGCGTGATAGATACACTGCACTAACACTTGTGTGTACACCGTAGCCGCTCTTCGGGAGGGGTTGGGGGTGGGGTGTTAGCGACTTTTGCAAGAGGTCTATTGAACAGGTATTTGCAAAGAAGTTAGATAATGCGGAAGTTGCAACAATTACTGCATATTTGAATTCAACTCAGATCAATAGACTTCTTGCACAAATACAAAATTTGCCCTTATCCCCCAACCCCTTCTTCCATTTTTGGGAGAAGGGGAGCCAATTTAAAAGTCCCTCTCCCATTTTTGGGAGAGGGATTTAGGGTGAAAGCTCATTGATTCATACAAGAAGTCTAATGTACCCATAGCGCTTGTACTCCTAATACTGTATTCTCTGATAGATTAGCGTTTGCAAAACCAGGAATTAGCAATAATTCCATTCCGGTTTACACCAGAAAAGGTAACTTTGTAGATTTGTCTATAAAATTACAAACTCTCAATAGTAAAAATACTATCAATCTCTTAGCCTACTCACCCAATGTAGGTTAAAAATCTCACCAAACAAGCATTTTAGACCTATCCAAACCCCAAGATGCCTTCTAAGCGAATCTTGTTTATCAGTAACGGCCACGGAGAGGACAACCACACCTCTCATGTTATTCAAACCCTGCGCCAATTGTGTCCTTCGATTGAGATGGCGGCAATGCCAATTGTGGGTGAAGGAAAAGCTTACCGCAGCTTGGACATTCCCATTATTGGGCCTACACAAATAATGCCCTCTGGCGGATTCTTTTACATGAAGCGCCTCTATTTGCTCAAAGATTTTCAATCGGGATTGATTGGGTTAACGTGGCAACAATTACAAGCGGTGTTGCAGTATGCTCCTAACTGCGATTTAATTATGTCTACTGGAGATTTTGTCTCCCAGACATTTGCTTACTTAACCAAGCGTCCCTTCGTTTCGTTTATCTCTTGTCTTTCTGCCCTCTATGAAGGGCGATTGCGTATCAATCCACTGCTGTGGCACGACCTTAATTCTTCTCGATGTCTGACAGTTTTTACCAGAGATTCCTATACGGCTTTCGATCTTCAACGGCAAGGTATAGCTAAGGCTCAGTTTGGTGGGATTCCAGCTTTAGATCGCCTTGTCCCCATTGGCAAAGACTTGTACCTGAAACCGGACGTTCCTGCGATCGCACTTTTACCAGGATCGCGGATGCCGGAAGCCGCGCGAAATTTCAGTTTGCAGTTGCAACTGGTAGTAGAAATCGCCAAGGTGATGCCTGAGCCAGGATTCCAGTTTCGTGCCGCCTTATTACCAAATTTGATGGCGCAATTAGACGACATTGCTAAAAGTCAAGGTTGGCAACTGAATCAAGGTATACTCACCTATTCTCCTCCAGGAAGTTCTGCTGAGGAATCACCACTTGTAGAAGTGAGATGTTACTCAGATGCTTTCAGTGATATCGTATATTACTCTAACCTCGTCATTGGTATGGCAGGGTTGGCAGTGGATTTAGCTGTAGCGATCGGCAAACCTATTATCCAGATTCCCGGAGAAGGCCCTCAATTTACCTATCAATTTGCAGAAGCGCAAACGCGGTTGTTGGGCATTTCTGCCCAAACCATCGGCACTAAGCCAGCAACCCCTGAGATTCTCAAGCAAGCAGCGAAACGAGTAGTTGAAACTTTACAAGATTCAGACTACCTCGCTAAGTGCAAAGAAAATGGCCCTGAGCGATTTGGCCCACCCGGCGCATCTGAGAGAATTGCCCGCTTTCTACTAAACTCTCTAGGAGAAACTGAGTAGAATATTGCGTCAGAATTCAGGAGTCGGCACGGTTCGGTAACATGATGTGGTAGGCTAACGCCGTAATGCATCTCAATTCTGAATCCTGACTCCTGACTCCTGAATCCTGACTCCTGAATTCTTACTTACTTATGAAAGTCCGCTCTAGTTACTGGCAACTGTTGCCTTATCTTTGGCCCCAATGGCCGCTGTTAATCCGGGGATTGGCTTGTATCTTAGGATTTGTGTTATTCACCCTAGCAGTGCCCTATTTAGCAGGTCAGGTCGCTTTTTATCTTGGCCAGGGAAATGTAAACAAAATTGCCTACTGGCTCGGACTAGCCACTTTAGTTTTTTTGGTTCGAGGGCTTTGTCAATACGGGCAGAATGTCTTTATGATCGCTGCTGCCCTGAACATGGTTTTAAACTTGCGTAAGCGGGTTTATGCTCACCTGCACAAACTTGGATTAGACTACTTTGAAACCACACAGACAGGAGACTTGACTTATCGCCTGACTGAAGATATCGATCGCGTCGGCGAGATTGTGGACAAGTTATCCCATCAGTTTCTTTCCAATTTGTTGCAGTTAATTGCGATTCCCATTTACATGCTCTACCTGAATTGGCCGCTCACTCTTGCGGGTTTGGTTTTGGCTCCTTTAATGGCTTGGTTAATCGGGCAATTTGGTCAGCGATTACTCGTGCTATCTCGCCAGAGCCAAAATCAAGTTTCCAATTTGTCGGCGATGCTAACTGAAGTATTTAGTGGGATTCGCGTCGTTCAAGCTTTTGCAGCCCAAGAATATGAGGTGAAGCGATTCAATAAAGAAGCAGAAATCAATCGCCAAGCTAAGTATCGCGCTCTACAACTCAAATCCATTCAGTTTCCCGTTGTTGGTTTTTTGGAAGCAGTTAGTATTATGCTGCTGTTTTTATTGGGAGGATGGCAGATTTCTCAGGGGCAACTGACATCTCAAGGGTTTATCAGTTTCTTGGCTGCTGTGGCTTTACTGATTCAGCCAATCGATATGCTGATTAGCAATTACAACGAGTACAAACAGACCGAAGCTTCTGTTGAACGCATCTTTGAACTGATGGCAAAGGAGCCTAGTATCAGCGAAAAATCGAATGCTCAGGCAATGCCACGAGTTATGGGCAAGGTAGAGTATCGTCATGTCGATTTCGCCTACAATCCCGACCAGCCAGTGCTAAAGGATCTCTGCCTAGACGCTTCTCCTGGTGATGTCATTGCCTTGGTTGGTTCTTCTGGAGCCGGTAAATCGACGTTAATCAACCTTTTACTTCGCTTCTATGACCCTCAAAGGGGTCAAATTCTGGTTGACGATCTTGATATCCGTGATGTCACACTCACCAGCTTGCGCCATCAAATTGGCATTGTTCCCCAGGATGTTACTCTTTTTTCGGGAACGATCGCTGAAAATATCGGTTACGGTCAAGAAGAATTAGATTTAGCAGCGATTCAGGAAGCAGCCAAGATTGCCAACGCTCACTCCTTTATCACCCAGTTTTCTCAAGGTTATCAGACTTGGGTGGGAGAGCGGGGAGTTAACCTATCGGGAGGACAACGCCAAAGATTAGCGATCGCCAGAGCAGTTGCCAACGATCCTCGAATTCTCATCCTGGATGAGGCCACCTCTGCCCTAGATTCGGAATCAGAAGCACTAGTTCAAGAAGCGCTAGAACGAGTGATGCAAAATCGTACCGTGTTTATTATCGCCCATCGCTTGAGCAGCGTTCGTCGGGCTGATTGCATTCTCGTAATCGAACAAGGAGAGGTGGTTGAAGCTGGTACTCACACCTCCCTCCTGTCTCAAGAAGGACGGTATGCCCGTTTTTACGCCCAACAGTTCTACTCTACAGATGAGTAGTAGTCTGTCAATAAATAATTGATGGATAAATTCCCTGTAGAGACGGCGATTTATCGCGTCTCTCTAACTTTTTCAAATCAACACCCCAGCAATACAAGCGGTGATAAAACCCGCTAACAATCCGCCAATCATTGACCTTACACCCATACGAGCTAAGTCATGTTGGCGATTAGGTGCTATCCCCGCAATGCCGCCAATGGTAATACCAATTGAACCGATATTTGCAAAATTACATAATGCGTAAGTTGTAATAATTACTGCCCGTTGAGAAATTTTTCCACTTTCAATTAGTGCCTTCAAATCCAAAAAAGCAATAAACTCATTCAAAATTGTTTTTGTACCCAACAAAGCCCCAACTTGCCGACAATCAGCCCAAGGTACGCCCATTAACCACGCCATGGGAGCCATGATAAAAGACAAAATCCACTGTAGTGAGAGTTGTTGTAAGCCCACAAATGCACCCAACCATCCCAAAAGGGCATTCAGGGCGGCTAATAATCCTAAAAAGGCGATAATCATCACCCCAACATTAACTGCTAGCTTCACGCCGTCAATTGCTCCGGTGGTAGCAGCATCAATTACATTTACATAATTGGTTTCTACATACGCTTTTGCCTTACCAGCCGTCTCTGATACTTCTGTTTCTGGATAAAGTAATTTTGATACCACCAACGAAGTGGGAGCAGTCATAAAGAAAGCAGCAATTAGGTGTTCTGCTGGGATGCCAAAAGAAAGATATGCTCCTAGTACTCCCGCCGCAATTGTGGCAAAACCACCCGTCATCACGGCATGGAGTTCCGATTGCGTCATATTCGCTATGTAAGGTTTAACCATCAGCGCCGACTCTGTTGGCCCCAAAAAGATGTTACCTGCACAAGATAAAGATTCAGAACCCGATGTTTTCATCGTTTTCATCATTACCCACGCCATCACATTTACGATTCGCTGTAAAATGCCGTAGTAATACAAGACGCTGATGAAGGCAGAGAAAAAGATAATTGTCGGCAGCACTTGGAAAGCAAAGAAATGATCCTTAAAATTTTCTCCAAAGACAAATTTTGCACCAACATCAGAAAATGCTAAAAATTGCCCGACAATATCTCCCAGAGATTTAAACACATTTAAACCCCAAGGAGTTTTAAGAATTACTAATGCAAACACAAATTCCAATCCCAAACCCCACGCCACTATTCGCCAACGCACCGCACGACGATTAACAGAGAAGGCGTAGGATATACTGAGAAAAACTAAAATTCCCAACGCAGAGATGGCGCGTTCCATGTTTACTCCTGAAAAGGTATTGTTAAGGCACTTAGTCACAGAGCATACACAAAATCTGCCTTTTTTTGGGGTTTTTTAGTTAATTACTAGAATTTTGATCCTGTAAATAAGGATAACTGGTGGTAGATAATATTTCGATACGATATTTCATCAATCAGTTGGCAGATTATACTTGCGGCGCTGTTCTTGGGCAAACTCATGAAAAGACCGGAACCGTCCTGTCTCAAAATCATCTAATCCTTGTTGAATCCCCTTTATTGCCTCCTCTGATTCTTGTACTTCCCACTCTAGGACACTGGTAAGCAACTCAGACGCTACAAGACTAACATCTTGACCTTGCCGAGCAGCTTTGTCGCGTAGTAATGCTTCTAATTCTGGGCTAAGGGTAATGACAATTGGCATAGAGCTACTTCCTTTGGCATTCAGCTTGTGCGCGATATTTTAGCAAATACAGCAATTTTTGTTGATGCAAGAAGAATTTGTTTTTCGGCGAATACAATTTTTAGGGAACTCGGCTGAAGGATCATCTAATACTTTTTTGTATATGCAAAGTAAATTTTCTAGATGATCTCCGCTTAATTGGTTAAAGGGTTCAGGAAATTTTTCTACAGGTACAATACGTCTATTTTTTATATTCAAACGTAGAGCGCAAAATCCCTCCCTAGTACCTCTATGAAGATAGACTTCGTGAACTTCAATACCTAGATATTGACTAATACGAAGCGCCACATCATAATTGGCTAATTCACCAAAGCCTTCTACTTTATTTCTAACACCCTGAACAAATTCATAAATACTATTAAAATTGTCAAAATCACTAATACACTGAGTATCAAAATGTTCTAAAGCAATCTTAGCCGCTAAACATAGACACTTGGGAATACCATAACGGGCTTGATGGTCTTCAACTTCTCCCTTTTCGTTTCTACTAAGAAAAGCTTTTTTGACAGCATATCTTAAATTGTCAGCTTGTTTATACCAAGAATATTCCTTCTCTGCACAGGGATAAACATTCTTACGATAGTGGTTATATATGTCGGTGTAGGATTTCATATCTAAAAACTCATCACTCAAGTTCTACTGTAATGTTTGAGACTATAGTCGTCAACCTTAGTAAGTATATCTTTCCCATTTTTTAACTGAAGATTAAACACCAAAGCCCGAATTTTTTGCCGCAGTTCTGTATTTTTTTGTCTTTTACAACCCCATAACCGTCCGATAATGAGCCTCGATTTGCGCGACGGTTTCAGACTTGCGCTTTGTCTCCCATTGACTACGGTTAAATAATTCTTGTCGCAATTCATCAACATTAATTGTGGTAACTTTGCCATCAGCAATAATTTGCTTACCATTCACCCAAGCGCTATCTACAACATTACTAGGACGACCTAAAACTAATAAGCCAATGGGATCTGTACGGGGTAATAATGATAAATTGGTGAGGTTATAAAGTACTAAATCTGCTTGTTTACCTACAGTTAAAGAACCAAGTTTGTCTGCTATATTCAGACCCTTTGCGCCTCCCAATGATGCCATTTCCACTGCTTGTCTGGGTGTAATCCAGTGCTGATAATCTGAGTCTGTAATATTATGTAAAATACAACCAATTTTGATGGCTTCTAGCAAATCTTGAGAGTCATTACTAGAAGCACCATCACAACCAAAAGTTACATTTATTCCAGCTTGGCGATATTTTAAAATAGGGGCAATGCCACTGCCTAAACGCAGATTACTTAAGGGATTATGAACAACTGTAGATTGAGTTTCGGCGAGGATGGCGATATCAGCATCATTTAACCAGATGCAATGGGCAAGAGAAGTTTTATTGCTCAAAAACCCGATTTTTTTCAAATGTTCCACAGCAGTACAACCGTACTTTTCTTCGGCGAGTTTTTCCTGTGCCCTGGTTTCCAGTAAATGGGAGTGACGACAAAGATTGTAGCGATCGCTTAACTCAGTACACCCTTCAAATAAAGCATCAGTACATAATTGAATCCCCGTTGGTGCAACTAAAATATTTACACCCTCATCTGGACGATGAAATTGTCTTACCGCCTCTTCAATGATTTCCAATGTTACCGCAGCTGAACGAAAATAAGGCTCATGAGTTTGGGTTGATTCCCCGGATGGCATACCTGCGGTGAGGGATTCATCTTGAATTAAGGGGGCGATAAAGGCGCGAATTCCCACTTCTTTGTAAGCGCGAGTGGCAATGGCGATCGTTTCTAACTCAAGTCCGGGAATTAACACCAGGTGATCTACTACACTCGTCCCGCCGGAAAGTAAGGTTTCTACCGCCGTTCCCAAGGCGCTGAGATAAACCTGTTCGGGAACGAGGGGGGCAAAATCATACAGTTCCGCCAACCATAATTCTAAAGGGAACATTGACATAATTCCTCGCTGCCACATCTCTGATGAGTGGGTGTGGGCGTTGAAAAAGCCAGGTAGCAATAGCTTATTTTTGCCATCTATGGCAGTGCCGATTACTTGTAGATTGGGGGCAATGGCGGCAATTTTATCATCTACAACCTGTAAATCTACCGTTGCATAATCATCACTGACGGCAATCAAAACATTCTGGATAGTGAAATTTACCATATTTAACCTTAATTAAGTAATTGTATTTTGACTTGAATTTCAAGTTACAAAATAGAAAATGGTGTTGGGTACTGGAATTTTATGAATTTACCATTACGGACATTGGGAGTTGCCCCAAATGCGTGGATAGTGAATGATGCGATCGCAGATATCACTCGTCCTCAAAAGACCCTACAACCCGTTATCTTATCAACAGAAACTAAAACCCTGCGCCTAGATTTGGCAAAGACTGCTATCCTCGTCATTGATATGCAAAACGACTTCTGTCACCCTGATGGCTGGTTAGCGCATATCGGCGTGGACGTAACTCCGGCGCGTCAGCCTATTGAACCTTTGAACAACTTACTTCCAGAACTGCGTGAGGTTGGTGTTCCAGTCATTTGGGTAAATTGGGGAAATCGTCCCGACTTGCTCAATATTAGTGCTAGTTCGCGCCACGTCTATAATCCCACAGGGGAAGGTGTGGGATTGGGCGATCCACTACCAAGCAATGGTGCTAGAGTACTTATGGCAGGTAGTTGGGCTGCGGCAATCGTAGACGAGCTAGAACAGATACCCGAAGATATTCGTGTGGATAAATACCGCATGAGTGGGTTTTGGGATACACCATTAGATAGTATCTTGCGGAATTTGGGAAGGACAACATTATTTTTTGCTGGTGTTAATGCCGATCAATGTGTACTAACCACGTTATGTGATGCCAACTTCTTAGGATATGACTGCGTGTTGCTTAAAGATTGCACCGCTACCACTTCTCCTGAATATTGTTGGCAGGCGACATTGTATAACGTTAAACAATGCTTCGGTTTTGTCACTGACTCGCAAGGAATTTTAACAGCGCTGCAAAATGGTGAGGAGTGAATCAATTTTGGATTTTGGACTTTCCTGCGGAACGCTACGCGTAGCTTGCTTCTCCGAAGGAGTACGACTTCGCTCAGTCAACGATTTTAGATTTTAGATTGATCCCATGCATTAATGCTCTTTATTCGCTCAATAATTTTAGATTTTTTCTGGCGTTTAAATTCGCTTTCTCTCAGACAATTTTGAATTTTGAATTATTCAATCGAAAATCCAAAATTTAAAATCTAAAATTCTGTGATTCATAACTCGGATTTTAGGAATTTTCATACCCATCGATAACTTCAGAGGGGATAAATAAATGTACGCTACTCGTTGTGTAATTCCGGTGATCAAATCTAGCAAAGATTACCAAGTATATCGCATCAGTCCCGACGCCTCGAATCGATTAGCAATTATCTTCGATTCCACAAATGCTAATACTTCTTTGACTTGCTGCATAGAAATTTTTGATGTTGGTGGACAAACACCCCCAAATCGCCATCAATGGGCGGTGGAAATGTTTTTCGTCCTCAAAGGGGAAGCGATCGCTATATGTGACGGCAAGAGTGCCACGATCAAAGCTGGAGATAGTTTATTAGTGCCTCCCACTGGTACTCATTTGATTAAAAATACTGGTTCTACTCGCTTGTACACGTTGACTGTGATGATTCCCAATGAAGACTTTTCGGAATTGATTCGCAGTGGGATTCCGGCGGAGTTAGATGAAGAAGATATGGCAGTACTGGGGAGATTTGATGCTTTGATGCCCTGTTAAAATAATTTTTATAGCAGTTCTCAGTTGAGGGAGGTTCAATTATTGTTGTGCGATCTACCAGGCTTGTTGATGTTGGCGATTCTCTCTCTCATGGGAGTGATGAAAAAGCGCTAAATTAGTGGATAAAGCTAAGTCTCCCGTAACCTAAAATGTCTCTTACCGTAGCAACTGATCCTATACCTCTATCACCTGATTCTGATGGCGTTGTGCGTGTTAGTAATACTCGCGTAACTCTTGATACTGTAGTTGCCGCCTTCTTGGAGGGTGTTACAGCAGAAGAGATTGTCGAACAATATCCATCTCTTCAGCTTGCAGATGTGTACTCGGTGATTGGCTACTACCTTCGACGGAAAACTGAAGTTGATGCTTATCTAAAAATTCGACAAGAGCGTGGCATCCAAGTTCGTCAAGAAAATGAGCGTCGTTTCAATCCAATTGGGATACGCGATCGCCTCATGGCAAGACTTACCCACCAAGGGCAGAGTTGAAATGCTGCGCCTTTTAGCAGACGAGAACTTTAACAACCAAATTGTTAGAGGAATTCTTCGACGAAAACCTGAGATTGATATTGTTAGAGTTCAGGATGTAGGTTTGTCCAAAACTGATGATCGAGTCATTCTGGAATGGGCGGCGCAACAGGGCCGGGTTCTATTAACTCATGATGTAGAAACAATAACTCTATATGCTTACGAGCGTGTACAGGCAGGGTTAGAAATGCCAGAGGTATTTGAGATTAGTCGCAGCGTCTCAGTGGGATTGGCGATCGAAGATATCTTGTTGATCGCACAGGGAAGTTTTGAGGGCGAATGGGAAGGACAAGTGCAATATCTGCCTCTTCGTTAAAGTCCCAGCGCGGTTTAACAACTCAAAGATTTCCCAGGTTTGTTGATGTGGCGATCGCCATCTATAATAACACCAAGAGATATAGGGAAAATTCGTAACTGCCTAGCTAGTAGTATTAGTTGTGGTGCATTTCGAGGCGATCGTTAATATTCCAAACAAGTCTAATTACTGTCTTTTGGAAATAATTTGTTTAACAACGCCAACAAAGCGTTCCATGTCAGCTTGGGTAATGGCTCCCATTGTCGAGACTCGAAAGATTGATTGAGCTAAATTTCCCTGTCCAGAATAAATTATATAGTCTTGTGCTTTCAGTTGGTCGTGAAATTCTTCATAGCTGAAACCATCTGGTAAGTAGTAGGCATTCAAGACAACGGATGAACTGCCAAGAGGAAGTAAGGGTTTAATTCCGATTGAGGCTAACCCATCTCTGACTAAGCTGGCAAGTTGGTTGTAATGTTTGTGTCTGGCACGCCAACCTCCTGCTTCTGTCATTTCTTGTAAAGCTTCTGTTAAAGCATAAAATGTCTGTACTGATTGCGTAAAAGGTGTGCCACCTCGGTCTTGCTGCTGGTAATAGGTTGCTAAATCTAAATATAAGGTGCGGGGAATTGTGTCTACTGACGGCAGTGCATCCCGTTGCAGGATGACAAAGGATACTCCGGGAACACCATGCAGACATTTATTCGCTGTCGCAGCGCAAGCGGTGATTCCCCAATCTGCAAAATTTAATTCCTCAGCACCAAAGCTGCTGACTGCATCTACTAACAGTTTGATGCGGCGTTCTTGGCAAATTGGGGCAAGTTCCAGTAAATTATTTAGGCGACCGGTAGTAGTTTCGTGATGGACGACAGCAAGGTGGGTGATGTCGGTGTTTTCATCCAGGAGTTTGACTAAAGCCTTGATATCTATTTCGGCATCCCAAGGATGGGAAAGTGTGATGTAATCAATGCCGTGAATTTTGGCGATTTTGGATAGTCGTTCGCCGTATACACCGTTTTCGATTACCAGCAATTTCCCGTCTGCGGGTACTAAACTGCTGATCATCGCTTCCATCGCGGCGGTACCAGAACCCGTGAGGAGAACTGCTACCCAGCGATCGCTTCCAAGACCATAAACTTGAAGTAATTGTTCGCGGATTCCGCTTTGAAGTTGGGAAAATTCCACCTCACGGTGACACAAATCGGGACGCAACAGGGCATTTCTGACGCGATCGCTTAAATTAACAGGGCCGGGATTTAGTAAAATCATTTTGTCATTTGTTATTTGTCATTGGTCATTTGTCATTGGTCATTTGTCATTGGCATTAATAAATTAAGAGTTTGTACTTGGAATTTATTAATTACGAATTACGAATTACGAATTAAGAATTACCAATGTGTTTCATAAAGCGTTGTAAAACGGCTTCCGGGGTGAGGTTGGGTCTGGGTAGCTTTTCTAAAGTTCCGGGACGGATTTTTAAATGAGCGAATTTAGGTCTAGTGTTAGCATCTGCGGTAAATAAGGCATCTAAAAGGGCGGGGTCATCTCCGGCTAATGTCACGCCGTAACCGCACGCTTCGGCAATTTTGGCAAAGGAGATACCCGCAGAGACGGTGGCTTGTGCGCCTGTGGAATCGTGGACTTCATTATCTAAAAGAATATGGATCAAGTTAGCACCGCCATAAGTGCCGATGGTAGCAAAATTACCCATTCGCATTAATGCTGCCCCATCGCCATCAATTACTACTACCTTGAGGTCTGGACGTGCTAAGGATAATCCCAATCCCAGTGAGGAAGCGCAACCCATCGAGCCGACCATGTAAAGATGATTGGCGCTGTCTTTACTGGCAAAGAGTTCGCGTCCCGTGTATCCGGTGGTGGCAATTACTACAGTATTTTTAGCATCAATCAGTTCTACAATCCTAGCTAATGCTTCGCTGCGAGAAATGCGTTGTTCTTTGCGATCGCGAAAAAAGCTTTGCTGAATATAAGCGCTAGCACTATTTTCTCGTTCTGGGAAAGAAGAACGGGTGAGTGCATGGGGGGCAATTGTTCCCTTACGCATAATTAGAGCATAAGGTCGGCGTTCTTGCTGCATATAAGCTGTTGCTCTTTGCAAAACTGGTTCTATTTCTGCTGCATCTGTGGGAAAAAATTCCCAAGGTACAGACATTGTTTCCAGCAATTTATCTGTGATTTGTCCCATTAATTCATGTTGCGGCTCATCTTGCAATAGGCGTAGGCGTAGCCCGTCGTAGACATCGCCTCGCAGGGTACAAATCAGCAGCAGTGGAATCCGAAAGATATAAGTGAGGGAGGTTAGCGGGTTAACTGCATTTCCCAAACCAGAGTTTTGCATCATTACTACAGCTGGTTTACCAGCAATTGCGGCTCCAGCAGCGATCGCTACAGCATCTCCCTCATTGGCTGCGGAGATATATTTAAGTTGAACGTCATTGATGACGTAGTTAATAAAAGGCGTGAGAAAAGAACAAGGTACGCCAGTGTACCACCCAAAGCCAAGATTAAGCGCAGCTTCTACAAATTTTTCTGCCTGAATCATAATTAAAAATTTACAGCAATTTTCAGGGATTTAAACGATTGAGATGGGGAGTGGGAAGTTGGGAGTAGGAAGAAAAGATTATTACTTCGACTTCAGAAAGCCAAACTTGAGCATCAGAACTCAAAACTTTAACCTCAAAGCTTCGTTAATGAACCTCAGAGGTTGTTTGAAAAGTAGTTAGCTGTGATTTTAGGTGCTTGTTGATCCCCCCTAACCCCCCTTAAAAAGGGGGGAACCGGAATTAAAGTCCCCCTTTTTAAGGGGGATTTAGGGGGATCTAGAACGTTTTGCTACCAACAAGAGGACTTTTCAAACATCTTCTCAGAGCTTCGTTGATGAACCTCAGAGTTCAAAATTTTATTTCCACCTCCACACTCCCCAATCCCTATTGCTTCAATTGAAAAGCAAGGTCAAGATCATCTAAAGAATTAACATCTAACCAGTTACCGCGAATATAAAGCACCTTGATCGGTTTACCTTGCTCGATTAAATAATTGCATAATTCTGGCAAACCCAAACTGTTAAATTCCGGTCGTTTTTGTAATTCATTGAGTGCTTCACTAACCCACTGTCTACCTTGACTCCGCAAGCGCAACATCCCAATCCAGCGGCCGCTAGACTTTCCTAATGGCGTTTGTGTCGTTTTAGAAATGTTCAACAGGTTGACATCCTGTCCAAACAGAGAAAGATCGTCTGGAATTGAGCAATAGGCGTAATCAGGTGAACCGCTAACAGATTTGCTGTTGGCTACAGAATCAACTACAGCTACAATTTCTCCAGGACATTCTAATAAATCTCGCAGGATGTAGCTTCTAAATAGTAAATCGCCGTAAAGCACCAGCATTTCTTCGCCAAAACTAGCTTGAGCGCAAGCTAAGGATGCTAATTCTCCCGTTGTTTCATAATCTGGGTTGCGAATGACTTTAGTCCCCGGAACATTGATGGTTTCTGCTTTGTAACCGGCAACAACGGTAATATCATTGATAGCAAGTTTCTTGAATTTGTCTACCAACAACCTGAGTAAAGGTTTACCTCCAAGAGGTAACATCACTTTTGGCTTATCTTGCGTCAATCCGGCTAACTCTTTTCCTCTGCTAGCAGCCAGAACGATCGCTTGGGTATTTTGTCGTCCGTTGTTAAAGTAGCGTTTTTCAGCTTCTATGAGTTCATCCGCCCCTTGTAGCCGGAAAATTTCTTTTACGGGAGCAATATCATCTTCAATGTTGATTAAAGTTTCGCTGGCTTTCACTTCACGCGCGATCGCTTGCATACTAGCAACAGCCGCTCGAATCAGATGGTTTGCCCAAATGACCAAATTAACTTCAGCTTTGCGAAAAACATCAGTAGGCGTGCTGTAATATTTAGTCGGTATAAACACTAATGGGGAACGACCCGCCCATTCTTTAGCAAAGGCTAACACTTGATCGGCGCGCGATGATTTACTGTGAATCAGGATGGCGGTTGCTCCGGCGGCGTGGTAAGCTTCAGCCCGGCGCAATGCCTCCGAGAGATCCCAGCCGGCGATCAAAGCTTCGAGTCGGGCGACGATGCAAAAATCTGGATCTGTCTGACTATCCTTACCCGCCTTAATTTTGCCGCAGAATTCATCAATATCAGCCAAAGGTTGGCGACTCCCGTTAATAAAGCTATTGGTTTTGGGAAAAAGCTTATCTTCAATACAGACTCCAGCAATACCTCGCTGTTCTAACTTCTTAACTAGGCGACGCATATTATTAAAGTTGCCATAGCCAGTATCACCATCTAATAAAATCGGGATGCTGGTGACATCAGACATAAACTCCAGCATTTCTACAACTTGAGTCCAACTGGCTTCATTATTATCTCGAACGCCATATTGAGCCGAAAGAGCTAATCCACTCGCCCAAATTCCTTTAAATCCAGCCTCTTCCACAATCCGGGCGCTAATCCCATTGTGAGCTTCCATGATGAAGTCGAGTTGAGGCGATTCTAGTAATAACCGCAATTGGGCACACTTATTTAATTTTACAGAGGTATCATTGGGTGCAAATATTTGATGCATTTATTCTGCTTTTCTCAACCTATATAAATAATATGGCTAGCGATTTTCAATTGCATGGAATACAGACCTAACCCCCAGCCCCTTCCCTACAAGGGAAGGGGGGTAAGATTCAAAGCCTCTCTCCTTTTAGGAGAGAGGTTTGGAGAGAGGTCAAACTGTAATGTATCCAAACCAAAACCGCTATAAATAAAGATATTTTCAGACATTTTCTGCGACTTCTATCTGAGGTAAAATATCGCTTTGAGCGCGTTGAATATCTTGGGGAAAATCGATTTCAAGCCAAGGTAATCCAGTGATGTCTTCGTAGCCAAATGTTTCTGGAGTTTCTAAGAGCAGATCCCGAATTACTTCTTCATAAGGTTCATTATCCCGTCCCTCTGCAACATACTGTTCTGTGCGAGTAGCAAGACGGCGAGCAACAGCACTTTCAAAACGAAAGAATCCCACTGACTCACCGACAAAATCGTAAGCTAAACCAGGAGTTACTTGTTTACGAAATTCCACTAAATAATTATCTTTAACACAAAGCTTCACGGGTTCATCTCCCGGTTCAAAATCCCGATCTAGTAAAAAGCTGTTGGGGATATTTGTCTTTACCAATCGTTCGATGATGCGGCGATCGCACAATACATCTGCATCCATTAATAATATGTCATCGCCAGCAACTAAATGCTGACGTACAGTCCAAAGGCTGATTACACTGCCTTTGGTGTAGTCAGGATTATAAATTGTACTGACCCAACTTTCGGCTCCTAATGCTTTGATTTCATCCTGAATTCTTTCTGCTTGATAACCCACAGCAATCACTACTTCATCAATTTGGTAATGACGGAGATTGTTAAAATGGCGCTCTAGTAGAGATTTGCCGTTAAATTTCAGTAAGCATTTGGGTTGGATTTGCCCGTCTTTACCTAAGCGTCGTCCAACGCCAGCAGCTAAGATAATTGCCTTCATCGTCAAGTCACCAACAGTAGCTTAGACACCAGTAAATCTGGAAATTTTCCCAGTATTTTATAATGACTGTTTTTTGCTCAAGATAATATTTGTTAATTAATTCTTAACATTGAAGAAACAGTAACTCTGTGGTAAAGTTTGTCACCATTGAATAATACTAGAGTACCAGGAGTTAAGGAGAGCGATCGCATTTCCATCTCCCGTTCTGGAATATCTTTGTAGAGTTCATCTAGCTTCAAAAGTTTTATTAAAACGCTTGTTGTAGTTGTTCAGATGTCAGCGATTTAATCAAAGTTAACGGTAGTGGTTGCTGACTAATTGTATTAACATAATCTGTACTCAAATAGGGAAGGTAACTTGGCTGTTGAGCAACATAGTTTTCAAAAAAGGGAACACTCAAAGCTTTAACATAATGACGTGCCAAAGCCGGACTTGAACCGATTACCCGTGTAGGAACAGGTATGGTTGCATTTGGTGATTCTGCAATAGTAGAAAAGTGTGTACCGCCCTTGATAAGTGCTAAAAATTTATTTGGAGTTGTTAACCAAGTGAAAGGCTGAATTTGTTCTAGTAAGGCCGGAGCAACCGTATCAGAACTGCCAGATACAATCATCACGGGAATTTTTATTTGGCTGAGGCTAGCTTGACCAAAAATACTGCTATCAACTGGATTCATTGCAATTGCTGCTTTTATCCTTACATCAGATAAGTTGTATTTATCCTTTGGTAATTTTACTGCTAAACACTGAAGTAAAAGCGAAATATTTAACGTATCTTCCAAAGCTGGACAGTCAACTTCCAATTGCTCAAAATTAATCTTTGCACCTGCTAATGCTAATGCTGTATACCCACCAAATGATTGTCCGATTATACCAATTTTCTCTAAATTTAAACGCCCCTGAAATGCTGTATTAGACTTTGATAAACTAGTTAATTCGTCTAATAAGAATTTAATATCTAAAGGTCTGTCAATAAGTTCTCTAGGATTGGTCACTCTATCTGCTGTACCTGATAATAATGCTTGCAGTTGTTTTGAATCACTGCCAGGATGTTCTGGAACAGCAACTACAAAACCATAAGAAGCCAGATGTTCGGCTAGATAAGCAAAACTTGTTCTGTCAGAACCCAGTCCGTGCGAAATGACAATTATCGGACGAGGAGTTTGAACGATTGGAAGGTAAATATCGACTGGAAAAATTCGATTACGCGAGAGGTCTTTAAGTGTGATAGTTTGCTTTAAGAAACGAGAAGTTCCGGTTTTTCCTAAATCTATCAATGGAACGATATTAAGTGTAGAAGCAGTAGTTGTCTTTTGTTGGGATTGTTGGTTAATAAGTGCTACTGATTTTTGAGTTTGATTGACTAAATTCTGCAATGTTTCTGCAATTGCCAAACTCTGGTCTAAATTAATTGAAATTGCGCTCACAGGAAACTTGTGTAATACATTTAAAAGCGTAAAATCTTTTTGATCTGCGGCTGACAAAATCAGTGCTGCACGAATTGCATAAAAGCCTGACAATCTAGATTCTGTCTGAATAACTTTTCCCAATTTTTTTAATAATTCTTCACCAATTGGTGTATAAAGAAACTGCGAAATTTCTACTTCATTTAAAGGAATAGGAGTTAGTAAAACTTTTCGCAGTTGAGTTAGTTCTTTTTTACTTACATACTGAGTATATCCAGCCAAATCATCGTCTATTTTGCCTGTTCTAGCATAAGTTTCGAGCGAACTAATTGGAATAGACCTTTCTAAAAGACCGTAATTAAATCTTAGGCGCTCTGCACCTAAAGCGGGGTAAGCAGTTAGTGTAGGCAGCAACCCGATACTAAAAATTCTCAAAGCCAATTTCAGCAAAACAGTTTGGGGAGCAAGAAAATAAGGATGGCTGCGAACTTTAGATAGCATGGCTAAACTAATATCAATAGCGAAGGGAATAATTACAGCGAAACACTTGGCGAAAACCAAAATAGGCGATCGCATCTTTCATATTCGAGACAAAACGTTTTAAGATACCCATGCGGGTGTCGGTGACGTACTCCAGAGTTAAGACAATACGCTGTTCATTGTTACCCAAAGGCGTAACTCTGTGGTAAAGTTTGTCACCATTGAATAATACTAGAGTACCAGGAATTAAGGAGAGCGATCGCATTTCCGTCTCCCGTTCTGGAATATCTTTGTAGAGTTGATATTCCAACTTACTGGATGAATTATCAACCAAACCAAGCAATACTGTATAGCGTTTACCGTGATAGTAAGAAGTATCGTAATGATACTGGATATGATCTCCAGGCTCAGTGTAATAGTACAGCGCGTAAGTATGGGGATCGGTATCAGGACAGGGAAGGAGTTTTTCTGCTGTAATTTGGTTGAGGAACTCGAAAAAGGCACTGAGTTGATAAAACTCTCCGAAAATCGGAGCAAGGCTATCTAAGCTATAGCGGCTGATACTACCGCCCTTTTTATGATTGGGAATATAGTTGCGGTTGATAGCAGGTTGCAAAGATGGCAACAGCGCCAAGAACTGCTCGATGATGCAGCTAGGGAGAAAGTTCTCCACTACCAAAAATTCATTTTGAGCTTGAAACTCAGCTTGAAGTTTCTGGTAATCAACGGCTGCCATAGCTTTATCAATTTCAGTTTGAAGCTCCATTGATGCCCATTGATAATTATTTATTCTCTCACTGCTTCCTTATCTAGTTTGATTCCGGCTGCGGGAGTGTCCAAAATTGCCAAATTACCCATATAGCAAAGGTTGGCGCTCCAATTGTCGCTGCCATTAATAACGGCTCTAGTCCATTCAGCAAGGGAACTATGGGAAACAAATACAGCACGTCTTCAATGTCAAAGCCGGCGAAATTTGGTTGACGGCTGGCGTCTTTACCTAAACGTTGTTCCATTTGGTTTCGCAAATGAAAGATGCAAGCAACAGACACGCCAGATACTATCCCCATCACCAACGCCCACCAACCAAATTTTCCCTCCCTCAGACCATATCCAATACACACAAACAATAGAATATGGATGATGGCGTCACTAACAAGGTCATATTGATGTCCCCATTTGCTGCTTTTCCCACTCAAACGAGCTAATTCACCGTCTGTATGATCGAGAAAGTTAGATAAAGCAAATAGCCATGCCCCAATGTTAACCCAAATGGTATTACCAACTGCGAGGGCGATCGCAGCCGCCAACCCTGTCAAAAGTCGCACTGTAGTAAGATGATTGGGATTTACCCAACTGTCTTTTAGAGGTTTAATTAGCCAGTAAGCAAGTTGAGCATCCCAAGGCTTTGCGATCATAGATGAAGTTAAATTTGATCTGGTCTTGGAATATATATATAGCGGTTCTCGTTTGGATGCAAGACGCGCTAGGTGCGAACTGCTATCCTACGTGTCAACTTAAGCCGAAAACTATATCAGACAGGCGTTTTGCAAATCCCTCACGCCCTCATCCCCTAACCCCTTCTCCCAAAGAAGAAGGGGAATTGAATGTCTAGCTCCCCTCTCTCTTGGGCTACGGTGTATACACAAGTCTGAAATATCTGATGAATCTGGGTTTTACCCCACCCTAACCCTCCCCTTATAAAGGGGAGGGAACTGGATTTCCGGTTTCCCCCCTTTATAAGGGGGGATTAAGGGGGGTAATTCGAGTTGTGTATACACCGTAGCTTTCTTGGGAGAGGGGCTGGGGGTGAGGGCAAAACGTTTTCACCAAGCCGGTTTAGCTATGCGCCCCTTTTTTATTTGGAAGTCCCTTAGTGAAAAATGTTTTTTAATCGAACCGCAGAGGCGCAGAGGACACGGAGAGTTTGGAAATAGAGATTTTCACGAATGATTTAGGACTGTTATATATCAATAAAATTGTTTACTGATAAGTTTAATTTATCTTTGTTTTGCTTTTTCGCAAAATGTCATCTTGACAGTTAACTACGGACTTTGGTGAGAATTTTTTGGGAATAAAACGAAGCTGATTCTTCATTTTTGGCGCAATCTTGGGCAAACTTAATTAGATGGTGTCCCACAAGTCCAACGTGAATTAAGTTTTCGATATTACCTGCTTTTAGTGCTGGCTTGGCCATTTTCCAGAAAGTCTGGCGATAGTTACTAAATAAGCCTATCCGCAGCAAAATATTACCTAAATAAGTTAAACCTTTGCGAATATTAGCCGCAGAAGCGCGAGATGGGCTGTTAGGAATTTTGATGCGATTTGGATAGGTGTGTTCCATGTTGTAGGCAAACCGCTCATATAAAAATTCCGGCTCATAAGCAGTTGTAATGCAGCGCCGCCACATCTCAATAACTTGTTCGTAGGGCATCAAAAATTCAACATTTGATTCGCGGTTTTCATCATAAACAAGTCGTCCTTCTGCTTCTAATCTCCGCCATAATGGAGTTCTAGGCAAAGCATGAAGTAGGTTAATTGTCAACATGGGAATTTGCGATGCCCGAATAAATTCGATAATTCGGTCTGCTGTTTCTGGTGTATCTGTATCTAACCCAATGATAATTCCTGAAACTACTTCCATGCCATAGCTATTTAAAACCTGAATGGCTTTTAAGATTGGCATACTCAGATTTTGGTCTTTGGAAATCGCATGGAGGGCATTTGGTTCTGGTGTTTCGATACCACAAAAGATTGTGCAGAAATAAGCTTCGCGCATCATTTCCAGCAGCTTTGGACTTTGAGCTAGATTGAGCGTTGCTTCACAGGCAAATTGGATGGGGTAGCCATTGCGTTTTTGCCAGTCAATCAGGTGAGGAAGTAACTTCATGGCGGCGCGGCGATCGCCAACAAAGTTATCATCGACAAAATACACTGCCCCTAAATTGCCAGATTGTCGCATTGCATCTAACTCCGCGACTACTTGCTCTGGCGTTTTCATCCGGGGGCTGTTGCCATAGAGTTCGGGAATATCGCAAAACTCGCAGTGATAAGGGCAGCCACTAGAAAACTGCACATTTGCCAAGAAATAATCATTGATATTCAGCAAATGATAAGCTGGGGTGGGGAAGTCTGTTAAGGGTAGACGTTCCTTGGTTTCAAAGCGAATTTGCTGTTGGGGACGTTGAGAGTTTTGGTCTAGATATTCGATCATGCGATCGCTTCCATCTCCCAATTCACCCAAATTTAAAATGTCAAATTCAGGATAATATTCTGGACACCCAGATACCGAGGGTCCGCCCACAACGGTAATTTTGCCGGCTCGATGGGCAAGTTCGTTAATTTGATTAATCTGTGGTTTTTGGATATGCATTCCACTCACAATCACCACATCAGCCCATTGATAATCAGCCCTGGTTGCTAATTTGACATTCTCATCAATAAACCGCACTTCCCATTGTTTCGGTAAGTAGGCAGCCACAATTAAAATACCTTGGGGTGGCATAAAAGCGCGGACATTACCCATCAGTGGGTAAGCGTGATGAAAAGTACCAAAGGAGCGGCTGTACTTGGGAAAAATACACAGAATGCGTCGATGGTGCGAAGGAACGTAGCGGGTTCCTTGAGTTACAGGAGCGGTTTTGGAATCGCCCGCAATTTGGTTCTCTAAAGATTTTAGATTTACAGTCATCGCAAATTTCACCCTGGAAAACTGAGCAGGTAATTTGACAGTTTATTGACATAATTAGCTGTAATTCCAACTAGCTTACCAAAGAAAGGCAGAAGGCAGAAGGGATTATAAATATATTTTTGCTCAAAACAAAGTCCTAAAGATTATAAATCGCCCAATGTTGCCTTCTGCCTGATTCATCGTGATATTTGAACTGACTTTTTACGGCATCTGGAAAACCTCTCTTCTATTTCTCTCTCCTAAAAGGAGAGAGACTTTGAACTTTCCCCCTTCCCGCGTCGGGAAGGGGGTTAGGTTTTTGGTGGACTTTTCCACATAACATGAAAAGTCATATATTTGAAGGGGTATTTAACTGGTAAAATATAAAATCTACCCTAGCAATGCAAATTTAATTGGTTGGCAAACAACTATTATGGAAATCGCGCATGGGACATAAAAAGAGAGATTTTCATTTTTTGTTGTATCCAACTGGGTATAGGCATTTGTCATGAATTTGATTTACTTTCTTTTGCGTTCTTCGTGGGGGATGGTAACGATCGCGATCGCTACCGGATTTTTGAGTGGTGGTAGTAGTGCTGGCTTGATTGCCTTAATTAGCCATGCTGCAAGTAGCGGTAGTTCTTCGCGCCTCACATCGATAATTTGGGGTTTTGCGGGGCTGGCTATAGTTGCACTAATTACCAGTATCATTTCTCAAGTGATGCTGATTCGCCTTTCTCAGAATGCAGTCTTGCAATTACGGATGCGTTTAAGTCGCCAGATTCTCGCTTCCGAGTTGAGTCATCTAGAACGCTTAGGGAATCCTCGATTATTGGCTACTTTAACAGAAGATATTCAGGCGGTGGCTAATGCTGTTTATCAGATGCCTTTTATCTTTATTAATTTAGCGATCGTCTTAGGTTGTATAACCTATATAACCTGGCTTTCTTGGTTAGTATTGTTGATGGTTTGTGGAATTTCAGTAGTTGCGATCGCTAGTTGTCAGTGGCTACTCAACAGAGGCGGACAATTGCTAGCTCTAGCTCGTGAAGATGAAGATCATCTGTTTAAACATTTTCGCACCATTACCGAAGGAGTCAAGGAACTTAAACTAAACTACAAGCGGCGTGAAGACTTTTTAGAAGAGAAACTGCAATCAACTGCTAACGAGTTTCGTCATCACAACGTTAATGGTCTAAGCCTTTTTGCCATAACTTCAAGCTGGGGTCAACTCATCTTCTTTTTTGCCCTCGGTTTTGTACTGTTTGTACTGCCTAATCTGCTTACCATCAATCCCGAAACTCTCTCTGGCTATATTTTGACTTTCACTTACTTGGTGTTACCAATGGATAACATCATCAGTAAACTTCCTCTATTAAGCAAAGCCAGCATTGCTTTACAAAAAATTGAGTCACTGGGTTTATCTCTAGCTAGTCGAACGGAAATATCCACTGTACCACCTGCTCTGAAATCTGACTGGTATAGGTTAAAATTTCAAAGCGTTACCCACACTTACTACACAGAACAAGAAGACAATAGCTTTATTTTTGGCCCCATCGACTTGACACTTTTTCCTCAAGAATTGGTCTTCATTGTCGGCGGTAATGGTAGCGGTAAATCTACATTAGCTAAATTAATTACTGGGCTTTATGTACCAGAAAACGGCGAAATTTTGTTTGACGACCAGTTAATTAGCGAAGAAAATCGAGAATGGTATCGCCAACATTTTTCTGTGGTATTTTCCGATTTCTATTTATTTGAAGAACTTTTAGGATTAAAAAATTCTAACTTGGATTCTCAAGCCAGAAAATATTTACAACAACTGCAACTAGACCATAAAGTGAAAGTTCAAAATGGACAAATTTCTACCACTGCTCTTTCCCAAGGACAACGAAAACGGCTAGCTTTACTCACAGCCTACTTGGAAGATCGACCAATTTATCTATTTGATGAGTGGGCAGCCGATCAAGATCCAGTATTCAAAGAAATATTCTACACTCAACTTCTTCCAGAATTGCGATCGCGGGGTAAAACAGTGCTGGTGATTAGCCATGACGATCGCTATTTTCATTTAGCAGACCGAATTATCAAACTTGACTATGGAAAAATAGAGTACGATAAAACTTAATCTGGCAAAACAATTGATAATTGTTAAAAGAATATTTGGAGTTTGACTAAATAAAACTAATGTCCGAACAAAAGCCCATAAGTCCTTGGAACTATAAACCTTGGTGGTGTCAACCCTGGTCTATAGTTCTCACAGGTGTGACACTGATTGGTGGTAGCTGGTTACTATTTAAAACTATCTGGCTAACAGTTCTTGTTTCCATCCCAATAGGAACGTGGATGGCATTTTTTGTGTTGTTTTGGCCACAATTAATGATTCGCAGTGGAATTTTAGAGTCGTATAAAGAGTAGTTTGAGCTTAATGTAATGCTGGAAATTTAGTCTAGGTAGAGAAAATTATTCCACTGTGTTCAGAGATTTAGCATTTCAGATCGTGTCCAGATAATTATATCAAGTTCGGTTAAAAATCAAGCGTAGGTGTAGCCCGCACTTCTCTACGTTCGCGCAGCGTGTCGCAGACAGACGCTCTTGCTAGCTTGCTTCCACGTTCGCGGAGCGTGCCGTAGGCAAGTGGTACGACAAGCTACTTCGGTTGCGCTCAGTACAAGTCAGCGATCATCGTAGACATCGATTTGTTGTAAAAATTTATGAAAGCAATGCCTACGGTGGGCTACGCCTACGCACCTGTGTACTCGATCGCGGTGCGACAAAGTTTCAAGTACCTCAACACGACTTTGGAGTACCTCAACACGACTTCGGAGTACCTCAACACGACTTTGGAGTACCTCAACACGACTTTGGAGTACCTCAACACGACTTCGAGGTATCTGTTGCTGTTTACTCGTAATATTTAGAAATATTCCCCGGTACTCAGATCAACTCATGTGATTCGACACTAGCTAATAGGCGAAAAATCGAGGTAAGTCTGAAGAAATACTAAAGGCAAAATGATAAAACAAAAATCAAGATACATTTAGATAGATTTGAATACCATCAACAACATACTACTAATCTTCAAATTTGAAGATTAATACTTTTGCTTGGGGTAATTTAATTAAGCTGAACGGTTTGCTGATTAATTATAACAATAAGCAATGAATTGCTTGCGACGGAGAAACTATCACATGAAAAACTCTGCCTTGACTCTTATTCGTAGTGTTTTAGCCGCCTCGGTCATCACCACATCGCTCACATTTAGCTTTACTGCACCGTCGTTAGCTCAGGCTCATACGACCGTACGGTTTTCCGCTGGCAAAGACAACACTTTTATACAGTCTTCGATCGCGGGCAACCAATACCATGACTACATTCTGAATGCGCGGGCAGGGCAAAGGCTGTCGGTTTCGTTGATTACCAATGGAACAGCATACTTCAACATTCTCTCACCAGGCAGCACAGATCGGGCAATTTATAACAGCTCAATATCGGGCAACGATGGAAGCGTTCGTTTGTCACAGAGTGGCAACTATATAGTTCGTGTATATCTAAAGGGTGGCAATAAGGACAGAAATCGAACGATTCCTTTTAAACTTTCAGTCGGTATCTTGTAATGGTTGCTTCTCAATACTAAACAAAAGCTTGAAAAGCGGCACAGCAGCGATGCAATAAACGCATCGCTCCTAATAGTTTTCTCGATCGCTGGAAGTGTAACAGTCTAAACACCTCCAACAGCGTATTATCCGCGGGATCGATCTTAGAGGATGTTTTAAAAGTGGTCAGATGTAATTTTAGGCACTTCTAGATCCCCCCTAAATCCCCCGATCAATTGGGGGAACCGGAATCAAAGTCCCCCAATTGATCGGGGGATTTAGGGGGATCTAAAACGTTTTGTTACCGACCAAAGAACTTTTAAAACATCCTCTTAGGCAGAAATTTTCTGCCCAATATAATAGTTCGGCGCTACCAACGACCATCTTTTGAGACATGGCAAGACACAAATCACCCTCATCAGTTTCACGCCTGTTTAGCACCGCAAAAAGGAAAATTGTATGTCCCCCCTAAGACACGAAGCCCCTGTACCGGTTGAATATCGACTGCTTGGATTCGATCGTCGGCTCATTTGGCCGACGGTGAGCGTTTATCTTGTGGTGTTTTTATGGTCGGGAGTCATGCCAGCCATCAACGAGGCTGTTCATAACAAGGAGGTTTTAGCAGGGACAGCTTATAATGTCGGCCCTGTAAGTTTTACGCCAACCCAAGGCTGGGTGATAACTAAGACCCCATTCCCTGCCGGGAGTTCATCAAACGCAGTGGTCTTTAAAGATGGCGTCTCGTTTAGCGTCAAGAGCGGCATCTGGAAGGGAACTGCCGAGGAACTCCTCAACCAGATCGTGAAAGACCAGAATGAATTTGTTGTCGAGGGTAAACCAGTTCCCGTTACAACACTGCAAAAGGTTGCCGGAGTAGCTAAGAGAATTAATGGTCCCGACTATACTGGTCTACTGCTCGCATACGTCGATGGCAAGGGTCAGGGAGTCGAAGTGATTGTGAAGGGCCCGGCCGCTACCTCCACACAACTGGAGCAACCGATCGCTGACATGATTAAGAGCATTACATTTAAACCAAAGGAGGGCGATTCGTGATTAGCACTTCAAAAAGTGAGGACACAATCCGCAAGGCTGCCATCGATCGTTCAGGCTGGAGCTATCCCATCCGATTTTTTCAGCCGCACAACCCGGCGTGCTACCTGTATTGGTTGCTCGTACTGAAAGGCATTTACGTCTTCTGCGGACTTTTGTTCGGCAGCGCCATCTATCCCACTGCTCTGTTCATCGCCCTCTCCTCTGAGGCACTATATTGCTTGCCTTGGATCTGGTTTCTCACGCACAAAGATCGGTATGAACGTGAGCCAGCCAAGCTCGCGCTGCTCGGCTTCCTTTGGGGCGGACTAGTAGCGCCGTGGGTCATGGCGCTCCCTGGCAATGGTGCAATCCTATCGCTATTTGCGAAGCTGACCAGCTTCGACTTTTATAGCCATTGGAGTCCGGCCCTCACGGCACCCATCGTGGAGGAAAGCTCCAAATTCGTCGGGATCGTCATGCTCGCTTTACTAGCACGCAACCATGTCCGCAACTCCTACGACGGGTTTCTGCTTGGTGCGTTTGTGGGTCTGGGCTTTCAGGTCTTTGAAGACGTGTCTTACATTGTGGGCGCCCCCGACGCCAGCTTTGGGTCGCAGCAGGTTGCTGGTACGTTGCAGGTGTTGATTGTACGCACAGCGACCGGTTTCTGGAGTCACTCGCTCTACACGGCGGTTGCGGGTACGGGGTTTGGCTACTTCCTCGAAGCGAAAAATCGCTCGTTCGGCCATCGGCTCGCGGTTTTAGTAGGTTTCTTTCTGTTGGCTTGTCTGGCTCATGGCTGTTGGGATGCCATTGGCGGGTTTATCGGTTTCGGGCCCATCGGCATCGTCATTGCAACGGTTGCGATTTTGTTTGCGTGGCGGTTCTCCGAGCAGCGTCAGCGCAAGTTTGTCCGCGTCCTGCTGGCTGACGATGTTGCAAACGGAATCGTGACAGAAGCCGAACTGGCTGCGATTTCCAACCGACCGAGAAATCGGCGAGCTTACCTGAGAGAGATCAAATCCTCATCCGGGCCTGACGCGGCAAAACGCGCTGGGTTCATACTCGATGCGGCGATCGAGCTTGCAGCAGCAATTGCATCTACGGACAGTCTCGATAGTCCGCAAGCCAAAGCCGCGCGTGCGGAGATTGCGAGGGTGCGCGGTGCAGCACAGTTAGGTTGATTAGAGTAGATTCCAGCCGAAATGCCGAGGCGATCGAGAGTGCCCGAGCTTACGGGGGGACAAAAAGGGCTAGGATGCAGATAGAATAAGCCTCATAGCCCTCTCTCATTGTTGGTAGTACTTACGCTTGTTGGGTTTCGTTCCTCAACCCAACCTACAGAATATTATAAGTGTTTAATCTAAGCTGATATTAGTTATAATTCCCGAATCTATGCAATAGTCTCAAAAACCCCTTCCATCTAACCCTCTGGGGCCTTAACGATCGCTCTTTAACCGGACATTGTATCATCTCTGCATAGACGCGCAGAGATGAGCAAAACTGTGCTGCCAAGTTAAGCGATCGCTCAAGCAGATGATGAGAAGAAGTTCCCAGAGTCGGAAACCGATCTTGGTAAATTACGTACATATAAATAAATTAACGGTATCAAAAATATCAGACTTTACGAATAACCTGATAGTATAATAAGTTTTGATAATTTTTAGCTAATATTGATATTTTTAAAGCTGGCTTTGGGCAAAAGACCTTGTAAGCAGCTACATACTCAGGGAATTTCCACAGAAAAAGCTAGGGTGACATGAACAACAGAGCAAACCAAAGGCATGAAGCACATCACATAATACAATATTTCTGTATATTCAACCGAATGTTGATTTTTGTTGCAGAGATGTTAATGTCACGCAGCCTTGTTGCTAGAGAGGTGATGCTGCGGTTGTTCCAAAATTTACAACGTCCCAGACTTCACTGGCTAAGACTTAGACGCTCATCTGTGAAAACTCAAGCTGTTCCTCTACCTGACAATGAAGCAGAAAGGCTCAAAGCCCTGGCGGACTACAATATTCTAGATACCCTACCCGAACAAGCTTTTGATGACCTAACAGCTATTGCTGCCTACATTTGTAAGACTCCAATTGCTTTAATTAGCTTAGTTGATAGCGATCGCCAATGGTTTAAATCTAAGCTTGGACTAAAAAATAGCGAAACACCTAGAGATGGGTCTTTTTGCTCCCATGCCATTCTTCAACCAAATGATATATTAGTGGTTCCCAACGCCATTAAAGACGATCGCTTTAATAACAATCCCTTAGTCAAAGGTAATCCCAAAATTCGTTTTTATGCTGGTGTCCCTCTACTTACGCCCGATGGTCTTCCAATTGGGACGTTGTGTGTTCTAGATACCATTCCTCATCACCTAACTTACCAGCAGTTAGATGCACTGCGCCGCCTAAGTCGTCAGGCGATCGCTCAAATAGAACTCATTCAGGAAGTTCGCAACCGCAAACAAGCAGAGATCGAAGGAAGACAGTTATTGCTGACCGATGAACTAACAGGTTTGCATAACCGACGTGCTTTCTTCCTAATGGCTGCACAGGAGTTGAAAATTGCTCACCGCATGAAAGTGTTTTGCTGGGTGATGTTCATTGATTTAGATGGGCTAAAACAGATTAACGACACCCTTGGTCATGATATAGGGGATGCCTTGATTATTGATGCTGGTCGATTAATTAAGCAAACTTTTCGGAATTCAGATATTGTTGCCCGCTTGGGTGGAGATGAGTTCATTGTTTTCATCTCTAGCTACTTTAAGGACGCTGATAGTATCCAAGCGCGTCTACAAACAAATATCGCCAACTTTAATCAACAGCAAAACTGTAGCTATAAACTTTCGATGAGTATCGGCATAGAGCGTTACTCACCAGAGAGCAATATGTCACTAGAACAACTAATCGCTAACTCTGACGAATTAATGTATGCTCAAAAGCGGCTCAAGCGGCAATCTCTTGCATAAATAACGTTTAATTTACTACCTGGCTGCCATGACTGCGGGGATCATCTTGATTCGCCGTCGGTGCGACTGGGGCTGAAAACTTGGAAACTTTGCCGCTAGCTTGAGCGTAAGGGAGAGAGGAACCAGTAACCAAAGCTTCTAAGTTGCTAGCCATAATCGTCCGGGGTTGATCGCCGATGGCTTGGGCTACGGTTTCTCCCTGCTGACTCAAAAATACAAAATGGGGAATCCCATCTACCCGATATCTCAGCATTTCCGGCAGCCACTTGGTATTATCTACATTCAGCATGACAAAATTCATCTTGTCAGCATACTCTGTTTCTAGTTGAGTGATATCTGGTGCCATTTTTTGGCAGACAGTACACCAATCAGCATAAAACTCTACTAGAGATGGTTTGCCGTTGCTGACAGCTACTTCTAACGGTGTGGAAGTCTCGCTTAACTTGGCTAGAGTTGCCGAGGTTGTTTCAGTTCGCAATCCTAAGACGAGGGAAACGCTAAGTGCGATCGCTACCATTACAATTAAGAAGTTTCTCAGACGCTTCCCGAATGTAGATTCAGGTTTTTCGGGAGAATTAACAGGTGAATCAGTACTCATAACAGCATTATTAAAACTTATTAAGCAATTTCTTCTTTAGTTTAGCTGACTCCAGGTATTCTATAATTTTTCCACTTCTGGATGCTTCAACTGGGGATTGGGGATTGGGCATGGAGAAAAGACCAGGTAGACAAAGAAGAGCGGGGAGACAAGGGAGAGACTTGTTCAATAATTCCCCCTTGTCTCCCTCGTCCCCCTTGTCCCCCTTGTCTCCCTTGTCTCCCCTGCTCCCCTGCTCCCCTGCTCCCCTGCTCCCCAATCCCAAAGCGCCTATTTACTTAACTTCCAAAATTGCTCCAGTTTCCTTCAAATAAACCCGCGTAAATGGTTCATCTTCACCCAAAGTATAATCTTCAATCAACCCTTTGCGACGAACAGAAATATCGTTGCCTTTTCTAATCACCACAGTCGAACCATCGAAAACATCTCGCGCCAAAATCATCTCAGTTTCGGTGGGATTATCCAAAACTACGATATTACTATTTTGGTAAAATATGCCCTGTTCTTCGAGGATTTCTTCAGGATACTCGGCAATTAGCAAATCAAGTTTGGGATGACGCAGCAAAGTTTGAACATTACTGTTGTAATCTTTGCTTAATACTTTTTTCGAGCGATTCACAAAAACGGCATCACGACAAACAGCACCTATTGTCAAGTTGGAATTTTGCAAAAGGATATGGTCAATCGTTGCTTGCAGTTCTTCAACTGAGATTTTGTTAAAGGTAATAATTGGTATCCTGGCATCCGTACCCGACTCAAAAAAGGTTTCTAAAATATGAGAAGGTACATCAACACTTTCACCAACAGAAGGTTTAAGATGCATTAAAACGCCTGGTGCAGCATTGATTTCCAAGATAGCAAAGTTACTGGACTTCCAAGATTCTGCAAGACTTTTGGTAATGACATCAATCCCCAGACAAGTCAGTTGGAAATGTTGAGCAATATCTTGCGCCAAGATAATATTGTCATCATGAACTGTCGGGGTTGCATCGATGCTCATACCTCCAGCTGAAAGATTGGCAACTTTACGCAGGTAAACAGTGCGTCCTTTCTCAATCACGCTGTCTAATGATAAGCGTTGTTCGTCTAGGTAGAGTTCCATCGCTTCATCGATCTGAATTTTACTCATCGGCGAAGTTGGCGTGTCTAAACGTGCAGGTTTGCGGTTCTCTTGGCGAATTAACTCTGCAAGCGTTAAATACCCATCACCCACAACCGATGCTGGACGCCGTTCTGTAGCGGCGACGAATCGACCATTGACACACAACAAACGAAAATCCGATCCTGAGATGCTTTTCTCAACAATTATTCGGGTTTGCTGATTTTCGGGAATCGCTGCCACTGAACGATTATAAGCAGATACCAGTTCTTTTGAGTCTTGCACATCAGCCGTGACGCCAATTCCTTTGTGACCTACCACTGGCTTAACTGCCACTGGGTAGCCAATTTCTCTTGCTGCTGCCAAGGCTTCTTTCTCAGAAAAGACAATACTACCTTCAGGCACCGGGAAACCCAAGGTTTTCAAAAATGCCTTACAATCATCTTTGCGGGTAGTAAACTCCGAATCTAGATGGCTATCACAGTTAAATGTTGTTGCTACCCCCCGGACGTGTTTTCTTCCCAAGCCGTATTGCATCAATCCTTCTTCCCACAAATAAAAGGCGGGAATACCTTTCTCGTAGGCTGTTCGCAATAGGGCGTAAACTGTGGGGCCACCGTAGACAGATGCGCGAAATCGATCTTGCAACCTCACCAGCTGCTCATCAAAGGTAAAGTCTTCGTCTTGGGTAATGGCTTCAAACCAGTCCCAAACAAAGTAAACTATCTCTCTAGTTGTGCGTTCATGTAGTGATTGGGCGCTAATCCGCGTGAGATTTGGATATGGCTTCGCACTCCAGCGGTTAAGGTGTAAATCCATGTCCAGCTTTCCGGCTTCGGACACAACTTGCGCAAAGAGATGGGCATAAGATTCGTAGGTTTGATCGCGAAGATTTGGATAGCGATCGCCAATGCTGGCAATATAATCTTCAATGGGCAAAGGCTCTCTAGAGTCAATTAGAGCAAAATCAAATACTAGCGCCCCTACATTTAAATAAGGGTTGGGGCCAAGGTAATGCTTGAAGTTGAAAATATCGAATACATCTGTTCTTCTAGCATTAATGCGGACTAATTCACTGCTTTTTTGTAGAACCATTGATTACGAACCTTCGGCTAAACACCCTGAATTTTTAATGCTGAGTTGTAGTTACTCAGACTTATTGATTGTAGATTGACTCAGGTTAATTTTGGAGAGTGATGGCTTTGCCACTGAGCTAATCAGAACCCACGTTAACTCTATTACTAAGCATTTTTAACTATCTTAAGGCATAATTAAATCCCCATTCTTCTGCCAGGAAGCAAGAACAGTCAATTCATCCTCATGAATAATCAAAGATATAACCTTTGAAAGGTGCAACACTCATCCAAAAATTGTAAAAATAGATGTGGGTTATTAAAAAGACAGTATAAAAAGACAGCAAAGTATGAATAGCACACAAGCTGCTCTAAGAGATGAAATTCGAGAACTAGCTGACGAAGCTTTTCACCAAAAGCTGATCTCTGGACATGGAGATGGGGCAGACATGAATGAGTATCAAATTGTCTACCAAGGCAAACCCAGGCATCTCCCACTCGAACAAGCACATTTTTTCTTAACTAACCTGCTTTACAGAAGTCGGGTTCATTAGGACTTGCCATCAGATATCTATTTGCATCTAGCTAGGGTCAATACCAATTACTTACATCGCCCGATAAATCTCCAATCGACAATTAGCAATATAGCCAAAAATGCCTCTAGAAAATACTTCTAGAGGCAGTTGACGTTGTAGATTTTATTTAGTGATTGGAAAATTAGATAATTTTTCAGAAAAGTATTGTGGTCTAATTGCGATGTCTAACGACAAGCCGCTTCTCTACGACGTTCCCTGCGGGACGCTTACGCGAACGCGCAGCGTGTCGCAGACAGACGCTCCGCCTAGCAAGATCCCCGTAGGGGTATGCGTCTAGGCAAATATTAACCCTACTTTATCAAGGAATCTATCAAAGGGATGATTTGATACATGGAATTGTCATGTTTTAGTGAAATTTATTAACTCAAATCCCAGGGGACATCATGGTGGAAAGTAATATTAAAAGGCAGTTAGTAATTATTGGGGGAGCCGAAGATAAAGAGGGAGATTCCGTAATTTTACGGGACTTTGTACGACGCGCTGGAGGTACGAAGGCGTACATTGTAATTTTGACAGCAGCCACAGAACTACCAAGAGAAGTGGGAGAAAATTACATCAGAGTGTTTGAGCGGCTGGGAGCCGAAACTGTTCGTATTATTGATACAGAAACCCGTGAAGATGCATCTTCATCTACCGCATTGGAAGCTATTAAGAAAGCAACTGGGGTCTTTTTTACAGGGGGAGACCAAGCTCGTATTACCAGCATCCTCAAGGATACCGACATCGATGCGGCAATTCACCAGCGCTTTTCTGAAGGTGTAGTGATAGCAGGCACAAGTGCCGGAGCTGCTGTGATGCCAGATAAAATGATTGTGGAAGGTGATTCGCAGACACATCCTCGGATTGAAACTGTTGAAATGGGCCCAGGTATGGGATTTTTACCAGGGGTAGTAATTGACCAGCATTTTTCTCAGCGTGGACGCTTGGGACGCTTAATTGCAGCTTTAATACTAGAACCTGCTGTCTTAGGATTTGGGATTGACGAAAATACCGCTATGGTAGTGACAGATAACCAAATTGAAGTGATTGGTGCAGGTGCGGTTACGATTGTTGATGAATCAGAAGCTACATATAACAATATGGGCGAAATTTTGAAGGATGAGTCTTTGGCGATTTGTGGAGCAAAGCTTCATATTTTGCCACATGGCTTCAAATTTGACCTGAAAACTCGTCAGCCTATCCTAAATAATGTCTCTGTGCCAAATGGCTCTCAACCACTTGCTTCAATTAACACTTAACTAGAATTCAGGAGTCAGGAGTCAGAATTCAGTTGGGTATTCTGTAAAACTGGCGGATAGTGCAGCGTAAAGCTTTCTCTTCTCCCAAAGGGAAACACGGCGTGTAGAGGGCATCTTGATTCTGAATTCTGAGTTCTGCATTCTTCTTCAACTAATCGCTGTAACACCCCTGCCTCAACCTTTGGTAGGCAGGGGATATCAAGAAGAATATCAAGGCGATTTCGTTAAACTATAAAAACTGTCAGAACGAATCTGACTGCCATTTCGCCAAACTTCCACTCTTTGTGGAGTGACTAAATAATAAAAACTACCATTATCTGCTCGATATCTGTCTTTACCAATATGCAAAGCTACTATCTTTATAGGCTTGCTTGGGGCTTGCTTCAGTTGCCCAATATAAAATAATTGACCATTTTCTTCACAGACTTTTACACGAGAGCTTGTAGTCTCACCTTCAATAAGACTAATTCCATTGCATTTAGTATCAGTGCTTACAGGTGCAAAATCTGTTGGAATTGGCTGCTGTGAGGGTGAAACTTGATTTGCTACTGGGGGTGGCGAGACTGGGCGGTTTGGGTTATCCACTTGCTGAACTTTAGAATCAGAGCCAACACTTGCAGTTACGGATGTCAACAAACGAAGGGGGTCAACTGCTATTAGACCATTTGGATGAACTTCAAAGTGCAGATGAGGTGCTGTACTATTGCCTGTAGATCCCATCTCGGCAATCATTTGACCTTGAATGACCTGTTGACCCTTGCTCACCAACAAACGGCGATTGTGGCCGTAAACAGTAATACTGCCGTCAAGATGTTTAATAGTTATGGCATTTCCTAATCCCCAATTATCCCAACCTGCTTTAACAACTGTACCGGATGCCGCAGCAACAATAGCAGTTCCATCTGCCCCTGCAATATCAATTCCTTCATGTTGATATTTGCGGAAGCCTTGAGAAATAAACCCTTGAGTCGGCCAGATTAAGTTAGAAGCAGGGATAGAAGTTTGCCCAATTGGGGAATCGCCTGCTAACTGTGTTAAGGCAGATGTAGCTGTGCTTAATACAGCGGTTAAGGATATTAACCCAACTAGTCCATAAGTACGGTATCGATAAACTATAGATTTTTTCATAAGTTGCAAGTCTATTAGAACAATAATTCAGACACTTTCTGATTATTTGTTGTTTCAAGCTTACTCGCAAAATATCAGGAAATCTTTAGTGAGTTTGTAGCTTTTTAGCTTGTTAGATTTTGAATTCACCAACGAGGTCTTGGTTTTATATCATGTCCGTTTAATTACTGATTAAATCTGAAGAACCCCACCCCCAACCCCTCCCCGCAAGCGGGGAGGGGAGACAAAGCGTAGCTTTGGCGGGGTGAGGTTCTTCGAGTTTAATAAGCAATCAAGCGGACATGATATGTATGAGTTAAACTTGGCTAACCCACCCGATAAAACTAAACATTAGAGAAATTAGCCATTAAAAACGCGACTGCGCCACTTATTCAACCGGGCTTCCCCAATTGTCGCAGACCGCCGGGAATCAGCAATTTGCTCTTGCAAAGCTGCAATCTGTTTTTCTTGGGTGTCAGCTTGCTGTTGCAAAGATGTATATTTACCTGTGCTAGTCGGCAAACTAGAAGACTGCCAACTACTACTAAATTTTGTTGTGCCGATGTTGGCAAATGGTTGTAAGTCTGCTAATTGTTGTTGCAAAGTTGCAATCTGGCTTTCTTGCTCTTGAATCTTTTGCCGCAAGCTTTGTTCGGCTGCTGTAGGAGCTGCAATAAAGGTATTAACTGGAGCAGCAGTTTCTGGCTTGGGCTTGAATATTTCAGCCAGCAATGCACTAATATCCGTGAGTTTCTGTCTACCGTAAGGAGCGTTGGTAATTAGCGATCGCACCAGTTGAGGTTCATTATTCGTTGCTAAGTTCTTATCACTGCTAGAGTTGCTCCGCAGCAATTGTAACATATTGGTAAATTCCAATATTTTTTTGCCCGTTTGAGTTTTATAACCTCGATAATATGGCACTATGTTCTCGCCAAAGGCATCTAGATACTCGTCGCTATCAAGATAAGAATCAATATCTGCCTCAAAACCCGACTCATCTAGAATGTTGCTGTGATGTTTAGTTTCGGAGTAATCATCGGGAGCGCGACCCAGCAGGTGCTTAAAGTTCAGTTCAATTGCCCGATAGCGGTAAACGTTATCAAAAAATCTGGAGCGATATAACTCTGATTTGGCAACTTGACGCACAAACTCACGCACATCGATTATGCCTTGCTTGAGTTGGGATTCTGGAACGATGAGCCGCTCACTTTCCATGATGTAAGCATTACCCAACACTTGCCGATAAACTGCCCTAATTACAATTTCAATGTCATCAGCTGAAGCAGTAGTCCACAGTTCGATGGGTTCTGTTTGGGGAAATGCTTGATATTGGCGTCGTCTGGTTTCTTCGTCTAAGAAGGTCTGCATAGTTGGGTTAGTGTGGGTGAGAGTGACTAATTTGTAAAGTAAAAATAAAATTTATGTAGGGAGCTAGTGCTTTGCTTTGGTTTCTAAAGTTATAGCAACTGGTGAACCAGCGCACTCAAGAGGATATTGTGTTAGATGCAGATTTCAAGATGATTTGTCACTAAAATACAAATCAAAGCATCTAACGCACCACTAGATAAAATGGTGGGTTAGGTTAAAGCCATAACACACCCTACTTAATATTTATTAATTACTAGTTATTGATATTAACTTATCAAGTTTTGGGGAATTTTTTAGTTACATTTTCTAACAAATTTAGACGGCTAACTGTTAATAACTAACAGCTAATCAGGATCGGAAATTAGCAATTAGACATTAACAATTAGCCGTCAACCCCCTTGGGGAGTATTTAAAATTCAAAACTTAATTTTGAATTGGAGTATAGATTTCTGTCAGAATAATTTCCGCAGGATAGTAACTCTCAAGCACGTTCATCAAATCTAGTGTAGAAACCACCGTATTTTATCCAGTATTGTTTCAAAGTATGATGAGGTGTATGTAAACTAGCTTTTGCCTGATATAAAATAACTTGGCGATGATCGCCCATCCAGATTTTATTAATGGGGTCAACGGATATTACTGTCCCTCCTAAAGAAGCAACGCATTCAGAAAATCTCTCAATCGTTGTGTATTCTAATGTCTCGAATATAAAAAAGTTACCAGAACAAATCAAATGGCGACTGCGAATCCAGCAGCGCATCTTTTTTTCAGCCAGTGGGGGCAACATTTTGGTTTTAACAGATTCAAGCTGAATCAACATAATGCGCTCACCGCACGTAATTCATCAGCAAAACTTTCCCGTTTTTCAAATTGTAATGGGCCAGCGGTAGATCCCCATATTTGCTTATGGGTTTCAATATCCATACCTTTATCTAGACTTATCCAAGTATGCTCGGTTATTTCTACTTCGCTGACAAGATATGTCTGACATCCATTGCGTTGAATCAGACATTGATTACCCGGTTCCACACTACCTCGAAACATTTCACCTTCTCGTTCAAAAACCATTGAACAGTGATAACGCCGTTCGATGCTTTCTGGGGTGATGGTTTTGAGGATATCTAATTCACGAGCTGCACCTGCATAAAGCATAGGATCTTTCAAGCTGTAATTTTCGATATAAATGCGATCGCCCAAATCGACTAGTCGATGTACTCCTTGACGATAGGGTGTCCATAAATCGTGGTCATAAGCTTGTTCTGAATAGAAACCGATACCAGAAAAAAATTCAATCGGTAAAGGACGAAAATAAATGTGAATGTGGGCGTAAAGTTGCGGATTTGCAAAAGATTGCTTGTAGTTGCTAAAATCTCCTGCCATCCAACAGGCTAAGGTGAGCAAATCGCTAGCGTTGGTGCTAGATTCGCTGGGCGCTATCGTCACGTCGCTTCGCTCCAAATTCAAAATTCAAAATTCACGGCATAAAATCCCCATACTTCGACAAGCTCAGTAACCATAAATAAATTTAGGAGCTTGTATTCTTTCTATGTTTTAACCTGATATTGCTAACTTTTTGCACTTGACAAAGAGCGAATCTCTGAAGAAAAGGAAGCTGTTGTCACGCCTTTACCATCACTGGTTTTAATCGTCGCTACCCGAAATCGGAGATTGGGGTTAGCAAACCAAATTCGCTCCTCAGCCGCAGCGAGTTCATACTCTGTTAGCAGGGTAAAAATACCATCGTCACTCAGATGATATTTAGCCACTGCTGGAATTGTTTCAGCGTATCCCTTATCCCGCAGGAGTTTGCCTCTAGAAGGATTTTCGACATCGGGAATTGGTACTAGTACAGTACTGCCAGAGATTGGTTTATCGTCCCAGTCTGACTCACCTTCCCAAGTCATCCGAAAGGGGTGAGTGATACTGGTGGGTTCAGTGTTATACAATTGACAGATTGCTACCACTGCTGGATCGGTGGTGGATAGAGACTCAATTTCAATGTTAGACAATACTTCTTCAAAGTGGGCGAATGCTAAATGATGAGCGCTACGCTGCGATCGCCATCGTCCAATTGAAAGTTCAAAAAAGTCAGTTATTTCCATTAGAAAAGTGATCTTAAAAAAGTAGCTTAAAATCCAAGAGATATCTTGGCAAAAAAGAAAGTTATTCTCCTACTCTATATTTTAGCCTCCTTGACTACAAGGGAGTGCTGAGTGCTGAGTTAGGAGTTAGGAGTTAGGAGTTAGGAGTTAAGAGTTAAGAGTTAAGAGTACAGACGCGATTAATCGCGTCTGTACAAGAGTTAGGAGTTTTCTTTTGTCCCCTTGTCCCCAGTCCCCAGTCCCTTACTTAGACAAATCTAAGCAACTTCAGTGATACTGATAATTTTGCCGCCTGTCCGATGAATGTTTTGCACTTGTCCAGATAGTTGGTTGTAGTTAACTACATATTCCAGGGTGCCCAGACGAGTACGGAGATTACCTGCACCTTTGACAGCTTTAATTAAGAAGCGTTTGTCGGTGCTGCTGACACTAGAACCAGCTGCGGGAGCCTTGATGGATGTGGGTAAATTAGCACCGATATCGCCGATTAGTTTGGCTTTGCGATCGCTATCACTGCTAGCGACTCCTCTGACTAAGCTAAAGGTGCGGTTAAAGGTAACATTTTTAATTCCTATTTGGGAGCTTGTGCTGCGCACATAAGGAACAATATTCTCGCCAAAATTCTGCTGATATTCGTTGCTATCGATATAGGAGTCGATCTCAGCATCATAGCCCTGTTCGTTGTAGATGCGGACGTGTTCGGAAATTTCTGCTTGATCGGCAGGAGGACGCCCTAGTAGATGTTTGAAGTTCAGTTCAATGAACCGATACTGGGAAGAAGAGTTGAAAAACAGGGATTGATAAAGTTCTGATTTGGCAACGGTGTTGACGAATTCGCGGATGCTGATTTTGCGATCGCGCAATTGCGATTCAGCAGTGGCTAGTCGCTCACTTTCCAACAAGTGAGCATTACCCAAAACCTGTTTGTAAACTGCCCGAATCAGTGTTTGTAATTCACTTTCGCTGGTGTTCGGACGCAGTTCAACGGTAGGTGAATCAATAACCCAAAGTGACATTGAATTATCTCCTGAAAACGCTAATTAAATTAAATTTCCGAGCATCCGACCCCTTTATAGAGGTAGAATTTCCCATCAGTTGTCAGTTATTTTTGCTACTGACTAGCTTTTGTAAAACTTTAGTTTGTGAAAGTGGGTTAAATATTTTCGTATTTGACAACTGACAGCAGCGATCGCTTTGGCTAACTTTTGCTCAATCGGGATTTACGCAAACAATAGCCGAAAATCATTCTTTTCAGGTAAGGACAATTTTATGTAGACGCATACTTCTAAGTGGAAGCTAGCTACGCGGAGTGCCTCGCTCATAAGCGGCTTTCCGCAGGGTATTGCCCTTGAACGCGTTTAGTTTTGCGTAAATCCCAGAATGATCAACACTGGGGATTGAAAGATTAGAGACTGATTACAGCGGAATTATTTCCCAATCCCTAATCTCTAAATCCCCGATTTCTATTCTTTAGTTGACAGGGGTAATACTGGCGATCGTACCGCCCTGCTTGTGAATCCGCTGATACTCTTGTGAAAGTTTATTGTATGGCACGAAAAAGACTTGGTTACTGCGGCGAAATTTGGAAATGTTATTTACCACATTTGCCTTGTAGCCAGTGACTTCAATCCGGTAAACCTTTCCATCATCACCAGATCCCACACCCTGACGAGTGCGAGGAGTAGATGTTGGGTTGCGGAATATAGCGCCCTTGCTGGCTGGTGAAATTACAGGAGTAGGCGTGCTTTGAATTAGCAAACTGTTTAATTTTGGTTGTTTGCCAGCTAAGTCACCTTTCAGGCTGCTGCTAGAGGAACCACGTACCAGTTGGAATAAGTGGGTAAACTGAACCAAACTCTGAATAGCTTCGGTTTTGTAGCCCCGAATATAAGGGACAATGTTTTCCCCAAAAGTTTCTTGGTATTCGTCGCTGTCTAGATAAGAATCAATCTCACCCTCAAAGCCCTTTGTATCTAGAATACTGCTGTGTGTACGCGTTTCTTCTAAATCCAATGGCGCACGACCAAAGAAATGTCTGAAATTTAATTCAATCGCCCGATAACGAGGGGCGCTATCAAAAAACCGCGAACGGTAAAGTTCCGACTTCCCGACTTGACGCACAAACCCGCGAACGCTAATTTCACCCCGTTTGAGTTGAGATTCAGCAACGGAAAGCCGTTCACTCTCCATTACATAAGCATTGCCTAGAACTTGCTTGTAGACACTTCTAATTACGGTTTCAACATCCTCATTAGAGCGATTTGGCCACAGATCAATGGGATCGGTGTCTTCAAACAGAGCGACCCCTAATCGTGATGCTGGTCCAAAAGCCATTCAAACTATCTCCCAGTTAACAACTAAATTTTATGAGAAGGATATTCAACAGATGTTAAAAAACTTTACATCATGGTGACAAAGGAGAGGACATAGAGATTTTAAATCCTTATTAGTCGTGATGATTTTAAGTTTTTGCATCATTTGTCCTTACATATTCTGATACGATGCCGAAACCATATTTATTAAAATTTGTTAAGTTAAATAATAGTTTCAAAAAATCTCATTTTTAGTATTTGATTTGCGATTGGGATGCAAGTGATGGTATGTTGTCATTCCCTTGAGCCAGAGTCTTAATCGTGCTGATTCACGCAAGTTTATCTCAATCAGTGGGCATGAATAAATTCAACTATATTACGCAATGTAAAATTAATTAAGATTGTTTTTTAGTAGGAGTTTCAGCCTTTACTAGCAACCTTTAATTATTCATGCCCACTTAACTTATCGAATTTGGAAAGTAGCCAGTTGGCTGATTAAATGGTCAAAATAGGGAGCTATAATTTGCTGCCGATCGCCTTGGCAGCGTTTCAAACTAGCAGCCTTGATGCTTTTTAAGCCTAAAACCATTGCATCCAATGGAACTTGTAACTCCTGATAGAGCAAGTTCATATAATGCAGTCCTGTGGGATTTGTATACTCGGTGTGGCCACCTGCTATGCCATAAGTAATACAGCGGAGAAAATGCCAAAAATCTCGCCAGCAAGCTTGGGCACGTTCAGGTGGATAAAGACCACCTCCAGGCTGGATAATTTCGGGATAAGTCGCCAAAACTTGTTCTCTAGATTCATCAACGATTTCGGCGGCGCGATCGCGTAACAATTGAGCAACAGGAATCAACTCAGAATTATCGGGTGACAAGGTTTTAATCTGCAATAAATCTTCATCGTTCAGGTAGCGAAAAGCATCATCCGCAGCTTGAAATATAGCGATCGCTGCTTGTGGATGGGACTGTTCCCACTCGGCAAAGCTGACAATTCTAGCTTTGGCGATTAATTCTTTAACGGTTTCGCTTAATTGAGTCACGTCGCTTTGCTCCAAATTCAAAATTCAAAATGAAAGAACTTCTGCTTACTTTTTCCCAATGTCCCATACCCGTGATTCAATCTTCTTAGAATGCGATCGCCATTTAGTGACATCTGTAAAATAAAGTAAAGAATAGCTGTACCAAATGCACTTATGGAAATCCATAAAATCCAAACTGAACTGAAGAACCCAGATTTTCACTATCGTCTAAAGGCGATCGCTGCTCTCGATAGTTATGAATCAGAAGTTGCAGTTCCTCTGCTCACCAGTAAACTTCGTGACTCAGAATTTTTGGTGCGTTCTTTTGTAGCCAGGGGTTTGGGTAATCAACAATCAGCGGAATCTTTTGCGGCTTTGATGCAAATTATGAAATTTGATGATACCCCCAACGTGCGGGCGGAGGCGGCAAATTCTTTATCGCTATTTGGCAGAGTCGCAGTTTCTCATCTAGTTTTGGCATATTATCAGGATGACCACTGGCTAGTTAGACGGAGCATTTTGGCTGCGATCGCTGAAATGGATTGCCCTGAAGAACTATTTGATATCTGCGTTCAGGGTTTAAAAGATGAAGATTTCACAGTTCAGGAATCCTCGGTTGATGCACTTGGCTTACTGGCTAATTCTAGCCAACGTGCTGCGGCATTATCCCAAATACTAACGTTGGTGAATGATGAATCTTGGCGGATGCGCGTGCGAGTTAGCTATGCTCTCAAACGATTTGATGAGCCGGAAGCCAAAGTAGCCCTGAACCAACTCAGACAGGATGAGGATCACCGAGTTGTCGGAGCTGCTTTAGAAGACCTGTTGCCACAATAGCCGCGTGGGTTTGTTCAGAATAATAAAAAGGAGTCAGGAGTCAGGAGTCAGAATTCAGAATAATCTACCCATAAATGGATGAAGTTTTAATAAGAAACAAATTTTAAACTTTTGTTTCGCCCATGAGGAGCTAGGTTTTAAAGCAATATTCATCTATAGGATTACTATTTGATTTTTGAACAACACGTAGGGTGTGTTATCGCGAAGCGTAACGCACCATTTTCAAGGGTTTGGTGCGTTAGACTAAAGTCATAACGCACCCTACAAATACTTAATTTTTTTCAGAAATCAAACCGGATTCCTATAGTAGTCGCACAGAATTTATGCTGAATTCTGACTTCTGAGTTCTGAATTCTTTTTTATAAAACTTATTAAATAAGTAGTAAATATTTTATTTTACCTTAAATTTGACCAAAATATCCGGTTACTCTGCCAAAATCTGGAAGAAAAGATCAACTTTTTCTAGATGAGGAGGCATTTGTGACTGATATACAAGCTGGTCAAATGACTTGGCGACTACCAGATTCCTCAGAATGTGCCTTACATTTGCGGCATAATGCTTCGGAACCTTGGCGATCGTATAAAGAATTTCCACAATATTTTCTACCAGATCCGCCCGGTTTTTCCGAAGGATACGCGACATTTTTAGCGCTTCTAAAAAAGAACTGGCAATCATTATGAAAAGTGCTGAGTTAAATCTGAGAGTTCAGCTATTATTAGCTGGATTAGTTATGTACGGACTGATTACCGTGATTTACTAATCAACGAATCGCACTGGTACTCCAAGTCAGTGTGGGTAGTTCACTTCCTACTCATAACTCAGCACTCGTTACTCAGCACTGTATTGGTCAAGCACTCAAACTTTCACGAGTTGTTGTGCGGGTATAGGCGTTCCAAACGTCGAGTTCTGAATATGGACGGCTGGAAAGCATGGCTTTAGTTGCTTCTGTAAGTCCTTGAGCAAGAGTAAAATCTGCCCCAGCGATACTTAGAAGATGCTCCATCTCTGCATCACTGAGATCGGTTGCTCGCAGGTCTGTATCCCGCAAATCGGCTCCAGTCAATCGAGCATTTCGTAAGCAAGCCCCTGTCAAATAAGCTTTTGTCAGATCGGCACCACTCAAAGAAGCACCTTGCAAATTAGCTCCTGTCAAGTCAGCGCCACTCAGGTAGGCTCCACGCAGATTAGCACCTTGTAAATCTGCATTTCGTAAAGAAGCTGTATTCAGAAAAGCACCATTGAGATTAGCACCCGGCCCCACCGCTCCCGAAGCTTTGTAGTTATATTCTTCGGGCCATTTCGTTTGTGAATCATAACGCGCTACTTGGAGTTTGGCTCCCTCCAAATTTGCGCCACTCAGATTTGCTTGTTGGAGATTGGCACGGTTTAAATAGGCTCCCTGCAAATTAGCCCCACTCAAATCGGCTCCTTGCAGATTAGCGCCTCGCAAATCTGCCCCACTCAAATCGACATTACTTAATACCACCTCACTGAGATCGGCTCCTAATAGCTTGGCTTTACTCAAGTTAGCTTGTCGGAAATCGACTTCCTTTAGATTGAATTGGTACAACTCTACTGAATCCACAGGGATTCCTTTTTTGAGGGCTGTTAAGATTTCTGGAGTTGGACTGGGGCGAACGCTTGTAATAAGTTGAATTTCACTATTTGTCATTAGCTGATTAAAATATCACTTTTGGAGTTATTCTACACTTTAGCTAAATCGGGACTTCATCTCATCACTAGTATTAATAACGCCAAAATTTGATAAAACGAGGTTTCAAAACAGATGCATATAATACCGCCTTTGACAATGATCGACTTCTTCCGTAAAAGTGAGGGTACATGGTTTACGGAACGTGCCGTTCATCATTTTGACTCGGCGGCGGATGAGTCGGGTGAGTCAAATTTGATTATAAAAGTCATGGGAAATAACGATCCGAAAGTCCAGGAAGTTTGTAAAGCCCAAGGGATAGATCCTAGTAAAGCAACAGGCGGTGCTAGCTTTGCATGGCAAGCTAACCTAGATACCAGGCTACCGAATAGCGATAATGCTGCGATTTTGGTTGATGTTCCCGACGAAACGAGGCGTTCTGGAAAACTGATTCGCAACCAAGGCTATGTTGAGAGCATTCCAGTTGTGAGCCGATATCGGTTTGCTGATGATGGAGTGCTGACGATTGATACTGACTATGACAACAATCAAGGTCAGGAACGTTGTTGGTTTGTTACGGATGATTTTCGTGTCAGAGTCAGTACAGTACGAATGATGAACGGAATCAACTTGATGACTTATTGTTCCGAGCGTCGCTGTGTTTCCCAAGAAGTCTTGGAGCAAATGATCGGTCGCAATCATGCTAGGCGTTAGTGGGGAGAAGGGGAGCAGGGGAGCAGGGGAGCAGGGGAGCAGAGGAGCAGGGGAGAAGTTGCAGTAAATTTTTCCCCTCTGCACCTTTGCATCTCTGCCCCTCTGCACCTCTGCCCCTCTGCCCCTCCACCTCTTCCCTATGCCCCATTAAGGAATGTTGCTTTGTTTCTCATAAATGAGACGTGCACGATCGCCATAACTTATTTTCATGCAAGGGTTAATAAATCATGCTCTATGTATAAGCCTTTCCTGGAATTTTTAGAAAAAGAGCTATTTCAGCGGTTTGATTTACAAAGTAGGGTCATTCCCCCTGGTTTGGAATTCAAAGTTAGCGATCGCGGCAGAAACCCAGCAACTATTCGCAGTTGGTGTTACCAATCTCAAGAGTTGCGGAAAATTCGCTATACCTACATTGATGCTGGGGAAAGCGCTCAAATTTTTAACAGCGTGATTTATCCCAGTCATCACTACGATTTACCTCTGTTAGGAATTGACTTTTTATCCTTTGGGAAAGTCAAAAACCTGATTGTGCTTGATTTCCAGCCTTTATTTCAGGATGAAGATTATCAAAAAAAATATATATTTCCGCTAAAATCTCTCCACGATCAATACCCGGATTTGGCGCAAAACTTAGAAATGAAGTTTTACGATGCCAACCAGTATTTTTCTAAATATCTATTGTTTGCCAAAACCGACCCGGAAACTGTGGCAACGCTAGTCTTTGAAGCTTTTCAGGATTATTTAAACTTGTATTGGCAAATGTTAGCAGATGCCAAACCGCTCCAAGACCCTGAAGATATCCAGCGGATTGTCAAAGCCCAAAAAGACTATGACCAGTATAGTGCAGACCGCGATCCCGCATCTGGTTTGTTTAGCAGTTACTTTGGTCATGAATGGGCAGAGCGCTTTCTCCATGAATTCTTATTTGAAGATGCTGTTCCCCTAGCAGTTGGTGTCGGCAAAAGATGAAGGCAGGAGGCAGAAGTTCTTTAATTATTAATTTTGAATTTTAAATTTTGAATTTTGAATTCGGAGCAAAGCGACGTGACACTCTATCAGCCATTTCTCGATTATGCGATCGCCTATATGCGATCGCGTTTGGATTTACAGCCTTATCCTATCCCGACTGGGTTTGAGTCCAAAAGTGCTGTTGTGGGCAAGGGAAAAAATCAGGAAGAGGTTGTCACCACCAGTTATGCCTTTCAAACTTCAAAATTGCGGCAAATTCGGGCAGCTCACGTACAGGGCGGCAATTCGCTGCAAGTGCTGAATTTTGTGATTTTTCCGCGCCTCAACTACGATTTACCATTTTTTGGGGCAGATTTGGTGACACTGCCAGGAGGACATCTAATTGCTTTGGATATGCAGCCCCTATTTCGCGACGATCTAGCATATCAAGCAAAATATACTGAACCAATTCTGCCCATTTTCCACGCCCATCAACAACATCTGTCTTGGGGAGGAGATTTTCCAGAAGAAGCACAGCCTTTTTTCTCTCCCGCTTTTCTGTGGACTCGCCCTCAAGAAACGGCTGTAGTAGAAACTCAGGTGTTTGCTGCTTTCAAAGACTATTTGAAAGCTTATCTCGATTTTGTGGAACAGGCAGAACCCATAACAGATTCCCAAAATTTAGTAGCCATTGAACAAGCCCAACTGCGATACCTGCGATATCGGGCTGAAAAAGACCCAGCACGAGGGATGTTTAAACGCTTCTATGGTGCGGAATGGACTGAAGAGTATATCCACGGATTTTTATTTGATCTAGAGAGAAAATTAACAGCCATCAACTAGAGGCTCTTTAAACACACATTCAGTGCTGAGTACCTCGTTAATGAAGACTCATCCAAGTAACGTTAAACTGGGAAAATAATCTAAGTTATACCAATTCAAAAAAATTTTGCGACATGATGTTTCAAATTGGTATTAGCTGTAATCAACCTAGTTTGTCTTTATAATGGTTTCCACCTTTCCCAATCCCGCTTCTGTTGATCTATCTCGCATCCGACTTTCGATTCGCTCATTGCAACCGCAATTAGTAGAGTGGCGGCGGCGATTGCATCAACAACCAGAGTTGGGTTTTCAAGAAAAACTGACTGCTGAGTTTGTATCACAAAAGCTGCAAGAATGGGGAATTGAGCATCAAACTGGCATTGCTCACACTGGCATTGTTGCCACCATCAAAGGTGATAAACTCAGCACTCCCCACTCAGCACTCAGCACTGACAAAGTTTTAGCGATTCGCGCGGATATGGATGCTTTGCCAATCCAAGAACTCAACGAAGTGCCGTACAAATCGCAGCATGATGGAGTGATGCACGCTTGTGGACATGATGGACATACATCGATCGCTTTAGGTACAGCTTATTATCTCCAGCAGCATCGCCAAGACTTCTCCGGTGTTGTAAAAATTATCTTTCAGCCAGCGGAAGAATCACCAGGAGGCGCAAAGCCGATGATTGAAGCTGGAGTTTTGAGAAACCCAAATGTTGATGCGATTATTGGTTTGCACTTGTGGAATAATTTGCCTTTAGGAACAGTGGGTGTGCGTGCTGGCGCATTGATGGCAGCTGTAGAGTGCTTTAACTGCACAATTTTGGGTAAAGGTGGACACGGCGCACTACCCCATCAAACTATTGACTCCGTTGTTGTTGCTGCCCAAATCGTCAATGCTTTGCAAACTATTGTCGCTCGGAATGTTAATCCTATTGATTCAGCAGTAGTGACAGTAGGAGAACTTCACGCTGGAACTAAACGTAATGTAATTGCTGATACAGCGAGAATGAGTGCTACTGTCAGGTATTTTAATCCTAGTTTGAAAGGCTTTTTTAACCAGCGTGTCGAGCAGATTATTGCTGGAATTTGTCAGAGTCATGGTGCAAATTATGACTTAGAATATTGGTCACTTTATCCACCAGTAATTAATGATATTAAAATAGCAGAACTAGTGCGAACTGTAGCAGAAGAAGTGGTAGAAACTCCTGTGGGTATTGTGCCAGAATGCCAAACTATGGCTGCTGAAGATATGTCCTTTTTCTTAGAAGAAGTTCCTGGTTGTTATTTCTTTCTTGGTTCTGCTAATCCCGCAAAAGACCTAGCATATCCCCATCATCATCCTCGGTTTGATTTTGACGAAACTGCCTTGGCAATGGGTGTGGAAATATTTGTTAGATGCGTGGAAAAGTACTTTGTTTCATGTCATTAGTCATTTGTCCGTTGTAGTCACAAATGTAAGAATTCAGGAGTCAGAACTCAGGATTCAGAATAGTTAAAGAATCAGCAGAGCATTTGATGAATAAATATACCAATCATTCTAGATTCCTGATAAATTCTGACTCCTGAATTCTTACTCACAAATGACAAAGGACAAATGACCAAGGACGACCATAACAAAAATGTTCACAATCTCATTTAGGATTGCTATATCTCTAATTTGTGACTGCCGGTTTCTGTTTATTGCTAACTTCTAAAGGCAGAAAAATCGTTAAAACTTCGCCATAGTGTGGACGCTGGCGCACAATTAGTTTGCCACCGATCGCCTGAAACAAATGCTTGGTTGCAGCGATATTCAAACTAATCGTACCTGTTTCTGGTTGAAACATCAGCAGTTGACCTAGAGCTTTGCGAATTGGTGGCGTTGCAGGTGTAGCGGCTTTATTTGAATCTTTGCACCGGAATTGTGGCGATAACTGTAACTTCAGTTGATCTCCAGCTGGGATAACTTGTACTTGAATATGGCTGCCAGCGGGTAAGCTGCGAGTAAAATTTTCTATCAAACCAGTGAGAACCTGATCCAGCATGGTAGGATTGCTTACCACTGTCGGTAGTTGCTGGGGTAAAACAACATTTAAAGTTAAGTTCCGCCGATGCGCTGCTTGTTCCCACCGGGGAATACTTTGCTGCAACACTTGATCTAAAGACATCGGCGTGAGTTGAGTTTTTGACGATTTTGCTGAGGCAGTAGTTTCTAGTTCTGCGGCTTTAAACAGCAATTCCATGCGGTCAATTTGTTCGGTACACTCGTGATCGATGATTTTTAAGCGATTGATCGCGCTAGCATCTAAGTCTCGCCGTTTCAACAGCAGACGAGTCATGGTGCGAATAGTTGTTAAAGGTGTACGAACTTCGTGAGCGAAGGCTTGGAGCAATTCTACATCAGGATTTGGGGAAGGTGAGGCCCCCTCTGGGGATAAGGGGTAATGGACATTGGGCATCCCTTCGGTTTTGCTCAGGGCAAGTGCGCATTGAGCATTGGGGAAAACTCTTCTCCCCTGCTCCTCTACTCCTCTGCTCCTCTGCTCTCCTGCTTCTTCCCCAGTCCCTAATAAAGATTCTCTAGTCTCTTCTGGTTCTGTTAATTCTTGAAGCAACAACTGGCTAAAGTGAATCATCATGCGGTAGTCTGGTGCTACCGGAGAATACTGTTCTACTAATGCGTCCAAGCGGGCGAAAAATTCTGGATTAGCCAGCATTACTCGTGCCCCTAGCGATCGCCAAGCCTGCTGCACTATCTCTGGCTCAAAAGAAAATGAAAAGGTTTTTTTACCGTTTTTGTGGGTTGCTAAAACTAGCACTAATCTAAATTTATCTGTAAAAACTAAGCAAAACTGTTCTGCACCCAGAGGATCGGCCGCTAGTAAAGGAAGTACCGAATCATCGGCAGCAATGTCTTCATTTACAGATGCGTTGGCGTAGTCTGCCGCAGGTATCCCACCTGGCATCTGAAATGGCATCAGCGCCAAAGGGTTAAATGGTTTTGCTGTAAAAGTTACTGTTTGTAAACTTTGAGTCAATTTTGGTTGACTAAATAAGGGTGCTGGTGCGGTTAAAACTAATCCTTGGGTTGTGTTAACTGAAGGGTCTGCTAAAGTATTTAATAGCAAATGTTCTGTCGCTGCGAGGCTGATACGCCACTGCTGCTCTGCTTTAGCAGGTGAACATTCTGCCACACTTGATTGATTTTGGGCCAAGATTTCGCTCAGGCTTGGCAATATCCATTGGTACACAGGCTTTCACCCCTTAATTCAAGAGCGACTAACAGCGTCTAGGTTAGACATTTCACTACTATCTAAGAGGTTATAGCTATTTGTATACTGGTGACAGTGGTAGAACCGAACAATTCAGGGGCAATTCCCCTCTAGCTGCGATGTCTACGACGGTCACTGAGCGCAGCCGAAGTGCGGGCTACGCCTACGCACTTAGGGGCTGAAAAACATTGGCACTGACTTTTATCGATAGGCATTGCGATCGCCGACTGATAATTGTGCTGGTTTCCCTACTCGAATTGGGATTGTAATTACAAACTCTGCACCTTGTCCCAGTGATGAAATACATTGCAAAGATCCACCATGCTTTTCAGTAATTATCTGGTAACTTATTGATAGACCCATGCCAGTCCCCTTCCCAACTGCTTTCGTGGTGAAAAAAGGGTCAAATAAACGCGACTGGATTTCTTGGGGAATTCCTACTCCATTATCAGCAATCCGAATAATTACATTTTCATTTACCTGTTCAGAAGAAATGCGAATCAAGGGATTTGAACAAAGTTCTTTTTGGAAACAATCTTCTAAGGCATCGATTGCATTTGCTAAGAGGTTCATAAATACCTGATTCAGTTGCCCTGCAAAACACTGAATTTGAGGTATTTCACCGTATTCTTTAACCACTTTAATTTCAGGGCGATTATTTTGTAATTTCAGACGGTGTTGCAAAATTAACAGAGTACTGTCGATTCCTTCATGGAGATCAGCCGTTTTAAACTCAGCTTCATCCAAACGAGAGAAAATTCGGAGACTGAGAACAATTTCCCGAATGCGTTTAGCCCCCATCTTCATTGAGGTTAACATCTTAGGCAAATCTTCTGTTAGGTACTCAATATCTGCTTCTGCGTTAGCATTTTTTATTTCTGGCTCTGGGTTAGGATAATAATTTTGATATAGCTTAATTAACAGCAGCAACTTTTGAGTGTAATCATCAGTGTGTTGCAGGTTGCCGTAGATAAAATTAACTGGATTGTTGATTTCATGGGCAACTCCTGCCACTAGTTGACCCAGACTCGACATTTTTTCCGATTGAATTAATTGCATTTGGGTTTTTTTCAGGTCTTTCAGAACTTGCTGAAGTTCTGCTTCTGCCTGTAGGCGTTCGCTAATTTCGTCTCGTAATTGTTCGTTTGTATTGACCAACTCATCTCTAGAATATTGGAGATCGTCTGCCATTTTGTTGAACGAGGTAGCTAACTCGCCAATCTCATCGTGAGAGCGAATATTAACTCTGGTATCCAGCTTACCTTCAGCCAGATTGATCACAGCTTGCTGGAGTTTTTTAATCGGTTTTGAGATAGTTCTGGAGAGCAGATAACCTACTAATAATGCAAAGATACCACATCCCAAACTGATGACAGACGTGACAACAATATTTTTATGGGCTATTGCTAGGGCTGCTTTATAAAGTGGTGTATACTCCAAAATTACTGCACCCATTGTTTCACCGTTGCTAGCTTTAAAAGCAACAGCAATCAATTGAATTCCATTTGGGTACTCTGGACTGGTCTCAATATAGGTTCTTGGTACACCATCGTGAATAGTTTTACCAACTTCATTATTGCGATCGTGATCTAATCGCGTACCGATATCTTCCGTAACTACATCTGCCAGAATGATTTTATTACGGTCTACAATCTCCAGATCGCGTTGACGTTGCTTGTGTAGCGATTGAACGTGCTCCTGTAAATGAGCTAACATTTTATCTTGCGATCGCATTTTGTGCTTTTCAAGATCGTGACTGACGAAATATCCCAGTAGTCCAGCAACTTCTTCGGCTTCTTGTTGAGCAAGATACTTAGCTATATTCAATTGTTGATTAGCACTAATCGCACCAATAATTCCTGAGAGAGTAGCCATTCCTAGAGTACCCAAAATTAATTTTTGACTAATTTTCATTCCTAGCTCAAAACCTCAAGTGTTGACTACTGTGCTAATTCAGTTTTCGGGAGTTTGCCCTTTTCCTAAAATTCCCACTTATCAGCCTGAAAGCTACAGAATCAACAGCCATTAGCCAAATCTTTAATCTGGTTTTTTTTGTAACTCCGTTTTGGGCAAACTATACTTGCAACACAAAATCTGATGTCGTGAGAGTTGGCGCACCAGTTAAAGTTGCAAATAAACCACCACTACCAAAACCAGCCGCGCTACCATTTTGGTTGTAGAATAACTGCCCAATCACGGGATCGTAGACAATTTTTGCCGTGCTAGTCCCCGCTAAATTAGTGATTTGAAAATCATTGAGATTACTAAAATCTGTTCCCGCAGCAGAAGCGATTGCACCAAAGGTAGTCTTATCCAGTACAATCTTGTCACCTTCAGAACTGTTGAAATCAGCGATCGCATCAACACCAACAACAGTGGTAGTAAACTCAACATTGCTGTTGTAAACGAAAAAGTCAGCACCTACACCACCGATGAGAACATCATTGCCTCTGCCACCCACCAGAGTATCATCGCCTTTTCCACCCCGCAAGAGGTCATTACCACTATTACCATTAATGATGTCGTTACCACCTTGACCATTAATTAGATCGTTAGAGTTATCAAAACCCGCAACGTTATTGTTAAGGTCATTGAGGAAGGTAACAGTGTTCTTGTTAAAAAGATTAGTTTGAGTGGAGTTGGCATTGAAGACATCAAAACTGTCAGTTACATTGGTCTGTCCATCAAACAGGATATTACCAATTGCTGGTCGTGAACCATTTGCTGGTAAGTTATCCAGGTTTTCTAATTGGAAGTTTTGCAGGGTAACTTTCGTAGAAGCCACATCTAAAAAGGTGAGTTCTAAATTATTACCATTTTGAGTAAGTTGCAATTTATCGGCAGTTAAACCACTACCGATAAATTGCAACGTATCCAGTTGGCTAATCGCTGTTGCTGATGGATTTGAGCCAATACCAGTTCCAGCAAAATCGGTGATAGTGTCATCACCATCGCCAAGGCGGAAGACAAAAGTATCATTGCCCTTGCCACCGGAGATGGTATCATTAGCTGCCACAGGTGCATCATTGACGGGTTTGATATAGAGATTGAAAGTACTAGTAATGGTACCGCCATTGCGATCGCTGACAGTGAAAGTGAAACTGTCACTGCCGTTGAAGTTGGCATCGGGGGTGTAGATAAAGAAGTCGTCGCCGGGATTGCCTGGAGTGTTGTTGTCGTTAAGTGTCAGTGTGCCATTAGTGGGGCTAGTGAAATCACCAATAGTTAAAGTATCCCTATCTGCATCTGTATATCTACGCAGAAGATTGCTAGCAAAGATGTTAACGGCAATATCTTCGTTAGTGGTAGCGGCAGTCTGAAAGCCAAACACTACATAACTCTCCCCTGCATTAAGCTTACCGTTGGGGTCGGCACCTGATGCCCCGATAATCAGGTCATCGAAGCCGTCGCTGTTGATATCCCCCGCACCACTGCTGACAGAACTGCCTAAGGAGTCAAGCTCATCAATGCCGTTAATCACAAAGCCATTGCTGCCATTGAGGGACGAGAGGTTGAGGCTAGCTCCAAAGCCACTATTGGTGCCAAAAACCACGTAGTTTGACCTTGCATAACTCTGACCGTTGGGGTCGACACCTGATGCCCCAATCAGGTCATCTAAGCCATCGCCGTTGATATCCCCTGCACTGCTGACAGAAATGCCTGAAATGCCTTTAATTACAAAGCCATTGCTGCCATTCAGAGACGAGAGGTTGAAGCTAGCTCCAAAGCCACTATTGCTGCCAAACACCACGTAACCGGCAGCTGATCCCCCGATAATCAGGTCATCGAAGCCGTCACCGTTGACGTCCCCCGCATTGCTGACAGAATTGCCTGAGAAGTCATCCACATCAATGCCCTTAATCGCAAAGCCGTTGCTGCCATTGAGGGACGAGAGGTTGAAGCTAGCTCCAAAGCCACTATTGCTGCCAAACACTACGTAGCTTGACCCTGCCCTACTTTGACCGTTGGGGGAGGCACTCCTTGCCCCAATAATCAGGTCATCGAAGCCGTCGTCGTTGATGTCCCCCGCACTGCTGACAGAAACGCCTGACTCATCACTCGAATCAATGCCGTTAATCACAAAGCCGTTGCTGCCATTGAGGGAGGAGAGGTTGAAACTAGCTCCAAAGCCACTATTGCTGCCAAACACCACGTAGCTTGACCCTACATTAAGCTTACCGTTGGGGGAGGCACGATATGCCCCGATAATCAGGTCATCTAAGCCGTCGCCATTAATGTCCCCCGCACTGCTGACAGAACTGCCTGACTCATCACCCACATCAATGCCGTTAATCACAAAGCCGTTGCTGCCATCCAGTGACGAGAGGTTGAAGCTAGCTCCAAAGCCACTATTGCTGCCAAAGACCACGTAGCTTGACCCTGCCCTATCCTGACCGTTGGGGTCAACACCTGATGCCCCAATAATCAGGTCATCGAAGCCGTCGTCGTTGATGTCCCCCGCACTGCTGACAGAAACGCCTAATAAGTCACCCGAATCAATGCCGTCGATCGCGAAGCCGTTGCTGCCATTGAGGGACGAGAGGTTGAAACTAGCTCCAAAGCCACTGTTGCTGCCAAACACCACGTAGCTTGACCCTGCATAACGCTTACCGTTGGGGGAGGGAAAAAGTGCCCCGATAATCAGGTCATCGAAGCCGTCGCCGTTGATGTCTCCCGCACTGCTGACAGAATTGCCTGAGAAGTCACCCGAATCAATGCCGTTAATTACAAAGCCGTTGCTGCCATCTAGGGACGAGAGGTTAAAATTAGTAACCTGAGCTACATCATTGACTCCGTTAATAGTCAAGTTAACGCTAGCTGTGTTAGTCAAGCTGCTATTATTATTGTTGGTGGTGTATGTAAAGCTGTCAGTGCCGCTTTCACCAACACCCAAAACCTCAAATGAAGCATTCGGGTCGTAGGTCAAGCTGCCATTAGCATTAAGGGTAACTAAGGCACCAGAACTTAAAGTAATAGGAGTGCCAACAATAACTGCCCTACCATCGATAGTCGATACTGTTAGGGAGTTGCTGTCGTTAGCTAAAACCTTTATGTTAAGGGCAGTGTCTTGGTCGGTAGTAGCCGTGTCATTAACAGGGACAGGAGGTTTATTAATAGGTGTAGGAGATGCAAAACCAAAAACTATGTAGCTCTCCCCTGCATTACGCTTACCGTTGGGGTCGGCACTTGATACCCCGATAATCAGGTCATCGAAGCCGTCGCCGTTGACATCCCCTGCACTGCTGACAGAACTACCTGAGAAGTCACGCTCATCAATGCCTTTAATTACAAAACCCTCGCTGCCATCCAGAGATGAAAGGTTGAAACCATCACCGAAACCACTACTGCGACCAAAGACAACGTAGCTCTCCCCTGCATAACTCTGACCGTTGGGGTCGGCACGATTTGCCCCGATAATCAGATCATCGAAGCCATCGCCATTAATGTCCCCCGCACTGCTGACAGAACTGCCTGAACTGTCATCCGCATCAATGCCGTTAATTACAAAACCGTTGCTGCCATCCAGTGACGAGAGGTTGAAGTTAGCTCCAGAGGCACTGCTGTTGCCAAACACCACGTAGCTTGACCCTGCCCTAAACTGACCGTTGGGGGAGGCATTAGGTGCCCCGATAATCAAGTCATCGAAGCCGTCGCCGTTGATATCCCCCGCACTGCTGACAGAACGGCCTGAACTGTTATATGCATCAATACCGTTAATCACAAAGCCGTTGCTGCCATTGAGAGACGAGAGGTTAAGGCTAGCTCCAAAGCCACTATTGCTGCCAAACACCACGTAGCTTGACCCTGCACTACGCTGACCGTTGGGGGAGGCATATCTTGCCCCAACAATCAAGTCATCGAAGCCGTCGCCGTTGAAGTCACCCGCACCGCTAACGGAGTAACCTGAACTGTCATCTGCATCAAAGCCGTTAATCACAAAGCCGTTGCTGCCACTGAGGGAGGAAAGATTGAAGCTAGCTCCAAAGCCATTATTGCTGCCAAAGACCACGTAGCTTGACCCTGCACTATTCTCACCGTTGGGGTCGGCACTTGATGCCCCAATAATCAGGTCATCGAAGCCGTCG
>NZ_JBALEO010000099.1:0-85357 GCF_036918015.1 Nostoc sp.
CAAGCTGAGAACATCGGAAGCTGGGTGCGGTGAAAGTCGCACGCCCAGATTTAACTGAGAGATGCGGGGAATAATATCCCCCATCGACTCAACCTTGAAGATAATTTACTGAATAAAGTAGTGATCATATGTTCAGCTTTTGGGGATTCAGATAAAGTAAAGGAAATTGCAAGGTCTAAATCTAAAGAATTAATAAATTATTTGAGATATGTAATATGTGTTATGGCACATGAAAGAATTTCTGAAAATATGATGAAAATCAATATTGCTTCTGAAGCTTATATTCAAACTGAATATTGGCTGAAAAGAGACGTTGAAAATAATACAATAGCTTATGGGAGAGGTAGAGGAAGAAGACATTTACAAAAATTTGTTATTGATAATAACTTACTCAATACCCTAGAAGAAAAAGCTTTTTTAAACGATGTTAAAACATTTTTTAATAATGAAAAATTAAGTCAATTAGAGGGATGTATTCTAACTGCAATATATTGGACTGGAGAAGCTCAAAATGAATTCGACCGGGATATGGCATTTTTAAAATATTGGACTGCTCTTGAAGTTATATTTTCCAACAAGAAGGAAGATATTACTCATGCTTTGTGTAAAGGAATTCCAACTACACTAGCATTGAGCAATTATCATTTTATTGAATTCAGTGAAATTCTTAATATTTATAAAAGAATTTCTAAGCTTTATGATAGACGTTCAAAAATAATTCATACTGGGTTAAGGGAAACTATTAATGAATTAGAACTATCAGAAATTTGTAGATATACTTCATATGTAATTTTAAGCTTGTTTGATTTTAGAAATCAAGGTTATACAGAATTAAGAGAAATTGGTGGGGAAATTGAAAGACTCTATAGAGTTATAAATCAACAAAAAATACAAACAATCACAGAATTAGCTAAGAAAATTGATAAAATCTTAGAAGAAACAAGCGCTTGTGATTCAATGAATACAACTGCTGAAAAAATGATAATTGCAGCAAAAACTATTGAATATATAGAAAATAGTTCCGAATTGATGCAGGAAATTACTAATGTAATAAGACAAGGTACTATTACCGATTTGTCAAAATTACTTGCTCATCCATCTGCACCTTTTTTAATTATGGCTTTAGAAACTTGTCAGAAAAAAAAGGTATAGGCTTTGGCTTATCCCCAAAAAATCGACTGCGGGATAGAATGCAAAAAATTTAAACAGATGCAAAACCAGTAAACTGCCTGACATAAGGTGATCTAAAACCCAAAACAATATCTGTTGTTGGCACACCTAATTCTACTAATTGATTAGCTATTCCTTCTTCAGTAAAATCGCGCTGAATCCAAATTTTTTTATCCTTGATACTAATATGAATTGGGCATCCATATACTCTTTCTTCATCATGCCATCCCACATATAATAATAAGTAGCGATCGCGTTCTGTATCAAAGACAATTTCGGTATTTTCTAAATCTTCTTTGGGTTGCTCATTTACATATTTATAGATGATCCTTTTCACTAATTCCTGATAATCTAATTTTTCCATAATACTATCTCTTGTTTCTGAACATGAAAAACGAATAATTTGATTTCATACCGTTCTAATACACTTTGAATAAAAGAATCTATAAAAAACTCTTGGTATATATCTTGAGATATTGCTAAATATAATACTCGTTCAGAGTCCTTTTGTTCTAATGCTACCCTGTAGTTCAAAAATTGACCTATAGCTGTATGAAACTCTGAGATTGCTGATACCCCAATAAAACTTTTTACCTCTACTGCTATTTTTTGCTTATCTTTTTCAGCCGAAATTAACTTTTGCGCTCCTAAGTCTATTTTAATTCTAATTTGTTCCGAGAGTTTAAAAAATAAGGGATCATGTGTAATTTTCCAGCCATCTTTTTCTAAGGCTACTTTCACAGTATTATGAAAAATATCTTTTGCTGACATAAAAACTTACAATAACACCCTCTATCCCAATACGGTTCAGTTAAAGGCTACTGGCAAAATTTTGGGTTTTCGAGACGCGATAAATCGCCGTCTCTACAAGTGTTTTGGTCTTATCTGAACTGTATTGCCCTCTATCCTATTATATTCTCTCTGTGCCTCTGCATCTCTGCGAGAGAAACACAAAAAAAGGGATAAGCAAAACGCCTATCCCTCAAAAAATCAATTAATCAATGTATCAAGTTCCACTTGTCCAAGAATTGATGTACTCAATTTGATCTGCTGTCAAACTATCAATCGTGATACCAATAGCTTGCAACTTCAAACGAGCAATTTCTTGATCGACTTCAACAGGGATTGAGTGCAAACCAGGTTCCAACTTACCCTTATTCTTCACCAAGAATTCACAAGCCAAAGCTTGGTTCGCAAAACTCATATCCATTACCGCGCTGGGGTGTCCTTCAGCCGCAGCTAGGTTAATCAAGCGTCCTTGTCCAAGAACGACAACTGATTTACCATTTTTCAACTTATACTCTTCGGTGAAAGGACGCACTTCTTTGATTTCCTTAGCTTGTGCAGCCAAGTATTTCAAATCAAGTTCCAAATCAAAGTGACCGGAGTTACAAACGATCGCACCATCTTTCATCACATCGAAGTGTTCGCCGCGAACGACGTGCTTGTTACCAGTCACAGTGATAAATATATCACCTTCAGGTGCAGCTTTAGCCATTGGCAGGACGCGGAAGCCATCCATTACGGCTTCAATTGCCTTGATGGGGTCGATTTCGGTGACGATGACGTTAGCACCCATCCCACGGGCGCGGAGGGCTGTACCTTTACCACACCAGCCATAACCGACGACGACAATGTTTTTACCAGCCAACAAAATATTTGTGGCGCGGATAATGCCATCTAGGGTTGATTGCCCAGTACCATAGCGATTATCAAAGAAGTGCTTGGTGTCGGCGTCGTTGACGTTGACTGCGGGGAAGGTGAGAACGCCTTCTCTAAACATGGCGCGTAGGCGCACAATACCAGTGGTGGTTTCTTCGGTGCTACCAATCAAATCAGCAATTTGGTGTTGGCGGTGTTGGATTAAAGCCGCAACTACATCGCTACCGTCATCAACAATAATGTTGGGGCGATGATCTAAAGCTATTTGGACGTGGCGGTTATAAGTTTCGTTATCTTCGCCTTTTTGAGCAAAGACGGGAATTTCATGATCGACGACGAGGCTAGCGGCTACGTCATCTTGCGTTGATAAAGGATTGCTAGCAATTAAAAGCGCATCTGCACCACCGGCTTTCAGAGCGATCGCCAAATGTGCTGTTTCTGTTGTAATGTGGGCACAAGCTACAAGGCGTAAACCAGCGAAGGGCTTTTCGATCGCAAAGCGATCGCGGATTTGCTTCAAAACTGGCATTTCGCGTCCAGCCCATTCAATGCGCTGTCTTCCCAAGGCAGCTAGGCCGAGGTCTTTAACCTCGTGCTTTAATCGGGGAGAAGTTGCGGTCATCAAAAGTTACCTCAAAAAATAAAAAAAGCTACGTAAATTTTACGCACTCTACTAGGTTATTGTACAACTGGTGATTTTTGCTTGAATATTGCAAATCACTAGTCAACAGTCCTCAAAACTAGCTTGACGTTTGATTACCCTAATGTCAACTTCATCGTCAGCTTCTTCCTTTTTGTTTTATCTTTGGTAAGAGTAATACTCTAATCAGCCTTACCTGCTGATTCTCAGTATCTTGTCATCTGTCGAAAGATAGAAGACAAACAAAAAAACATGAAAATTTCATTGTCTAAAGGGAAAACCTCAACTTTAGATAGGTACATCTACCCAAAGTTATTGCGGAGGATAGTTATCGAAGTAGTCACCAGTAGATTTTATTTAAGGAGGTGTTTAAGTGCGCTTTCAATTTTTGGCGTTGGCTTTGCCCGCCGTAGGCATCGCCAGTTCAATGGCTGTATGCGTTGTATCTGTGCCAAAAGCCACAGCCCAGATTCCTTTTGTACCGCAATTGCAAGCTCCCAGCAGTATTAGTAATGATTCAGATAACAGAGTTGTTTCGGGCTGGATTTATTTAGATGGTCGTCGGTTATTTCAAATAGCAGCAACAAGAACCAATTTTCCTGAGCGTTCAGAAGATATTCAAAAGAAGTTGGAGAAAATTGGTCAAAATTACTTTCAATCACCAGCAAAAACACCAGTCAAGGTGGATGTTCGCAAAGTAAACGAATTACCAGTAATTTATGTTAACGGTCAATATCTGATGACCGTTACTTCTGAAGATGCGGGACTGCGACAGGTAGATATATCAACATCGGCAAATCAAGTCGCCGAATCATTACAAGAAGACTTGCAACAAGCCAAGCAAGAAAGGCAAATTCAATCTTTAATCGACCAAGGTAAAATTGCTGGCGGTATCGGACTGGCAATGATTGTCATGAGTTGGGGAGTATATAGCTGGCAGCGGCGTACCCAAAAGGATTTAGAAAAATCCATTGCCTCCCAACCCCAAAGGGAACTCTTCAACTACCCAAAACCAGCAGATCAAGCAATTACAACACAACTAAATCAACGGCAACAGCAACATCTCCAAGAAGCCAAGAGACGATTGTTTCAGCTAAGTCAAGCCGGAATTTGGGGAGGTGGAAGCTTCTTTATTTTGGGTCTATTTCCCTATACACGAGGTTTTCAGGTAGCAATTCTCACAGCTGCCCAATTTCCTGTGCGATTAGGTGTTGTATGCTTGGCAACTTATGTAGCAATTCGTTTGACCTACGCCCTGATTGACCGCTTCGCCTCCACTCTGATTAGCAGTGGTGCTTTCCTCACTCCAGAAAGTTCTGCACGGCTGCAACTGCGAGTTTCCACATTTTCTGGTGTCACTAAAAGTATCACTACTGCTATCTGGGTAGGAGTAGGTTTCTTGATAGCCCTAGTATCCTTGGGGATAGATATCGTTCCCTTACTGGCGGGTGCTAGTTTAGTTGGTGTTGCATTATCTCTGGCATCGCAAAACTTAATTAAAGATGCCATTAACGGTTTTTTGATCATTTTAGAAGACCAGTATGCTTTAGGGGATGTAATTAATGTGGGAGACGTGGGAGGCTTAGTAGAAAATCTGAATCTGCGGATGACCCAACTGCGGGATTCTGAAGGACGCTTGATCACAATTCCCAATAGTGAAATTAAAGTTGTTGCCAATCTTTCGAGTCGTTGGTCGCGAGCCGATTTAACAATTCCCATCGCCTACCAAGCCGATACAGAAGAGGCTTTGAATTTGATTGCAACTATTGCGGATAAGATGAATCAAGAAATGCAATGGCAGCGTCAAATTTTGGAACCACCGCAAGTTTTAGGAATAGATCAATTTGGCGATCGCGGTTTGATAATTCGTGTCTGGATTAAAACACAACCCCTCAAACAATGGGATGTCGCACGGGAACTTCGCCGCCGCCTAAAAGTTGCCCTAGACGAGGCTGGAATTTCCATCTCTGTACCTCAACAAGCAATTTGGGTCAATGACGATCAATTGTTAAATTTTCCGAGTAATGGCAAAGCTAATTAGAAATTTGGATTCATTACCGCATTTTTTAGACCAAATTCTAACTCTCCTCTTATCAAGCTACGTTGTACACACAAGTTCTAAAAACCTAGCTTGATAAGACTTGACTCGTTCCCATGTTTTGCATGGGAACGGTTAATTACAAGCTTTGCCGACTCTGCCTCTAATGATACATTGAGTCATCAGCATAAATGTGTGTATTCCCATACTGACTATAGGAAAAAGAAAATATCTAACATTAAGCCTTAATAAATCCTTATATTAATAAAAAGCTACTACGTTCCTAACCAGTCTGAAACTTTTCCTTTATTCCTTGATTTATGTTTGTCAATACCTTCATCAGACGGCCAGTGCTGACGACGGTCTGCACGTTCATCATCTTGCTGCTGGGAAGCATCTGTATACCGATTCTTCCCATTTCTCAGCTACCAGACCTTGCTCCAGTGCAAATTACTGTTAGCTCCAACAATATTGGTGCGGATGCTCAAACAACAGAAAATACTGTCACCAACATTATTGAGCGACAAATTAATGGTGTTAAAGATGTATCTTATATATCTTCTAATACGGGTAATGATGGTTCGAGCAATATAACTGTCTCCTTTCCGACTAATGTCAATAGCGATATTGCTCAAGTAAACGTTCAGAATAAAGAAGCACTGGCTTCACCTCAATTGCCAGATACTGTTCAACGAACAGGTGTGACTGTTGAAACAGCATCAAGCAGTTTGCTACTTGTCTATGGGTTTTACTCAGAAAATAATGAGTATGACAACATTTTTATCAGTAACTATGTCGATCTGTATATTTTCGATCAGATCAAACGGCTCCCTGGTGTAGGAAGTGCCAGAGTTTTTGGAGAACGCAAATATGCCATGCGTCTCTGGCTCGATCCCAACAAGCTTGCCCAACATCAACTAACTCCGCAAGATGTAACATCTGCCCTGCAACAACAAAATATTCAAGTGGGTGCAGGGGCGATTGGTAAGGAACCAGCACCAGATAATCAAAGCTTTGAATTTGCTTTACGGGCAACCAGTCGATTTAAAGATGCGGCTGAATTTGAGGATATGGTGCTGAAGGTAAGTCCAGCTGGCACTAATAGCACTACTAATAACCCCACTAGCAGCATTCTAGTTAAAGTCAGAGATGTCGGTCGAGTTGAACTGGGAGCAGAGAACTATCTCGCTGATGCCAAATTCACCATCCCAGGAAATGCGCCCAAGGCAGCCGTGGGTTTGGGGATATATCAACTTCCCGGTAGTAATGCCCTGAACGTTGCTCATGCTGTTGAAGAACAGATCGAGATACTAAAGAAAAGTTTTCCACCTGGACTCAAAGCAGAGTTGGCATTTGATACCACTCCGTTTGTAGAAATTTCTTTAGAAGAAGTTCTGCACACTCTGGTTGAGGCGATTGTGCTAGTGGTCTTGGTAATTTTTGTCTTTTTACAAGACTGGCGTACCACGATCATTCCCACTGTAGCGATCCCCGTTTCCTTGATTGGGACGTGTGCGGCTCTGTTGGTTTTAGGATTTCAAATTAATACACTGACCTTATTTGGTTTCGTTCTCGCGATCGGGATCGTCGTGGATGATGCCATTATTGTGGTCGAGGCAGTTGCAGTCAAACTAGAGCAGGGTATGAGACCCTTTGAGGCCGCTGTCGAAGCCATGAAGGAGTTAACTGGGGCAATCATTGCCACTTCACTTGTACTCATGGCAGTATTTATTCCCGTTGCATTCATTCCGGGTACTACTGGGATTGTTTACAAACAATTTGCGTTAACCGTTGCTTGCTCCATTGCCATTTCCACCTTCAACGCCTTAACCTTCTCTCCGAGTATGGCAGCCATTCTGATGCGCCCGGCTCAGACTCCACGGGGCCCTTTGGGGTGGTTTTTTACGCAGTTTAATCGGGGATTTAGCTGGTTCACGCGGCGATATGTTGGGTTTGTTAGCTACCTTACCCATGTCAAGCCGATTGTAATTGGAGTTTTTGTCACTGGTTTATTAGCAACGGTTTTGATGTACAGAGCAGTGCCTACCGGATTTATTCCAGAGGAAGATCAGGGTTACTTCTTTGTAATTGTCCAAGGGCCTGATGGAGTTTCTTTGAAATATACCGAATCTGTGATGAACAAGGTGGTCAAAGAAGTCACATCGGCTCCCGAAGTTAAAGCTAGTTTTATGATCAGTGGCTTTGGTTTCGATGGCAATGCTTCTAATTTAGGCATTGCCTTTGCTAACCTGAAACCCTGGAAAGAGAGAACTGAAGAATCTCAATCTGTTTATGGCATACTTCAGAGACTGAACAAAAAGCTCTCTACAATTACAGAAGCCAGAGCGATCGCAGTAAATGCCCCTCCAGTGAGAGGATTAAGTACTACGGGTGGTTTTGAGTTTATCATTCAAGACAAAACCGGCAGTGCGCCGATTGAAACCTTAATTGAGGCTGCTCAAAAAGTGATTGGGGCGGCACGTAAAAGCCCTGCTCTCCAAGGAGTTTTCACTCAGTTCACCGCAGACACTCCCCAATTTGACATTCAGGTAAATCGCAACCAAGCCAAAGCTCTCAATGTCGAAATTAACGACATCTTTGGGGCGTTGCAAACTTACTTGGGGTCGCAATATGTGAATAACTTCGTGCAGGGACAGCGACAGTATCGGGTATATGTCCAAGCAGATGGGGTGTTCCGCTCGAATCCAGATGATATTGGCAAGCTGTATGTTCGCTCTGCCAGTGGGGCCATGATTCCGTTGAGCAGTTTGGTGAAAATTACTCCCTTCGTGGGGCCGAAAACCATCGCCCATTACAACTTGTACAGGTCAATCAAAGTACAGGGCGCTCCAGCTCCCGGTGCTAGTTCTGGACAGGCAATTAAAGCGATGGAGCAAATAGCAGCAGAAAACTTACCTCAAGGGTTTGGTTATGAGTGGACAGGGACTTATCTCCAAGAGAAAACATCTGGGGGAGCTACAGGCTTGATTTTTGGTTTAGCGATTGTGATTGTCTTTCTGGTGCTGGCGGCTCAGTATGAAAGCTACATTGACCCAATTATTATTTTGCTGACAGTTCCCCTAGCAGTCTTGGGAGCAATGACAGCGATTTGGCTACGTTCCAATATTTTCATGGCAGGCAGCCTCTTCCCGAAAGTAGTGGATGATATCTATTGCCAAGTAGGTTTGGTAACTTTGATTGGTCTAGCTGCGAAAAACGCGATTCTAGTCGTGGAATTTGCCAATCAACTGCACGAGCAGGGCATGAGCTACACGCGGGCGGCAGTGAAAGCGGGGCAAGAACGTCTACGACCGATCTTAATGACATCCTTTGCAGCGTTGTTAGGATTTTTGCCTCTGGTGATTTCTCAAGGGGCTGGAGCCAGCAGCCGTTGGTCTTTAGGAACAGCGCTGTTTGGGGGGTTGATGCTTTCGACCTTCTTGAGTTTGTTCTTAGTGCCAATTCTCTATATTTTGGTTAAGAGTTTGGCTCAGGCTATATTACCTGGGAAGCGAGGAGGTTCAAATCCTCCAGATTCTCCAGGAGCTTCGGGAACTAGACATGAAGCTCTACCTGCTGGCTCAAGTCAGCCAGAGACGCAATTTAGGTCTCAGGAGGATGGGATAACCTAAGTTTGGGCAAGGGGGCAGGGGAGCAGAGGGGCAAGGGAGCAGGGGGGACAAAACAGAAAAGAGATTAACCCCACTGTTGCGCTAGCTTCCCGTAGGGTACGAGAACCACTTATTAAGAAGTGGATGGACTCAGCCCCATGTTCTGCTCTGATTCACGGCACTAGAGAAGAGGTCTTTTCCCTCTGCCCCTCTGCTCCCCTGCCCCTCTGCCCCCTTGCCTCCCTGCCCCTCTGCCCCTCTGCCCCCTCTGCCCCCTCTGAATTATGCTGCTTAAAAGCGTATCAGCTTATCCACAACATCCTCTAACTCTGATACCATTTTCTGTAATTTCCTGCTTGCTAAAAAAATTAGTCGAATAGAATTAAGTACTTAGATAAGGAAAAGTGAAATGGGACTTAGCGACGGACTTTTGAACCCGACCAAAAAGGCTATGGTCATAGATGATTGTTGCAACATGATTGAAGGACAGCTTGCATCCAAGTCAGGCATGAGCGGCATCGCTTTGAAAACTGCCTTTGCTGCTTTGAAGGGGGTTAAGCCAGGGTATATTCCCTATGTCGTTGAGCAGATATTACCGCAATGTTTTACAGCTCTCGATCCCATCTGGAGTCAAGGCGTAGAGAAAGGCGACCCAGTTGAATATCTGAGTGCGAATCGCTCTAATACAGCAGATGCACTACTAGGTGTTACTGATGCGAGAGTCAAGAACTCAAACCGCCAAATCGTGCGAGGAACCTATGAAAAACTTCGCGGTTCAGCCAAAAAGCACGTAGAAGAAGCAGTGCCAGATTTAGCCAAAGTAATCAATAATTACACTAAGGTCTGAGCCAAACGAGTAGAGACGCGATTAATCGCGTCTTCTAGAAAGGTGGGAAGCGCAGATACAAATTTATAAAGAATTTTTAAGAAATTAACATTTTTCAGAAAACGAAAGACCTAATGCTGAAGTAATCCCCAAAAGTTCAGAATCATAGATTTTGTAGTTTACACACCCTAGTGTCTGAAAACCTTACATGGCAAAGTCTCTGATGTACTTCATCCATGTCGAAACCTAATTATTAGTTTTTCAATTTTTTGGAGGAGAGGAAAATGAAGAAGTTCACCTGTTTGATGATTGTCGGGGCAGTATTGTCGATTAGCGCGCCGGCTTTTGCTGAAAGTCGTGCGGTTAATATCAGTATTGGCAGTATTGGTGGTCCCTTAGATAATGCCGCTTTGCGAACAGTTCGCCAGGTTATCGGGTTTGCAGTCGGCACTAGCACCGTCGATAAATTCATTGTATATAGTCCCAGAACCGGATCTATTCCCATCGAAGGAGGTTTATCTGCTTGTGTTGAAGCTGGCTTCGGCATAAGCAATACAACATTTAATGCTTTTATCCAGCAGTTGCGTTCAATTAATCCCAAACCAGGGACTTTCTACAATCTAGAACTTACCGCAAGCTGCAAACTGAAATAAGACGTTTGCACTCAAGCACGGTAGATGGGCTGAGGTACGAAGCCCATCCATCGAGTTAGACTCTACGCGATAAACGCAAAACTCCATATTTTAAATTGGAGATGTAACATTAATGTTAATTTTTATCAGTGTCAAGAAGCGCCTAGATTAGTTGTATCAGACTCTGGACTCAATAGTGCAGATACTTCCAGTATGAAACAAAAAAGAATATAAAATTGGAGCGCATTTGTGGGAGCGGAGAAAAAAATATGTCTAATGTGAGCATTACAAAAGGTAGCTGCCTGTGTGGAGTAGTAAACGTTTCTACAACCCGTATGAGTAATCAGGTAGGAGCGTGTCATTGTAGTATGTGTCGCAACTGGAGTGGAGGGCCTTTGTTAGTAGTTGAGTGTGAAAGTGATGTTAGCTTCTCTGGTGAAGAAAATATCGGAGTTTATCAATCTTCAGAATGGGCAGAGCGTGGATTCTGTAAGAAGTGTGGTAGCCATCTCTTTTACAAATTGAAACAAAGTAACCAGTATTTCATACCCGTTGGACTATTCGATAGCTGTGAAGGTCTTGTTTTTGGTTATCAGGTATTTATTGATGAAAAACCTAAATATTATTGTTTTGCCAATGAAACCAAGAACCTGACAGGTGCAGAGGTATTTGCACAGTTTGCACCTCCATCAGAGCGGTAAAGGTTGGCTGATGTACTATCAACTAGCAATCGCATTGTTCCAGTTGCGTAAGTCCTGAAAAAAGATTGTGTAAAAGCTAAAAAACTGTCGCTGGGAGTAGATTGATATATTGGAACCTTTATGAAAGTCAGGTTAAAATCGCTAGCAAAGTGTAAATCTGAAGTGAAACTATGAAAACTGCTGAAAAATTAGCTGCCGGTTGGCTACTGACACTCGGATTCATGTTTGTAACTCTATCAGCAACAGCGGCTTTAGAAAAATTTGCTACACGTAAAGCTATCATAATACCCACGGATGAATATGAGTTTAATGCACCGAATGCTACTTATGAAGATAATAATACTGCTGCTGCTGGTCTAATTTTTGGTGTCCCTACCCTAACACTGGGCACGTGGTTAGCATTGGGATTGTACCGTCAAAGTCGGCAGGAGAAAAAGGCGATTAATCAACAAGTTAGCGATCGCCTACAATCGATTTTTTATGAGATGCTACAAGAAAATAATGGGCGCGTAACTGTTTTAGGCTTTGCCATCCAGTCACAACTACCCGCAGCCCATGCCAGACAATATTTAGATGAAAAAGCTAAAGAATTCAATGCAAACTTTAAGGTGAACGAAGAAGGGGCTGTATCATATCATTTTGATGTTTAATTGTCATTAGTCATTAGTGATTTGTCCTTTGTCCTTCGTCATTTGTTATTTGTTATTCACTAATACTTCGACTACGCTCAGTACAAGTGACCAATGACTAATGACTAATGACTACTTTACCAACTTACGGCTAGGTCTAATGACGCAGATTTTTTTGAGCGTAGCTGCTATTTTAGGCGGTTTGTCGGTTGCTGCTGGTGCTTTTGCTTCCCATGCCTTGCGGGAAAAGATTAGTGAGCGATCGCTAGAAATTTTTGAAACTGGCGCTCGTTACCAAATGTATCATGCTCTTGCACTTTTTCTAGTAGCCATACTAATTAGTCGTACCGAGTCCCCTCAACCCACACTCGTAGTCAGTGGATGGCTGTTTATCATTGGCATTGCTATTTTCTCAGGTAGCTTGTACGCTCTTAGCTTAACCGGTATTAAATCCTTGGGAGCGATCACACCACTAGGCGGCACAGCCTTTCTTGCAGGTTGGGGTGCTTTAGCTTTTGCTGCTTGGAATTTGAAGTTGTAAAAAAGTTAGGAGTTAAGAGTTAAAAACTCTTAACTCCATTTTTTAGAAGCTCATTTACCTCATTTTTACAAAAGCTTATAATTCATAGCTAATTGCTCTCAAGCGTATTAACAAATTATCCAAATCTGCATTAGCTGAAGGTGTTTCAGGTAATGGACTAGATTGATATGCCTCATGTAACTTATTACGCAGACGTTCATATTCTCTTTGATAAAAAACTACATTAATATCTGACAAAACAGACTTTTCTGTACCTGCTAATTTTTGGGCGATCAAATCAGAAATATATGGTAAATTAAAAACCTCATTTAGCTTAATTAAATTAGACTCAACTACTCCTGCTTGCATCAGATAGATCCCAGTTAATAGAACTCGGTAAACATAAAGTAATGGCTTAATTCGATGCATATTTTCTTTCTCAAAAAGTTTCCATTGTGTTGCTGCAAAACCAATATAATGGTAGCTATGGTGACGGGTAATACAATTTTTAGCAATATTTTTCAATTCCTCATGTTCAGGTGAGGTTATTAATATTAAAGGAGAATACAATTGTTCTAATACATAACCATTCTTTTTAAGTAGCATCAAAAAGAATTTTTTTACATCATGAGTTACTAAATCAATCTCTAAAGATTCGCGAACTTCTGAAACTTCAATAGTTTCATTTCTAGTCTGTAATCCCACTACTTCTTGAACTGGTAAAATATGCACACCACGCAAGTCATAATCAGAATCGGCTGAGGGAAAGCCATATAAGTGGGAACCACTGATGATGGTGAATAAAAACGGGTAAGGCTGCTGCTCAATAATTGTGTTAATAGAAGTTGGAATATTCATAATGTATGTGCCGTTTACTTGCTTACCTCGGTTCGCCTATTTCTTTAGAACATCTTCTGTATAAACCAGAACACTCACTCATCGTCCAGAGTTATCAACCCCGTGAAATGATTTCTGGAGTGGTAAATGCAGATGGCTTTGGTGTGGGTTGGTATCATAATCAAAAAGATACTGACCCTTTTATCTACAAAAATACCCTACCTATTTGGAATGATATAAATCTACCCAGTCTCAGCCGTTACGTCGAATCAAAGTGTGTACTTGCTTATGTCCGCAGTGCTACACCAGGACAAGCCGTAGATTTTGCTAACTGTCAGCCATTTAACCATCAACAACAGCTATTTATTCACAATGGACGAATCGAAAATTTCCGCAAAACATTACACAGAAAAATTCGCAGCACTTTAACCCAAGAATTTTACGAAAAAATTAATGGCAGTACTGACTCAGAACACATTTTTGCATTGTTACTTTCGCAAAGTCAAATTAACAAACATCGACCTCCAGAGTATGCCTTACGCACCACATTATTAACGCTTTTAGAGATGGCAAAACGCTATCAAGTAGAAGCCTCGCTCAATGTAATTTTTAGTGACGGACATCGTTTAATAGCTTCTCGTTTTGCTACCACTTCACCGCCTCCATCTCTTTACTGGATACGAGACGATCCGACTTTCCCACAGTCCGTAATTATTGCGTCTGAACCTCTATTTCTAGGTAATTGGATTGCTTGCCCAGAAAATAGCATCATTAGTGTGGGAGCAGACTGTGAGATCCAATTTGAGCAAATCTAGTGTGAAAGAGGCTATTTCTCAAGCCTTCGATAAATGTGGCTCGAAAACTTTTGCACTATTCCAGGATATGACGAAGCCACATTCTCTAGTAAATCTCATTCTGACTCGATCTGCTATTTGCTGGTACTTGGGGCATATTGCCTATATCGAATCTTTATCGCCACGAGAACATAGCACTTAGGCGCTTACTTGCTACTATTTTAATGGGAAAATGCTGAAAAATAGCTTTAAAGCTTGAGCTATATTGCTCAAGCATGATTTTATTAACTATGGCTATGTGTTTCACTGATTGGGGTAAAGGTCTGCGATCAAAGTAACCCATTACGCCAAGTAAACGGAGGTTTCATGTCAATATCTAAAACTGTTAACAGCAAGGTTACTTCTCAAAGCAGCGTTAAAAAACGCTTGCAGATAGAGCGTTTGATAGGAGCAACTCAAATAGTTGCACCTAGTGCTGGGAGTGATGTAGTGAAGGGATTAACTCAAACACCTAAATCTCTACCCCCTTGTTACTTTTATGACGATCGCGGTTCCGATCTGTTTGAGCAAATCTGTGATTTACCAGAATATTATCTTACACGCACAGAAACAACGATTTTACAGCAGTATGCTGGTGAAATTGCCAAAATAACTGGCGTTTGTGAATTGGTAGAACTTGGTAGTGGTAGTTCTAGTAAAACCCGCATTTTACTAGATGCCTACCAGCAACTAGGCTATCCTCTGCACTACCTGCCAATTGATGTATGTGCAGGTATGTTGGAAAGTAGTGCCAAGCAGTTATTAGAAGATTATCCCTTACTCCAAGTTTATGCACTAGCGGGAACCTATGAATTAGCCCTTGCAAAACTCCTACCGACGCAATTACCCAGTCGGATGATTTGTTTTATTGGCAGCAGCTTAGGTAATCTTACCCCTGATGAGTGTGATGTGTTCTTCTCTCAAATTACCAATGCTCTACAAGTAGGTGAGTATTTTTTATTGGGGATAGATTTACGAAAGCCAAAACAGATTTTGGAACCAGCTTATAACGACAGCCAGGGAGTAACAGCTGCATTTAACCTCAATATGCTGGAACATTTAAATCAGCGCTTTGAGGGGAACTTTGACACCACCCAGTTTGAACACCGGGCATTTTACAATGAAAGCGAGCATCAAATAGAAATGCATTTATGCAGCCTGCGATCGCAAATTGTAGAATTACGCGCTCTTAATCTTAAGCTTAATTTTGCACTAGGTGAGACTATCCTCACCGAAATTTCCCGCAAATTTGATCTTAATACCATTAAACAGCAACTAAACACACAAGGTTTATTACCTCTTCATGTGTGGACAGATTCAAATCAATGGTTTGGTTTACTGCTCTGTCAGCTGCAAGCATAAAGCAAATCAGAGTACGCCTCATATATATTGCGGTTCTCAGTTGAGTCCAATATATACCTAACAAAAACAGCCCTTGTCTACAAGCGTTAGGGAGTAACACTCAAAGCCTCTCTTCTAAAAGGGGAGAGGTCAAACTATATTAGACTTCTTGCACAAATGCAAGTTTGCCTACCCAGATGATATTCGTCCCACCCCAACAAGAGAGAACAATTAGAATCCCTCTTGCTGGGGTAGTATTTTCACTAGATTATGTACATTGTACATAACGTATGAATGCAAAATTCTATCAACCCAAGCAAATAAACTAAATGTTTACCTGCTAATTATTGCTGCATCGAAGGTGTGGGAAAAATTCTGCTGAATATAGGAACCCGTGGACGAGGTTTATTTGCTGTTATATTGGCATTAGTAGCAGAAGAGTTATTAGCTGCCTCAGAAAGGAGAGGTGGTTTGCCATTAGTAGAATTAGCAAAATCAGTTAATTTTGCAGCTGAAGGTGAACTTGAAGATATGGAAGTAACATTCTCAGGATTTTGACTGTTGGTTTTTACCGGAGTTTGAGCTTGACATGGAGTAACGAGGAAATTTGAACTTGTTCCTAATACCAGTATGAGCAAATGAGAAATATATTGTTGCATAGAGATTGGTAAAATGGGTTGAGAAATATTCAAAGCTTAAAAAAGTTGTGTTTGTTCTCAGTTAGAAATAAAACTGCAATTTTCCAATAGAAATCATGACGCTGTTGCCCAAGAAAACTTGAACACAGCGATTTCTAAATGAATAGACTATTAATGCTTAGTACATTAATTTGCTAACAACAATCTAACCTCCCTCAATCAAGGGGAAGCTAAACTCTCTTTTGTAAAAGAAAGAGATCGGTTATTTTAAGACTACTAAATCTGTCTGAAAGAGAGTTAGAAATAGATACACCTGGAATAATTGACGTTTTTTTAATCAACTAAGCCAGCACAACCATTAATATTTTAGTAATATTTAACTTGTTAATAAAAGAGGAATGTTACTGAACTTTTTGACAAAACTGATTTATATAAAATCAACTCTAACTCGCATATTTAACTAATTAAAGCAAAAAGTACATGAACTTTTAATAAAGCCTAAGTTTGATAAAATAGTTTTCGTTAATAAATGCGTGTATATTTCAGCAATGTACACTAATACCATTTCTTTGTGAGGCTGCGCCAAACCATTTTAACTTCTTTCTTTGCGTCCAACTCTTACGAGACGCTGCGCGTAGCAAGATCCCCGAAGGGGTATGCGGTTCGTTTTTGTTTCTTTTATTTATGGTTTAGCGCATCTTCATACAGAATTGGTATAAGTTTGACTATATTAAGTAAAGATTGAGAATATAAACCCACAGATGATTTAGGTTTGCTCGATATGAGTTTAGGTGTAGACATCCTTAAACTACAACCAATTCCTATTAGATAAGACAGATAACAATTAATTAAAATGAGATTTTTTGATTTATGTAAATCGATTACTCAACTAGAAGAGTTAGCTGAGGCGCTGTTAGATTTCAACAGTCAAAGCGATTTAGTAAATTACTTAGGAAATATCTTTTTACCTCAACCTAATCTGGAAGATTAAGCGACACCTACGCAAGAGGAAAGGGGGCAGGAATTAGGGGAATATTCCTGCATCTTTCTCCCCTTCTCCTTGCCCCCCTACCTCTCTGGTCTTGAATTATCAAAAGCGTTACAGCTTCGTCCCACACTCAGCACAGAAGTTGTGGGTAGGAGCATTTTTGGCATTGCAATGGCTACAATACACTGGCTCAGATGCCGCTTTCGGCGCTTGCTTCTGCAAACCGACCATTTGAGCGTTGCTCTTACCAGGGGCTACCATTGGATAGCAGTTTTCGTCTCTAGTGACGTGGACATTTAAGATTACTGGGCCATTGTGTGCTAGCATTTCGGCGATCGCATCTTTTAATTGACTGCGATCGCTGATTATCATGCCTTTAATGCCATAAGCTTTTCCCAATAACTCTACGTCTGGCATCCCTACTTCCATGTCGGAGCATGAGTAACGCTCACCATAGAAGGCTTGCTGCCACTGCCGCACCATCCCTTGCCAGCCGTTGTTGATAATTATTGTCTTGACATTTATTCCATATTGTGCAAGGGTTCCTAGTTCCTGTAAACACATTTGGAAACTAGCATCACCGCTGATACAGATAACTTCTTCATCAGGAAACGCCACTTTCGCGCCCATTGCCGCAGGTAAGCCAAAACCCATCGTTCCTAAACCAGCGCTAGAAATCCAGCGCCTTGGGCCATTTTTCAGGAATTGTGCCGCCCACATTTGATGTTGTCCGACATCTGTGGTGTAGAAAGCGTTGGGTGCTTGGCTGTTGACTTCTACAATCACTTCTTGGGGTGAAATGCTATCGGGATGATGCGGCACGATGAGAGGATACTCTTCGCGCCAACGGTTGACTAAATTTAACCACTCTTGGTTTTGATTTGGTGTAGCCTTAACGCCTGTTTCTTTGCAGCGACGCAATAAGTCTACTAACACATTCCGCACATCGCCGACGATGGGCACTTCGGGAATGCGGTTTTTGCCAACTTCTGCGGGATCGATGTCGATGTGAATTACTTTGGCGCGGGAAGCGAATTCGTCTAATTTGCCTGTAACGCGATCGTCAAATCTAGCGCCAACGCAAATTAGCAAGTCACAATCACTAACAGCGAAGTTAGCGTAAGCAGTGCCGTGCATCCCCAACATTCCCAAAGCGAGGGGATGATGTTCGTCAAATGCACCGATCCCCATTAAGGTTGTGGTGACAGGGATATCGAATAATTCAGCTAGTTGTTTGATTTCTTCATGGGCACCGGCTGCGATCGCACCACCACCGACATACAATAGCGGACGGCGACTTTCAGTAATCAACTGGATGGCGGCATTAATCTGCCGGGGATTTCCCTTTACTGTGGGACGATAACCGCGTAACTTCACTGAACCTGGTTTTACAGGTACATAGTCAAATTCTTCTAAAGCTACATCCTTGGGGACATCTATCAAAACTGGCCCCGGTCGCCCAGTACTAGCAATGTGGAAGGCTTCGGCGACAATTCGCGCCATATCTTTGGGATCGCGCACCACATAAGAGTGCTTGACGATTGGTAAGGTAATCCCGTAAATATCAGTTTCCTGAAACGCATCTGTACCAATGGACGGACGTGCTACCTGTCCTGTAACTACAATCATCGGGATTGAATCCATGTAGGCGGTGGCGATGCCTGTCACCAAGTTAGTTGCTCCTGGCCCAGAAGTACCAAAGCAGACTCCTACTTTGCCTGTAGCACGGGCATAACCATCAGCGGCGTGGGCTGCGCCTTGCTCGTGTCTCACGAGAATGTGCTTCATAGCACCAGTTGCTACCACCTTATACAGGTCGTCGTAAATTGGGAGAATTGCTCCACCAGGATAACCAAAAATATAATCAACGCCGTGGCGATGAAGGCTGTCAAGCAGAGCAAAACCGCCAGATGCACGTTTGGGCATAACTGGCGGACTAGAAGCACGAGACTGTTTGTGATTCTCAGTTTGTGGGAGACTAATTGGGGAAAGCGATCGCACGGTCAAACCTCAGACTATAGCTAAAGTTAATGCTGAATTCTGTAGTTAAGATTTCATTTTAATGGAAAAGTCCAATTAAATTCTGAGAATTTTATATATTAGATATAAAGCTAGATTATTAGCCTACATTAATTAAATTACGTCTTGCAAGACATTGCGGGTATTTTTCCAAGCCCAAACACCAACAACCACGACAACAATACTCATTCCTACTAGTACAAATCGCAAGCCCAGAGCATCAGTTAATGGGCCAGTAATCGCCAGAGGTAATGCCAGAGCGATGTTCACAGCATGATTTTGAAAGCCAAATACTTTCCCGTGCATGGTAGGTGGTGTTTGCTGTTGAATTAAAGTTTGCATGGGGACACCAATTAAAGCAGCACCTACACCCAAAAATGCACAGAGTCCTAGCGCCAGCAACAAGTTGTGCGTAAAAGTGAACACCCCTAAGACTAGTGCCATCATCAAAAATCCAATTAAAGGTAGAGGCTTGTGATGCAATTTATCACCCCAATGACCTAAAATTGCCGCACCAAAGACCATACCTACGCCTGCTGCTGCCAAGAAAAAACCAAATTGTTTTTCTTTAAGACCAAACTCCTCAGCTAATCGAATCGTCAGCACTGTTAAGGCTGCAAACACACAATATAAGGTTGTCAGTTGCAGCATGGCGTTCAAGATCAAAGGGTTTTTCTTGAGGTAGCGGAGGCTTTCGGTGAATTCAGCCCAAGGGTGATTTGATGCCCGATGTTCCCTCGGTTGTTTGGGTTCTTTAAACTTAATTGGCTGCATGATCGCAGCCGATAATATGTATAATCCACCAACCACAAGCTCTTGACCATATTCTTCTCCCATCCAGCTTTTCGCCAAACTCAAAATTGGCTCTCCGATGGCGAAACCAACAATTAAAGCTCCCATCATCGTGCTGGTAAACAGCGCATTGGCTGCCAACAAATTCTCTCGCTTCACCAACAAGGGAATAGCTGCTTGTTCAGCTGGTGCAAAAAACTGCGTCACCGTGGAAATGGCAAAAGTCAGGATTAACAGAATCAAGAAGTGTCGTGGTAACAAGGGAAGACACAGCGTTAATATTCCCCGCACGACATCTGAGCCAACCATAATCAGCTTTTTTGGCAAGCGGTCAACAAAGATGCCACCAGCAGAGCCGAACAAAATTGCTGGGATTGTAAACGACAGCATCAAGGTTGAGTACATCGAGTTTTGTGCCAACCCTGGAAGCGGTGGGTAGTTCTCCAAGAGAGCAATCAGCAAAACGAAGAAGACCTTATCTGCTAACTGGGACAGCAGTTGCCCAATCCACAGGAGCATAAAACCACGGTTTTTTAGCAGTGCGCCAAACCCGTTATTAACAGCAGCTGGTTCAGTTGGAAACATTTAGATACTTTTTTTGGGTAGATGGGCATTGGGCATTGGGCATGGGGCATTGGGCAGAGGGGAGAATAAACGCTAATTCCTAACTTTTAACTCCTCACTCCTAACTCCTCACTCACTCCTAACTCCTGTGTACTTACTCCATTGTCCGGATTAATTTGCTTCATAGTGCTTTAACAGCATAAGCAAAAACTCAGTTGCTGTCAGACGACCTTTGGGTGGAATAATCTCAATAGAAGAATCTACCCAACAGCCTTGTACAGTTTGGGGCGATCGCCAGATAGACAAATGATCAACTGCTGGCTCTGCATAAAAGTTATTTTGCCCACAACCTAGCAAACATGAACTCCAATGAGTGAAATAATCATGGCTCATCCGATGAATAGGGAAATTCCCCTGTAGTGGTACTCCCCATCCATCTATAGCAATAAACGCTTTCACACGACCACCCAATAGTTGCCACAAATGCGCTGCTCCTATTGCCCCGACTACGCCAGCACTAAAGCTAATGAATATAATTGGTGATTTTAAAGAGTCGGTCAAGCGATCGCGCAAAAACTGCAAGATGTGCAATGCTGATAAAACCAAAACATCTTTACCCGGATAAATCAATATATTTGTGGGATTGGGTGCGTTAGCGTAGCTCACCGCAGGTATCGCGCTCTGAGAAACTAAATCTAACAATTCTACTTTAAAGCTTTCAGTTAACTCTGGTTCATGGATTCCAGGGCAGATAATTATACTCATCCGTAACACTACCTTTGATTTTTTGACTCTTGAGATATACAGAGTTTCTTCAAAAATAAAGCAATATTATTATATATTACCTGATTTTTACTGAGCAAATTATAGCTGCTTTACATATCTCTTCCGAAAGAATACTATTCCACAAAACTATTAATTTGAATTACAAATAATATTAGATTAATCTAATAAACAAAATGTTTATTTTTCTAGGTAGTTTTATATTTTTATTCTTAATTGTTTTGGTTGCTCTATATAATAATTTAATTCAGAAAAAGAATCAAGTTGAGAATGCGTTTTCTACCGTTGATGTCATTCTGCAAAAAAGAAGCGATTTGATACCTAGACTTGTTACGTTAGCTCAAATGTATATGCAGTTTGAGCAAAAAATATTGACAGAAATTAGCAGGCTCAGAAGTAGAGCAAGTTCAAAAGATTTAAGTGACAATAGCCGAGTCGCTACAGAAGACCAAATTTCGAGAATTTTAACCAAAATTATAGTAGTATTTGAAGCCTATCCCGAATTAAAAACAAATGAACATTTTATCAACTTACAATATTCCTTGAATGAAGTAGAAGAACAACTTTCCGCCGCTAGAAGATTTTACAACTCTGCGGTAACTGAATATAATAACGCCGTAGAAATGTTTACGACAAATATTATAACTTCGTGGATCGTGTCATAAGAAGGAATACTGTTGGGTAATCTGTAAGAATTCAGGAGTCAGAATTCAGAATAGTTAAAGAATTAGGAGAAAATTTGATACATAAATGTACTAATCATGCTGCATTCCTTTTAAATTCTGACTTCTGGGTGCTGAATTCTTACGGTAATCTTAAAAACGTTTCCAGCCATTCTCGTTTGGATTGAGTATAAGTTTCAATTGCTATCCAGCTATCTGCTCCATTGATGACCGCTAAAATTGCGATCGCAATAATATCTATCAACAGATGCTGTTTGGTTCGCTCAATTCTTGGGTCTTCTAGGCGAGAAAAGTATTTGAGGATGGTATCGTCGAAACTTGGAACCATAATTAGTGGATGCACCAAACGCTTAAAAAGCTGTCACCAGAATCAGAGATTTTTGAAAATCTACTTACATCAGCATCAACTACTCTGGATACTTCCATCTGGCATGATGGTTTCGTGGAGAATGGCCCCTTCAAGGTAAACATCCTCAGCACCTCTGAGATCGGCATGACTCAAGTTAGCACCTTTCAACCTAGTATTATCCATCCTAGCTCCTCGCAGGTCAGCCTCACTCAGGTTAGCACCACGACAATCAGCAACTCCCAAGTCAGATCCATTCAACTGGGCACCGCAGAGATTGCAATTGCGAAGACTAGCCTTCCAGAAACCAGTTCCATGCAAATCGGCTCTGTGCAAATCGGCTTCGTCCAAAACAGCTTCGGAGAGGTACGCTCCGCTCAATAAGGCATGGCTCAAGTCAGCTCCAACCAAGGAGACGGAATGGAAGCTGGCTCCTCTCAAATTCACACCCCTGAGGTTAATACCATCAAGAATTTCGCCTTCTCGAACTATAATACCTCCGAAATCCTTCTCCCCAGCAGCACATCTTCTACGCAGCTCCTCAGCAGTTATGTTCATACTTTAATTCTATGTTGTTTAATTCTTGTTCCTAAGAAGGCGGCTTTTCGGCATTTTAACCGCTTTCGTTATTTCAGCAACATACGAGATGGCGTATGGTTTAATTTCCCATACCTAATGCCCTACAAAAGTCTTACTTTTGATGTATTATTTTGATTTTCCTACCTATCCTATCCCCCTGGATGGGATAATAAGTTACAAGTAGGGAAAATGTGCAAACTATTCCCTAGCTCTAAATCTCTCTGCACTCTGGTTATATTGAGGAACTAATTGTGGTTGCCACGCCGGAAAAAGTACAACACACCCACGAGCATCTATCAGGTAAAGACCGTGTAGCCGTATTGCTCATGGGCTACGGCGAAGTCGAAAGCTACGAAGATTTCGCCAACTATAACGAACAGGCTTTAAATCTACTGACAGCAAAATTTGCACCAGTACCAACCTGGATTTATCCCCCACTGGCAAAGCTTTTGGCGCTATTTGACCGCCATGAGTGGGGACACACACACCATGATTTTATCTCCCCACACAACGCCATCTTTGAACAGCAACGGGCTGGAATTGAGAAGAATTTACAAGAAAAATGGGGTGATAAAGTTCAAGTTTTCAAGGCTTTCAACTTCTGCGCCCCTTTTCTACCCAATCAAGTTTTAGCGGAAATCAAAAACCAAGGCTTCGACAAACTGCTAATCTACCCGTTGCTAGTTGTTGATTCTATCTTTACCAGTGGGATTGCGATCGAGCAAGTTAACAATGCTCTCGTTGAGTTGGCTGATGGTGAGGAACACTGGGTTAAAGCACAGCGTTACATTCCTTCTTTCTTCAACGAACCAGCTTACATCGATTTGATGGCTCATCTGGTTGAGGAGAAAATTGCCGAGTTAGCAGGAGCTTATCTCCCTTCTCAAATCGGTATTGTGTTAATGAATCACGGCTGTCCCCACAAAGCCAAAGGCTTTACTTCTGGGATTGCCGAAAGTGAAGCAATGTACGATTTAGTTCGGGATAAGTTGATTAACCGCTATCCGTTAATCTCCGTGGGTTGGCTCAATCATGACACACCCCTAATTGATTGGACGCAGCCAAATGCAGAGCAAGCTGCTAATAACCTTATTCAGTTGGGTGCAAAAGTGGTAATTTTTATGCCAATTGGCTTTGCCACAGAAAACCACGAAACTCTATTGGATGTACACCATATCATCCATGCTTTAGAGAAACAGCATCCTAGCACGAACTACGTGCAAATGGCTTGCGTCAACGATCATCCAGAATTTTTGGCAATGGTGGCGCAATGGGCTGATACTCATATAGCAGAGTTGTTGTCGGAGCAACCTTTGGCAATTAATCCCCAATTAGCTGGGGATCACCATCATCACCACCATCATCATTAAGTTTTGAGTTTACGAGGGTGGGCAAAGCTAGACCCACCCTACAATTAATTTACGCCCCGCAGTTTGCGAGTGTTATCAACTAAACTCTGAGCAAATTGATCGAATCTTTGAGAGAGCTTCTCATCTACTAGTTTGCCTTCAGGACTGAAAGCACCCCAAGCTTGTCCGATCGCAATTTGTTCAGGGATAGACCAACAATGCACCCATCTGGTAATTAACCGTAGTTCGTTTAGAGCATTACTATTAGACTGACCACCCAAAACACTAATAAATCCTGCTACTTTATCAGACAGTTGCTCAAAGCTCATTAAATCCAGGGCATTTTTCAGGACACCACTAACGCCGCCATGATACTCAGGTGTCGCTAAAATTAACCCATCGGACTGACTAACTGTTTCTTGCAACCGCTGAACATCTGGATACTCTGGATACTCCTTTGCGCCAGTGCAAAATGGTAGCTGCAACTGCCGTAAATCGAGAATTTCTACCTCTGCGCCTACAGCTTCAACTCTTTGCGCTGCGACTTCTAAAGCAAGCTGGGTATAAGAGTTGGGTCTTAAACTACCACCAATGCCAATAATTTTCACCATAATTAACCCATAAACTATTAACTAGCTACTATCGATTTCTTAAAAAGCGGAATCGTTATGACTATGTTTATCTTAGCGATTTGTGCTGGAATGTGTCAAATTAATATCTACTGGGGATTGGGGACTAGGGAAGCAGGGGAGCAGGGGAGCAAGAGAGAAGATAGCAGTAAGTTTTTCCCCTCTGCCCCTCTGCACCTCTGCCTCTTGTCCCCAATACTCAGTCTTAACAGCTGCATACTAGATAACCCTCGCTCAACTTTATGTAATAGCCTGAAGAAACTTGGGAATGCTTTTGTGAGGAAGTTAGACTAGATAAGAAAAGTGTAATTTCCAGTTATTACAATTTTTGATAGAAGAATAGGCATAAAACCAGCGCTTAACTTGTGCCAGCAGACAAAGGGTAATTATTATGACAAATTCGGGAAAAAAAGCATTGATAAAAAGGCAGTCCTCAAAGCGCGTTGCTTGGGTTGGTGCAATTGCTGCTAGTTTGATTATGTTGCCAGGAATTTTCGGAAGTACTCCTGTCATGGCACAAAAGGCAGAAACCGCCTCGCTAAATTATGGTGACTTGATCAAGAAAGTGAAGGCGGGAGAAGTCGAGAAAGTAGAGCTTGACGAAACCGAACAGCTAGCAAAGGTTTATCTCAAGGGACAAAAAGATAATACACCACCGCAACAGGTGAGACTTTTGGCGCAAAACAATGAGTTAATCAACATTCTCAAAGATAAGAATGTTGATTTTGGCGAAGTTTCCTCTGCGAACAGTCGAGCTGCTGTTGGACTGTTGATCAACTTGATGTGGATTTTGCCACTGGTGGCTTTAATGCTGTTGTTCCTCCGACGCTCTACTAATGCTTCTAGCCAAGCGATGAATTTCGGCAAATCCAAAGCTCGCTTCCAAATGGAGGCAAAAACTGGAGTGAAATTTGAAGATGTCGCCGGGGTTGAAGAAGCTAAAGAAGAACTCGAAGAAGTTGTGACTTTCCTGAAACAGCCAGAAAGATTTACTGCTGTAGGCGCACGGATTCCCAAAGGAGTGCTGTTAATTGGCCCTCCTGGTACTGGTAAAACTTTACTAGCAAAAGCGATCGCAGGTGAAGCGGGTGTACCATTCTTCAGTATTTCCGGTTCAGAATTTGTAGAAATGTTCGTAGGTGTGGGTGCATCTCGCGTGCGCGACCTTTTCAAGAAAGCCAAAGATAATGCCCCTTGTCTAATATTTATCGATGAAATTGACGCAGTAGGTAGACAACGGGGTGCTGGGATCGGTGGCGGTAACGACGAGCGCGAACAAACCTTGAACCAACTGCTCACCGAAATGGATGGGTTTGAAGGTAACACAGGCATCATTATTATTGCTGCCACTAACCGCCCAGATGTTTTAGATACAGCGTTACTCAGACCGGGACGCTTTGACAGACAAGTGATGGTCGATCCACCCGATCTCAAAGGGCGACTAGAAATTTTGCAAGTCCATGCGCGGAATAAGAAAATCGATCCTAGCGTATCATTAGAAGCGATCGCTCGCCGCACTCCTGGTTTTACTGGCGCAGACTTAGCTAACTTACTCAACGAAGCCGCTATTCTCACCGCTAGAAGACGGAAAGAAGCTGTCACCCTTTTAGAAATTGATGCTGCTGTAGACCGAGTTGTTGCAGGTATGGAAGGTACCGCCTTAGTAGACAGCAAGAGCAAGCGCTTGATTGCCTATCATGAAGTTGGACACGCTTTAGTAGGTACATTACTCAAAGACCACGATCCTGTGCAGAAAGTTACATTGATTCCACGGGGACAAGCACTGGGATTAACTTGGTTTACTCCCAACGAGGAACAGGGGTTAATTTCCCGTTCCCAACTCAAATCCCGGATTACTGCTACTTTGGGTGGTCGTGCTGCCGAGGAAATCGTTTTTGGGAAGCCAGAAGTGACCACAGGTGCAAGCAATGACTTGCAACACGTGACAGGCATGGCGCGGCAGATGGTGACGCGCTTCGGGATGTCAGAATTAGGCCCATTGTCCTTGGAAAATCAGAGTGGAGAGGTATTTTTAGGACGTGACTGGATGAATAAATCAGACTATTCTGAGGAAATTGCTGCCAAAATTGATTCACAAGTGCGCGAAATTGTTAGCAATTCCTACATTAAGGCCAAAGAACTGTTGGAAGAAAACCGCGTAGTTTTGGAGCGTTTAGTAGATTTGCTAGCAGAACAGGAAACAATTGAAGGTGATGCATTCCGTAAAATTGTTGCCGATCATGTTCAGGTAGCCGATGAACAATTGGCTGTACCTCATTAAATATAAGAGTGAAATAAATGTAGAGAGGTAGCAGTGCTACGTCTCTACAAGGGTTCTAGATAAGGTATCTTTAATTTCACCAGATGTCTATTAAGGAACAATACGCTTGGGTTAAGGCTAAAACTCTGTTATCCAAGTCAATTTTTTAACGAACCGCCTTCTCTTCGAGAGGCTTCCGCCAACGCGTAGCGTCTCGTAGAGAAGGCGCAGAGGACGCAGAGAGAAGAAAGAGAAGGAAAAAATTGCTTAACTGAACTGTATTGTATTAAGGAATAGGCAAAAGCTAATAGTTTATCAACTTTAGACTACTGAAAATCCAAAGGTTAAGATTCCCAACTTCTGAAAAAAGTTGGGAATTTTGTTGTGAAAAAAATTACAATACTACCTCAGCCTTCCCAGAAAGTAGCACACATAAAGTCTTGTCACTGTAAAGCTTAGGCTATTGTATTATATATACCCAAACAATGTACTACAAGTAAACATAAACATCATGAAATATAGATTTTGGGCAAGTTATCTGCTTGCTGCTTTAGCATTTCTGCCCTTTGAGCCTGTAAGCATGACTCAGGTTTTGGCAACAGAGTCAGTTTACCAACTGGCACAAGCAAAATCTGCTTACACTCAATATATGCAGCTTGGTTATAACGAAACCAAACGGAGAAACTATAGAAAAGCTTTATTGAATTTTCAGCAAGCAGAGCGGCTACGTCCTGGAGATAGATATGCTACTGCTGCAATTAGAAATGTTACAAGTTACATTCAACGCGGTAGAAATCGTATCGCCTTTGTCCCAGGTAGACCTGGTAGAGTAAGGTCAGCAGGAACGCGGGGAAGTTGCTTTCAAACTGGACAATACCTTATTCCCCTGACACCGACAGATAAGGAAGCTCAACGCACCACATCAGAGCGTCCCACATTCTTTTTCTACGTTCCTCAAACCTCGACAACAGTACAAGCCCTAGAATTTGTTTTGCGGGATGGTGATAGCATTGACCCATTGTATAAAGGAACTTTCAAACCTATTGGGCAGAATGGTATTGTTAGCGTAAATGTACCTGTCGATCAGCCATCTCTACAAATCGGTAAAGAGTACAATTGGACTTTTTCGATGATTTGCGATCCTAATAACCGCGATAAAGACTCTTATGTAGAAGGTACAATTGTGCGATCGCAAGATGAAAACCTATCTCTTCAGCTAAACCAACCAAACACAGATTTAGATCGGGCAGTTTTATTTGCCACAGCCGGATTTTGGGAAGATGCTCTGAGAACTTTAGCTAATTTACGCCGCCAGCGTCCGAACGATCCCGAAGTTCAGAAATATTGGGAAGATTTGTTAAATTCAGTAGACATTAAAGAAGTTGTAAATAAGCCTTTATTGCCCTGTTGTACTGCTCAGAAATAAATTAACAATTACTTAAAAACCCGGTTTTCATAGAGAAGTTGGGTTTTTTACCCTTCAATTTAAGATTAAGCGATGTCTAACGCAAATACTTATGTGTATCCGGTATCAATTCTTGCTAACTACTCCTGTAAGTCAAGCTGGTAGAAAAACAGGAAGTGCGATCGCCTGATTTTCTACCGAGACCAACACTGTTCAAACGCTGGTATGTCAAAAATAACAATATTGTACATAGTTTGCGAATTTGGTATTTATATGTCATTCCGCAAAACCCTAAATGGCTGATTATTGCTTTCCCATGTACGAATGTCTAAGTAGAGTTGTGTCTGCTGAAAGTAGATTTCTTCATAAGCAAGCCGCAAACTACGCTCAAGACTGTTCGGTTCAACATCAGCAGCTTTGTTAGAGCCAAGTGCTTTGCGTAAACCAAACGACAAAATTTCCACCAAATGATGACCACAGCAAATTTGCCAAGGATCGTGGTTATTGCTTTTCTGACTCTTTAGCCGTTCTTGCAGATTTTTCTCGTTCAAAGAGAAAGCTTGGGATTTATTCTTAATCTCCTGAATCAGCTTGAGTTCATCGATTTGCAGAGTTTGCTCATTAAGAAACTTGCTAAATGTAATACCCTCAAAGGTTAGATTTAATCCATCAGATTTAGATATCCAAAGCAAATAACCTACCAACATCCCATTTTGAACTAATACTAATCTTACGTCTCGATTAAACTGAGCAATTTTCTCTTCAGAACCAAATTCAGCGAGTACTTTGTTAAATGCTGGTGAGTTAATCAGCATAGTTTCAAGGTCATGGCTGTCGGTGTAAAGCAGATTATGACTGGTGTATAACAAAGTTTCAAGGCGGTCAAAATCTGCATCAACAATCGCTAAAACTCCCTGAAAATTTGATTTTTCCAAAATTTTCAAAATTTCAATAGCACGTTGCTTACTAGAGGGTTTTCCTGATGTTTCGACTAACTCACAAACTAATTGGTCAACAAATCGCTTATAGAAAGTTTTATCAGAACTCCCTTCCACTAATAAAAAAGTTCCAGTATATGTGCTTCGTCGTAATCGAATTTGATTAGCAAGACGGTCAACTGTCAGAAAATCTCTCACTTGTGTGGCCCTTTCAGTTCAACCGTCAAATCCCAACGATCTTGAATTATATCTGGTGAATGAGTAGCCATTAATATATTTAAATCTGCAAGCTGTGTAATGTCATGTAAATCCTTTAAAAACTGAACCTGCCATCCTACATGAAGAGATAATTCCGGCTCGTCAATTAAGACTAGGGAGTTAGGTTGAACTTTAAATAGTAGTTCATAGAGAAGAACTAACTCATGTTGCTCTCCAGATGATAAATCTGTTGGTGAAAGAGATTTTGAATCAGATAATGAGGATTTATAAAGTGTAGTGAAAACAAATCCCTTGTCTTTACTAAAGTTTATCTCTTTATAAGAATAGGCAAATTTATTATTAATAATCTTCCTTAATAAATCGATCTTGCTTGCTATTTCATCAAAAACACTCAATTTCTTTTCCACATCCTCAACATATACCGACAAAGCATTTTTAGTGCTTTCATCTATATCTTGAGGCTGGATTTGAAATTCTGAATCTTCATCTTTATCTAAAAGACCTACTTCTAAAAGACGAGAGCGAGTTGCTTCAAGTTCGTTTAGTTCATTACGAAGTTGTTCATTCGTCAAATCGGCGGATAGCTGTTGCTTCACCACCCTAACTGGAAAAGTTCTGTCAAGAGATTGAGATATTGTACCGTATTCCTTAAATTTATCTTGCATGATCTGAGCAAGTTCATCAGAATAAGCAGACACAGTAGACATAGACAACATTGAAGATGTTCCACGATACGTTCTTCCAGAACGTTTAGGGACAAAATTCAGCAAACGTTGTGATTCAATGAGGCGAATATGAATATTTTTCTTCAATTCTTCTAGCCACTCAGGCTCTTCTTGTTGTCTTAAGTTTAAGGGCAATAAATTGTCAAAGCGCTCTACAACTTCTTCTAACGAAAGAGTTTCTCCAGTAGGATCATATAGCCATTGATTAGAAGCTATTCGTTCTAGCCCTGGTATCACCTTATCCAAAATACCAAGCTGAAAGTCTATATTAGAGCGAATATTTATTGGCTTTAGAGAAAAAGAAGCTAGCTCTGAATCAGGCTGATAAAATTTAAAAACAATATTATTCTTTTCCGACTCCTCTGCATTATCGGCATTTTTTATTATTTCAACACTACTATTATTATCAAAATCAACTCGAAAATTTATAAATGGGATAGCTCTCAATTCTGCGTTTCGGGAGTTAAAAAAACTATTCAAAATTCTTAATATGGCTGTTTTTCCAAAACCATTTGGGCCATGAATAATGGTAATTCGTTCATCCATGTTCAATGGAATCACATGGTCAAAAATTCCAAATAAGCCACTGACGGAAATTTGCTTAATTCGCATAGTCATTTAGTCCTATAGCCATTGGCTTCATCGCTTTAATTCTAACTTCTATCTTTCTCTGGAAGTTCCCAGAGGGTAGCCGACACACCCTGGGGGATGTTGCTACAGATTTTCCCCTGTTTAACTGGGTTGTTGAGGCTAAAATCATAATAGTTGAGACAGTTGCAACAGCGATGGCTGCGCCAACGCCAAAGGCGATCGCACAATCAGGCATCGCGTTGATATAATTTACCTTTAAACTGAGTTCAGCAATTGCCCAAGCTTTTTGGTACAGTATTCTAGAAAATCCACATGACGAAGATAGGCGATCGCTAATTACAATTGCCAATTTATTGCTCAAAATCTAGAACGCAGTTGCTATGATCAAACGCCTGCTTGTAGTAGAGTCTCCGGGAAAAGTCAAAAAACTTAGTCAAATTCTGGGTTCGGATTGGAAAGTTCTTGCCAGTTGTGGCCACATTCGTGAACTCAGCAATGAAGGGGATGATTCCTTGGGCTTCGTCATGGATGGCAGTAATGTCCGGTGTAATTACGTTCCGCGTGACCAACGAGCGAAGGAAACAATCCAGAAGCTCAAGTCTGCGGTGAGGCAGGTTGATGAAGTTGTCTTAGCAACTGACCCAGACCGGGAAGGCGAAACAATCGCTTGGCATCTCAAAGAAACGCTGGGTTTAAAGGAACCGAAACGAGTAATTTATACTGAGATTACAGCATCGGCGGTGCAGAGTGCGATCGCTAATCCCAGAAAGCTAGACCAAAATTTAATCGGTGCTGGACTGTGCCGAGATTGCCTAGACAAGTTGGTGGGTTATAAAGGTAGCCCTTTAGTTTGGGCATTGAATAACGGCGCTAAAAGTGTTGGCAGAGTTCAAAGCGCGACGTTGCACCTGATTTGTCAGCGAGAAAACGAAATTCTGGCGTTTGTCCCCCAAGATTACTGGAGTGTCTGGGTAGATTATGCGGAAGGATTTCGGGCTTTTTACAAAGGGACGGTTGATTCTGCGAAGGATGCAGCAGAGCAAGAAACTGAAACTAATGACGACGCGAAGGTGGGTAATAGTCCAGAAACACCGGAGTCTAAGCGTGTTCTTTCCGAAGCAGAGGCTACACGTTTAGTTGAAGAAGCACAGCGACATCCTCATCAAGTCATTCATTTTGAAGGAAAAATCGTTAACCGCCAGCCACCGCCACCATTTACAACTTCCAGCCTTCAGCAAGCAGCCGGTTCAAAGCTGAGGTTTGCTCCCGACAAAACTATGATTGTGGCCCAAAAGCTTTATGAAGCTGGGTTGATAACATATATGCGAACAGACTCAGTAATGCTGAGTCCAGAATTTTGTGCCAGCGCCCGTAAATGGTTAGAGCAAAACGATCCGCCGAATGTACCGCAGCAAGTCGCCAAGCATCGTAGTAGCAAATCGGCTCAAGAAGCACATGAAGCGATTCGTCCAACCGATGTGTTTTGTCCCTCAGTTCAGTTGCGTTTAGAACTTCCTGATGATGAGTTTAATCTGTATGTGATGATTTGGAAACGGTCAATTGCTTCTCAGTGTCGTGCTGCCCAATTGCGTAAAACTTTGGTGATTACTCAGTCTGGCTCTCTACTGTGGTCAGCCAGAGGGCAAGTAATTGAATTTTACGGTTATGCTCGGTACTGGAATAATCTTAGCAAGGATAGTGTTTTACCTTCATTACAACAGGGACAAGCATTGAAACTGGAGAATGCTGGACATGAAAAGAAGCAGACGCAGCCACCACCTCGTTATAGCGAACCAAAATTAGTGCAATTGATGGAACGTAAAGGAATTGGTCGCCCAAGTACTTATGCTCCTACTGTTGCTACCTTAAAAAAACGAAATTATGTCGAGTTGAAAAAAGACCATCTACAACCAACAGCATTAGGGTTAGAAGTTGATGCGTTTTTGCTCAAGGCACTGCCGGATTTACTAGAGGCGGAATTCACAGCAAAAATGGAGGATGCCCTTGATGCAATTTCTGAAGGAAAAAACTCTTGGCAGCATTATTTAACTAGTTGGAATCAGAATTACTTTATACCAGCGCTCTCCAAAGCTAAAACTGTAGTTGCGAGTTCCCCAACAGGTAAAGCTAATGTGATAACTGAGCGCAAATATGAAACTTCTAAGACTCGATGCCCTGAGTGCAAAAATTTTCTTGCCAAAATTCCGAGCAGTAAGGTCAAAAAGAAATATTTCCTCAAATGCACAAAAGGCTGTGAAAATGTCGTGCTATTTTGGAGCGACTTTAACAAAACTTGGCAGCCACCACAAACTAAAGCAGTTCAAGCTGAAAATCAACAAAAGCCTCCCGTGAAGATGACGGCATATCCCTGCCCGGTATGTAAGAAACCTCTAGAGGAGTACAGTTATATCAAAGAGGGGCAGAGTAAGACAATGTTACGATGTTCTGACTCACAATCGCGTAAAGATACCAAACATAAAGATGTGGCTTATTTCAATACGCAAAAAGGGTGGTGGAGTCCTAAGTTTGGGGAGATATCAAAAACTTAACTAAAGCTATCCTGCTCATTTCACCTTTAGACAAAGAAATTTGAGTTTTACCTGATAACGCCTTTAACTACCAAGTTTGATACCCTGTTGGTTGAGTAGATTTATCAACAATTTTTTAAAAATACCACTTAGGAAACCAATAAGAGGAGTAGGAACAGTTAGGAGATATCGGCGGAAAGTTTTGACATCGAAGGGCCAAACGGGCAACTCATCAGTCATAGTGTATAAAGTGCGTAGCTGCTGAATTTTTTCAGATTTTTTCTTGAAAGCTTCTGTGTCTTCAGCCAGACTAGTATAAATCCCTGAATAATCTGCTCGGAACTGCCGAGCAATTTTATCTAAAGACTTTTCTTTAGCTCTTTTCATACCGCTATTTGCTGCCAGCAATGGCCCAAAAAAACATCCCATTGATATAAAAATATACAATGGAATTACCAGATGAACAAACGAGAATCCTTTTCCGACATCTTGTGTAATCACCTGATACTCAATCACGCCAATCCAGATACCCAAAACAGCAACTAGGTAGGCAGTTTTAAGGGAGTAATCACTTAGACATCGAAGACCGCCACAGCGATCGGGATGAAGAGGATTAATATCGAGATCCTTGTTTCCTAAAATTCTATAGAAAATCCAAATATTTGTAATCAGATTAAGGACAAGTATACTACCCATATATACGACTGCTAATGTAGCGATCGTAATGGTCAGTGCTGGCAGAAAACTAGAGCTAGTCCAACTCTCTTCTAATCTAGGTCTGATGATAAAAACAATAGTGCTGAAAAATAGAGCGCTGACAAGTGCAGAAAGTTTGCGCCATTTTTGGGAATAGAGATTAATAACAAATTGATCGATCTGAAAAAAGTCTATTTCTAATACGTCAGATTTTTCCAGGTCTTGAATTACTTTATCGATTGCTTGAAAACTCCACAAGTAATATCCCAAGGTTATGGGATTGATGAAAAGTCCTACTAACCAGGGAATCCAGTCTTTAAGCAACCCCATCTGCCCCTGCTTAGACCACAGCGTATTACTTATCCATGCAGTAAACAAATAAACTACAGTAGCGGTAACTGCGGCCAAAAGTCCAAAAGTTAAAGGAGAAAGACGAAATTTTTCAATTACTAGATACGCAACAGGATCGAATCGGTGAAGGTTTCGTTTATGCGAAATATCGTTTGTCATTGTTTAACAACGAGTCAAGAAAATAACACTATATATATATATTTAAAGGTAAATATGCCAATTTTGGCAAAAAAATATAGTCATAAATCTGGTGAGCCAAAAAAGCTCACTTCATAAACTTATTGAATTATTAATTTGGAATTATACCTAGTTGTGATACGTATTTATCAACACGAACTGACTTTAGCCGCAAGTTCAGCGGGGTTCATCTGCTCGTAGTGTTCAAAAGGTTGGTGAATCCAAGGGTTGTCAGCCAAGTAATCGACATAATAATTGGGTGCTATAACTGAACAAGCTTTATACCAAAGAACGGCAGTGCGAATTTCCTCAATGGGAAAATCAATATTTTGCTTGAGCCAAGGTATAGTCTGTTGGAGTGTGATCCCAGAATCTACTAAGTCATCCACTAGGAGAATGCGCGAACCTAGCTTTTCGGCAGTCATTGTCAAGTGGCGGGAGAAAACTAAATTACTTCTTTCTTGCTTGCCACTGCCACTGTAAGATGAGGTTGCTAAAATTGCCAGTGGTTGCTGGTATATACGGGAAAGAATATCTCCAACTCGTAGTCCTCCTCTGGCAAGACAGATAATCTGGTTGAATTCCCAACCGGATTGATAAATCTGAATAGCCAGTTGTTCAATTTTTTGGTGATAATCTGACCAAGAAACATAAAGGTCTGGCATAAGTCTAACGGGAGTGGTAGATGGCTAGTATTGAAAGCAATCGCAAACTTTTTATTTTAGTATGAGCGCAAGTTATTATGACTGATTCTGCTGCTGATGGCGATGCCCAACAAGATCCTCTTAGTAAAAAGCTCGACTTAAAAACAAAGCTGGCTTATGGTGCAGGAGATTTAGGGCCAGCAATCACCGCAAATATCTCCGTCTTTTTTCTGCTGGTTTTCTTCACGAATGTTGCTGGTATCCCTGCGGGTTTAGCTGGCAGTATTCTGATGATTGGCAAAATCTGGGATGGCATAAACGATCCGTTTGTGGGGTTCTTGACTGATAAAACGAAATCTCGTCGTTGGGGCCGTCGTCTTCCTTGGATGTTTTATGGAGCAATCCCCTTTGGAATTTTCTTTTTTTTGCAGTGGATTGTACCGCAATTTAGTGCAAATCAGAGTGAGAATATTTGGCCATTATTTTGGTATTACGTAGTCATTGGGGTGATATCTCAGGCGTTTTACACGGTTGTGAATTTGCCTTATACGGCGATGACCCCAGAACTGACTCAAGATTACGACGAACGCACCAGCCTTAACAGCTATCGCTTTACATTTTCTATTGGTGGCAGCATTTTATCGTTGATTTTAACGCAAATTGTTTTTTCACTGATTGCCGATCGCAAACAACAATATCTTGTTTTAGCAGCAGTTTGTACAGTAATTTCGATTTTAGGATTATATTGGTGCGTTTTTGGAGTCCGCGATCGCATCTTAGCTTTTGAAGCTAAACGCAGCCAAACCGAGGAACCTGCATCTCTCCCCTTTTTTGAACAGCTAAAAATTGTCTTTAGTAACCGACCTTTTTTATTTGTTATTGGTATATATCTTTGTTCTTGGCTAGGTGTGCAGGTAACAGCCAGCATTATTCCCTATTTTGTAGTCGATTGTATGGGACTCAAAGAATCAGATGTGCCCACAGTCATGATTGCAGTCCAAGGAACTGCTCTGTTAATGCTATTTGTCTGGGGAGCGTTGAGTAAAAAAATCGGCAAAAAAGTTGTTTATTTTCTGGGAATGAGTTTGTGGATTGTAGCAGCCGCCGGACTATTTTTCTTACAGCCTGGTCAAATAGTTTTGATGTATGTGATGGCTGTCATGGCAGGTATTGGTGTATCCACAGCTTATCTAATTCCCTGGTCAATGATTCCAGATGTGATTGAATTAGATGAACTGCAAACCGGACAACGCAGAGAAGGCATTTTTTATGGCTTCATGGTTTTGCTGCAAAAATTTGGTTTAGCTTTGGGACTATTTTTGGTGGGAAATGCTTTGCAAGTATCTGGTTTCAAAGAATCTGTAGCTGGAAGTCCACTACCCATCCAACCGGAATCAGCACTGTTTGCTATTCGCGTTGCCGTTGGGCCTATACCGACAGTTTGTTTGATTTTTGGCTTAGTTTTAACGTATTTTTACCCAATTACCCGCGAGATGCACGCTGAAATTATGCTGAAACTCAAAGAAAGGCAAGAGAAGAGGGGGAGTTAAGGGGGCAGGGGGCAGGGGGCAGGGGAGCAGGGGAGCAGGGGAGCAGGGGAGCAGGGGAGCAGGAGGTTTTAAAGAATCATTTTCTTCATAGCCAAAAGGGTCTGAGAGCAACTAAATTTATTGATTCAAAACAAAAAATGCCGCCGGGCACGAATTAGTTTGCCAATATTTAGATTGCTTTGCCGTCAGTAGGCTTCCACTCTGACGTACATAGATCAAAGATAAATAAAGTCACAGATCGCAACGGCTTAAAAAGAATTTCTTTCCAAAAGGGGTAGGCTAAAAAATAAATTATTAGTACACTAATGTTTAGTTTAGCTAATATTGTGCTTATCTAATTAGAATCAATCGCAACCAACCATTTTGCGGAAGATGCGATGTCTAAAGACAAGCTAGTATGTGTCTGTGCTTCCCCTTTCCCCCAGATTGTTGATATGCGCTGTTTAGCTCCTGTTCAGACGATAAAGCCTTCGTCTTTGGCTGCTGAAATTGTTCCTCGTTTTCAGAGCATTATTCAAAGAGGGCGGTTTTCGCTACTTATATTAAGTCTAGCCTACTTGTGTAGTGCCTGTAATGCTTCTGAAGCCCAATCAAGTGGCAAAGAAGCAGGAAAAAAACGAGCTGTGCCAGTGGTGATTGCTACTGCGACTCAAAAAACGATTCCAATACAGCTATCGGCGACGGGAACTGTGGAAGCATATTCTACGGTATCTGTCAAGTCTCAAGTGGGCGGTCAGCTTACGGGTGTCTATTTTCAGCAAGGACAGAACGTTAAAAAAGGAGACTTATTATTTAAAATTGATTCTCGTCCTTTACAAGCTGCGCTGATGCAAGCTAATGCTGCCAAAGCGAAAGATTTAGCCCAGGTGAAACAGGCACAGGCAAATGTCCTCAAAGCGATCGCTCAAGTGAACCAGGCAAAAGCGAATGTAGTCAAGGATAAAGCCCAGGCAACAAATGCAGATGCACAAGCGCAACGTTATAGTAGTTTGCTCAAGCAAGGGGCAATTAGTAAAGAACAGGCCGAACAGTATCAAACCAGTGCTGATGCTCAACAGGCGACGGTGAACGCAGATCGAGGTGCAGTGGCAAATGCTCAAGCAGCAGTGGCGGCAGCCCAAGCAGATGTCCAAAATGCTCAGGCAGTAGTAGCATCAGATGAAGCTGCGATCGACAATGCCAAAGTTCAGCTTTCTTATAGTTCCATCTACTCACCAATTGCCGGGCGCACAGGTAGTCTGAAGCTAAATCAAGGGAACTTGGTACAGGCGAATGCCACCGATCCGCTAATTACAATCAGCCAAATTCGCCCGATTTACGTCAACTTTTCTATTCCCCAGCGATTGCTGCCAGATATCAAAAAATACAGTGCAAATAACGGCAAGTTAAAAGTCGATGCTTTACCTCCTAAAGATGCAGGGCATCCAGTACGGGGCGAACTAACTTTTGTTGATAGTGGAGTCAATACCCAAACAGGCACAATTCAACTTAAGGGTACTTTTGCCAACGCTGATGAACGCCTGTTTCCGGGGCAGTTTGTCAATGTAGTACTCAAACTCAGCGAAGAACCAAATGCCATTACTGTACCTTCCCCAGCGGTACAGAGTGGACAACAGGGGCAGTTTGTGTATGTAGTTAAACCTGACAAAACAGCAGAAATGCGTTTAATTACCGTCGGCGACACCGTTGGGAATGAAACGGTAATTAAGCAAGGGCTGAAACCAGGTGAGCAAGTAGTTACTGATGGACAATTCAACCTCGTGCCTGGTGCCACAGTCCAAGTGAAACCGGAAGTGGGAAGCAGAGGGGCGGGGGAGCAGGGGGGCAGGGGAGCAGGGGGAGCAGGGGGAGCAGGGGGAGCAGGGGGAGCAGGGGGAGCAGGGGGAGCAGGGGGAGCAGGGGGAGAAAGGTAAACTCCTCACTCCTAACTCCTCACTCCTAACTCCTAACTCCTAACTCAGCACTCAGCACTCAGCACTCAGCACTCATTCAAGGGAACGCGATGAACATTTCTGAGCTATTTATCCGGCGTCCAATCATGACGACTCTAGTTATGGTTGGCATTTTGATATTTGGGCTGATCAGTTACCAACAGCTACCCGTTAGCGACTTACCCAATGTAGATTATCCAACACTCCAGGTAACAGCTAATCTGCCCGGAGCTAGTCCTGAAACGATGGCTGCCTCAGTTGCAACTCCCTTAGAGCAGCAATTTTCTAGCATAGCGGGATTGAGTTCGATGAACTCTACCAGTTCTTTGGGTACTACACAACTGACGCTGCAATTTGACCTCAATCGGGATATCGACGGCGCAGCCCAGGATGTACAGTCTGCTATTTCTAAGGGAGCGAAGCAGTTACCGACTAATATGCCTAATCCGCCATCTTACCGAAAGGTAAATCCGGCGGATCAGCCAGTTCTTTATATATCACTCAATTCGTCCATTCTGCCTCTGTCAACTGTAGACAAATATGCTGAGACATTGCTGGCACAACGCCTGTCAATGGTGGATGGGGTGGCGCAAGTGCAGATTTTTGGTTCTCAAAAGTACGCGGTACGAATTCAGCTTGACCCCGAATCGCTGAGTGTAAAGGGAATAGGAATTGATGAAGTAGCTGATGCGATCGCTAACGGAAATGTCAATCTACCTACTGGGACACTTTACGGTAAGCAGCAGAATTCTACCATCCAAGCAAACGGTCAACTTAATGATGCTGCCAGCTATCGCTCCCTAAATGTGGCTTATCAAAACGGCGCACCAGTGCAGTTAGGCGAACTAGGTCAAGTTCTGGACAGCGTGGAAAATGATAAGATTGCGAGTTGGTATTTTCCTGTCAAGAAGGAGATTAAGGGAGCAGGGGAGCAGGGGAGCAGGGGAGCAGGGGAGCAGGGGAGCAAGGGAGCAGAGGAGCAGGGGAGCAGGGGAGTAGGGGAGAAGTCCCCATCTAAAGTCCAAAATTCTGGCGTGCGGGCGATCGTTTTGGCAATTCAGCGCCAACCGGGAACTAATACTGTTCAAGTTGTGGATGCAATCAAGAAACTGTTACCCACCTTTCGGACACAGATTCCGGCAGCTGTGAACATGGATATTCTCTACGATCGCTCCCAGTCAATTCGCGAGTCGGTGGATGATGTACAATTCACGCTGTTACTCACTATCGCTCTGGTGGTGCTGGTAATCTTTCTGTTTCTCCGCAATATCTCTGCAACAGTCATTCCCAGTTTGGCAGTACCGCTTTCGATAGTAGCTACTTTTGGCGTCATGGTGCTGCTGGGCTTCTCCCTCGATAACCTGTCACTGATGGCGTTGACCCTTTCAGTAGGTTTCGTGGTTGATGATGCCGTAGTCATGCTGGAGAATATTGTCCGCCACATGGAAATGGGTGAAAGCCGGATGGAAGCAGCCCTAAATGGTTCTAAAGAAATTGGTTTCACAATTTTATCTATGACCATTTCTTTAGTAGCAGTATTTATCCCGATACTGTTCATGGAAGGCATTCTGGGGCGATTATTCCGTGAGTTTGCCGTTACTATTAGCGTTGCAATCTTGGTATCTGGCGTAATTTCCCTCAGCTTAACGCCAATGCTGTGTTCCAGATTCTTGAGTCCACCTCATCATGAGGAAGATAGTGAGGAAGCAGCACTTCGGCTACGCTCAGTGACCGAGGAGCAGGGGAGCGTGGGAGCAGGGGAGCAGATGAGTATGGAAGAAATTCTTAATTCTCAGTCTCCAGTCCCCAATCCCTTATCCCCAGAGGAAGCGCCACCTTCCCCAGCCCCCAGTCTTCAATCCCGAATCAAAAATTTCAACCGTCGTCTTTATAACTTTTCAGAAAATATTTTTAATGTGATATTGGGCGGATACGATTGGAGTTTGAAGAAATCACTCAAGTATCACCGCACAACGATGGTGATTTCGGGAGCGATTCTTGTAGCGACAGTGTATCTATTTATCATTGTGCCGAAAGGGTTTGTTCCCAACGCAGATGTTGGACAAATTACGGCAACTACTCAGGCATCAGAAGATATATCCTTTGATGAGATGGTAAAACATCAACAGGCTGTAGCTGCGATCGCTTACCGAGATCCGAATGTCGATTCCATCAACTCTAGTGTCGGGGCTGGTGGGCCAAATGCTTCCGCCAACGCTGGACGAATTTTAATCGAACTCAAGCCTCGCCATGAGCGCCATCTCAGTGCTGATGAAGTTGTGCAGGAACTCCGGCCGAAGTTGTCAGTTGTGCCTGGAATCAAGGTTTTCTTGCAAAATCCCCCAGCCATCAATGTCGGTGGACAACAGACAAAAGCGCAGTATCAATTTACCCTACAAACTCCCAATATTCAGGAACTTTACCAGTATGCTCCAGCTTTAGAAGAGAAATTGCGATCGCTATCAGATTTACAAGATGTTAACAGTGATTTGCAAATCAAGAATCCGCAAGTCAAAGTAGACATTAACCGCAACCAAGCTTCGGCTCTAGGTTTAACCGCCAATCAAATCGAAACTGCTCTGAGTAATGCCTATGGCACTCGCCAAGTTTCCACCATCTACGCCCCTGATAGCCAGTATCAAGTAATTATGGGCGTGGAACCAAAATATCAACAAAATGCCAACGCTCTAGATTTACTCTCAGTTCGTGCCCCTAGCGGACAACTTGTACCTCTTAACGCTGTCGCAACCTTGAGCAAAGATGTGGGGCCGCTGACTATCAACCACAAAGGGCAACTAGCATCTGTCACCTTCTCCTTTAACCTCAAACCAGGAGTTTCACTCGGTAACGTCACTGGCAAAATTGAGGAACTCGCCCGTCAAACCCTGCCACCTACTATTAGTACAGGTTTCCAAGGTTCAGCCCAGGCATTTCAATCTTCAATTCAGGGTTTAGGATTGCTACTGCTAGTTGCCATTTTGGTGATTTATATCGTGCTGGGGATTCTCTACGAGAACTTCATTCACCCACTGACAATCCTTTCTAGCTTACCCTCCGCTGGATTTGGGGCAATACTGACCCTGTTGCTGTTTCAAGTTGACTTGAATATTTACGCCTTCGTCGGCATTATCCTGCTAGTTGGGATTGTGAAGAAAAACGGGATCATGATGGTTGACTTTGCGATTATTGCCCGTCAAAACGGTAAAACGCCATACGAGGCGATCTATGAAGCCTGCTTGGTGAGGTTCCGCCCAATTATGATGACGACAATGGCAGCACTTATGGGTACGCTACCCATTGCCCTTGGTTTGGGAGCCGGAGCAGATACACGCCGTCCCCTCGGTTTAGCAGTAGTTGGGGGATTAGTGTTCTCACAGTTTCTCACACTTTATTTGACGCCCGTTTTCTACACCTACATGGAGTCTTGGCAAACAAAGCTGAAAAAACGCAGCTGGCGCAAACAGCCAATTTAAAACTCCCCCGACTGAACAAATAACACTTGGTTCATTTGTTCAGTCGTGTTTAAACAATTCATTGTGGTAAAAATAGGATTTTTATTAAGCCTTTATTAAATATTCAAAAGCCCTCTACAAGCTAATTCTAAAGCCGTAGGGGGCTTTTGATATGAACAAGAATATTCCATACAAAAACTTTGTTCACGAGTAAGGTAGTTTTGTTTAGCAAAGCCCACTTATATCATGTCCGCCAAATTACCCATAATAAAAGAACCCCACCCCGCCAAAGCTGTGCTTTGTCTCCCCTCCCCGCAGGCGGGGAGGGGTTGGGGGTGGGGTGATTCGGGTTTAATAAGTAATCAAGCGGACATAATATTACTTATATTTTTTGCAACTTTTGTTTGCGTAGGCGTAGCCCGTCGTAGACATCACTTTTACGAATACTTCCCAATACTGTTTGGTTAAAGTTTTTTGATGAAAATTATAAATCACAAAGACGCGATAAATCGCCGTCTCTACAATAATCATTCCTTTGTAGAGACGGCGATTTATCGCGTCTCTTGCCTTAACCAAACAGTATTAGAATACCTCCACTCATTTGATACTCGTAGCTATTCTCAAAGCGGAAGCTGCTACAGGCTGCGCGAAACACCGAAACGTTAAAGCAGAAGTTGCTACAGGGAAAGCGGAAGCTGCTACAGGCTGCGCGAAACACCGAAACGTTAAAGCAGAAGTTGCTACAGGGAAAGCGGAAGCTGCTACAGGCTGCGCGAAACACCGAAACGTTAAAGCAGAAGTTACTACAGGGAAAGCGGAAGCTGCTACAGGCTGCGCGAAACACCGAAACGTTAAAGCAGAAGTTAATTTTTAACTTGCTTAAGTTTACATTAAATCTGGCTATGTAAAAGTCAACTGGGATATCTTAATCAATTTGCAATTCGTAATTGAGCGTTGCTTATATCCCCTTATCCCCTTGTCCCCCACTCCCCACTCCTCATCCCCCATTCCCTTTGATTTTAATTTGCTCTAAACTCGACCTGAACGCACCTTTATTAGATCATGAAGAATAATTAAGAAAAACGAGTATAGACAAACATGATAAAAATGCTAGCTGAAAACTTGATGGGAATTGAGACAAGCTTAGAAATTAATTGGGTTTGGCTAAATGCCAGCTTACAGTTTGCTAGTTGGGCACTCTTCTCACTTTTACTTGCTGAGATATTGAGAGACAGCTATCATGCTTTGTGTCACCAAGTCAATTGGCTTGCTAAATGGCACAACAAGCACCATAGCGCCTATCGCCGCGATTTATCGATAGTTTCCCTGAAAATTTACCAAGAATCCCAGCTTTATCACGACATTTTAGAATCGAGTCTACTGCTGGTGGTGTTGGTAGTCGTTGCCTTAATTGTCCAGCAAATGGGGTTATGGCTGGGCGTAGCTTACGCTTGTACCTTTTTGTATGGCGCGTCTGTGCGATATTTTCAAGGAAAAATTGATACAGATTACAACCACCTACCCGGCCCTTTAGAGACAATTCCATCCATTTGGTGGGTGAATCGGTCTTACCATTGGCGGCATCATTTTGATGATGTTAATGCCTACTACAGTGGTGTCTTTCCTCTAGTAGATAAAATTCTGGGTACAGGATTGTCTCTTAAAGGTAAAACCATCGCTTTAACCGGAGCATCAGGAGCGTTGGGGCAAGCATTGGCGGCTGAACTTGTCAAGAATAATGCTAAAGTCGTGGCATTAACCACTAATCCAGAAAAATTAGTAGAGCAAGTTGGGGTAAAGGTGGTTTCCTGGCAGTTGGGCAACGAAGCCAATCTCAAGGATAGTTTAGAGAAAGTAGATATTTTAATTATCAACCACGGAATCAATGTCTACGCCAGCCGCACACCGGAGGCTATCAACTCCTCTTATGAGGTGAATACCTTTTCAGCATTGCGGTTGATAGATATATTTTCGACAACTGTAACAGGCCCACAAGCAAAAGCAACCAAGGAAATCTGGGTAAACACTTCTGAGGCTGAGGTTTCTCCAGCACTGAGTCCACTTTATGAACTCAGCAAAAGAGCGTTAGGAGATATTGTTACCCTCAAGCGTTTGGATGGGGATTGTGTAATTCGCAAGTTAATTCTTGGCCCATTTAAGAGTCAACTGAATCCTTATGGAGTGATGTCTGCACAGCAAGTTGCTCGTGCGATCTTATTTTGGGCACGGCGTGACTTCCGAAATATTATTGTGGCAATAAATCCTCTCACCTATCTGCTGTTTCCCTTAAAGGAAATTAGTACGTCACTATACTATCGAGTCTTCAGCCGGACAGCGAAAAGTGAACAAGACTTACGCAAACAATAGTCGAAAAGAATAAGTCTTTAACCGGAAGTCATTGCACCCCACACGCCAGTCGCTCATGGGGGAAACCCCCAGACGCTCGATAACTCGCTACCGCTTCGCTATCGCGCAGCGTCTCGTAGAGAAGACCGCGCTGGCTCCCCTTAATCACCTCCCCGCAAGCGGCTACGGTGTACACACAAGTGTTAGTGCAGTGTATCTATCACGCCTCGGAATAAATTCCGAGTCTCATAACGAAAGTCCTCTAAAAGAGGACTAAACAAGAAATTTAGTTCAGTCCACGCTTAGTGGACTTTAGCTATCAGCCCGGAACTTTAGTTCTGGGCGTGATATTTGCTCAGTGTGCGACTTTCACTTGAACAGAAATATTAGGTGGGTAGGATTTTTAGAGATGTGTGTACACCGTAGCCGCTCTTCGGGAGGGGAGACGAAGCGTAGCTTTGGCGGGGTGGGGTTCTTCGGGTTTAATAAGTAATCAAGCGAACATGATATTACAGGTCACTTTTAGGAATTTCCTCACGAAATTCTATGACCAATTGCATAGTTTCCACTACCAAATCGCGTAAATCTCGATTGAGCGCTACAGAGCCTTGAGGCCCAAACCAACGGTCAAAAATAGTGACATATCGCTGATTTCCATTGACGAATCCTTGCATGAACTTAACCAGAGAATAGTTGACTGTATCCAAGAATTTGGAGTTATTTTCTGGCACCATACAAGCGATACCTTCTCGTGAATAGGGGCGATCGGGTACGATCGCAAAAGCATCTGGATTTTTTTGCTGTTGCAGCCATCCCTCTAAAAGAATGCTATCGGATGAGAAAGCATCAATAGTATCTTTTTCTAAAGCGGTGTATCCCTCTGCCCTAGTTTTAAAATATACCAGTTTAGCTTTGGGTTGTACACGAGCGATCGCCTGCTCATTTGTGGTTCCTGCCAGCACACCAATTCGCTTACCAATAAGTGATTCAGGAGAACCTAGATTACTTCCTTTCTTAACTAATAATTGGGTTCCAGTCGCACCGTAGCTGACAGAAAAATCTACTTTTTTATCTCGCTTCCATGTAAAACTACTAGCATCACAGACAATATCAACTTCTTGATTAACTATTTTCGGAATCCGCTCAGAGGGGCTAAGACCAACTAATTGCAGTTTAATTTTTTTTCCGGTTTCTTTTTCTAATTGCTCTTTAATCAGAATCAGCATATCTACAGAATAGCCATTTAACTTTCCTTGACTATCCACATAGGCAAAAGGTAGCGCATCTCTACTAGTACCAGCTGTTAATACTCCTGTTCTGGCGACTTTTTTCATCACAGTCTCAGCAGCTACCACATTAGACATGAGCGTTGCAAACATGAGACTTAAAATAGGGATAGCAATTTTTTCATACATAAGCTTTAAGAGTAGGTGATTTTTTCAAAAATCAAATCTGATTTACAGCGTATTTCTGGTACAAGCGATCGCACTAATACAGCATGGTGTAAATAAACATACCATTGCAAACGGCGCAAGAAGCTCGGAATATAATTCTTTTAACTTTTGACACTTCGACTTCTCTGCGAGACGCTGCGCGAACGCTCAGTGTTAACTTTTCCCGGATTTCTCACGCATAGTGTGGGGAGTGTGGGGAGTGTGGGGAGTGTGGGGAGTGTGGGGAGTGTGGGGAGTGTGGGGGGTAAGATTTCTTCCCCATTTTCCCACACCTCCCACACCTCCCACACCTCCCACACCTCCCACACCCCTTGGATTTCTCACTTGTGAGAAATCCAGGTTTTAACTTTTGCCTTGCGTAGGCTCAGGCTGGAGAGTTTCACCGTCTCCAAGACGCTACGCGAAAAAGAAAAGCATTCACCAAAGACGATATCTACGCAAAACTACATAATTCGGTAAAATTGGGTAAAGCAATTTTTGCGCTTGTTAAACAAAGGTATCAGCAAACCCATGCAACTGAAACTCAGTGCATCTCGACTTCCCTTCGCCCCCCTGTTGTTAATCGCCCCCTTTTTCCTATGGGGGACGGCAATGGTAGCTATGAAAGGAGTCATACCCCATACCACACCGCTATTCATGGCAGGTGTGCGTCTGATACCAGCAGGGATGTTAATTCTGATTGCAGCAGCATTCATGGGTAAACCCCAGCCGAAGGGTTGGGCTGCCTGGCTGTGGATTGCCTTATTTGCCCTAGTAGATGGGACGCTGTTTCAAGGCTTTTTGGCAGAGGGATTAGTCAGAACTAGCGCAGGGTTAGGGTCTGTGATGATTGACTCGCAACCCTTGGCTGTTGCTTTGCTGTCGTTGTGGCTATTCCAAGAACACATTGGTTTTTGGGGATGGCTGGGGCTAGGCTTGGGAGTCACAGGTATTAGTTTAATTGGCTTACCTGATGAGTGGATTTTACATTTTTTCGACTCAGGCGCAAATATAACAATCGGCAACTGGCAAGATTTATTTGCTAGTGGCGAGTGGTTAATGCTGTTAGCAGCACTATCAATGGCAGTGGGAACAGTGTTGATTCGGTTTGTATGCCGATATGCTGACCCTGTAAGCGCTACAGGATGGCACATGATTTTGGGCGGATTGCCACTATGGGGAATTTCATCAGTTGTTGAATCCCAGCAGTGGGAAAATCTGGGAGGATCTGATTTCATGGCTTTGGGTTATGCTACCGTATTTGGCAGTGCGATCGCTTATGGGTTATTCTTCTACTTTGCCTCTAGTGGCAGTCTTACGAGTCTTAGTTCTCTCACCTTCCTGACACCCGTCTTTGCGCTACTATTCGGCAATCTTTTTCTCTCAGAAGTCCTCAGTCCGTTGCAGTGGGTAGGAGTATTTCTCACTTTAATCAGCATCTATCTCATTAACCAACGTGATACTTTAGGAGGACAAAACGACACAGTTACTGTCGGCGAAATAGCTAATATACAACAACCAGTTTTAGAAGCATCTGCTAAAAAATTGAACCCCATAAGCCTCGCAGTTAGAGAATCTGAACCAGAAATATTACCCTAAGTTGTTAAAATAATTTTTAATTAGTAATTAAGTAGGAGATGAGGGAGAAATCAATTAAAAATGACGCTCGCAGACTCGCTAACGCTGCGCTAACAAAATTTAAAATTTAAAATTAAAGAACTTCTACCTGGTTGTTGAGCGTAGTCGAAACACTGCCTCCTGCCTCCTTTTTCCCAATTCCCAATTAAAAATGACAGTTAACATTTGGTGGTCTAGAAGCTATTGTGGTATCGAAGATTTGAAAAGCACGTTCAGGCTGGAACTTGCAATATGAGGCTATGCCGTTCCTCAATTCTGATATTTACCTGTTTTTCTTGCGTGGGTTTTTACCCAAATCGCTCAAGTGCAGCTACACCTAACCTAGCACCTAAAATTTTAGAACTTGCACAAGCTAGTTCGACAGTTACTGCTAGTCCGGCTGTTTTGAGATATGGTAGTCGAAAATCAGATGTGCAGAGACTACAAACCCAATTAAAGCAGTTAGGGTACTACAGGGGTCTAGTAGATGGACAGTATAACGCCAGTACGGAAATCGCTGTAGCTAAATTCCAGAAAGTAAAGGGTTTAAAATTAGATGGGATTGCTGGCCCGGCGACTCAGGTGAAACTGCAAGCAGCAATAGAGGCTAAAAAGCAGTTTGTCACCTCTCCAAAAGTTACCTCCCCAATAGTTGCCTCTCCAAAAGTTACCTCCCCAATAGTTACCTCTATTGCTCCGACTTCTGCAAATCCCAAAGCATCTGGGAGAGGTTTTGTCTGGTGGTTACTATTTGCCATTGGAGTTTTAGGATGTACTAGCGGACTTTTTTATCTGCTGAGGTCGTTTCAGAAGGTCAAGCAAGTGCAAAAGTCCGAAATATCAGAGCCTAAAAGTTTGACTGAAGCTAACAAAGAACCGATTACACCACCTTTAGTGGAGACTGTCACTAGTCTACAAACACCACCACCACCGCCATTTTCCACACAATTACTGCTACCAGAAAAAACTTCCCGTCTTGCAAAACTCAATATCGTGGAGGAATTAATTCAAGATTTACGCAGTTCTGACCCAACAAAGCGGCGCAAGGCTATTTGGGATTTAGGTCAGCAGGGAGATTCGCGGGCAATTCAGCATCTGGTTGACCTGATAATTGATGCTGACTCTCAAGAAAGCAGCTTAATCTTGGCAGCTTTGTCAGAAATTGGCATCCGCACACTCAAACCAATGAACCGTGCTTTAGCAATTTCAATTCAAGATGAAAGTCCACAAGTGCGGCAAAATGCGATCCGTGACCTGACGCGCATTTATGACATGATGGGTCACATGAGTCAGATGTTGCACCATGCCCTAGAAGACCCAGATCCCGATGTGCAAGCAACAGCACGATATGCTCTAACTCAGATGAATCGAATACGAATACGTGACTTGCAGGAGCAACAGAGTCTACAGGAAGATTCCGATCGTGATTCACAACCATAGAGATTCTTAGTGTACCCAAATACTTCTCGCTTTGTGCATTTTTAATTAGGAATCAGGTTTTGGGAAAAGGTTACTGGGTTTGGGTTAAAGGTTTTTTCTTCCCCTTTTCCCCAAAACCCGATAATCCGAATTTCTCACTCATAGGGTGAGAAATCCAGGGATAAGTATTGGCAGTGTACCAAGCTTAATTTGCTATGAGCTTAAAAATATTTCAACTGGATTTGGATATTGGTATTTGGCCCTGCCACTAAAAATGCTGCTTCGCTAAATTTGGGCGCTCTTGTGCGAATTTCTGGGTTGCTGGAAAATCCAAAACCTTCGCTTGGTATACCAAAAATATTGCTATTGAGAGTGCGGTCATTATTTTGGTCGTGGAAGACAGCAACGGCGTAACTACCTGCTTTCAAGTTATCAAAGGTAATTGGTAAGGGATTTTCAGTAATCTTGGTACACTGTTTTTGTAAGACGCGATCGCCATCGCTAGGAAATCCTTCACTGCTAGCAAATATACTGGCACAGACTTGTCCTTTTTTATTTTTCAAGCCATCAATTTCCACGGTGAGTTTGCCATTAAAATTTGCTTTGGCACTAAATGACCATGCCAAATTTCCCATGACTGCCAATAGCAGCATACTAACTCTTAAACCTTTAAGCATAAAATTTTCACAAGGTAAAATGCGATCGCTAAATTATTGAAGGAGGCAGGGGGCAGGGGGCAGAGGGAAGGGGGGAGATAGTGCAGCGTAAAGCCTTCTTTTCTCTTAAAGGGAGACGCTACGGGAACTAGAGGCTTGTCTGCGACCCATAGGGGTATGCCAACGGCATAGCGTCTCTACGATACGCTACCGAAGAGCGTCGGGCAATTTTCCTTCTGCCTCACTTCGACTACGCTCAGTGACCACCTGCCCTCTGCCTCCTGCCTTTCTTGATAAAGTAATAATCAGGCAAAAAGTAGGAGGTATAAAACCCCCTACTTCTCTTTGCTTGGATAGAGAATTTTGCGGAATCAGTTCAATCGACTAATGGTGTCTTGATAGCTCATATTAAGAATATGCCAAAGAATGAACCAAAGAAATATTTACCCTAAACTCTCCCAATTGAGCTTTGTTCATCAGAAAATACTGTTGCATCACCTTCTTTAAGAAATCCACTGTAGGCTTCCATACCGTGTTCGCCGATATCTAAACCTTCTAATTCTTCTTCTTTGGATACTCTAATACCTAAAGTCGCTTTTAGTGCCAACCAAAAAATACTACTGAGTAAAACAGTGAAGCCACCCACTGAGACAACGCCTAGCAACTGGACACCAAACTGTCCCAAGCCACCACCTGAAAATAAACCTTTTTCTGGGCCAAGTGTATACCAGGTAAAAACACCAGGGCCAACAGACCATAGACCAACTGCTAGGGTTCCCCAGATACCACAAACTAAGTGAACTGAGGTAGCTCCCACTGGGTCATCAATGCCAAGTTTGTCAAAGAATGTTACAGAGAAAACTACCAGTACTCCAGCAATGAAGCCAATTACTAAAGAACTAGCGACACCTACGTAAGCACAAGATGCTGTAATCCCAACCAAGCCAGCCAAAATACCATTAATAATCATTGACAGGTCTGGTTTACCTAAGTACAACCAAGCTGTGATGGTGGCGGCAATTCCACCGCCAGCAGCAGCCATGTTAGTGGTTAGAGCAATATGACTGATCGCACCGGGATCGGCAGCCATTACAGAACCGGGATTGAAACCAAACCAGCCCAACCACAGAATCAAACAGCCTAATGTAGCAATACTCATGTTATGACCGGGCATTGCTACAACTTGCTTGTCTTGATATTTCCCAAGACGGGGCCCAAGAAATGCTGCTCCCATCAAAGCTGCCCAGCCACCTACAGAGTGAACCACCGTAGAACCGGCAAAATCCCAAAAGCCTCTGTCTGCTAGCCAACCACCACCCCAAATCCAATGTCCGGTAATGGGATAGGCAATACCTACAAGTAAGAGGCTGAAAATTAGGAAGTCAACAAACTTAATCCGTTCGGCTACTGCACCAGAAACGATTGTTGCAGCTGTCCCAGCAAACACTAGCTGGAATAAAAACTTGGCTGCTAAAGGTACACCAGCCCAATTAATGGCACTGAAGACACCTTTATAAGCGTCTGCGGTAGCGGGACTGTTATCTACTCCTTTTAAGAAAAACCCATTCAATCCAATGAAGTCATTGCCATCACCAAACATTAAGGCAAAACCGATTGACCAAAAGGCAACGGTAGACAGAGCAAATACAATCAAGTTTTTGGAAAGAACATTGACAGCGTTTTTCTGACGACAGAAGCCAGTTTCTAACATACAAAAACCAGCGTTCATGAAGAACACTAAAAAAGCTGCGATCGCTACCCACAGGGTGTCAATAGCAATTTTGAGTTCTGCTGTCGTTGGCGCTGCGGCTGGAGTTTGGGCAACTGCGGCATAACCCCAACCCAACACAATCAGACAAGCAATAGGTAAACAAGCTTGCCAACTGGGAGAAAGTCGCTTAATCAGATTAAATAGCTTGACTTTAGAGTTGGATTGTGAATTGATATCGTAATTTCTTGCAGACAAATGCCTCTTTTTTGGTTTCGATTTTTGTTTATACATAAATTTGAGCATCATCCTCCAAACCATCCTTAAAAAAGGGAAAAAACACTTTAAACAAAAAAACTACCGTCCGAAGTTAGATCCAGTGGTTTTTGATATTTTTCCTTTAGACCACTTGTTTAAAAACCAGAAACTCAAATAACCTTAGTAGGAGTTTAAGAAACTATTGGCACATCTGTAAATATTTTTTATAGTTCTCCGTAAGAAATTTATGATGTATTTTCTGAAATAGTCAAGTCTTCTTTACTTAATCTTTAATCTTGGAAAAAAATTGGCTGAGAAATTGCTCAAAATTTTCTTGAATAATGACACGCAAGTGTCCCAGCGCTTTGAGACCACCAAACATCAAAAAGCTAAAGCCGACGTTGAAAACTGCGATCGCTCCTACGCCTAAAATTTGTATACCTAATAAATCAAAGCCACCACCCAAAAATAACCCTGCCTTATTCCACTTACCTGTGCGGGTATATTGAAAAATTATCGCCGATCTCGCTAAGTATTTTCCGATATCATAAATTGGATAATTCTGGATGTTGTTAATTTTTTATACAAAGAGTTAATTATTTGTGACTTTAAAGGTATGTCATTTCATCACTACACTCAAAGTTTTTGTATTAAAAGCAACGCAGATTTCCCGCACTTATCCTGAGATGGCAGCTTGGTCGAGCTATTTATACAAGATACAGCGTTTTGCAACTACATGACTTACATCGAATTGTTACAACAAGGCTAACAAACCTAATTTCCTTAAAGAAACCGAGTTTAGAGTACCTGTAATATGGGAGACTTGGCAATATTCCCTATCAATCAGATTTCAGATGAGTAACACAATTTTGGATATTGCAGTCAAGACCATCAACGGTGAAGATAAGCAATTAAACGACTACAGCGGTCAGGTACTCTTAATTGTAAATGTGGCTTCCTTCTGTGGTTATACTTCTCAATACGAGGGGTTAGAAAAGTTGAACCAAAAGTATGGAGAAGCAGGTTTACGTATTTTGGGGTTCCCTTGTAACGATTTTGGAGCGCAGGAACCAGGAAGCAATGAGGAAATTGTGCAATTCTGCACGAGTAAATATGGTGTTACCTTTGAACTATTCGATAAAGTTCATGCCAAAGGTTCACAGCAGCATCCACTTTATGAGCGACTTACTAAAGCCGTTGAGCCAACGGGAACTGTTGCTTGGAACTTTGAAAAATTTTTAGTTAATAAGCAAGGTGAAGTGGTAGCTCGATTTAATAGTAGTGTCCAGCCCAATTCACCAGAGATAATTGCCACAATTGAGAAAGAATTAGCAAAATAGTCATTAGGTAAAAAGTTCTGTACTATTAATGATTGACTGTTAGCTCTGGACTGTTAAAATTATTTACTTCCAGACAATTAATTGAGAAAATCGTCTCAATGAGTAGTTTAATTTATTTGTGTCTAATTTGTCATGAACGTTGCAATCATTGGTTGTGGTTATGTTGGTTATAAAGTTGCTCAATATTGGCAGCAAGATATGAATTTTGTTGTCAGTGTAACCACAACTTCGTCTGAGCGTGTCCCTGCCCTACAATCAGTATCTCAAAGAGTTGTAGTTACCTGTGGTAATGACATAAATAGTCTAAAATCAGTTTTGCATAATCAAGATGTTGTACTTTTGAGTGTTGGGGCAAAAAATAGCGAAGTTTATGAAGAAGCTTACCTACAAACTGCCCAAACTTTAGTTTCGTGCTTACAACAGATTAAGAGTGTAAAACAATTAATATACACAGGTAGTTATGCAGTATATGGTGACAGAAATGGTGTATGGGTAGATGAAGAAACACCCCTTGCACCTCCTAATTTAAATGCCCAAATTCTCCGAAAGACAGAAGAGGTGTTGCTATCAGCATCTAGCGAAAATCTCCGTGTTTGTATCTTCCGCTTAGGAGGGATTTATGGAACTGGTAGAGAACTGTTGAAAATATTTGGTAGATATTCTGGTACAACCCGTCCGGGCAATGGTGAGGATACCACAAATTGGGTTCATCTAGATGATATTGTTGGTGCGATAGAATTTGCCCGTCACCGTCGTTTGCAAGGAATTTACAATCTGGTAGATGATGCACATCTCACCAGCCGAGACTTGCTAGATAGCTTATTTGAAAAACATAATTTACCCAAAGTTAAATGGGATACATCTATTAAGAGTACTCGCCCATATAATGCTTGGGTATCGAATGAAAAGCTCAAAGAAGCTGGATACGAGTTGATTCATCCACAGATGATTTTTTAGCAAGTATTAAAAACTAGGAATTATGCAACCATCTGCTGTAGCTAACACAACCAATTTAACAGCATCTCCTAGCCAGTTTTATAGTTGGCAGAATTATCGTTGTGCCTACGAAGTTCATCAACCAATTAATACAACATCTGAGGGCATTCCCTTACTGTTAATTCATCCAATTGGCGTGGGATTGTCGCGGCGATTTTGGCAACGATTTTGTCGCGAGTGGTATAACTCAGGTCAGCGTAATTTAATTTACAACCCTGATTTACTAGGATGTGGTGAAAGTGAAATGCCCCGTATAGCTTACACTCCTAGTGATTGGGCAGAACAGTTGCAATCCTTTTTACAAAAAGTAGTCCAAAAACCTGTTATTCTAGTAGTACAAGGTGCTTTATTGCCAGTTGCTATCCAACTAGTCCAAAAAGAATCAAACTTAATTGCCGGACTGGTACTTTCTGGGCCGCCAGCGTGGGCTTTGATGACAAATAAACCACCAGAATGGCAAGAAAAATTCCTTTGGAATGTCTTAGATTCGGCTTTTGGCAGTGCTTTTTATCGCTATGCACGCACTCCAAAATTTTTGCGTTCTTTTTCGATTCGTCAACTATTTGCTTCTGAAAATGGTGTGGATACAGAGTGGTTAAATACATTGCTTGCAGGTGCAGAAAATCCTGCTAGCCGCCATGCAGTGTTTTCTTTTTTAGCAGGGTTTTGGCGAGATGATTATACTAGTTTTATTGCCTCTATTGGTCAACCAACATTAGCGGTTATGGGGGAAACTACATCGAGTATTAGCCAAGACAATAAAAAAGAAACGCCAGATGAACGCTTGGCTCACTATCTTGCTTGTTTGCCTAAAAGTCGAGGTATAAAAATAAACGGGCGTAATGTTTTACCCTATGAATCAACCACTGAATTTGTAGCAGCGATCGCTCCATTCATTAATGAAGTTTCTTAGCCGATTGATAGTTACATTGTACCAGTTCTCCCATGATAGGTTATGACTGAAGTTGATTACTAAAGGCAAGCAAAATTATGTTACCCAATCATCGAGGACAAAGAGTACCCAATGTCACTTTTCATACTCGCAAAGATAACCAGTGGGTAGATGTGACAACCGATCAACTATTTGCTAATAAGACAGTAGTTGTCTTCTCTTTACCGGGTGCTTATACTCCGACTTGTTCATCCACTCATCTTCCTGGCTACAACGAATTGGCTCCGGTTTTCAAAGAAAATGGTGTCGATGAGATTATCTGTATTTCTGTTAATGATGCCTTTGTGATGAACGAATGGGCAAAGGATCAAGAGGCAGAAAATATCACATTAATTCCTGATGGAAATGGTGAATTTACTGAAGGTATGGGTCTATTGGTAGATAAATCAGACCTGGGATTTGGGAAGCGATCGTGGCGCTATTCTATGCTGGTGAGAGATGGTGTAATTAACCAGATGTTTATTGAACCAGAAGAGCCTGGAGATCCCTTTAAGGTATCGGATGCTGAGACAATGCTCAGATACATCAACCCCCAAGCAGTAAAGCCCGAAGTAGTTTCCCTGTTTGCGAAAGTGGGTTGTCCATTCTGTGCCCGTGCTAAGGAAATGCTCAAGGAACATGGCATCAACTACGAAGAAATTACCTTGGGTAAGGATATCACCACGCGATCGCTAAAAGCAGTTGCAGGTGCGACAACAGTTCCTCAAGTATTTATCGATGGTAAATTAATTGGTGGTTCTGAGGCATTAGAAGCCTACTTCGCTGCTAAATAGGGTTGAGTAGGGTTGCAATACTGCGTAGGTTTTGCCTAACAAATAGAAAATTGTAGGTTAAGTTGAGGAACGAAACCCAATATTTGTTGTGGTTTGTTGGGTTTCGCTATTGCTCAACCCAACCTACGAATATTCTTAAGCCGAGCGGTATTAAGTAGAGATTTCAGGTGAAAGCCATGATATTTTTGATCGCAGCCTGATTTGTCAGAATTGAAAACCACAGATCCCCGACTTCGTAAAAGTTGTCGGGGATTTTGTTTTTAGTCAGTAGTTAACAAATCTTCAGATGGGTAGATGTATTTTTGTCCAGCTATTCACTACCGATCATATAAAATTGATTCGGATTGAATTTCTATTTATTTAAAAGACAATATGTTTACCAGAATTCGCCGTCTTTTGAGCCAATTTTTCAGCAGAACAAGAACAATCAACAACGAACCACTGAATAAAGTCAGTTTAGTTGTCATTATTATAATTGATATTTTTATCTTGATTAATGTTTTTACCGGACTCGATGATATTAGCAGATGGCATATCAGTCCGACTGAAGCTTATCCATGTTATTCAGAGTGGCAGAATTACCGGGCGAAAACCACTAAAGATAAAGACTATGAAATTGTTAGCCTTTCATTGTCATCTTACACAAACAATCAATATAGTTTTCGGCGAAACTATCAACAAGCCGAAGCAGGACATCTGGGTAAGGTTTCTCAAACGTGCTTGCAATATGCCGATTACAAAGATAAGATTAACAATCCTGAAAAGCAGCAAATCATTATAAATATCGCTCAAAAACAAGCGAAAACCAGTAGGCTTGAACAAACCAATAGCACTATTCAATCTCAGTATGACTCAACGCTATTAGAAAAAATTGCCGGACAAGGTCGCGAACAATCAATTAATCAAGTCAGTGCTGAAAAAGCTAAACAGACATTAGAAGCAAATAATCGTCAAATTTCTACTCTGAAACAAGAAATTTCTACTCTGAAAAATGAACTGCTTGCCAAACCAGAAAGCATTAGTTTTATAACATTTATTAAAGATGACAATCGATTCCAGGAAGTTGACAAAGGCTATCATCAGGCATCATTTTGGTATCCAAGTATTCAGCTTGGTTTTCAGTCTCTCTTTCTTTTACCACTAATTCTAATTGCTTTATTAGTTCATAAATTTTCCCAAAGAAGAGGATATGGACTCGTCTCGCTAATTAGCTGGCATTTGCTAGTTATCTTTTTTATCCCATTAATCGTTAAAATCTTTGAATTCCTGCAAATAGGTGCAATATTTAAATTCTTATTTGATATAATTAGCGCCATTTTTGGCGGTTTACTTTTCCTGATAAATTATGTTTATATCTTGCTGATTCCAGTTATTGGTTTTGGAATCATCCAGTTTTTTCAAAAATTTGTCTTTAACGCTAAAGTCCAAGCCGCTAGCAGAGTTCAAAAATCACGATGTGTCAATTGTGCCAAGAAGATTCGACATCTTGATACTTACTGTCCACACTGCGGTTATTATCAGTATATTGAATGCCATAACTGTCATAATCTTACTTATAAGCATTTGTCATACTGTAAACATTGTGGAACTTCTCAAGTTTCCAGTAATTTGTAATCAGTGAAGTCATCGATCGCCTTTTAAATTTAGATATGGAAAAAGAGAAACAAATCAATAAAGAGAGTCAATCGCCGTTTGATTTTCTCGAAAACCTGTTGATTGCTCGTTGGCGATCGCTTTTACTCCTTTTGATCGGAGTCTATTTACCTTTGCAGATTTTTGAAATCCTGACAGTGAGGATATGGGAGAATCAAGCGGGCTTTCCGTGGGATGTGCCGATTCTGTTAGCAGTTCATTCTACAGCAAACCCACAATTAGATGCTTTAGCTGTCGCCCTAGCTACAATTGGGTTGCCTTGGACGGCGATACTGATTTTGGGTACGATCGCACTCATGTTAATATTTAAAAAACGCTGGCGATCGCTAGCTTATTTACTCACCGCCTCAGCAGGAAGCGTCATCATCAACCGCATCGCAAAGCAATTAATGCATCGAGTGCGTCCACAATTGTGGGAGTCCATTGCGCCTGAGTCTAGTTTTGCATTTCCCAGCGCTCATGCGATGACGAGTGTAACACTGGTAGCAATTTTTCTGTTCTTAACTTGGGCTACCTCTTGGCGCTGGTTGGTTCTCATATTCGGCAGCTTATACATCATCGCAATTGCGTGGTGTCGTCTGTATCTAGGGGTTCATTTTCCTAGTGATATTCTCGCAGGTTGGATGGTTGCATTAGGTTGGACAATTGGTGTCAGTCTAATTATCAAACCGTATATAACTATAGCCAAATCCATAGATGGCGAACCTCCTAAAGATGAAACTACCTTACTCCCTGAAGAAATAAAGTTGATAAATGAGGAGTAATATCAGCCCTCACCCTAAATCCCTCTCCCAACGGAGAGGGACTTTGAAATTGGCTCTCCTTCTCGCAATTTTGGGAGAAGGGGTTGAGGGCAAATTTTGTATTTGTGCAAGCTGATTATTAAAACCCAATACAGTTCAGATAAGACCAAAACACTTGTAGAGACGGCGATTTATCGCGTCTCGAAAACCCACAATTTTGTACAATTAGCCCTTAACCCAAGCGTATTGATTTATAGTTGACGTTGAAAAACAAAAAGCGCAGAAATAATAAAATTCTCTGCTGGTTGCGATACTTTTCGGTCTACTGACTTTACCATTCAACCTCTTGGTGATAGAGTTATCCAATAAATTCATATCTATTCAAAATAACAATCAACATAACAATGAAAACATTGCGGGCTTTAACGCCGATCGCGCTGGGTTTACTTACGCTTACGGTCGCAAGTTCTGTGAATGCTCAAGCGATAATCGATACTGTAGACAATGGTAATTTAAGTGTGACGGGGATGACACGAGGAAGCGGTTGCACTGTCCTTTTTAGCCCTCAAGGGGAGCTACTTCAAAATGGTCGTTCCTGTAGTTCAAGAGAAATCGCTAAAGCTCAAACTGCGATCGATACCTATCTCCGGGAGCAAGGCGCACCTGAGCGCAACAGTGACGACTCAGTGCGGCAAAGACTGACCTTAATCTGCTACGGTGAAGGTCGCAAACCAAGTGTTGAAAGCCGCAACAGCTATGAATGGAACTCACGTCGTCATCGCTATGAACCGCAAAATCGTGTAGAGTCTTCGACAAGCGAGTTCGATTCCGAGGTTCAAGTCGAGATTCGTAATATGCAGGGAAAAATTCATCTGGGCGGAAGGCTGATCCCGCCAATTAATTCCGGCGGTACTAATGGATGGTGGAACCTCAACGATCTCCGTGTCACACCGGAGCAAATCACGGGGAAATACCGAGTGAATGGGCTAAATCATCCGCGTGTTGAAATCGATCGACGCAGTGGACGGATTGCCATTAATGGGATTGAGGATTTCCGTGGTACTTGCGATTCAGGCGACTGGAGCACTGGCAGAACTCGTTTCTAGTCTGGCTACTTTTTCTCTAAGTTCCAATAATTGACAGCCCTCTAAATTGGATTGTTTTTCTAGATAAACCTCATCTATCTTGAAACCTAGAGTTTTTTAAAAGATATATTTATGTAGGTTGGGTGGAGTGAAACGCAGCCCAACATTACCACCAAATTTTATGTTGGGTTACGCGATCGCTGCACCCAACCTACAAAACTACGGTTTTCAAGGTAGACGAGGTTTAGCAACTACTTCTGACAATCCTGTGGACCCCCCGTGTAAACAATCGATTGGTAGCGTCCTTGGTCTGTTTGGATTGTTACACAGTAGTTGGTTTTGCCTTCTAGCCAGTAGCTGTAGCCCGAACCATCACTCTTGACCCATCGATAGCCCCGTTTTTTCACTGCGTTTTCTGCCTGTCCTGCCCTTGCCCCCACTAGATCGCCCAACCGAGAGACGGTAGTACCCGCTTCCGGCTGACGCCTAGCAGCAACCCTACCATTTCTGTTACCTGAGTTTTGTCGATTGGCAGATGTATCCCAATAGACAAAAATCGATTCATTGGCGAGACGATAAATCTGTCCTCGATCGCCAAGTCCAGATTGTCGATAGGCAGCATCACCATTTTGATCGCGATAATTGCCGGGTCGATTCCCCGAAGGGAGCAGGTCATAGCTATTACCATTTTCCAGTTGAATGCTAACCGCACCCTGTCGTTGGGAAAAGGTACACGGCCCAGAGGATGTGGCGCGGTCTTCTCCTTTTGGGAATACATCGCAACGGGCATTCACGGTATCGGCTTTGACAGATACGGGAAAACTCAAAGAAGCGATCGCCAGTGCTACCGCTAAAAAAGAATTTGAAGATTTGATCGCCATAAAACTCCTGAGTTATGACAAAGAACATGACATTTTATATCATCCCCTAAATGTGTGTTTGCTAGTTAACATTTGCAAACCCTTCTTAATTCAGTAGATCGAACGGTTTTCCAGACTTATTGTTGTGGAGTGTTATGGTTACTGGGGCGAACTCTAATATTATGTCCGGGTAATCAGTTATGATTTCCACAATCATTGCACCCCCCTCCCCGCTCTTCGGGCTACGGTGTACACACAAGTCTGTCGCAGTTATATCTTTATTAATAAATCTCACACTGCGTTTCTATCCCGCCTCGGAATGAATTCCGAGTCTCATAGCTAAAGTCCACTAAGCGTGGACTAAATGATTAATTCAGTCCACGCTTAGGGGACTTCAGCTATCAGCCCAGAACTTTAGTTCAGGGCGGGATTGCCTGTCTGTGTGACAGTTTCACTCTGACAAAAATGTGGGTAGAGAATTTTTCGACTTGTGTGTACACCGTAGGCATACTTCCAGTATAGGAGTACAGGGGCGATCGCCTCGGCGGATCAATGCTCGTATCCGTGTGCTTGCAGTTCTTCTAAACCCAAAAAAATAGTACAGTAGGTGACTATTTTTCTACAATAAAAAAATATAAGAATTTAGCAAGTCTTCTTATTTCGGTTACATTGAATTCACTTTATACCTAAAATTTAACTTCTCACTCTAAAAAATGGTTCCTTCCAGACGAGTTTATTTATTATTGGTTTTGGGTATTGCGATCGCCCCGATCCTATCCTTATTTCTGATTGTTAAAGCAACCATCGCCATCACTGTGCTATTTGATGCCATCATTCTCGGACTGATGGTTGCAGATGGTTTGCGGATACGGCGTTCTCGCGTGCAAATTATCCGCGAATTACCGTCACGATTATCCATTGGCCGGGATAATCCAGTGGTGCTGAAGGTGACATCACAAAATACCGACGCCCAAATTGAAATCCGCGACTATTACCCAACAGGATTTGGCGTGTCTGCACCTGCACTCAGCGCTATTATTCCCAGTAACAGCACTGAAGAATTGACGTATACTGTCCACCCGACACAACGGGGAGAGTTTCCTTGGGGAAATATTCAAGTCCGACAGTTGGGGCTTTGGGGATTAGCTTGGGATGATTGGCAAATTCCCCAAAGTCTGCCAGTGAAAGTTTATCCTGATTTAGTGGGATTGCGATCGCTCACAATTCGTCTGACACTGCAATCATCGGGATCGATGCGCCAATCTCGCAAAACTGGTATTGGTACAGAGTTTGCCGAACTGCGAAACTATCGCACTGGTGATGATTTGCGGTTTATTGATTGGAAAGCTACCGCCCGTCGGGTTGGGGCTTATGGTAATGCCATGCCACTGGTTAGGGTTCTAGAACCAGAACAGGAACAAACGTTACTGATTTTACTCGATCGCGGCCGGTTAATGACGGCAAAAGTGCAGAATTTGCAGCGATTTGACTGGGGATTGAATGCAACTTTATCCTTAGCTTTGGCAGGTTTACATCGAGGCGATCGCGTGGGTATTGGTGTATTTGACCGCCAAATGCATACGTGGATTCCCCCAGAACGCGGTCAACATCATTTGAATCAGCTAATCGATCGCTTAACTCCAATTCAACCAGTGTTATTTGAATCTGATTATTTGGGAGCGGTGACAAATGTTTTGCAGCGACAAACTCGGAGGGCGCTTGTAGTAGTAATTACTGACTTAGTTGATGTCACTGCCTCTACAGAACTCCTAGCAGCACTCTCCAAACTAGCACCCCGCTACCTTCCATTTTGCGTTACTTTGCGAGATCCACAAGTCGATCGTCTAGCACACACCTTTACAGATGATGTTGCAGGTGCTTATACCCGTGCAGTAGCACTAGATTTATTAATGCAACGACAAGTAGCTTATGCCCAACTGAAACAAAAAGGTGTATTGGTACTAGACGCCCCAGCAAATCAAATTGCCGATCAGTTAGTTGAGCGATATCTACAACTTAAAGCGCGAAATCAACTTTAGTAACTACCCACATATAAGACTAGTATTTGATTTTTGAAATGCACGTAGTGGACTGTTTACGCAAAATAGTTCATTAGACCTCTTGCATAAATCAAAAAGAAGAAAGAACCCCACCCCGCCAAAGCTACGCGTTGTCTCCCTGCCCCTAATCCCCAGAGGGGCCCCGAGTTCCCCGCAAGCGGGGAAGGGTTGGGGGTGGGGTGTAATGACTGTGGTTAGCATAACTAATTATGCGGACATGATATTAGACGTAGACGTAGGTTGGGTTACGCAAAGCCTCCACCCAACCTACAATTTTTTGCAATCATTTTAGCCATGACAGTCCATTACTTGACTACCGAGATTTTTTCAGAAATCAAATATGATTCCTATATAAGGCAATACAGTTCAGTTAAGGCTAAAACTCTTTGCCAAGGTCACATTATTCACGAACCCACTACTCATCTTTGTTGTATTTAGAAGTTTCTTGGATTAAATCTTTCAAACCCTGGTTTAAAGTTTCAATTGAACGATCTAATGCTTCAATTTTGGCTCTGAGAAAAATTTGTTCTACAGCTTTTAAGTACGCTTTACTACCAGCTTTACCTAAATGCTTGTAACGAGAACTCTTACCATCAATCTTTGTTGGAAATATTGCTGCACTAGCCTGTAGTTTATAATACCAATATACTGACTTCCTCCCTTTAGCCAGATAGCGAACAATCCAACAGGAAGATGCAGCTACCTCCCCCGAAGCACTTATTGCTTGGATTTCTTTCTCCAGATGCTGTTTAGCTTGAACTACGCAATGTATGCGTGCATATAAATCTTCTTGGGTTGACGGTTTGGAATTATTGTGCATAAAACAAAAAATATACGGTTCGCGAATAACTTATACGAACCATTCTTGGCTCTACAAAGCTTTTAAACAATTAAAATTAAACCATTAATTTCAAAATGTAATAAGCAGTACAACAAAATGTAATAAACAGTACAACAAAATGTAATAAAGAATACAACAAGCAAGTTTAGCGCAAGGTTTCCAACTCTAACTAACCTCTTGACCAAACTTGTATCCCAATTACACTATTTTTTATATATTCTAAGTATTCTCCTAGCCACACTATTGCGCGTATTATCCAATCAATAGTTAATTCCACATTGTTTTTCGCTTTGGAGGTATACTAGCAAGCAGCAGATGCACGTGTAATTTAGTTAACATCTATGATGTAATTATTTATAGTTTATTTCAGTACAAATAAGTCATTCTTAATAGTTTTATCGATATAAATAAGTCATTCTTAATAGTTGTGTGGCAATCAGAGTCAAAAAACCTATTATCAAAGACATCTCTCACCCACCAAGCGATCGCTTTCTGCTTTACAGCCCGATTTTAGAACTTTGCAATACTCTTCTATCTGCTAACGATACGTATACTAACTAAGAATAGAGGTAGTGTTTTGGTGTGTTATGGCAGACTCGCTTGTTAATACCTAAAATCGAAAAATCATTTTATCTCTTTACGGTTCGCGAATATCATTCGCGAACCACTTCTATTCTCAACATCGCGTGAAAAGCCGCTAAATATTCTCCGCAGAAATGGTAATAGTTCCATAGCAACTTCTCAGCTATGAATCATATTGATATCCTTGTCATTATGGGCTGAAATGTATCTGTGACTAGGGTTATACGGATATGAAAGTACTTAAAATAAGTTACAGTAAAACGCTTCTCAAACAACCTGTAAATACAAAATCAGGTAAATAGCTTGACAGCGTAAGGTTTTGTCTGATAGTAAGCAAAAAATTATGTAAAACTACTATTTATTCATTTCTAATAGTGCTATTCTTTTTTGTGACGCTAAAAAGCAATCAGTAGATTGTACTCAGACAATAATCCTAAATAGGAAGTTAATCAAAGGTAAACAGGAAGTTAACAAGGGAGAAGTATGCTTAAAATTCATGATTTAGACTGCCAGCAGAGTTACTTAGAATCTCTAAATGATGTGAAAGCCGAAAGCTTAATTGGAGGCGCTGGTACTACGATTATACTATTGACAAGTGGAACAGTGGCTGTTTACGACGACACAGGAGCTAAGATAGACGCTAGTACTATTAGTTCTGCTTCAATAACGGCAGACGCTTTCGGTAATAAAACAGTAGCGGGTGGAACTTTAATTCAAGCAACAGTAAGACCAATCAAGAAAAAATAACAGGAACACGACGTTAGCCTTGTTAAGCTCAAATACCTTTTTTAAAGTTTCGTAATAGAATTTAACCGAAGTACTTTGACCATTAGAGTATGTTTGCAAATTCAAACATACTCTAAACTAGACTTTATCCAAAATTAAAAACTCGGTTTGCTTTATCCGGCAAAACCCTTGCTTTTTGGCAAATACTTTTTCAACTTCACAGATTATTGATGAAGTTAAAAAAGTAAAACTAGTGTTGTACAAAGGTTTAAGAGGTTGTTTGAAAAGTGATTGGGTGTGATTTTAATTGAGTTGTTACCCCCCTTAGTCCCCCCTTGTAAAGCGGGGAAACAAAAAAAATCCCTAACCCTCCCCAATACATACGGGGAGGGTTAGGGAGGGGTAAAAAATATTTGATACATCAATCATCACTTTTCAAACATCCTCTCAGGGGTAGGGTTCGCTTTCCTAAAAAAATGGATAAGGTCGGGCTAACTTTTTAGTGGAATAAAATAACAATTCGCTTGTTTACCACTTGATCTAAAAGTGCTTAAAGCAAAAGCACTTTTAGATCAAGAATGGTGTAAAAAGTGCTGGTGTTCCAGATAATTCATCTAAAAGTGGATTATCAAATCAGTTCTAATTTGCATATTAATTATTCTGATAGTTAAGAACTTAAGACAACAATTTAGGTGGCGTTATACCCCACCTAAATTGTTGTTTTTTAGCATATATATCATAATTAAATTTACAAAAGTTAAGGAAAAAAGTATTGCAAAATTCTGTGAATTGTTTATAGTTATTGTGTTGAACTAAAGCAGTTCAAATTTCAATTAATTTCTTTTGAATAGATAGAATCTATGGCTACGATAAAAATATCTGAATTGCAGCCAGAAAGCCAATTCGAGAAACTTTCTGATGCCGATTTACGGTTAGTTAATGGAGGAGGCAGTGATTTCCAATTTACTACAATTGGATCTGCTATAAGCACAGGTGTAACTATTGGACCGGGAAGAATTCAAAACGGTACTACATCATCTGCTAGCTTAAATGCAGGGACTGCATCGCCAACTGTCACTGCTACTCTTTTTGCTGGTGGTTTCTCACAGTCTTTCCCTACTTAAAAATCATCAGGGAAAATTTTAGAAGGATAGTAAATAAGATACGTCAACGTATTACCAAGAAAACTCAAAGAGGAAATTATGGCTAATATCAAAATCGCTGAATTACAATCTAACTTGCTTGAAGAAGTATCAGCTACAGATTTGGAGGCTGTTCATGGGGGTGCACCTGGTATTCAAGCTGTTGGATCAAGCTCAGGAGTCGGCGTAGGTTTTTCTAATGGTGGATCAACGGGTGTTCAGACAGTGAGTCAGAGTTTCCTTAGTGGTACACTAGGAAATTTCACCGTAACATTTCAAACACAAAGCCAAGGTTTTACTTCACCCACTTAGACAACTTAATGCTTTAGGAATTACCTAAAGCTGCATATTTAGGGCTGGAGTTAAAGTTTAACTCTAGCCCTTCATTTTTTAACCTCGTGCTTGTAATGCCGCTAATGGCACGATGCAAGTATATGTCCATTTCAGTCAAGGCTTTGAAATTTTATTTAGATGTGTTTGCTTTAGCCTGACTCATATCTTGTACAATTTCACCCTGACCAGAAAAATTACGTTTTTAGAGGTTGTTTGAAAACTGTTTGGCTGTGATTTTAAGTACTTCTAGATCCCCCCTAGCTCCCCTTAAAAAGGGTGGAAGTAGAATCAAAGTCCCCCTTTTTAAGGCGAATTTAGGGGGATCGAACTATAACGTTTTGCTACCGACAAGAGGAATTTTCAAACACCCTTTTAGACCAAAAAACTGAGATTTTAAGGTTAAATCAATGGTATTTAATCTATTTTTTGATGCTAATTTAAACATTTAAATAAATTTCCTACAGAGTTATTTAAAAATTAAAAATTGAAAATTAAAACTAATTATTTCTTTACAATATTTTAAATAGAGTGATGATAAAGTATAAAAAATTGCTTTTTCAATCAAGCAATCATTAGCTCATACCTAATATCTTAAAAGCTTCAGTTGATTAGCTGAAGCTAATAAGAATATATAGAAGTTAACTGTGTAATCTAAGAGGATGTTTGAAAAATCATGATTGATGGATCAAATATTTTTTACCCCACCCTAACCCTCCCCTTGTAAAGGGGAGGGAACCAGATTTTTCTTGTTTCCCCCCTTTATAAGGGGGGATTAAGGGGGGTCATAATGTAATTAAAATTAGAGCCAACTATTTTTCAAACATCCTCTAAGTTTTCGTTCTCTAAAAATACTAGGAATTATAGGAATTAAATTATGGGGGCTATCTTATATCCACTCTATACGGTAGCTAATTTGATCTTAGCTACATGGAGCATAAGTTTATGGCAACACTCACACAATGCCAACATATTGTTGCTGCTGTTAGTGGTAGCTGGAATGACCTATGACAATCTCATTGTTTCGCTGGGTCGTTTGATTAATGAAGGTAGTTTTTTAAAATTACTTAATCGTCTGCGCTTCTTATTACATGATTTATTGATTCCATTGTTAGTGGTAGTGGCTGTGAAACTAGCCAGTGCTGCTGGTGTATTCTGGGCAAGTAAACCGATTTTGTTCTCTGGTTGCTGGACGATTACATTTGGTTTGATTGGATTGGGATTGGTGACTAATCTTAAACACTTGGAACTAGCACCAATAAACGTCGCTGGCAGTCTGCGATATAAACCGAAAAACAGTAAACCACCAATTCCGACAATTTTGATCGCTTTATTAGTTGGTGTGGCAGGATTCTACATTTGGCGTGAAATTCAATGGCCTTGGATGTTTGTAGGAACAGTGGTAATGTTGTTTGGTAATGCTTTACCTACAAAGATTTTTGGCTCTTTAGTGGGTTCGGCAGTTGATTTTGTGTTTATCTTAGCTCTATTGACAACACATATTGTATTGTCTTAGTTAGGGATAATTTCGCGCCTATCTATATATGTACAAACTTTCGTTTAAGGCTTGCTGCAAGATGGGAATCCAATCCATAAATTAGTAATCAAAGGTAATAGCATGGCTCAGACTGTCTCTAAATACACAGAAAGTCTTCCTGCTCCAGTAGAACCAACAAAGCAGCACCGCACCAAAGCGGTTCCTTTGATGTTGGCAATGGTGACGATCGCAGGTATTGGTTATTTATTTTGGAGCTTACAGCCGCAACCGAGAGCAGACATACTCAAGGTAAGTGGACGCATTGAAGGTTATGAAACTGAAATTGGCGTCAAGCATTCGGGACGAATTGAGTCGATTGCAGTACGCGAAGGGGCTGCGGTTAAAAAGGGTCAGAAGTTAATTAAATTAGATAACAGCAACGACCAACTCCTGCAAGGACAACTGCAATCTGCAAACGCACAGGTTGCGTCTGCTCTATCTGACGAACAACAGGCTCGTTCAGATGTAGAGCGGGTACAGGGTGAGATAGAAGAAGTCAACAGCCAAATCCTTGAAGCCCAACTTAATTTACAGCAGTCGCGAGGTGATACAGTCGGTCAAGTTAATCAAGCACGAGCTAACACTGCGGCAGCTAAGGCGCAAGTGGTACAAGCCCAGGCAGTACTCAAACAGGCAGCAGCAGAAGTTAAGCTAGCTAAGATAAATCGCGATCGCTATGTTAAATTGCTGAATGATGGAGCAGTTACCCAACAACAATCTGACCAAACACAAACTACCTTCGACACTGCGATCGCAACTTTACAGGCACGACAGGCAGCAGTCAATGCAGCTTCTGAGCAGTTAAGTGCTACCCAAGCGGCGCTCACCCAAGCCCAATCAACCGGTTTCAACCCAGGTATTAGGAACGCCCAGTTAGAAGCCTTAAAAAGAAAGCGCGCTCAAACATCTTCTTCCTTGAAATCTGCTTGGGCGCAAGTAAAATCTGCTCAGGCAAAAGTCAAAGTTGCGTTGGCATCAAAACAACAACTGATTACCCAAATTCAAGATTCCAATAAAGACCTAAATGTTGTCAGTCCTCTAGACGGTGTTGTAACTGCCCGCAGTGTCGAACCAGGTGCAGTAGTGGATAGTCAAACGAACATTCTGACGGTGATCGATCCCTATACGATTTATTTGAGGGGTTTTATCCCGGAAGGGGATATTGGCAAAGTGCGCCAAGGACAGGTAGCGAAAATCTTCTTAGATTCTGCACCTAATAAACCCCTCAAAGGTAAAGTAGTTGCCATTGATGCCCAAGCCTCGTTTACACCTGAGAATATCTATTTTCAGAAGGATCGAGTCAGGCAAGTTGTCGGTATTCGCATAAGTGTTGCAAACCCTGCGAGTTGCTTTAATCCTAAAAAACCCTACGCTGGTACAGATTTACCCTGTGCCAAGATTGGGATGCCAGCTGATGGAGAGATTCTATTGAAGGGTGCAGAGTAATAGGCAATGGATCGCAAAGTCACAAGTGGCACTCAAATTTTACCCCAAGCCCCAATTTCAACTCAAAGCATTTACATTCGAGGCTTGCACAAGCACTATGGTCGTTTAGCCGCAGTGCGGGGGATCGATTTGACAGTGCAGCAGGGTGAGATGTTTGGGCTGATTGGCCCTGATGGTGCAGGGAAAACCACAACCTTTCATATTTTAGGTGGCGTGATGGAACCCACCGCCGGAGAAGTGCAGATATTTGGTCAGGTTGCACGGGATGCTCGCTCAATAACGGGATATTTAACGCAGCAGTTTTCTCTGTATTTGGATCTCAACATTAATGAAAATTTACGTTATGCCGCAGGCTTGCGACAAGTGTCAGATGATTTATTTTGGACGCGTCGCGATCGCTTGCTACGCTTGATGAACTTGGAGCAGTTTGCCGACAGGCAGGCTGGACAACTCTCAGGCGGTATGAAACAAAAACTAGCACTTTGCTGTGTTTTAATTTCACAGCCCCAAGTCTTGTTACTGGATGAACCTACCACAGGTGTTGACCCAGTTTCACGGCGAGAGTTTTGGGATGTGCTAGCGCAACTATCAGCAGCAGGTATGACCATTGTCGTTGCTACACCTTACTTAGATGAAGCAGAACGCTGCCATCGTGTAGCTTTGATGTATGAAGGTCAAATTCAAAAAATTGGTACTCCTGCTGCTTTACGCTCCAGTTTAGCTTTACATCGCCTAGAAGTTCATACGTCAAATCTGCAATTAAGCGAGCAAGTATTATTACAGACAGCAGAAGCAAACATTGTAGATGTGCAAACATTTGGCGATCGCCTTGATGTTCTTGTCAAGGATATAACTTTAGGTCGTACACAGGTGCACGATCTGCTGCAACAGCAACAATTATCAGACTTTAGTATTGAGTCTAGTAGCCCGACATTAGAAAACGTCTTCGTTACCCATTTACGGCAACAGGGGTTAGCAACGCAATTTTTTCCATTTCCGAGAGCTAAGGCAACAAACCAGCAATGGAAATTGGAAAACTACAGGTTAACCGTCGCAGGCGATAGAGAAATTAACCCTAGTTCCTCATCCATTGCCATATACGCTCACAACCTCAACCGCTTTTTTGGCAATTTTCAAGCAGTCAAAAGCGTCAACCTTGAGGTACGCTACGGCGAAATCTTCGGACTCTTAGGTGCCAATGGATCTGGGAAAACCACCACAATTAAAATGTTGTGTGGATTGCTTAAAGCCAGTGGTGGTGTCATTTCTCTTGGGGGGGAAACAAGCAACCTCCGTAGTACTCAATTGCGGCGGCGTATTGGCTACATGAGCCAGAAATTCACCCTTTACGATGACCTAACGATTTTGGAAAATCTGGAGTTTTATTGCGGTGTTTATGGTGTACCTCGCAAACTACGCCAGGAGAAAATTGATTGGGTGATTGCCATCTGTGGGTTAGAAGGACAAGAAAAGATGCTTACCGGACAGCTACCGGGTGGTTGGAAGCAGCGAGTTGCTTTTGGTGCTTCGGTAATGCACGAACCAGATATTCTATTTCTTGATGAGCCAACATCAGGGGTCGATCCGCTTGCACGCCGCCAGTTTTGGAAGCTGATTAATGACTTTGCCCGCAACGGCACAGCTATTTTAGTAACCACGCACTACCTTGAAGAAGCTGAACAGTGTAACCGCATGAGTTTTATGGTTGCGGGAGAAACCGTCATCTCTGGTTCTTCCAGTTCGATTAAAGCCAGTCAACCAGGAAAACTTATGGAGGTTATCGTCAACCAAAACCAAGCTGCTGCCGATTTACTCAAACAACACCTCGATCCTTGGCGTGTCTCCATCTTTGCTGATAGTTTACACATTGTCCTTGACGACCCCGATCGAGAACTTCCTCGACTACTAAAACTTATAGAATCTGCTCAAATCACCATTTCCCGCGTCCGCCCCATTTCTTTTTCTCTAGAAGACGCTTTCATCGGTATAGTACAGCGATCGCAAAACTAGAATTTTTTGATATTTTTTATATTTATGAAACGGATTTTTGCTCAGTTTACCAAAGAACTAGTACAGTTTCAGCGCGATCGCCTGACATTAGCGTTGGCATTTATACTGCCATTTATGACGTTACTCATTTTTGGGTTTGCAATCCGGTTAGAAAGTAAAAATATTCCCTTAATCGTGCAAGATTTTAACCGCACAAACATTAGCAATAGCTATATTGAGCGACTATACGCCACCAATCAGTTTATGCCTACTCAATGGTCGGGAAACGACCCAGTGCGGGATGCGATCGACCGCGGCATTGCCAAGGCAGCAATCATTATCCCTCCTCAATTCAGTCGAGATGTGCAAGCTGGTAGAAATACTACGGTGCAAGTGCTGATTGATGCTACAGATGTCAATAATGCTCGTGTCATCAAAAACAGCATTCAGAGAGTCACGAATTTTTTTATGCAGGAGCAAGGACTGATAACATTTAATAACAGCGTCACACCTCGAATTCGTTTATGGTTTAACCCCGGTAGATTAGAGTCTCTGTATATTGTACCGGGAGTCTACGCTGTGGTTTTATGGATTTTTCCGTCTTTACTGACAGCGATCTCAATGGTGAGAGAAAAAGAAAAAGGCACCATCTTACAACTTTACGCTTCTAGTATCAGTGCAACTGAACTCTTACTTGGTAAAGGACTGGCTTACCTGCTGATAGCTATCCTTCAAGCATTCATAGTCATGGGTCTAGGTTCGCTAATTTTCCAGGTTAGCTTAGTAGGCAATTCTATCACCTTGTTAATAGGAACTCTCCTTTTTCTCACAGACAGTGTTTTATTTGGTTTGCTATTTGGGGTACGAAGCAGTAACCAAAATGCCGCTGTACAAAGTGTCTCTGTGATCGGTTTTGTTACCTCTCTATTACTGTCTGGTTTTATTTATCCTATTAGCAACATTCCCTTTCCCATATCACTTATGCCTAACATAGTTCCCGCCCGCTATTTTATAGATATCACTCGTGATGCATTTGTCAGAGGTACTGGATGGGCAGGAGTTTGGTTTGATTTAGTCGTACTGATTGTTTTTGGATTGGTGTTTTTTGATATAACCCGTCGTGCTTTAGGTAGGATGCAATTACCTTATTAAATTGGTAAGAATTCAGGAGTCATATCATGTCCGCTTGGTTACTTATTAAATCTCAAGAACCCCACCACGCCAAAGCTACGCTTTGTCTCCCCTCCCCGCAGGCGGGGAGGGGCTGGGGGTGGGGTGCAATGATTGTGGAAATCATAACTAATTACCCGGACATGATATCAGGAGTCAGGAGCCAGAATAATTGTAAAATCAAGCGTGTAATAACTTCTTGATTTTATTAAAATTATTAAATTTGAGTATCAAGGTCTTCTTAATTCTGACTTCTGGATTCTGGATTCTGGATTCTTACTTAAATTGTATTATTCTTAGCTGTTGCAGCTACTAACCAATATGTTTTTATCACGACTATTTAATAGTTCATTTTGGGCATTACTTCGCAAAGAAATCAATCAAATTTTGCGAGATAAACAGTTAATTATTCTGCTGATTATACCACCAACGATGCAATTGTTACTTTATGGATTTGCACTTAATCCCGATGTACATAATTTGAAATTGGGTGTTATTGATTATGCGAATGTAGGTGCTAGTCGGGAACTTGTTCAGGCAATGACCTCTAATAGCATTTTTAGCATCGAATCTGTACCAACAACTGAGAAAGATTTGAGCCGTCAAGTAGAAGAAGGCAAACTCAATATAGGGGTGATTATTCCACCAGAATTTCCTAGAAAGCTGGCAACAAAAGAAGCTGAGATTCAAGTATTCATTGATGGAGTAGATGCAAACGCCGCAGGTATTGCCAGTGGCTACATGACTCAGATTATTCAAAATTATAATCGAAACTTTGGGCAAACCCAGTTGAATTTTCCGGTATCACTCCAAGTGGTATTTTTGTATAATCCAGGACTAATAAGTAGCTGGTATTTTGTGCCTGGAGTCATGGGTTTAGTGTTAACGCTTGTTGGAACACTAGTTTCATCAGTCGCTGTTGTGCGAGAGAAAGATAGCGGCACTTTGGAGCAATTACTTATGACACCAGCCGCAAACTGGGAAATTTTGCTTTCCAAAATTTTGCCTTTAGCGTTTTTGCTCATGGGAGATATTCTGCTAGCTTTGACTTTAGGACAATTGGTCTTTGGTTTACCGTTGCGTGGAAATTTTCTCCTATTTTTTGGGCTGTCAATTATCTATCTGCTGGTTGGGATCAGTATAGGTATTATGTTGGCGATGTTTTCCAGTTCGCAACAACAGGTGGTATTAATGTCATTTTTCGTCAATATGCCGATATTGCAGACTTCTGGGGTGCTTGCCCCTATCGAAGCCATGCCCCCCTTGTTTCAAGTCCTATCTCTACTGAATCCCTTACGTCATTACATTGCCATTATTCGAGGGATTTTACTTAAAGGAGTTGGTTTAGATGTGTTATGGATGCATATTCTGGCATTGCTTAGTATTGCTGTTGTGTTATTAACTATTAGTCTGAGCAAGTTTCGCAATCAATTAAGTTAGAAGATGTCTATTATTTTCAATGATGGCTAAAATTTAAACTGAACCCCACCGTGCAAATGTACTAAACAACCCTTAAATTATTGCTACGTAATCAATATGAATATTCGTTGTGAAACTCTGCCCGACTACACAGCAATAGCTGAGGTGAATACATTAGCCTTTGGGCAAGAAAACGAGGCTAAACTTGTGGAGAAAATTCGCGATTCTGATCGCTATATTTCAGATTTGTCTCTAGTTGGAGAGGTTGAAAATGTTGTAGTTGGTCATATTTTATTCAGCTACATTGACCTAGTGGGTGAAAAAACACTACAGGTACTTGGTTTAGCGCCTTTAGCAGTTAGTCCACAGTTTCAAAGACAAGGAATTGGCAGCGCACTAATAAAAGCAGGGTTAGAAATAGCAGAGGCAAAGAAAGAAACTATAGTAATTGTACTAGGTCATCCCCACTTCTATACTCGCTTTGGTTTTCAGCCTTCTGTTGTTTATGAAATCGAGTCTCCTTTTCCAGTACCAGAGGAATTTTTCATGGTGAAACCACTGCAAAACTATCAAAAGCAGTATAAAGGCAAGGTTGTTTATCCATCTGCTTTTGATGAAGTATAATATTATTCCCACGTGAAGTTTGGTTAAAGCAAGAGACGCATGAATCGCCGTCAAGACGAAAGACTATTGTAGAGACGGCGATTTATCGCGTCTTTCTGATGGATTTATCGCGTCTTTGTGTAATAAATTAGATTTTTCAAACAGCCTCTGAGTTAAGAGCGTTTAAAATTACTGGTGCTGAAATTACACCCTTTGCCTCTAACGCAGCTGCAACCCGTAAAATTAAGGCTTCATTATATGGTGCTGCGATTAATTGCACACCTAAAGGTAATGCATTTTGGCACTGAATTGGTACTGATAAAACGGGTAAACCAATAAAAGATAATGGTTGAGTAAATAGCCCTAAATGAGGACGGACAAGAATTTCCTCGTCATCCAAAATCATAGTTTGTTGACCAATTAATGGTGCAGAAATTGGTGTAGTTGGGGCAAGAATGACATCGACATTTTGAAAGACTTCCCGAACGCGATCGCGATACCATCTTCTAAACCGTTGTGCTTGGAGATACCAGCTACTAGGAATTAACGCCCCAGCCAAAAAGCGATCGCGTGTAGCGAAATCAAAATCTTCAGGATGCGATCGCAACTTATCCAAATGCAGATTTGCACCCTCGCTAGCTGTAATCACAAAGGCTGCTGCACGGGCGCGGTGAGCTTCTGGTATGATTACATATTCAGTAACTTCTATTGCATCAGCTACTTTTTGCACTGCTGCTAAAGCCGCCGGTTCTGCACCTTTGGTAAAATAATCAGCTGCGATCGCAATTCTAATATCAGAAATATCTTGTTTGAGTTGTGGTAAACATAATTCAGGTGGACGCTTTGTACAAATGTGATCGCGATCGTCTTCTCCTTGAAGCACATCAAACACCATCGCGATATCCTGCACCGAACGCGCAAAAGGGCCAACATGGTCAAAACTACTAGAAAATAAAGCTACCCCAGCACGAGATAACCTTCCATAAGTTGGCTTGAAACCAAAAACGCCACACAACGCCGCCGGAACGCGAATTGAACCATTAGTATCAGAACCCAGCGTCAGCGGTACTAACCCAGCCGCAACCGCCGCCGCCGAACCACCCGATGAACCACCAGCAACTCGCTGTAAATCATGGGGGTTGTGAGTAGCACCGTAATGGGAGTTTTCTGTCACAAAACCATAAGCATACTCATCCATATTCAAAGCACCAAGCAAAACAGCACCTGCTTGCTTCAACTTCGCTACTGCGGTTGCATCTTGACTAGCTTCTGGGTTTTCTCCATTGATTTTCGATCCCGCTAGAGTCGTAAAACCAGCGATATCAAAGAGATTTTTTACCGCAAAAGGCACACCAGCAAGCACTCCAGGATGATTACCTTGGGCAATTTCCCTATCAATCAGTGCTGCATCTGTTAAAGCTGTCTCAGCAGTTATAGTCGTAAAACAGTTGAATAGATGATTTCGCGTTGCTATTCGTGCTAACGCAGCTTTTGTAACCTCCACTGCACTAACTTTACCTTCGCGTACAGCAGTTGATATTGTTATGGCATCGGCTGAATCAAAATTCATGCTGAAATATATAAGAGATAGCGCGTTTAGCTTTTTGAGTAATAGCAGTCAGCAATAGTTTTTGCTTTACTAAACATCAAGATAGCTATTATTGAAGCAATTATGGTTCAAAAACTGGTGCAACTTCAATTTCCTCTGGTAAAGGGAAAGAATTTACCAGATTAGCGATCGCCATAATTCTCTCAAAATTTGCCACCACACCATCACGATACTCATCTCGGATCTCTAAATCCAACAACAACCCCATCAGATCGACATACTCACCCACATCAAACTCTTCTCTTCTCATCTCTCTTCCTTTGCGGTAGCCTGCGGCAAGCCAAAGCCTCTACGTTATCTTAAACTTATAATTTCTTGCGACAATTGAAATGCGATTAATTTGATACAGTAACCCGGCTGTCATGGATGTGAAGGCTTGCAAAGAAAGCTAAGAACAAATCCAAAATCTCAGTTTCAAGTTGGAAGTTAAGGATATTACGACTCGTGAAGATTGGTTGAGTGCTTATTTAGCGAACCACAGAGGCGCAAAGGACGCAGAGGGGAGTGAGAAATTATATTAATTTGGTTTTCCATAGTAGATTCCTTTACCGTCGGTGCCAATGAAGACTAGCCCAAATTGCTGTTTGCTAGCTTCCATTACGTTTGGGACATTGCCGATGGGATTTAGAGGATTAGAGATGTTTGTCCATGTTTGCCCTCGATCCAAAGAACGGAAAATTCCTTTTTCCATACCAATGATTTTGCCATATAAATATAGTGCTGGAATTGTACTTCCTGTTTGTGGTTTGCCAAAGGCAAATAAATAAGCTTTCTCCACACCAGCTATTTTGGCAAACTTCGTACCACCGTTTGTTGAACGATAAAGCCCATTGGAATTGAGACTGATCCAAACTTCGCTACTCACCCCCGGAACTGTTTTGAGCATAGACCAATTTTCGCTAGGAAGTGTTGAGTTGACAACACTGAAGTATGCAGCTCCATCCTTACTGCGGTAGACTTTGCCACCGTTGTAGTAGTAAAAAATATTGCCATTTACTTTGTCTGATGCCAATGGTTGACCCCAGTACCACGGCCCCTTGGGCCCGTTGGGTAAACCTGATACTCCACTCCAAGAAGCTCCACCGTTAGTTGTACGTATAGGTTGTTTCTCGCTGGCGATCGCTACAAATAAATTTGGATTACTTGCAGACATAGCTATCCGTAGTGGCATAGTGTTCTGCGGAAAGGAGGAAAAGTTTTTCCAGGTATGTCCGCCATCTGTGGAAGTTCCTCCTGTAAAGGTATTGAACCCTCGATGTCCGCCAACGCGTACCATGCGTAAGGGATCTTTTTCACTGTAGGCAATGCTGTATGTTTCTTGATACCAAGGGCCGTTACTACCACCCAATTGAGTAGATGGATAAGTATCTAATTTCTGGCCATGGTTAAAGCCTTCTACATCAGCCATACCGCTTAACAGTAGTGAGCCTTTTGGAGGTGAGATGAGTTCAAAAGCAACTGTTTCCTCATGTCCTTTTTCATAGTTAGACCAGGTAGGCTTGTTAGCATTGATATTGTCTGTCTGCCAGGTTCCGAACCAGTCTGTTAACCAAACTTTGCCAGCAATATTTGGGTCAAATTCAATTGCTGAGGCCGCAGAAGCAAAATACCAGTTTGGCCACCAAGGTACTTGAGGATTCAATGAATGGCTTTTCTGTTGCCATGTCGCGCCACCATCGGTAGATTGAAAGACTCTAGAGTAATTAGTACTTTCCTGGTATTGGTCATAAGTAACTAAAACGTGATTAGAGTTATTAGGATCTACAGAAAGCCCATTAAATGAAATAGTTTTGATGTTAGTTGGCGTAATATTGCTCCAAGCCCCATTTGCATATTTGCTAACTCCTGAAGTGTGCGTTACATACAGTACTCCATTGCTATTAAGCACCATTCGATTTGCTTGTGATGGGCTTCCGGCTATTCTGCTCCAGGTAACACCTGTATCGGTAGACTTATATATCCCGTCTCCATAGGCATTTGCATAAACCAAGCCAGAATTCTTTTTGCTAAACAAAATTCCTGTAATACCAATGGATGCATTGGGTTTTCCAGAGAAAGAACTTACTTTCTTCCATGTTTGACCAGCATTCACCGACTTCCATAGCCCATCCAAACGTGAACCAAAGAAGATGATATTAGTATTAAATGGATTAACTCCCAGCCTTTCCCCCGTCCATCGCTTAGTTTCGTTGCCACCCATTGGCAAATCTATGTTCAGTTTGTTCCAGGTTTGACCTTTATTGGTCGATTTGAAGATTGTTCCTAAGCCAGCCTTAGTATATTTGCCTGCTGCGATATAGACAATGTTTGGATTGCTAGGGTCAAGCGCTAATCCTTCTCCGCCATAGTAGTTACTTTTATCAGACCCAAAGTGATCTGTTAATGGAATCCATCTCTTCTCTAGCGAATTCCAACGATAGAAGCCACCTATATCGGTTTTAATGTAGGCTAAATTCTTCTCTAAAGGATGCAGATAAATATTGGTAACATAGCCTCCTCCCCCTATAGAGACTTGATTCCATTGATACCCAGATGTAGCGCTGCGGCTAGGTTCAACGGTTGTAAGTGCTACAGTCGTCGTAGCTAGAGCGAGCATCGAAAAGCGAATTATTTTCCTTAAAGGAATATGGAATAAGCGAATGCTCATATAGTCTCATTTGTAAAGGAATGAAGACAGAGATAATACTTAGCAAATAAGACTAAGCAGTATAAAATTAAGTGAAAATGCGTATGCATTCCCCCCTGAGTTGGAAGATGACGTAATCCTTGCTAATAAATGATTGTTGATATAAATGTTTTGGCAGAATAAAAATACTTTGTCAATATGTTTTATGAAATTTGTGTATATTTTGTTATAACTACTTATCAAGTTGTACAAGTTAATACAAGTAGTTTTATGGTCACTTATCAACAGTTATTGTTACTAAAAAATCTATTTTATACTTAGATTGCAAGAAGAAGTTTCCTTGCTTGTTGCAGCACCGACATTGATTTGGGATGAAAATGAAGCTAGACGACTTGCATAAAAATATTTAGAAGTTTGTGTAAAACGGAGACGTTACGCAAACAGTACTGGACTTACAATCACTGCTACTGTCACCGGATTTGGCTGCGTTAGAAAATCTCACATTCGTCCAAAAATATAATTAAGTATTTTTTGAAAGATGAAAATCACTCTAAAGTCAGAGATATATTCTGTGCTGTGGTAGAGGATTTTTGGATTCTACTTCAGTAACTTAATAGGTAAATAAATTTTCATGCTGTTTACCCCAACTTAGTCCCTTTAAATTACCGATGAACGATAAAAACATGGACAATAAAAACAAAGCTGAGAGTAATAAAAATAATTTAAGTCTAGATAGAAAAGTGGATCAAACTAATATAAATTCATTATCTAATGAACCTCAAAAGTCAACTAAAACAATTAATATAGATGGTCAGCGTCCAGTTGATCCAACTAACATTGAGATTAAGGAAACAATTAATATAGATGGTCATCGCCCAATTACAAAAGATAAAAATTATAGCGATCAAACAATTGATATAGACGGTCAACGCCCGATCGATAAGAGTAATTTTGAAGAACATGAGATGCTAACTGTAGACGGTAAGCGTCCAATTGACCCTAGTGATTTAGAGGTTGAGGAAATTCTTGACATAGATGGTCAACGTCCGATCGCCAAGAGTAATTTTCAAGTTCAGGATACTTTAGAGATAGATGGTAGCCGCCCAATAGTTTCAAATAACACTGCTGATTCGGAAATACCAACAGATTATGTAGACTAAAATCCAATACGGTTCAGTTAAGGGTAAAACTCTTTATCAAAGTCAATTTTTTTAACGTAGACGCATACCCCTTGCCTACGGCACGCTGCGCGAACGGGGAAGCAAGCTACGCGGAGCGTCTGTCTGCGACACGCTGCGCGAACGTAGAGAAGCGGCTTGCCGCAGGCTACCACAGAGGCGCAGAGGGCACTGAGAGAAGAAAGACGTAGGTTGGGTGGAGCGGAGCGCAACCCAACATATATCAGGATGTTGGGTTACGCAAAGCCTCCACCCAACCTACATTTTTTGTGCAAAATTTTAGGCTAGACAGTCCACTACAAGACTACCGAGATTTTTTCAGAAATCAAATATGATTCCTATAGCATCGCCATGATTATTTATTATTTATGCTTGCTGTAGTGGTTTTGGGTCTGACTATAATAATAAATCCAAGCAAAGTAAAAACTAACATCTGCCAAGTCACCAAATTCCAGCCACCAAGATGCCAGCATAATAGACCAATGCTAGTACCTACAGCACCACCGATAAAATAGGTAGTCATGTAAACTGTGTTGATGCGACTATTCGATTGAGCATCAAGAGTGTATATCCTGGCGACATTGGTGACTTGAATTGCCTGTACGCCTACATCTAGTAACAATACAGCAACAGCGATCGCCAGCGCTGAATTAGAAGCAATTTTAGCAATTACTAAACTTGCAATCACCAGAGATACAGAAATAGTTAAGGAACGCTGGGAATTACCTCGATCGGCTAATTTACCAAAAATTGGTGCCATTAATGCACCTGCGATCGCCACAAAGCCATACATCCCAATTATGTCAGATTTAAAATTAAAAGGCACTCCGCTTAAATGGAAAGTCAACGTTGTCCAAAATGAGCAAAAAACACCAAACATTAATCCTCCAATTAAAGATGCTTCTCTCAATAAGGAAAAACGTTTTAATTGTTGAAGCGTTGATTTTAATAAATCAAAATAATCACCGCTATATTCATTATTTACATTAGGCAAGTAAATCTTGAGCAAGACAGTAACAATTAAAATCATTACTCCTGAAAATCCATATACATAACGCCAACCAAAGGATTCAGCAATATATCCACTAAAAACCCTTGCTCCTAAAACTCCAATCAATATACCAGTAAAAATACTGCCTACAGTTTGTCCTGTCGTTACTCTATCTATACTTGCTGCTAAGGGAAGAATAACCTGAGCGGAGACTGTTGTAATTCCAATTGCTACGCTCAAGATCCAAACCTGGAAGATATTTTGTGAAAACGTCATGGCTATCAACAAACAAAACAAACATATAAGTAAGGAAAGAATTAATGTTTTTTTGTTGATTTTATCGCCCAAGGGGATTAGAAAGAAAAGCCCAAAACCGTAACCAACTTGCGAAAGCACAGATATGCTACCCGCTTCACCTTCACCAACTTGAAAAGAAGATGCAATATCTTTGAGGATTGGCTGATTATAATAAACGTTAGCAACACACACCCCAGATGCGATCGCCATAATCAGTACTTGAAATTTAGTTAATCCGTTACCTGAGATTTGTTTTTCCATTCAACCTAAGTTACTATAATTTAGTTGCTTGAGGACTTTTTCCTTTAGCTTTAAGTAGGTGGATCTAAATAAATATAAGATAGTTCGTCATTGCGTACTCCTTTGGAGAACCCGTTGGCGCAGCCTCTCCAAGAGTTGGGTACGAAGTGAAGCAATCGCAAAGACTGAGATTGCCACGCTTCACTTCGTTCCGTACCCTACGGGAACGCCAAGGGCGAACGCAATGACATCTTATATTTAATTGCGTCTGCTTACTTATCTGTGTTTATCAAAACAGAATTCAGGAGTCAAGAGCCAGAATTCAGTTGGGTATTTTGAACGAAACAGTGGATAGCGTAGCGTTCGCGTTCGCGCAGCGTCTCGTAGAGAGGAACGAACGTCACGTCTTGATTCTGATATCATGTCCGCTTGATTGCTTATTAAATCCGAAGAACCCCACCCCGCCAAAGCTACGCTTTGTCTCCCCTCCCCGCCGGCGGGGAGGGGCTGGGGGTGGGGTGCAATGACTATGGGAATCACAACTAATTACCCGAACTTGATATGACTCCTGAATTCTGACTTCTTCTTCAATAGTTATTAGTTTTCCTGGTGCTAAACCGCCAAGTTAGAATTATTGCAGCGATCGCTAAACCAATAGCCAATCCCCACCAAAGACCAATAGCTCCAGACCCCAACGAGATCCCAAAAGTATAACCAGTGAATAAACCAACACACCAATAAGCAAAAATGCCAATCAACATCGGGATTTGAGTGTCTTTGAGTCCGCGTAATGCTCCTGCGGCAGTAACTTGCACACCGTCAACTATTTGAAAAATTGCCGCGACTGCTAGCAATTTCACCGCGAGGGCAACCACATCTGCATTGTTCTGATTGTTGATGTCAATATAAAGAGAAATAATTGACTTTGGTACTAGCCAAAATGTAATGGCTACTACACCCATAGCTAAAGCTGCAATGGCAATGCCTACATATCCAGCTAGACGACTGCCAACTAGGTCATTCTGTCCGGCTAACTGTCCAACACGAACTGTTGTCGCTAGAGAAATGCCTAGTGCCATCTGGAATGACATCGAAATTGTTTGTAAAGCAATTTGATGGGCAGCCAGGGCATTGGTTCCCAATTGTCCAATCAACAAAGTGACAACAGTGAACAGTCCGGCTTCGACCGTAATCAGACCCCCGATGGGCAATCCAACCTGAAAAATCTCGCCAACGATCCGGCGATGTTCTAGAGGAAAAGCTTTGTGAGACGAAGGTCGAAAAATACCGTAAACTGCAAAGCGAGGCTGATTGCATATATAAACTGCCAAAGCCACAAACATACTCCAAAGTGAAAGCGTGCTTGCCCAACCGATACCAGCTAAACCCATCGCCGGGAATCCCAGTTTGCCAAACATCAGCACATAGTTAGCTGTGATGTTGAACAGAGTACCCAAAACCACAGTCACTATCACTAATTGCGGTTGCAACAGAGCAGAAAGAAAGCTTTTAAGTACTGCAAAGCCCAAACCAGGAATAAAACCCAGTGCGATCGCCTTTAAATAAATCTCTGCTAGTGCTACTGTCTTAGCATCCTGTCCTAGTAAAAGTAGTAAAGCACCTCCATTGTAAAGCAGCAATGTAATTGGTATTCCTAGCAGCAGAGATATCCCTAATCCAAGCCGGACAATTGTGCCAACTTTTTCTCTATTTCCGGCTCCGTATGCTTGGGCAGCTAACGGACTGACAGCAGAAACGATACCAGCAACAATCAACAGACAAAAAGTAAAGATAGCAGTTCCCAAACCTCCAGATGCAATGGTTTGACTTCCCAACCAGCCCATCATTACCGTATCGACAAAACCAGTTGCAGATTGAGCCAGTTGTGCCACTGCCAAAGGTACGGCTAACATGAGACATTTTTTAACTTCAGAAAACATATACAACTGATAACCCGATGTGAAGAACAAAGGGTTTTTCCAAAATCTAAACCCATGTTCAGGAGATATTGCTCCTGGCAACTTGAATCTATCTTAATGGAATCAGATTAAATCTGAAGAACCCCACCCCGCCAAAGCTATGCTTTGTCTCCCTGCCCCTAATCCCCAGAGGGGGCCCCGAGTTCCCCGCAGGCGGGGAGGGGGTGGGGTGCAATGACTGTGGAAATCATAACTAATTATACGGACATGATATAAAGCTGAAAATCCCCATATCAGCTTTGAGTGTCACAAATAATTTCAATGTTTTGGCAATCATCTTGAAGCTACGTTAAAGTAAACAGTTGCAGTTAAGAATAGATTTATATGCGCTTACCAATTGCAATTAGTGCTGTTTTAGTGGCATCTTTAGGTTTTAGTGCACCTGTAATATCTCAACCTCCTCCTATACAGGTAGCCAAAACGCCCGCGTCTAATAGTTTAGCCTTAAAACAATTTAAGATTAATTACCGATTATGGAGACGGCAAAATATCTCTAACTATCGCTATGAATTTACTAGAAGTTGCAATTGTTTACCTAAAGCCACAGAACCAGTGATTATTAAAGTACGTAATCGAGTCACAAATTCTATTACTTATAAAGTAACTCAAAAGCCAGCTGATGCAGAATTGTTTAAACAATATAATACAATTCCTAAACTCTTTAATCTCATCAGGGATGCGCTCATTCGTAAAGCAGCAAACTTGACTGTACAATACGATCCAAAACTTGGTTATCCAACTCAAATTAACATTGATTATAATAGCCAGATCGCTGATGATGAAATATTTTTGACAATTAGCAATCTGCAAAAAACTAATTAACTATTTTTGCGACTTCATCCATAATTTCTTTACTGCTATAGTCTGGCTTCGATGGATCTATTGGTTTTAACGGAAGAAAGATAGCTAGCTGAGATTTTGGAGTCAGCATTTGTTTTAACTCGCTTTCACATATACCAATTTTTTCTTCAAACATCAGTTCAGCACCATGTTCTAATTCATCATGAATCACATCGAGATGCCGTAAGCCTCTATAAGTAAAAGTTACGGTTTGATTTTTGGGATTGAGATATGTGCTGTTCTCCTGATAACCAAGTTCTTCGGCTTTCTCAAAAGCCTCTTCTGGTGAAGAAGCACGGACAAGAACAATATTTACATGAACAACATTATGTGGATTTCCTTCAACGTTACACTCGATCACCAATTCAGCGATATACCACTCTGCATCCTTTGGAATGTATGCCATTGTTTATAAAACTAAAAATTTATATCAATAATTAATGCTATCACTGACTATTCAGTATTAAAGTGAATATCACATATAGGAATCCGATTTGATTTATGAAAAAATCTAAGTAGGGTGTGTTATCGCGTAGCGTAACGCATCAAAGCCTTCGGATGGTGCGTTAGCCAGAGGCATAACGCACCCTACGTATATTTCAAAAATCAAATATGAGTCCTATATATGTACTTGCAATTACATTTGCGTTCCTCAAATTTGTGAATTTTGAACTATATAATTACTAAACTTAAGTATTAAATAAAATGATTACCAATAGTTTAGGAAAAGCAAAGACGTGAACCGTTTCAAAAAGCTATCCTCAATTGCATTCCTGTTATTAGCCTTCATTTATCCACCTACTTTGGTTGAAGCCAAAGAGAACACTCTCAACAATGTTCTCAATGAGCAGAGTATTGAGGTACAAACAAAATTAGGTGGAGAGCAAAGTGAAGAGTTTTTGTTAGCTCACCGACGAAATCGACGACGTTATCATAGACGGCAAAGGACTGGAAGATATTATTATCAACGCCAGCGGAATCGACGACATTATTATAGACGACGCTATCGCTCTATACGTTATCACGGACAACGATATCGTCATGGAGAATGGGAACTTGTGCGCGATCGTCATGGACGATTAATGTATGATTGGCAGCGTTAATAGTAAACTTTACACTCAATTTCTCTAGAGAATCTTTATGCGTAAATCCTAATGCAAAACCCAAAGACTTTACCCGGTTTTGAATCATCTCACGGGTTGGCGGAATATCTGTGATGTTAATAAACTCATGGTCAATGTTGTTCTATTCAGATGCGATAAATCATCACAAAGACGCGATAAATAAAAGACGCGATAAATCGCCGTCTCTACAAAAGACTAATTGTTGGGGTGAGGGGATCAGGGGAGCAGCACTTCGGCTCATTTCGGCTACGCTCAATGACCAACGCTCTGTTACCGAGGATAAGTTGCAGTAAGTTTTTCCCCTCAAGCTTGTGAGAAATGCCAGTAGGGTGCGTTATGTCCACGCCGAAATAGCAAATGAGTACGCTGAAATAGCAAATGAGTACGCCGAAATAGCAAATGAGTACGCCGAAATAACAAATGAGTACGCCGAAATAACAAATGAGTACGCCGAAATAGCAAATGAGTACGCCGAAATAGCAAATGAGTACGCCGAAATAGCAAATGCATAC
>NZ_JBALEO010000100.1:0-19012 GCF_036918015.1 Nostoc sp.
ACTGCTTGATTTCTGATTTTTGAATTTTTTGGCTTTGCTTGTTTTCAACTCAGCTTCCCTGAGTCATTTTCTGCTTTTTAGTCTAAAGTCCAGTACTAAGGAACAAATTAATCAAGAACTAGAAAAATTACCTGAACCCTTATTACAGGAAATTTTAGATTTTGTGCAATTTTTGCAAGCCAAACATCAAACACACAGCATATCTTTAGATAGTCAACCTGCTCAAATGCTTACAACAGAGCATACCTTAACAGGTTCTACTGCTGAAGATTTATTAGAATTTGTGGGCAGTTGGGAAGGTTCAGATATTAGAGAATGCCTGCAACTAGTTCATGACAGCCGGATGCCTCTAGAATTTTAATTATGTATCTACTAGATACTAATCACTGTTCTTTCTTGATAGAAGGTGTACCTAGCGTTGTAAATCACTTGCGATCGCTTGATCAGGTACAATTAGCAACCAATGTTATTGTTGCTGGTGAGTTGCACTTTATGGCACAAAACTCACATCAAAAAGCTGCTAATTTAATAAAAATCAATGCATTTATCAAACGAATTAACCTATACGGGATCGACAAAGAAACAACAGAAATCTACGGTGATTTTAAATCAGAAATTATCAAACAATTCGGCCCAAAAGAAAAAATAAACGTAAAACAACCAAACTAAATACCATAGGCATTAGTGAAAATGACCTCTGGATAGCTACCACCAACTTCCCCTATTGCTGTAAAACTGAAACCGTCCAAAGCCAAGAAATTGACCGTGAGATTTTTCACCCACAGGGAATGCTGTAACACCCAATAAGTAAACACCAGAAAAGCTTGGATTACTTACAGGGCGGAGGCCGATGGTAATTGTCTGTCCTGGAGTCACAGGTGGGTCAAAGTTTACGATAACCGTGCGTGTCTTGCGCTCGTTTGTGACTGAGCCTAGTTTCAGTTGCGTTTCTTTGCGATCGCGTGTTCCGACAAATGCACGGGTATCATCAAGACGGTAGCGGATGTTTTCTGATCCCTCTTTTTGTGCGATCGTTACCTTCTGGAGGGATTCTCCAGCATTTTCCGGCACATTGATGGTGAAATAGTAAGTTGCGCTTAAAACATCCACCTCTTTGTAAGTAGTTGTCGCTTCAACAAGTGTTGGCGGTTGGACGAAATAGACTAGGCCATCTCTAAGCTGCACAGCTTGAGCAATCGGAAGCGTAACTTCTCCAATGCCAATTGCTAACGAGAGTGTTATTCCAAACAAAGTTGCAAGGCGCATGATTCAGATATAAAAAAACGCACTTATTCTCATTCTAGTTCCTTGGGAATCAATGACTTAGGAATGATAGAAGCTTGTTTTTCCCCAAACGAAGATTTTGTGTACCACCAAGCCCAAGCAATTAAAACAGCTTGAAAAGGAAGTCTAACTACGTGTACCCAAGGTGAGTTAGGTATGTGTTCTAGCTGAATGTGATTAACCGCCATATTGATATTGGCAGGGAAAACCGCAATAAAAAGAGCAATAAGTCCCCAAGCAGCAGCTTGACTTACAGGCGGAACTAATAACCCAATACCACCCAAAATTTCATAAAAGCCACTGAGATAAACTAATTCTAAAGGGTAAGGAAGTTGTGGTGGCATAATTTTGACATAAGGTTCTGGGATAACAAAGTGTGTCACTCCAACCACAATGATGGATATAGCCAGGATGACGCGTAATATTTCCTTATACTTCTTCATGGTTTTTGCCTCATTATATACTTGCCCTTATTACTTCAGTTTGACTGACGGATGTTAATCTGCTGTCATACAGCTATCCTTAATTACCTGTTGCTAACACTATCTAATTTTTCTCGAACTATTCCCTCATCTCTAAAGCCAACCAGCACAGCTGTTCCATCTTTGACGAAAAGTGGACGTTTGAGCAGCATCGCGTCGTGAGTAAATGCATCAACCCACTGTTCATCAGCCCAAATCTTCTTTTCATCTCCTAAAGCGCGGTAGGATTGACCGGAGGTGTTTCGCATGGGAGCAAAACCCAAAGACTTTACCCAGCTTTGAATCATCTCACGAGTCGGCGGAGTATCTTTGGTGTTGATAAACTCATGGTCAATGTTGTTGTGTTGGAGCCACATCAAAGCTTTTTTGCAAGTGCTGCAATTGGGAATTCCGTAGACTTGAATAGACATAAAATAATTAAGCAACAATCTCCATATATGACATAGAATGCTCTTGTCGTAGAATCTCTACGGCAGAAATTTAAAGGTAGCGATCGCTTTTCGCAATGGGTGATTCCAAGCATGGAACTGGTTGATCCATGATTCTATGGTTCTGAAATACCAAGGAGTAGTTTTACTAACATTTTTATCCATAAAAAATATGAGCGATGCCTTTAGCCGACTTGCACCCTTCATCCAAGAATATATTTATCATCACCAGTGGACTGAATTACGTCCAGTTCAAATTGCCGCTTGTCAAGTTATATTTGACACTGATGCTCACTTGCTAGTTACAGCTGCAACTGCTGCGGGTAAAACAGAAGCAGCTTTTCTACCAGTTTTGACTCTATTACATGAAAACCCCGCTGCCACAATTGGCGCATTATACATTAGTCCAATCAAAGCTTTAATTAACGATCAATTTGAGCGTCTTAACGACTTACTCAAAGAAGCAGATATTCCAGTTTGGCACTGGCACGGCGATGTTTCGCAAACTCGAAAAAATAAGCTTTTAAAGAATCCTCAAGGCATTCTCCAAATTACCCCAGAATCTCTAGAAAGTTTGCTAATTAACAAAAATAACGACATACTTCGCTTATTTGGTGATTTAAGGTTTGTGATAATTGATGAAATTCACGCCTTTATGGGTTCAGAACGCGGTTGCCAAATTATTTGCCAATTACAACGTTTAGCAAAATTGACGCAAAAACAACCGCGTCGTATTGGTTTATCGGCAACTCTTGGGGATTACTCAATAGCGGAAAATTGGCTGAGTTCAGGAACAGATAAGCCAGTAATTACACCAAAAATTGATGGTATAAAACGGCAAATAAAACTAGCTGTAGAACATTTTTATATTGAAGTAGATGAATCAGAAGTGACAGATGATGAACAATATATTTTCAACCTCAGCAAGGGGAGCAAATGTCTAATATTTGCTAATAATCGCACACGAACCGAATCTGTAATTGCATCTTTGCGGCAAATAGCCACAGAACAAGGACTACCAGATATATATCATGTACATCATGGGAGTATATCTGCTAGCTTACGGCAAGCTGCTGAATATGCGATGCGTGAACCTAACAATCCCGCTGTTACTGCCGCTACTTTGACTCTAGAATTAGGCATAGATATCGGTCATTTAGAGCGAGTTATTCAGTTAGAATCACCCTTGTCTGTAGCTAGCTTTTTACAGCGTTTGGGACGCAGTGGTAGAAGAGGTGAAGCTGCTGATATGCGTTTTGTCTGCGCTGAAGATAAGCCCTTATCAGAAGCTTCTCTACCAGAACAAATCCCCTGGCAACTTTTACAGTGTATTGCAATAATTCAACTTTATTTAGAGGAACAATGGATTGAACCAATTAGACCAATAAAATATCCTTTGAGTTTGCTTTATCACCAAACAATGAGTATTTTAACAGCAGCAGGAGAAATTTCAGCTAATGCCCTAGCTAAACAAATTTTTAGCCTGCCACCCTTTGCTGCGATTTCCAAAGAGGATTTACAACTATTACTACGCTATTTAATTGATATTGGTCATATTCAGCATACTGAGCAAGGTAAATTAATCCTGGGGTTGGCAGGAGAAAAGGTAGTCAGAAAATTTCAGTTTTATGCCGTCTTTGCTGAACAGCAAGAATATATTGTTAAGCAAGGTACAACAGAAATTGGCAGTATTGTCACGCCACTTCCTGTTGGTAATCAATTTGCTTTAGCTGGCAGAAGTTGGGAAGTCGTAGAAGTTGACTTTAAAAAGAAGGCTATTTTTGTTAAACAAGCTGAGGGTAAAGCTAGTATTTATTGGCGTGGTGGTGGTGGGACTATTCATACCAAAGTTTTACAACGAATGCAGCAAGTCTTATTTGAAAATATCGAGTATAGTTACTTACAAAAAAATGCTTTGCAACGGTTACGTCAAGTTCGGCAATTGGCGCAGCAAGTTGGATTAGATAAGCAGAATATTTTGCAATTAGAAAAAGGTAAATGCTGTATTTTTCCTTGGATGGGTACGGTTGCTTATCGCACCTTAGAAAGATTACTCAACTCATACTGTCGGGAATCGTTGGAAATTACAAGTATTGGTGGAGTAAATCCCTATTATTTGACAATTAAATTAGACAAGGAAAAATTTAAATATCTTTATCGTGAAATTACTTCATTATGTGAACAAAGAATTATCCCAGAAGATTTAGTCAGTAGCTCAGAAGCACCGGAAATTCAAAAATATGATGGTTTTATTCCTCATTCACTTTTACGTAAAGCTTTTGCTAACGATTATTTGGATGTCACGGAACTGAAACAGAAAGTGGCAATTTGGAGAGAATAAGTTCTCCGTGTCTTTACATCCTCAGTACCCCTTCCCTACGGGATGCTTCGCGCAGCGTTTCCCTAATTTGTTGAGAACCCCAAAACGGAGTTTTTGAGTTTACGTATTTTTACTGATTCCAGCGCTTATTGAAGCTGAATAGGATAGAGCGCATAACAAAGAACTTTATCAATCCAATATATCTAAAATAACTTAGATGGCAATCAATCTACAAAAAGGGCAAAGCATCTCACTTTCTAAAGAAGCTCCTGGGCTAACAAAGCTGATGTGTGGATTGGGCTGGGATGTACCAAAATCCACCGGTGGCGGTTTTTTTGGGGCTTTCAAAAGCACTCAAGACTGCGACTTGGATGCTTCTGTAATCTGTTTAGACCGAAATGGCAAAATGACAGATGCAGGCAACGTTGTTTACTTTGGGAATCTATCCCACAAATCAGGAGCTATTACCCATTTGGGCGATAATCTCACGGGTGTCGGACAGGGTGATGACGAGCAAATAATTATAGATTTAGCTCGACTACCGAAAGAAATTGTCAAATTGGTTTTTACGGTTAATATTTACGATTGTATTGCTCGTAAACAAGAATTTGTACAAGTTAAAAATGCCTTTGTGCGTCTGGTCAATATATCTAACAATCAAGAACTCGCCAAATATCATTTGTCGGGGTCTGAATACAAAGGAATGACCGGGATGATTATGGCTGAAATTTCCAATCACAATAACGAGTGGAAAATGGCAGCGATTGGCAACGGCATTAAAGTTAATGGTTTAGAAGGACTTATAAAAGTCTATGCCTAACTACATATTGAGTTGAGTAACTCAATAGCAACTCAGAATCAAATTCATTTTGAAAAATAGGTAATAATCATGTCAATTAATCTCACTAAAGGCGAAAGGATCAATCTTTCAAAAGAAGCACCAAGCTTGAAAAATGCTGGAATTGGTTTAGGATGGGATATCAATGTTACAGATACAGGTTCAGGTTTTGACCTAGATGCTTCTGTATTTATGTTAAATGCTAACGGGAAACTTGCTAATGAAAAAAACTTTGTTTTTTATAATAATCCACAATCACCAGATGGTTCTGTGAAACATGAGGGAGATAGCAAAACTGGAGAGGGCATAGGAGACGACGAGACAATTAAAATTGATTTAAGCAAGGTAGATTCTTCAGTTCAAGAAATAGTTTTTGTCGTCACTATCCATGAAGCAGAGCAAAGAAAGCAAAACTTTGGGCAAGTCAGAAACTCGTTTATCAGAATTTATGACAACGCCACAGAAAAGCAAATTACTAAGTATGAATTAGATGAAGATGCCTCCACAGAAACCGCAATTGAGTTTGGTAAACTTTATCGAAAAGATGGAGAATGGAGATTCCAAGCTGTTGGGGCTGGTTATAAATCAGGGCTGCAAAGTTTTGTAGACCGATACGCTGCTTAGTAGCTATCTCACAAGGTAATAAAAAGGGGGTATTCATTAGTATTACCCCCTTTTTTTCATAAATTATTTAACAAACATTTAATTTATTAGGATGTATCTGAAATGGAAATTGAATTAAGCAAAGGTGGCAGGTTTAATCTTTCTAAAGAAGCTCCCAATTTAAAGAAAGTAGCTATTGGCTTAGGTTGGCAAATAAATAAAGCTGGTCAAACCTGTGATATTGATGCTTCTGTATTTATGTTAGGTGCAAATGGTAAAATCCCCGATGAAAAATACTTTATTTTCTACAATAACTTGGAATCACTCGATGGTTCTTTAAGACACTCAGGAGATAATAGAACTGGGGAAGGTAACGGAGATGATGAGACGATTTATGTTGATTTAGCAAAAGTCAATCCAGCTATTCAGGAGATAGTTTTTGTTGTCACTATTCATGAAGGGCAAGAAAAAAATCAAAACTTTAGCCAAATCAAAAATGCTTTTATCAAGATTTACAATCACGAAAATAGAAATTCTCTGGCTCGGTACAACTTAAGAGAGGCTTTTTCTCAAGAGACAGCTTTGGAATTTGGACGCTTATATAAAAAGGAGAATGAATGGAGATTTCAAGCGGTAGGAGAAGGCTATAGTTCTGGACTACAAAGTTTTGTAGATAAATATATTGTCGAAACTAAACAGGAAGAAAAGAAAGTAGAGCCTAAAGTCGAGATTCCTGTAGTAACTTCTTATATTGACATCACAAAAAAAGCTGAGATCAATCTGTTAAAAGCCAAGGTTGATATTGTTCTAGAAAAGAAAGGAATTAGTAAAAATGTAGCAAGAGTTGCTTTAGTTTTAGATATTTCTGGCTCTATGAACAATCAATATAATTCTGGTGCAGTACAAGCATTTCTTGAAAGAATAGTTCCTGTAGCTAGTAGGCTAGATGATAATAAAAGATTAGATGTTTGGTTTTTTGGATCAAAATCCAAAAGGACAAAATCAGTAACAGAGATTAATGTTGATGGTTACATTAATAAAGAATGCGGTGAACTTAAGAGGACTTTATTTGTTTTTAAAATGTCCTCTCTTATGATCGAATTAGGTGTCGGAAACAATGAAAGTTCAGTAATAAAAGATGTAATCAAGAAGTATACTCAAGAAGAACCTAGTAAACTGCCTACATTGATTGTATTTCTCAGTGATGGAGGTGTGACTGATGAACAAGGGATTAAAAAAAGTGTTATTGATGCAGCAAAATATCCCATATTTTGGCAATTTGTTGGCTTGGCTGGTTCTAACTATGGAATTTTGGAAAGATTAGACACAATGGGCGATCGCATCGTTGATAATGCTGATTTTTTTCATGTAGATGATTTAGGAAAAATAACTGATGAGCAGTTGTATGAAAGACTGCTGAATGAATTTCCTAGTTGGATGAAACAGGCAACAGCAAGAGGTATTTTAAGTTAAGGTTATGAAGCAAATATTGTATCAATAGATTGAGGATTTTATGCTCTATATTATCCTCAGTTAATAAAATAGACATCTCCATAAAGTAGGTATCACCCCAAGCTGCATAAGGATTGTAGATTCATTTTCGGAGATGTCTAATGCCTCAATCGTTTCATGCATCGCAAATAAACTCGATGAATCATGCCATTCGCAGAGAAGTGGAATAGTTATTTTTTAATTAATTCCTGGAGCGATCGCAAATCATAATTTAAGATTTTTCCAGTATTCAAAAGTTGATATCCTGCCAAAAATAACACAGATGATGCCACAACAACTAAAAGATTAACTGACGCAAATACATTACCAGTAAAAGCTATGACTACAATTCCTAGCGCTATCAAAATCCATCCTAAGTTAGGGTTTATTCGCTGCTGACAAAGGATGAAAATACCGGAAATACATAGTAATAAACCAGGAATACCAAAAAATATACCAACACGAATATTTGCAGTTAAAATGATAATCCCTGAAATCATCAAAGCCAAGCCTATATACTTGCTTGTCTTCTTCACTGGAGGTTGTCTATTGTTAACAGCAATTTGAGCCTGCATTTTTGTAGAACTTGCAAGAGGAAGAAGATTTTGTTTATGTTGTATCTGATCTTGAAATATAAACGTGACTTTTTCTCCTTGACCAAGGTCTATTTTATCTCCTAAATTGATTTGGCAGGGTGTTCTAGGTTCTAATTTAATGTTGTTGACAAATATCCCATTAGAACTTCCTAAATCTTCAATAAAGTAATTATTTTTGTAGATTTTAATCTGTGCATGGATACGAGACACTACATCTGCATCTGGTAAGTTGGAAACATCAATATCTGGCGGAATTTGGTCATTGGGTTTACCGATATGAAACACCGTAGTATTTGGTGGTAACTCAAAAGCAGTGTTGGTTTGGACATGAAAAAGTTCTAAACTCATTTTAAACGTAGAGTATTTTTAAATTGGAATTTGAATCCAGAATTCTGTGCCTTTTCCTGGTTCTGATAGACAATTCAAAATTCCACCATGTTTTTCTACTATAATTTGGTAGCTAATTGACAGTCCTAGACCTGTTCCTTTACCTACCTGTTTTGTGGTGAAAAATGGATCGAATAACCGCTTTTTAATCTCTTCTACCATTCCTAATCCATTGTCAGCAATTCGGATAACAACAAATTTACTCTCTAAAATTTCAGTACGAATTACAATTTGCGGTTTATGATTTGTTTTTATCTTGACCATTGACTCTTCTAAGGCATCAATCGCATTAGTTAAAATATTCATAAATACTTGATTCAACTGCCCAGCATAACAATCAACTAGAGGCAAATCACCATATTCTTTAACTATAGATATATCTAAGCCAATTCCATTATTTTTCCAGCGATGATGTAAAATTAATAACGTATTTTCAATTCCTTCATGAATGTCAACTAATTTTTTATCCGCTTCATCATGGCGAGAAAAATTTCGCAATCCCAAAACAATTTCCCGGATACGATTAGTACCCATATTCATCGAGGATAGGAGTTGAGAAAGGTCACTAGTAAGGAATTCTAAATCAATTTTTTTAGTGAAATCTTCAATTTCTACTTCTGGTTGGGGATAATGTTGTTGATAAAGGTGCAAGAGAGTTAACATCTCTTGAAAGTATTCGTTAGCATAGGTTAAGTTACCATGAATAAAATTGACTGGATTGTTGATTTCATGAGCAACTCCAGCGACTAATTGTCCTAAGCTAGACATTTTTTCATTTTGGATCAGTTGAGATTGAGTTTGTTGCAATTTATTCAAGGTTTCAGTGAGTTTTTCAGCTTGATTTTGAGCTTCTAAAGTAGCAGCCCGACTTTGGGTATAAAGTTGTGCATGATCGATAGCGATCGCTAGTTGATCGCAAACAGCTTGTAACAGGTTAATTTCACTGTTATTCCAAATGCGATCGCCACTACAATGACTGCACACAATTGCTCCAATTTCCCCAGAATTGCTTTTAACTGGTAGCATTAATTGAGATATGATCCCAAACTCAGTTAAAAGTTCTTGCATATCATAATCAAGTTGTGGCTTCTTATTAATATTTTCTATACAAATTAGCTCTTGAGAGAGAAGGGTTTGAGTCAAAAAAGTGCTTTTTTGCAGTGGAATACTGCCTAACATACTTGCCAAGTTAGGGTTTCGTGCTTCATAGGTAATAGTTAGGCTTGCTTGGGATGGGTGCGGTAAATAAGAAAGAAAGTAGCAACGGTCAATTTGTAATAAGCTGCGAATTTCGTTCACAGCAGTTTCTAGGATCATATCTAGGTCAAGAGAACTGCGGATTTGACTAGCTAGACGCAGTAACAAGGCTTCCCGACGACTGAGGAGTTCTTCTCGTGCCCAGATTCGGTCAATAGCTACAGCAATATTATTAGCAATCCAATTTAATAGGTTATGAGTTGGTTCGGTAAATAATTGCTTGCTAAATAAAGCCATTATACCGATTATTTGCTGCTCTACTATTAGGGGATAAGCAGAAAATCGAGAAATTGAAAATGTAGAATTTACAAGTTTTTCTGAATGATTAATAGATAGTTCTTGATTAAAAATCGCTTGATGGTTTTGAATCATTAAGCCAATAATATTATTGACTAAAGCGATATGTTCTGGGAAATCTTGAGTATCACTCAAAGCACTACAAGTAATATCTGTGCAATGAACACCAGCTTGCAATTGTAGTTGGTTTGTCTGTCGTTCAAATGTCCAGATACAAACAAAGCCGATATCAAGGTATTGGGAAATAGTATTTGTACAATTTTGCAAAATTTCTGGAAGTGTGCCACTTTGAGATAAGGCTAAACTGACTTCTGCACTCAAAACTGACAAGCGCGATCGCTCCAATAAAGCTAACTCTGAAAGCTTACGCTGTGTAATATCTGTACGAATCGATACATATTGATAAGGCTTTCCATCTTGTCCCAACATTGGGGCGATCAAAGTATCCACCCAATAAAAAGTGCCATCCTTAGCTTTATTTTGAATTTCTCCTTTCCAGATTTTCCCTTGGGCAAGAGTTTTCCATAAGTTTGCAAAAAATTCTTTTGTATGGTGTCCAGAATTGATAATCCGATGATCTTGCCCTAAAAGTTCTTCTGAAGAATATTTAGAAACTTCACAAAATAGGTCATTGACATAGGTGATTCTTCCAGCTCTATCAGTAATAGCTACCAGTGAATGGGCATTTAAAGCAAATCTAAAAGCTTCTAATTCTTGGATAGAATTTTTTAGTGCTATCTCATTTTGTTTATTAGCAGTGATGTCACGAGCTACTGCATAAATTAATTTTTCTTCACTGAAACTAGTAGCATTCCATGACAGCCATTTATAAGAGCCATCCCGACAAAGATAGCGGTTTTCAAAGCTGACTGAATCTACAGATTGTGTAATTTTTTGGGCTACTGCAATAGTTAATTCACGATCTTCAGGGTGAATAAATTCGATGAAAGGTTTAGCAACAAGTTCACGAATTGACCAACCTAGTGTTTTCGTCCATACTGGATTTAAATACTTAAAATAACCATCAAAGTTAGCAATACACAATAAATCTATAGAAAGTGAGAAAAATCGAGAGTATTTTTCTTCGTATTTTTTGTACTCAGATTTAACTAGTTTCATCAGCTTTTTTTAGGTATAAATATTTTTCGAGAAAAGTTAATACGTTTATTGTTAAAATTTAATAACCATTGCAATAGGATGTTTCAATCTAGAGACTCGCCTAATATCAGTTATGACGAAGACTGGTTACTTACGAATAAAAACGTAATGAGCTTGATAGTAAAGCCAATAAGTATCTACTAGTTTTTACTGAGTAAGCTAGCTAGCTGTTGACTGAGTTCTCTACTAAGTAAAGGTTTCCCTAAAAAGCTGTAAAGTAAACATTTATATTTTAAATTTAAGATAAGAAGTGTTACGTAAACTGAATTAATCAGAATTTTTATCTGTAATTGTCCTTAAGTAGCTAAGAATTCAATTACGAATTACGAATTACGTTAGGGTAGCGGTAGCGAGTCCGCGTACTCTGTAAGAGTTGCAAGCTACGCTTTTAGCGTCTGTCTGCGACACGCTGCGCGAACGTAGAGAGCGTCATTACTACGAATTACGAATTATTTTAAGCAATACTCCCGCGCTTTCTGGCTTCTTTGTAGGAAGTTCCCACATTTTTCAGACCAGCTTTAATCATTTGTTGTTCTAGAAGGGCAAAAAAACGCGCCCGATCGCCACCTTTTACTACTGCTTGGTTATGGGCTTCAGCGATCGCTACAGGATAACCATACCCTTTTTGCACTTGTGCTAACATCAGTCCCAATGCTTGGTCTAACATGGTTGCATTCTCCGCTACCCATGCCGGAACTTCGATCCGGGCGATTTCAGTGCCAACGTGGACGTAGCAAAAGTAAATTGTTTGATCGCCATAAAGTTCGAGAATAGGAGAATTGCTGCGCCATAAGGTACTCCGTTGTCCTGGTTTGAGTCTGGTTGCCCAAACAGAAGTATCTCGCAACTGTTCAAAAATTTTACAAGGTACTTTTTCTAGCTGATTTGGGCAATGACTTTTACAGTCTGGCGCTGGATGGGGACAAGCTAATAACCGTAAAAAGTTCATTGTTTCGATGCTGCGAGAGGCGCTAAGATAGCCCATCAAAGGAATTCGAGCATCACGCATTTGCTGCCAAGCTTCTAGGATCGGGGGTAAAATGCGATCGCGTGCATCCATCGGCAATTGTTCTAAAAACCAGTAAATTAGCGAACCATCTACCATTGCTAGTGCTGGCATTTCCGCTTGTGCTGCATCACACGCCAGTTCTGCTAACACCGTTGCTTCTGAAGCAGTGCGGCGAAAACTCATCCATTCCTCAGTTCTAATTCCCCACTGCCGAGACATATATAAATCTTCTGGGCGGTAAAATACCTCCGGTAAACTATCGAGTAGCGGATGGCGATTTTGTCCGTAGTGTAAGACGACTCTGCCAATATTTAGCAGATAACAGTAAGCAATTTCATGATGGTTGGGGGCAATTTGGGAACCATCAGTAGCGATGACAGTATGAATTTTTGGGGGAACTGGGATATCGATGCAGGTTTCTAGCGGTTCAATTGGGGTAGCATTAGCAAAGAGAATGCGATCGCGCCATTTTTCCTGGCGATCGATTAAATCTTGTTGAGACTCGTAAGCATTTTTTAAATGTTGTTGTGCCAATTCTAAACGCTGACGACTGGCAGCAGCTTCTAAGGTAAGATGCTGGCTTAAACCCTGCATTTGTCGCGCCAGTTTTGTTAGGTCAAGCATAAAAGTAATTGCGAAGTGAGGAGTGAATACTTATGAGTTATTATTTCACCTAAATTTATCAAACACATAGTTTGATTGTCAGAATTCAGCACCCAGAAGTCAGAAGTCAGAATTTAAAAGGAATACAGCATGATTAGTACATTTATGTATCAAATTTTCTCCTAATTCTTTAACTATTCTGAATTCTGTTAGTGTAGCGGGGCGTTCGCTTTTAGCGTCTCCAAGAGTTGCCCATTTTGACTCCTGAATTCTTACGTTTGATTTATATAAATACGTCCAGAAATTAAATATGTATTACTCAGAATCTTTGTAGAGACGTAGCAGTGCTACATCTCTTTCTCGCTAGATACTTAATATATTAAAGCCAAGCTGAGAAATCTTTGGCAAACTGAGAAAGTGATAACAACTGAATTCGCGGATCGTTTTGAGCAGATTCCCTTTCTGCTTGGGTATTATAGCCCCAGTCCGCCAGGAAAAGTTTTACATCCTCAAGGTCTGCTTGCTGTTGGACTAACTGTAATGTCTTGAGTCTATCTTCTACAAACCAGAGACTAACTGGCTTGTCACCTGCTGACTGAATTAAGTCTCGCAAAATTTCATATTTAGGACGCTTGACTTCTTTCCCAAAGATTGCTTCTGGTGGTAAATTCACCCCTTCTTGTTGCAACAACTGCTCTACAAAACGCCCTTCTTTAGTTGTTACAATGTATAGCTTAACTCCACTGTCAATAGTTAATTTGATTTTTTCTACTACAGCCGGATAAAATCTATGCAGACTCAGCCAACCACTTAAATCTGTGGTAATCCATTCATCTCGCTGGTTATCTAGTTTCGCACCAATTTCTCTTGCTTGTAGCTTGTCATTTAACAAAATTTGTGGAGCAATACTTACCCATTCATGCAGAATCTTGTCGTCAGAAATTCCATCTATCAAGGCTTTAATTAAAATGGGCATTTCCCAACCTGTTTCAATAACAGGTCTTAGTCGATAGAATCTCAAAGCTAAATCATCTGGCGGTGTGTCGTTAGCAGAAGACCAAATTTCACAGTAGGTACGCCATGCTACCTCAAAGTATTCAATTAATCCGTCGCAAATCACTCCATCAAAGTCCAGAGCTAAAATTTTGGGACTACTTGTGGTCATTGGTTTGAGAATGAAACTGCTGTTGTCAGCTTACCTGACAAATTTAAATCATGCAGTAATTTTTGTTAGTCTTTTATAATTCATAAATTTGCTGAAAAAGTATGGTGGCATTGTTAAATTTGATTTGTTAATGGTAGGTTAACGAGGATCTACAGCAGGTTTGCGATCGACTAAACGAATTTGGTTTTGCTTGACTACTACGGTGATTAGTGGTAATGAACGTTTAGCTGGGCCACGAACAACTCGACCCTGAGAATCGTATTGAGATCCATGACAAGGACAAATAAAGTGATTTTTCTCAAGATCCCACTTGACTGTACATCCTAAATGGGTGCAGATTGGATTGATAGCATACTCAGCAATCTGTGGCCCGTCTTGAATAATCAGATAATCAACGCTACGATCTGGCAAGCCTTTTACGAGAATCGGAATTCCTGGCTTTGCGGTTGCTAATAGTGTATTAGCTTCAATTTGTTTGCCGTCTTCAGCCAGTGCCACCGATCCTGGAAGATAATTTTGACAGCGTGAATTCTTTGGATAAAGCGAGCAAAGGGTTTCTAGGTCTATTTCACGACTTTGGCTGACTTTGGGAAATAGATATCCGATAGCTACTGATGCAACTGTAGTACCTAGCATATAGGTTAAAAAATCCCGGCGCGTTTTTATCCTCGCTGGAATTTTGCCATTAGTAGAAGAATCTTCCATGATGATTCGATTTCCCAAGAAAGGTCTACTAATATACTACGGTGCGATCGCATTAGGATTAATGTACATTTGTATTTACTGTGGGTTGATTTTCATAAAATTGGTTTTTTAAGAGTTGCGCCTAAACTGTAATTTTTAATTATTATTTATTTCTGGAGTATGAGGTTATTTATAACCCCCAGAGCTAGGCTATAACCTAAGATATGTTTCTGACAGAATATCTTCAAAATATATTCTCAAACTCTCTCCAGAGAAAGAACTCTTTATGCCTTGGATTTTTTAAGCTGTTGTTAGTCAAGCAACATATTTTAATAACTGAAAGTGCCATGAGTGATAAAAATCAAGAAAATCAAATTAATCAACCAGTAAGCGAAGATCGGGATTCTCGTGAAAAGCCAGATGTGAACGAAAGAAACCTAACCGCAAATCCAGGAGATAGAATTTCCGATCAGCCTCAATCAATTGAAGAGAAGGCTAAACAGGCAGCGGTTGATGATGTACCAGACATTACAGGCGAGAGAATCACAGTCCCGACTTACTTTGTTGTGGATGAACCCAACGGCGAAAAGAAGGCACTCCATCACGTTAAAGATGCTGAAGAAATCTCTGACGTAATTCGGCAGGCACGACTTGATGAAAATGGAAATCGAATTTGGTAGTAGTTGTTTATGGAAGACGCAGAGACGCGGAGAAGTTATTAAATACTCTCTCCATTTCTTTGTGTCTCCATCTGAACACGTTTTCTTTAGTCAAGTTAGTCTTGCTAGATTTGGTTTTGCTCATCTACTGTTTCTCCAAGTGGATGAATTATTTTCCCCTCAAATTTTGCACCTAAACCGAGTCCTAACTCAATTTTAGTAATCGTTTCCAATTCAGCTTCTAACTGTTCGATTGTTGGCAAATTACCTTGCAAAGCTTCCGGCAAAATATCTTTTAGCTGATACACAGAGACACCAATTGGCTTATGCATATCTCGCAGAGAATATTCGGCAATTACCTTATTTTTACTCTTGCATAGAATCATTCCAATAGTAGGCTGATCATCTGGGTGTCTCAACAAATCATCCACCGCACTAACATAGAAATTCATCTTGCCGGAATACTCTGGCTTAAACTCTTCAATTTTCAGGTCAATCACTACATAGCAGCGTAAACGCAAGTGGTAAAACAATAAATCGATATAAAAATCTTCACCCCCAACTTCAAGATGGTATTGACTACCTACAAAAGCAAAACCAACCCCTAACTCTAGTAAAAAATCGCGGATGTGGTTGATTAAAGCACGCTCCAAATCACGTTCCAGAAAATCTTTCCCTAAATTGAGAAAATCAAAAGTGTAGGGGTCTTTCAATAATTGCTGTGCTAATTGTGATTGTGGTTGAGGCAGAGTTCGGTTAAAGTTAGTGGTTGCTTTACCCTGACGGTGATACAACTTGCTTTCTATCTGGTGAACTAAAATATTCCGACTCCATCCATGCTGAATAGTTTGCTGTATGTACCATTCTCGTTCACTACTATCCTTGACTTTATCCAAAAGGACGCAGTTATGAAACCAAGGAATTAGTGCAGCAGCTTGCTGCACTAATTGCTCATCTGGATAAGCTTCGGCAAATGCCCGCATATACTTGAGGTTGCGAAGCGAAAAGCCTTTCATTTCTGGAAAAGCTTTCTGCAAGTCAGCCGCCAGACGATTGATAACTTTTGCGCCCCAACCCTGCTGCTGTTGGCGATTCAGAATATCTCGCCCAATTTGCCAGTAGAGTAATACTAATTCTTTATTGACTGCTATTGCGGCACGCACCTGAGCGCTAGAAATTCGTGTTTTTAGCTCAGTTAAAAAATTTTCATAACCGATAATATCAGATGTAGCCCTTTGTAAAGCTTTGGATTTATCGTCTCTAGGCATAAGAAAATATTAACGCTACTTCTATACTGCCAGCATTACGCAAAATTTTGCTAACCAAATCCTTATATCAGTATTTTTGCTGCATCGGCAAAAGAATGCTGTGAGTGAAATTTGTCAGTATTTACACAAAAGCGAGTGCCAAAACTTCAAGATATTTTCATGTAAAACATTTTTCTGCGCCCAAAGATTAAAAGTTATAAGAAGTCATTACTTGTACCTTTGACATCAGAGTGTATAGCCTGAATAATGTTCTTACGTAAAAATCCATACTTATATAAGACTCATATTTGATTTTTGCTAAATAGACTAAGAGCAAAACCCGATCGGGCTTGCTCTTAGTTAGTTTGGCTTTTAAAAATCAAATTTGATTGTTATATAAACTGGTATTAATAGGGTTGCATTATGCATTTCTCGAATTCAAGAACCAGCTTAAAAACTCGTCAAAAAAATAAGAAAATAGGTACATTTGTTTTGACTCATAGCAACATTCTACTGCTCACTGGATATTTAATCACTCTACCGATTTGTACATTAATAATTTTATCCTTATTATTACCCTTATTCAGTGCTAGCTTATTTGCTGCCATTGGAAACTCGTACCACTCTACATCGATTCCTTGGATAGATAATGCATCTGAATGCGAACATACTGGCAGAAATTGGAGCGATCGCAAGTGTTGGGATAATGAACACAATCCCATGTTTTGAATGAAGATTGCAAAATAATCATCATTAATATGCGTTTATCGCATTAATACGGATTTACTATAGCTTCACAGATGCCATTCTAAATGAGGGAATAAAGATGGATAACCCCTGGCGTTGACCAGGGGCTTTTTATTTGGCAGCTACGCCTTAAACGTCAACACCGGACTCAATCGCGCTACAACGTCTACCATTTCTGCCTTAACCTGCACATCAATATAACCTGTGGATACCCCTTTTTTATGGCACAAAAATACTATAAAATAGCGATCGCACCCTTGGAGCTTTTGTAAAAAGCTAGGTATTGTCTTTATTTCCAGCTTAGTTGGGGAATACTAAACTAAGCACTGAATCTATATATGACCTTTTTACACAAAATTACTAAAAAATTTTCCCGTAATAACTCTCAAAATGTTTCTGGGATAAATCCATCTGTAATCAGCCAACAACCTACAGGGCTGAAGCAACCAGCAAAACCATCACAACCAAAAACTATAGCTGAATTAGAACAGGAAATAGCTGCACAGGGGCAGGTTAGCAGTATATCCCATCAAAAAAGACCTAGCAAAGCCAACCGAGGTATAGGTACTAAGTTGATATGGATAGCAATACTTATCGGTATTCCCGCAGGTGTGGTTTGGCTGGCGAATCTGCCTTACCCAATAATTCGCCGGACTGTGGTGCAAAATGCGCCTTTTTTATTGCTACCCAGTTACATAAGCATGGAACAGCATTATGGGAAGGCGTTGGCATCAATTGAGCAAGCTGAATACTTAATTGAAAAACCCACTAGTGCAGCAGATTTAGCGTTGGGTGAACAGCAACTGCAACAGACAAAAACACATCTAAATAACTTGCCAGTTGGGTTGGTTAACGATTGGCCGGAATACAAATATTGGTGGTACGACTGGCGGTTCAGCGTTTACGGTCTGAATGCAGCGCGTCGTCAAGTAGGGCAACTAGAAGCCAAGGTTTTTCAGGAAAAAAACGCTCAAACGTTGCTCACTGATAATAGTCAAGTATTATTGAACGCAAAACAGCAGTATCAAATTGCTACAACAGTAACCGATAAAAAGTCGGCGATCGCAGCTTGGCGTTCAGCACTGGATAAGTTAGAAGAGATTCCCGGACAAACCTTAGCCGGAAAAACTGCTCAAAATCAACTAGATGCCTACAAGCGTGATTTTAAAGAAGTTGTGGGATTAGCAGCGGGAAATGAACGCGTCAGTGCTTTAATTACAGCAGCACAGCAATTTTCTTGGCAAGCTGCTAAAGCTGGTCAAAATCCACCACATACAGTTACCGAATGGGAACAAATAGAAAATTTATGGTCAGAAGCCATTAATCGGTTAAAACAGATTTCTTCTGAAGATTTGGTAGGTTATGCAGAAGCACAAAAGTTATTAGCAACTTATGAGACTAATTTGGGTCAAGTCAAAGTAAGACGACAAGCTGAGGCAGATTCTGTACAGGCTTTCTTCATGGCACAACGAGAAATAGAAAGCTTAATGGCTTCAATTCCCACTGACCCCAAAAATTTGGATCGCAATCGTATAATTAGTCAGTTACACGGGATTATTAACCAATTGGAAAAGGTAGAAAAAGGTACAACTGTTTATTTAAAAGCTCAAGAGTTATTGCTATCGGCAAATAATCAATTCAAGCAACTCCAGTGAGATTTCTGGCGTTGCATAATAGAGGGATGAATTGAGGTCTTCTACTGTGCATTGTCCATACTGCAAGTCTACTAGGATTAGAAAAAATGGTAAACGCCGAGG
>NZ_JBALEO010000101.1:0-22245 GCF_036918015.1 Nostoc sp.
ATAGTTTAGGGGTAGCCCTACGCAAAAATAGCTCGATGCCAGGTTTTATAATTCATACAAAAGCCCCACGCTTCACAGTCTGGGGCTTTTTGTTTATCTTGAAAATCGTCAAGTTTTAACTGTGCAGTATTTACCATATTTACCACATACGATTGATTGAAAAATTTAGGTATTATCCCAAGACTCAACTAGATAAGGCTTTTAACTTCTAAAAATAAATTTAGATATAGGAATTACGTTACCAGAAACTGTCGAAATGACCCTTGTTGACAGATGAAACTTCATTATTTTTCAGAGAATTAGACTTGTTGTATCACTACAGCATTAGGGAGAAATTAACTATCACTAAAAATCTGCTAAACTTCATTATTCTTAACGATGCCAGCTTCGTCGTGTAGCTGACAGAAGTCCCATAATCCAATAGGCTGATCTATAAAGTGGTTATTTTTAACCAGGTTTATCTGTACAAAAAGGTAGGCTTTGTTGCCCAGCATATTTGGATGACTCTGTTGCCTATCCTCTATCATCACTTAGTCGTTAATAACTAGCTATTAATGCAGAAAATGGCCCTTAAAATCGTTCAGAACTTTGATGGTAGTTTCACTCTTGAAGCACAAGCTCAAAAAACTCTATTCAATTTATTGACAAGCGTTGCTTTCTTGAACCAAATTTGCCAACAGTTGGGGTGCGAGCAACTTAAATTTACAGAATTACTTTTCCAGCCAGTTCCTTACAGCTTAACTACCACTAAAGGAATGCCAGCAGAATTTGAAAAGTATCATGAATCTGATGAATATGTCATCATTAACGTGCCACCAAACTTCATGTTCACTGCTAAAATTTTTAAACCCAGTCGCCTTTGTGCAATTTACCAAAAATTAATTGAGTAATGAATAATTTTAAAGATAACTTTTTTATAATTCGCAATTTTCGATTCTGAAGGCAAATGTAAGTTTGATATTTGAACTATGGCTTCTGAAACAAATCTTTCTTCTTTGGCAACTCTGGACTATATTCCTTATATAGACGATCGCGGGCAATTACCCGAACAATTTCAGGGTAAAATCGGTGTATATGCTATCTTTGACCAAGAAAAAGCACTTCAATTTGTAGGATACTCCCGTGATGTATATCTCAGCCTCAAGCAGCATTTAGTTCGTCAGCCACAGCAATGCTATTGGGTGAAAGTTCAAACTATTGAACGTCCTAGTCGCACAATTTTGGAAAATACTGAAAATGCTTGGATTGTTGAAAATGGCAGTGTGCCTTGGGGAAATGGGGATCAAAAGGAAAAATGGACTCATCCTATTGATGTCAAAGTTGTAATGACACCTGAAGAACAGGCGAAATATGAAAATCCAGCTAATGATGAATTAGGACAAATAAAAGTTCTTAAAAATGTGGCACGGAGAGTAGAAGCAGAAATTTCAACGCAATTGTTAGAAGTGCGCGGTTTGCAAATGCAAATTCGCTTCAATCCTAAATTGAAAGAAGAAGGTTTACTAGATTTGAAATGAAGGTAGTTTTGGGGAAAACTATCTTATGAATATCGCTTGTAATCTCCCATGACAATACAGCTGCTGAACGATCGCTATCAAGTTATCCGCACACTGGGTGCTGGTGGGTTTGGTGAAACCTATCTAGCTGAAGACACCTATATGCCTTCAAAGCGCCCTTGTGTGGTTAAACAACTAAGACCGATTCACAATAATCCCCAAATTTACCAGTTAGTGCAAGAGAGGTTTCAACGCGAAGCAGCTATTTTAGAAGAACTTGGTGGGGCAAATGACCAAATTCCGGCATTATATGCCTACTTCTCTTCAGGTGGAGAATTTTACTTAGTTCAGGAATGGGTTGAAGGCGATACTTTAACTGAAAAAGTCCAGAAGCAGGGACTATTTAGTGAAGGCGCTGTCCAGGAATTGTTCATGAATTTATTACCTGTCCTGGATTACGTTCATTCTAAGCATATCGTTCACCGCGATATTAAGCCGGATAACATTATTGTGCGTCATCGGGATAGTAAACCAGTGCTGATTGATTTTGGTGCTGTGCGGGAGTCAATGGGAACAGTAGTAAATTCTCAAGGTAATCCTAGCAGTTCCATTGTGATTGGTACACCTGGCTATATGCCGAGCGAACAAGCCGCAGGTAGACCTGTTTATTCTAGTGATTTATACAGTTTAGGAATGACGGTAATTTATTTGCTGACTGGTAAACAGGCGCAACAACTAGAAACCGATTCTCAAACGGGTGAAATTGTCTGGCGGCAATATGCGAGTCATGTTAGCCCAATTATGGCAAGAGTAATCGATCGGGCGATCGCTTATCATCCACGCGATCGCTACCCCACAGCCAGAGCAATGCTGGATACGTTGCAAAGCATAACAAATCCAATTCCACCAACGCAGCCCCTCTTGACTCAACCGACTGTAGTATCTGCACCCCCACCTCAGACATTACCTGTCAAACCACAGCCTACTAATAGTCAGAATAATATCCTCATGGGCAGTTTGATTGCAGGTGGGTTAATCGGTGTATCTGTGATTATTAGCCAAGTGTTACCAAAATCTTCTCAACCGATAGCAGACAAAACGGTGTTACCTTCAGAAACACCGGCAACTGTCACCAGCCCAGTCATAGAAACTCCTAAAATTACACCAACTACCCAACCTGTTCCAACTCAATTTACACCTTCCTCTACTACATCAATAGCGCCAGTTGATACCACAACTCTCAACAATTATTTCTGGCTTTCCCAAAGACTTGCAACTGATGCAGATTTAGATGGTAAAAACGGTTTTGAACTAGATATTATGCGAAATTCGATTTTTGCCAGTCATGGTCGCCGTTTTGAGACTCCTGGATTACAAGATTATTTTAATAACCAACCTTGGTATCGTCCTATATATTCACCAAAAGCATTTCCACCTAAATTGCTGTCAAAATTAGAGCAACAGAATGTAGACTATATCAGCAAATATCAAGCTCGTTACGACTTGAGATATTTTAAAAAATAAGCTTTTCATAATTATACCATTTGACAAAAGACCTGATATATATTACCAAGGGCGTACAGCGCTACGCCCTTACACCCGATATATTTGTTGCAAATATTCTTGTAAATGCTATACTCTCTAAGTATATTAGCTTGGGCTTATCAAAGGATTACTTATTACTTATTAAATAATATCTGGGTTAGCTAGTGTAACATATAAGACAGATTACTAGATATTTAATAGCCTAAAATCGCTGGATATTTAGAGGCTAATCCTAGCGAAGTCTATATGGAGTCAGAGCTAAACTGTTTTTTCTACCCCAAAGTCCATCTCTAGATACTAGGCAGTTTCAGAACCAAGCATTTATATTTAGTATATAAAATTGCTATTTCTCATATTAACAATCCATAAGTCAAAGAAATGCCATTTTTATATTTTCTTTGTTATTTTGTATTTAACGGGACAGTTCTTCATGATTTGGTGGGTTTAAATAACAATTAGTTAAACCATTTCTCTTCCCAAAGATGCATGTAAATTGTTTGCATTATGCTTACTTTGCTTCTTAATCTACAAGCACAGTGCAAATTGACCAGACAGATTACATGGTAATATTTCCAATCGGCAAATAGTTCATCTACACAAGGAAAACCTTGCCTAAAACTATGCTTAAAACAAATAATCAGCGTATTTTTCTGACTGCTTTTATTAAACCTTTAGAAGAAAAGAATCCAAAAAGTAGTAAAAAGCAGTTTTCTCAACCTAAATTAGATTTACTGCAACCATTACGTCAACGGCTTGACAAAATTGAGATTCAGAATCGGAAATTAGCGAAATTTATTGCTAAACTGATTCCCGCTCAATGCCCATTTGAGCGTGATATAATGCTTTTTGGTCGCAAAATAGGCCATATTCCGCCAATGTGCAAGCTAAATCCGCTTTATAACGAACTTGTCTACTTACGTTTTCGCGCTTTGTGTTATCTAGTAGATCAGTGTGGAGAGGATATTCAATCCTACTGCTGAATATAACTAGAAAAAACCCAATTATGGAAATTAAAGTTGAACATCAACTTAAGACTTGAACATCTCAATGAATTAGGTGTATTTAAATGGGAAATTTGGAAAAAAGAAGTTTCAAAATTCCCTTGGACTTATGATTCTCAAGAACACTTGCTATTTTTTGGAAGGTGACGTACTTGTTACCCCTGATGGTGGACAGCCAGTGCAAATGGGTAAAGGCGATTTAGTGATTTTTCCCGCTGGTATGTCCTGCACATAGGAAATTACAAGGGGCGTCAAGAAGCATTATTACTTTGATTAGTGAAGATTCAAAATTGATCCCCTTCGTTTTCTTGATCATCTAGAAAACCAACATCTTATAACTCAATTTTGATTTCTATTATGAAGGGAGGTTCGTGGCGATTATTGTCGGATAAAGTGGCAGAATCAGTAAATTGCTTATATCCATGTCTGTCGAAACTCGTTGCGACTCCATCCCCTAAAGAATACTTCATAGAAATAGATAGTCTCATTCTCTCCAGATTTGGCAGTGGACAAAGATCCCCGACTTCTCAAAAAAGAAGTCGGGGATCTTGTGCGATCGCCAGCACAGAAAATTCAGAGAGTTCATAATCGTGTTAGTGGGAGTTTAGTTACAGAAGATGCTGTTTCGCAGCAGAAGGTTTTATCCCACCGCAATTTTACTGAGGAAAATTATTAACAATGTTACTGCATTTAAGTACTTGGCAAGAAGTCGAAGCTTATTTACAGCAGTCAAAGGGGATTATTTTCCCTATTGGTTCCACAGAACAACATGGGCCAACGGGGTTAATTGGTACTGATGCTATTTGTGCAGAAGCGATCGCAGTCGGTGTAGGTGATGCAACTAAAGCGATCGTCGGCCCTACAATCAATGTGGGGATGGCACTACACCATACTGCTTTTCCTGGCACAATCAGTCTGCGTCCCAGCACTTTAATTCAAGTAGTGCGAGATTATGTAACTTGTTTAGCCAAAGCTGGTTTTAGCAAATTCTACTTTATTAACGGACATGGCGGTAATATTGCCACCTTGAAAGCTGCTTTTTCAGAAACTTACGCGCATTTAGAAGATTTGCAGATTCCTAATGCTCAATATGTGCAATGTCAAGTGGCAAACTGGTTTATGTGCGGTTCTGTATATAAGCTAGCGAAAGAAGTATATGGGGATCAAGAAGGTTCTCATGCAACGCCAAGTGAAGTTGCACTCACACAGTATGTTTATCCAGAGGCAATTAAGCAAGCACCCCTTTCACCAGAAGTTGCAAGCGGACATCGGATTTATAGCGCTGCTGATTTTCGAGTGCGTTATCCAGATGGACGTATGGGATCAAATCCGGCTTTAGCAACGCCAGAACATGGTAAGCAATTTTATGATTTGGCAGTGAAAGAACTTAGCAGTGGGTATTTGGAATTTGTGAACGCAGAATAAAACTCATGAAAATACATTGTAGAGATGCGTTTAAAATCGTGTCTCTGCATAAAATATCTTGGGAAAGGTTATTATAAAGATGCGTTATCCAGAATCCTTGTAGAGATGCTAGCGGATTGAAATCAGTTCAATTTCGTGTCTTTAGCTTCTTGTGGTTCAAAAAGATATTCTGCGAAGATTTCGACAATTTCTCCTTTGAGTAGTTCAACTTTGCGATCGCTCAAAATGCCAGCGTCAATCATGCGGTGATATTCGTCAATCGTCCACTTAGCAACTATCACAGTCATGACGATTGATTCCTCCCAATAATTCTTTATATTTTCCCATTTTAAATGCACTTCAGGTCTAATTCAGAATCAGTCGATTGATTGAAGAATACTAAAAATTACTTATAGCCCAATACGGTTCAGTTAAGCCCAAAAAACTACATTATGTAGGTTGGGTTGAGGAACGAAACCCAACGTTTTCAAGCCTTTGTTGGGTTTCACTCCGTTCAACCCAACCTACAATTATTCTTAACTAAACCGTATTGACTTATAGCCAAGATAACTTGATCAGAAGAACTGTGTAGCAGGTTGACAAAGCGTTACAAGAGTATCATCCTAGAATGTTTAGAAGGTAAACCAGATGAGTAACCACATTAAGAGTCTATGCTAACAGCACAACCTATCACTATTGATTTGTTTGCTGGGGCTGGCGGCTTTGGTCTAGGTTTCGAGATGGCAGGTTTCTCTGTTCCTTTATCCGTTGAGATTGATACCTGGGCTTGTGATACACTACGTCATAACCGCCCTAATATGACAGTTATTCAACAGGATATCCGTGATTTAAACACTGCAAGTAGCATTAAGGATATCTGTCACTTCAAACCGGATATTGTTATTGGTGGGCCTCCATGTCAAGGCTTTAGTATTGCTGGGCCAGCACAAAAAGATCCTAAAGACCCTAGAAATAGTCTATTCATTAACTTTGCTGAGTGGATATGTTTTCTCGAACCTCAAGCTTTTGTAATGGAGAATGTTAAAGGTTTACTTTCGCGCAAAAATATTGAAGGAAAAAAAGTAACAGATATTATTAAAGAAACTTTTGAAAATCTAGGATATTTTGTAGAAATATGGTCATTAAATGCTGCTGAATATGGTGTGCCGCAAATTAGGGAGCGTATTTTTATTGTTGGAAATAAAACAGGAAAAGAATTAGGTACTCCTCCAAAAACACACTCCTTAGATTTATTGCATATCAATAGCTCTCAATTATCAATATTTGCCTGCATGGGTTTACTTCCTGCCATGAGCTTGTGGGATGCTATATCAGATTTACCACCACTGAATGCACGTGAGGGTGAAGAAGAACAACCTTATATTTTAAAACCTCTCAATAACTATCAAAACTGGATTAGGAATGGCAGTAAAACACTTTACAATCATGTTGCAATGGATCATTCCCAGAGGCTTGTAGAACGCTTCAAACATATTAAATGGGGTGAATCCAGTTCAGACGCACCAAAAGAACATGGGGCTAGACGCCGTAGTGGAAATGGTGAGTTATCTGAGATAAGTTATGACCAGAATAACCGACGTTTAAATCCATATAAACCATCACATACAATAGCCGCTTCGTTTTACGCTAATTTTCTTCATCCTTTCCAGCATCGTAATTTGACAGCCCGTGAAGGCGCGCGTGTTCAATCTTTTCCTGACACTTATCGTTTTCTAGGGAAGAAGACTGTTGTATCTCACAAATTATTACATCGAGAAGAGAGATTTGATGAGAAGTTTCTTTGCCAGTACAATCAGGTAGGTAATGCTGTACCACCTATTCTTGCTAAAGCGATCGCACTTCATCTCCAAGAGAAATTAGAGCTATGCCCAAAAGCGATAGGAACCCTTTAGTTCACGGCTCTAATCTTGAACAAAAGGAGAATCACCGCACAAAATACAGAGATGTTGAGAGTAAAAAATATCTCAGTGAGATTAGAATTGAGTATGATAAGTGGCGTTCAGCTAATCTCGAATTAGTTGGGCCGACATCAACACCTACTGCTCAAGATGACGCAATTATTGCTACTAGGGTAGAACTTCTATCAAAATATAAGGGCTTCTTAGACCAGCAGCATTATGCTGAGAAGTTTGATTCTCGATCAAACCTTCACTCTAGCGTGTTGGAGGAATTTCTATATTATCTGTTTAAAGATTTAGTCAGAGACTTTGGAGAAAATGCTCTTATCGGCAAATCACATACATTCAAAGATATTTTCTTTGTGCCGCCAAAATACTCTGAGATGCTTAAGCGCCCGTATGCACGTATTGAAAAGAAAGATCATGACTTTGTAATTGGAGCAACTATTCAAGTATCATTTGAAGCAGCAACCCCACCGGAGAAAGATGAAAATCCTGGTGAAATACTCTCACTTCTTAAAGAGGAACCGGAAAACTACTCTGAAGTTACAGTTACAGGAAACACTGAAACGCACATTTTTGATATTCCAGTTGTTGCAATTGAATGTAAGACATATCTTGATAAAACTATGCTCGAAGGTTCATCACGAGCAGCAGAGGATTTAAAGGCAAGAAATCCAAACAGTTTATATGTTTTACTTATGGAGTGGATCAAGTTGACCAGTGATGTCAATCTTCGGAAGTACAAGGTTGACCAGATTTACGTACTACGTCAGCAGAAAAATACTGACCGAGAATTTAGGTATGAAGAAAAATATGTTAAAAATTCAATTAATCCAGTTGTAGTTCAACATCTATTCCATAAAGTGCGGAAGCATCTGAAAATGGACTGGACTGGCGGAATTGAACACGGCATAGAGCGTGGATGGTTAATTGACGAGTAGCGATTGACCTATTCACCATGCTTGTTGATAGAAAATTAAGATATCCAGAAAGCAGCTACCATTCATCAATCGCTCTACTTTTTTACGAATGCTATTTTCGTATAATTCTTTCGCACGTCGTGCAACTTCTTCACGGCTTAAAAGTATTCTTTGCACGTTCTTGCTCCTTTGTTCATGTTGTATACTAACTCTACTAACAGGCTATAATGCAACGCGGCTTAGTGAACGATATACTACCGCAGACCAAACTCTGCTACTAGATCCGGATTTGAAGCAAGGACAGTCTCAAGATGGCTCTCTGGCCATAACTCGATCGTCATGGCAGAATCTGATTGGTTATGTTTCTCAACGTAGTTAACAGCATCAGACGTAAAGCGCCCTGTTGTAGCAATTACTAAAATATCCACTCTTGGCGGTTCCCAAAGTTTTACCTGATCTTTTAGTGCGCTAACGTCTGGTAAAGAAATACTTTTAGTAAGCCAATGTTTGCACTGAATAATAATCCGTCTACGGATAACGCCACTTAATCTATCTCTATGAACTCGATAGACAGACACATCACGACCACGATCTGGGGCGTTAGTATGCATTAACCATTCAGGATTCTCATGGCTCTGTTCTAAAGTAACTAAATTAAATATTAAACGTTCAAAGTTTTCAGCAGAAAGCTTTTCCCAATTTAATTTAGTAATAATAGAACCTGAAGGATTTGATGCAACAAGTTCAGCTAAATCATTAATCTCAACTGGAATCGGTTCATTTGTAGTGTATAAAGATACTTTAATTCCTTTTTTAACAGATGGCCAATCAAACTGGACAATATCTCTCAAATCGTTAATTTGTGCATAAGAGATATGACGTTGCATATCACTCCACTTTGGAGGTCTAGATACACTGCTGCCCAGTAATACATCTATTTGTTTTATCTTATTGCAGAGTATCTGCCAATCTGTATCTTCAATTTTTTTCTTTGTTATCTCTTGCACTACTTTAATATCTTCTTCATTTTCATAATCAATTTTATCTTTATAGTCAATAGGATAACTCTTTTGAAGCTTATCTAGCAGTTCATCTATTTCATTAGAATTTTGTAACACCAGGTTTTGAATAAGATTGCGCCGTTTCTGATTGAAACGGAATCTATACTCTCGTAGTTCTTTACCAGGCTGTTCAATTCGACGATCTACTTCAAGTTCAATTTCTAATAGTCCAACTTCATGTGCATCAAGACGCCCTTGGGCAATCTCATCAAGATCACAAGGCAACATTGTTGGTTTCCAACCATCAATTAATGGTATACCTGTGAGTATATGTTCATATGAGCGACAAGTATCCTCATAAACAGGATTTGGCCCAAAATTAATACCATTAGGTATATTTTTTATTAGCAAATCCCAGAGCTTTTCAAGTTTGACTAAATTTGCCTCTGCCGCTTCAAATTTACGTAATGCTTCATCTAATTGACTCATATAAGTATGAAAATAAAGTTATATATTTAGTAATAGGAGTATATTTTTTTATTAGTATACTCTGTATTTGTTATTAAAAGCAATCAAAGTCTCGGTAGTTAATGAATATTTAGTGAATAAAAAACGGTAGAGTAATTAATACTCTACCGTTCTCTAATTTGGAATGTAAGATATAATCTCAAATCCCAAATTTTAAATCTTACTCAACACCTTGGGGTAACAATTCCCGACGTTGTTGAGAACTAACTTGGACAATGCCATTTTCATCCACATCAACAAGGGCTGTATCGCCATCTTTGATACGACCAGACAGAATTTCTTCTGCTAGGCTATCTTCTAACAGGCGCATAATTGCCCGACGTAATGGCCTTGCGCCGTAGCTGGGACTGTAACCTTCTTGGATCAAACGATCCTTGAAGCGGTCTGTGACTTCTAGGGTGATACCCTTTTCCGTCAGACGACCAAATACTTCCTTGAGCATAATTTCGGCGATTTGGGTCACTTCCGGCTTGTTCAACTGACGGAAGACGATAATTTCATCGAGTCGGTTGAGGAACTCTGGACGGAAGTACTGCTTGAGTTCTTCGTTGACCAAAGAGCGAATCCGGTTGTAAGTTGACTCGCTGGCATCTTCGGAGAATTCAAAGCCGATACCGCTACCGCCTTTTTCAATTACCTTAGAACCAATATTGGAAGTTAAAATCAGCAAGGTGTTCTTGAAGTCTACCGTGCGACCTTTAGCATCAGTTAACCGTCCGTCTTCCAAAATTTGCAGCAGCATATTGAAAACATCGGGGTGGGCTTTTTCGATTTCATCGAACAACACCACGGTGTAAGGACGCCGCCGCACGGCTTCGGTTAGCTGACCACCTTCGTTATAGCCAACATAACCTGGAGGGGAACCAATCAGCTTGCTGACGGTGTGACGCTCCATGTATTCGGACATATCTAAGCGGATCATTGCTTCTTCGGAACCGAAGAAGTAAGCAGCTAAGGATTTCGCCAACTCGGTTTTCCCTACACCAGTCGGCCCAGAGAAGACAAAGCTAGCTATGGGTCGGTTGGGATTTTTCAAACCGACACGAGCGCGACGAATTGCCCGTGAAACTGCTTTCACAGCTTCATCTTGACCAATTAAACGCTGATGCAAGGTATCTTCCATGTGCAGCAGCTTTTCCGATTCAGATTCGGTGAGTTTGTTCACCGGTACTCCAGTCCAGGAAGCGACAATATGGGCAATGTCTTCTTCTGTAACTACAGGTTCTTCACCTTCTGTGCCTGTTGCATTGGTCTTGCTTTGAGCGATCGCCCGGATTTCGGCTTTGATTTCCATTTCGCGATCGCGCAGTTCTCCAGCTTTGTCAAAGTCTTGGGAGCGCACCGCGTCATCTTTTTCTTTTAATATCTGACGCAGCTCTTTATCTAACTCTTTGGCTGCGGGTGGCAGTTGGGAGTTAATCAAGCGCACCCTAGAACCAGCTTCATCAACTAAGTCGATGGCTTTATCTGGGAGGAAGCGATCGCTAATGTAACGATCTGATAACTTCGCCGCCGCTACTAATGCTTCGTCGGAGATTTTCAGTTTATGGTGTTGCTCGTAGCGTTCGCGCAAACCATACAAAATTTCAATTGTTTCATCAACTGTCGGTTCGCCAACCATCACTGGCTGGAAACGCCGCTCTAGGGCTGCATCTCGCTCGATGTGCTTCCGGTATTCATCTAGGGTTGTAGCACCGATGCACTGCAACTCACCTCTGGCCAAAGCTGGCTTGAGGATATTCGCTGCGTCAATAGCACCTTCGGCTGCACCCGCACCAATTAATGTGTGTACCTCATCAATCACGAGAATGACATTACCCGCCGAGCGGATTTCATCCATGATTTTTTTCAAGCGTTCTTCAAATTCACCCCGGTACTTGGTTCCTGCTACGAGCAAACCAATATCCAAGGTGACGACGCGTTTATCTTCCAGGATGTCAGGGACATCTTTAGTGGCAATGCGTGAAGCTAAACCTTCAGCGATCGCCGTTTTACCAACCCCTGGTTCCCCAATTAGCACTGGGTTATTTTTGGTTCGGCGACCCAAAATTTGAATCACTCGCTCAATTTCCTTGGCGCGTCCCACCACTGGATCGAGCTTATTATCGATTGCCATCTGAGTCAGGTTTGAGCCAAATTCATCCAGAGTCGGGGTTTTTGTGCGCCCGGATGAGCCGCCTGGTGAAACTTCGGCAGTTTCTCCCAACATACGGATGACTTGGGTTCTGACCTTAGATAGATCCACACCGAGGTTTTCTAGCACCCTGGCTGCGACGCCTTCCCCTTCGCGGATTAGGCCCAACAGCAGATGCTCGGTGCCAATGTAGTTATGCCCCAGTTGGCGTGCTTCTTCCAAGGAGAGTTCTAAAACTCGCTTTGCCCGTGGCGTAAACGGAATTTCCACGGCAACAAAGCCTGATCCCCGTCCTATAATTTTTTCAACTTCAATTCGGGCATCTTTGAGATTGACGCCCATTGATTTCAGCACCTTCGCAGCCACCCCAGTGCCTTCGCCAATCAGACCCAAGAGGATCTGCTCGGTTCCAACAAAGTTGTGACCTAAACGGCGGGCCTCTTCTTGGGCCAGCATGATTACCTTAATGGCTTTTTCAGTGAAGCGCTCAAACATGGCTTTATCCCATCATCTGCGGTCGTGCCGGTATGCTGATTTTAGCACAGGCAAAGCTTTTGGATGCCTGTATAACAGATTATAGACATCCTGAAGCTATGACTTTAGTTGATGGGCTAATTGTTAACTATTGACTACTCTTATCTGGCTAGTGTACTGAGGAGCTTTAGTTCACCAGCGTTTTTGGGATTTATTACAAATAGCTGACTGCTTAAATTAAGGGTTTATTGACTCAATCCCAAACATTTATATTTAACATATATATTTTTTAATATCAAGCAAAAATAATTTATATATTATATTGTTATGAGAAAAAGTTTTTTCATAATATATTCAAATTTAAATTAGCGTAGTAAAGTTGCATTTTTTTGCTGAGGGCGATCGCCAGCCCCAATAATTCAAAATTAATAATGCCCAACTACTTAAAAAGCAAGTGCCAAGAGGATTTGTCCAAGCGATCGCTGACAATGGAATACCATTGGTCTAAAGTTGCTTGAAATTTGCGGTGTTGTAAATCTGGCAGCCACAGGATTAAAGCATCTTCATCGTTATCTTGGTAGTAGCGCCGCCGCCGCCCTGCTGTTTTGAAGCCAAATTTTTGATATAAAGATATAGCCCCCAAGTTGGAAGCTCGGACTTCGAGGGTAGCTCGCTCCATTTTGCGATCGCAAGCTGTCTTAATGAGTGAATATAATAAAGCCGCACCCATTCCTTGACGGTGATATTGAGGATGAACCGCCAAAATTGTAATGTGGGCTTCATCTAAAATTGACCAAAAGCAACCCATTCCTAGCAAACTTGTGCTGGAGGAGGGAGAAAATAAACCGAGTAAATCGCTGTTGGGACTATCCAATTCTCGTTTGTAGCCGTCCAGAGTCCAAAGTCCACCAAAACAAGCTCGATCGAGTTCCAGAATAGCACTGAGATTTTCTAATGTCAGTAATTTAATTTCTAAGTCTAATGAGATCACATTTATTGAATAACGTTACAAACCCTTTGTACACTGGGAATCGGGAGACAAACTCAAAGCCCGTAATTTGAACAAGGAAAATTTTTATAGTTATGGTATCGACTCACCCCACTGGGGTTCAACATTCTGGAAGTCAATATTTACCTCAAAGGCACGACACCAAGGCAAATCCATCGCCTAATCAGGAACTTTTACCCTTAACTGCCAGAGTCCATAATCATGACTCCCTGGAAATTGGTGGGTGTGATGTCACAACCCTAGTTGAGCAGTTTGGTTCACCTTTATATATTTTAGATGAAGAAACCCTGCGTTTGGCTTGTCAGCAATACCGAGATACTTTCAAGCAATACTACAAGGGCGAATCTCAAGTATTGTACGCCTCAAAAGCTTGGAATTGTTTAGCAGTTTGTGCGATCGCAGCATCAGAAGGTTTAGGAATTGATGTCGCATCAGGCGGTGAACTTTACACCGCGCTGCAAGCAGGTGTCAATCCTGAGAAAATCTATCTTCATAACAACAATAAATCTCGTGAAGAACTGATTTTTGCCACTGAAGTCGGTTGCACTATTGTCGTGGATAACTGGTACGAGTTACGCACTTTGGTAGAAATTGTTGAGAGGGCAAATTCCCCCTCTGTACATCCTCGATTCCTGTTGCGTCTGACCCCAGGTATTGAATGTCACACACATGAATATATCCAAACGGGGCAACTAGATAGTAAATTTGGCTTTGATCCAAATGAGTTAGAGGAATTATTTACTTTTGTCAGCAAACAGTCTTTCCTTAACTGCGTAGGGTTACATGCTCATATCGGTTCCCAAATTTTTGAACGCCAACCGCATCGAGATTTAGCCGCTTTGATGGTAAAGTGGTTACGTGATGCGGCAAAGTATGGTTTAAAACTGACAGAATTAAATGTAGGTGGTGGTTTAGGGATTAAGTACATAGAATCAGACGATCCTCCCAGCATTGAAGAGTGGGTAAAGCCGATTTGTGAAGTGATCCAAGAAGCTTGTGCAGCCGAAAATTTACCTTTGCCGAAATTATTGTGTGAACCGGGGCGATCGCTAATTGCCACAGCTTGCGTTACTGCCTATACTATTGGTTCATCCAAAGTTATCCCAGAAATTCGTACCTACGTAGCAATTGATGGCGGAATGTCTGACAATCCCCGCCCGATTACTTACCAATCAGTTTATCGGGCAGTCGTTGCCAATAAAATGTCTTTTCCCCTAAGTCAAACAGTCACAATTGCCGGTAAACATTGTGAATCAGGAGATATTCTGATTAAGAATGCACTACTCCCAAAGACTGAACCAGGAGATATTCTCGTAGTTATGGGAACTGGTGCGTACAATTACAGTATGGCATCTAACTACAACCGCTTGCCCCGACCGGCAGCAGTCGTAGTGGCGAATGGCGAAGCAAATTTAATTTTGCAACGTGAAACTTATGAAGATTTAATTCGACAAGATCGCCTACCAGAAAGGCTAAAAAATAGTCATTAGTCCTTGGTCATTGGTCATTAGCTAAGAGCTAAACCCCGTCTATTTTGAAACCTAGAGTTTTTGAAGAGAGTATATTATTCTGTCGTGGCTTGAGTTTTGAGCTTTAGCCTCATTACAAAAAACTACGGTTTTCACAGTAGACGCGGTTTAATAACAAATGACAAAGGACAAATGACTAATGACCAACCGTAAATTAGAGGCAAAAGTTTAATCCAGATGTCATGAGAGATTGGTGGAAGCAATGGCTGGCAAACCTGGGGTGGTCACAGTCCTTGCTACTTGGGACTCTGGATATTGTGTTGGTGCTGGCGCTGACGTACATGATACTAGTTATTATTAGTGAGCGCCGGACACTATGGATGGTGCGGGGATTCATTATCTTAATGCTAGCCTCAGCACTAAGTGGCAGATTCGGACTACCTCTGCTAAGTTTTGTACTAGAAAAGTTGGTGATTGGTTGTGCTGTGGCAATGGCAGTTGCTCTACAGTCAGAGTTTCGGCGGTTTTTGGAGCAATTGGGGCGTGGCGAATTCCGCCAGATGTTTCAACCCGACCGTCTGGCAATCCCCAAATCTGATAGTGTAATTGATGAAATTGTTGAGGCTGTTAAAGAATTGTCAAAAAACCGCATTGGAGCTTTACTAATTGTGGAAACCACAGGGCCAATTGATGAGCGAGATTTTTCTGTGCCAGGAGTAAAGCTAAATGCGGAAGTTTCTAAAGAACTAATCCAGACAATTTTTCAGCCGAAAACTTTGTTACACGATGGAGCGACATTGATTCGTGGCTCACGGATTATATCATCGGGTATAATTTTACCACTTTCGGGACGCACAGCCTCGCGCCAGTTGGGAACACGCCACCGAGCGGCAATGGGAATTACTGAGCGGGTCGAAAATTGCATTTGTGTCGTTGTCTCTGAAGAAACGGGTTCTATTTCCTTAGCGGAACGGGGAACCCTAAATAGACCGCTGACGATTCGGAAACTGAAAGAGTCATTAGAAGCTCTTTTGTCTCCAACCGTAGATAGGGAAGCTGTTGCTCCTAGTCTATTGAGTTTTGTTCGTCGGATAGGTGGCAAGACACTAGCACTAGCTTCACGTTTACTCAGATTACCATCGACCGCTTCTCGTCGAGATAAAAAATGACAGCACAACAAACTAAACTGCAAGATTTACCTACTGATTTAAAACGAGAATTATTGCCGCAGCACGTTGCGGTGATTATGGATGGTAATGGTCGATGGGCTAAACGTCAGGGTCTACCCCGAATTATGGGTCATAAACGAGGAGTAGATGCTCTTAAGGATTTACTTCGCTGTTGTCAGGATTGGGGAATTCAGGCGTTGACAGCTTATGCTTTTTCAACGGAGAACTGGAAAAGACCGCAGGAAGAAGTAGATTTTTTGATGACTCTATTTCAAAGAGTTTTGCGCCAAGAACTGCGGGAAATGGTCGAAGAGAATGTTCAAATTAAGTTTGTGGGGAATTTGCAAGACCTGCCGCGATCGCTTCAACAAGAAATTTCCCGTTCAATGGAAGAAACTAAGAATAATCGCGGTATCCGATTTTCAGTAGCAACTAATTATGGCGGACGGCAGGAAATTTTACAAGCTTGTCAGGCGATCGCAAAGCAAGTCCAGCAAGGTATGCTACAACCCAATGAAATTAATGAACAGGTGTTTGAGAGCCACTTGTACACAGCCGGAATTACTGACCCCGATTTGTTAATTCGCACCAGTGGAGAAATGCGCCTCTCAAATTTTCTTCTCTGGCAAATGGCTTATGGGGAAATTTATATTACCGATGCTCTCTGGCCCGATTTTGACCGTGCCGAATTTCATCGTGCCTTGTGCGCCTATCAGCAACGGGAGCGGCGATTTGGGAAAGTCTAAATCTGTTTACGCAATTAGACTATACAAACAATATCTAATTAGTATAAAAAAGTAATTAAATAAAATAAAATCAAGTATTTTTCGGTCGTCGCAGTTTCTTGGAATTCATTGGTCCGAGAATTTGATTCAGGCTACGCAATTGCTCTGCTGTACCCATACCAATTAGTCGGTCTCCTGGCATTAAAATCGTATCGCCAGTGGGGCCACCGATTAAAGTTCCATCAACACGGCGAATTGCGAGAACCAATGCCCCAGATTGCGATCGCAATCTCGCCTTTTGCAAACTTTGACCCACAAAAGGACAGAAAGCTGGGTCGAGTAAAAATTCTTCCATATACAACTGGCGGTCTGCACCTGTCAAAATCCCATCTACAAAGTCTAAAACCTGGGGTCTGAGTGCCGCAGCAGCCATCCGCTTACCACCAGTAATATAGGGGGATATCACTTCATCTGCACCGCCCCGTCGTAACTTCTGCAAAGCTTCTTCGGTACTTGCGCGCGCGATCACCCGAATCCCGGAATTCAGTGTTTTTGCTGACAATACAATGTATAAATTTTCAGCATCAGAAGGGAGTGCTGCAACAATACAAATCGCCCGTTCGATACCAACTTTCAGAAGTGTGTCATCTAATGTAGCGTCGCCTTGGTATGCTGTGTAACCTTCAGTCTGCGCCCTTTGCACAGATTCCATGTCAGCATCAATCACTACAAAAGGTGCGTCTTCTGCCCGAAATTCCTTGGCAATTTGACGACCAGTGCGGCTAAATCCACAAATGATGTAGTGTTCTGTCAGGGATTCCATTAACCGCCTCTGTTGCTGTAGCCGAATTCCTTCTTGAAAGTAGCCTTGAATGATCGCTTCTGTAAATCTGTTGACAATGTAACCGATATTGACTACACCCAACAAAATCAAGGCAATGGTAAATAATCGTCCTCGGCTACCGAGTGGGTGCGTCTCTCCATATCCCACAGTCGCTAAAGTGATGACTGTCATGTAAGCTGCATCTTCCCATGACCAGCCCTCCACTAACCAATACCACAAAGTGCCAATGAAGAAAACACCACCAAGAGCGATCGCCCCAGCCATCAACTCTTTTTGGATACGTTGATATTTTTGCTCAAGTGTTGAGAATGAGGTAAAAATAGTACTTTTAGCCTAATTTTTGTAGTTTTTTGCTGACTTTTTAGCATTCGTCCTTTTTAGTATATTGAAACTAAGTAAGTGGGCAAGAATAAATCAAACTAAGTTACGCAATGTAAAATTCATTAAATTGACTCGCACTATCCGTTGTCGCAACTGGCGTTGTGTTATCGCCGAGAGTACAGCAGCAAATCCTTACGAATGGTGCGTTACGGATTTTATCCTCACGCACCCTACAGCGACTAGAGCGATCGCCCCAACCATTAACTACTTTTGGATACGTTGATATTTTTACTCAAAAATTGTCACATTTTATCTTAGTAATATTAATAGTTTCAGCCTAATATATTAGGAGCAGTCCTTTCAAGAGACAGAACGTTATACGCGATTAAGGAAATACAGAAGGTAGGTAAATAAAGCAGCTTTGGCATAACCCGATGTATGAATCTCACAACTATAAAAATATATTTATCTTTAAAAATATATTTATCTTTTTATAAAAGTAAATATGAGTCAAAATTCACTTTTAAATGTTGGAATCAAGGCTGAGTAAGGACACAGCAAATATTTATTGAAATAGATTATATTTCTTAATGTTTAAGTTACTATCTTAAATCAATTAGTCCTGTAGCATGAGGGTTGAAATGATGTTACTAGCAACTTCGCAATGTAACCCATTAATGTTTATCAATCTTGTTTTTAATGGCACTTCGGAACTGGTGACTAGGAAGGAGTTTTCCCAGTCACCAGTCCCTAATCCCCAGTCCCTTTTTCAATGGAGATTTAAGATATGCAATTTATCAAACAGTTAGGGAGACAGCTAGGTTTTGTGGTCTTAATCGGTTCTGCGATATTTTCCGCATCCTCAGCTAGTGCGGTAACTTCCGTCATAATCACTACCAATACTGATGTGCTTTTCGATCCTGCTTATGTAAGAACTCTATTCACTTCTAACCCCACCCAAGTTGATCTTCTTTTACTTGGTGGCGTTCATTTTGCTCCAAATAGTACGCAGGTGGATATTGACCAGGCTCTTGGAACTCAGACTTATAATCCCTTTCAAAACACTTACGGGAATCTTAAACCTGTAGGTGGAACATTCGATCCAGTACAAATAAGTACTATTACACTAGGAGGTGTTCAAGGAACCTTACTAAGAGGTGTATACAGAGCAACAAATTCACCACCACTAAGTTTAGGTCTGACTTCTGCAAGCCCGAATCCTCCCAGTCTAAGCTTTGGTGGTTCTACTGGTGATGGTATAGTTTGTCCTTATCCATCGTGTGTGGTACTTCATTATGGATACACAATAAAAGTTGATAGTTCGCTTAGTCTAAATCCTTCTTTTCTTCAATCAACTTATACACTCCGAGATAGTGGAGGAACTGTTCAAAATTTGACACAAAATACCCCAATAGCATCTCCACAGGTAGACCTCAATCCTCCTCAACTTGGAGTTAAAAATCCAGCACAATATCTGGTAGTTTACAGCGAACAAATCAATCCTCAACGACCTGGTGTACGAGTGATTAACTGGACACAATTTCCAGTTCTACAAGGTCAAACACCGAAACTCAGCTTTAGTAATAGTAAGTCTAACCCTACGATCAGAGTATCTAACGTTCAAGCCCTGCGAACAAATAGTAAAATCCCACTAAATCAGTTAAATTACATAGGGCTACCTTTAACGACTCGTGGGTTCCAACGCATTCCAAGGGCTAATGGCACACTAGAACCAGGACAAAACACTCGCCCAGTCGATGTACAGTCTAGCCCAGTTGATGTACCGACTAGAGATATAAAAATTCAGATTGGAAGCTAGGAGAACACCTTACCCCGATCGGTTTGACTAACAAAATTTACTGAATTTGCACAAAGCTAAGATGCTCCTGGAAATAGCTGTTGGGTTATTGAGTCAATTTTGATCGACAAGATCCCGACTTGTTTAACAAGTCGGGATCTTGTCGATCAAGTGTTGAGTACAAAATTTTTTCACCACCGCCAAGCGTTTGAGGTCACATAAGCGTTAGTTTAAGAAGAAGTACGAGTTGTGCTAAATAAAAAGTATTTTTTAGGGATTTCTAGGAAACTAGTAAATAACTATATAATGAAAAACTTTCAGGAGGAGCGGTAGTGAGCCTACAAACTCTCGTTGACCAAGCCACCATCCCCCCAGATTCAGGGTCAGCATCTAGTCCCTTTGATACAGATAGCTTTAATGAAGCTGTCATGTCTACCTACGCCCGGTTTCCCTTAGCCCTAGAACGGGGTGCTGGATGCCGGGTTTGGGATACGCAGGGGCGGGAATATCTGGATTTTGTAGCGGGAATTGCTACTTGTACTTTGGGACACGCCCACCCAGCGATGGTAGAAGCGGTAACACGCCAAATCCAAAAGCTGCACCATGTCTCTAATTTGTATTACATTCCTGAGCAAGGTGAATTGGCAAAATGGCTTGTCGATCATTCCTGTGCCGATCGCGTATTTTTCTGCAACTCTGGAGCTGAAGCTAACGAAGCCGCAATTAAACTGGCGCGGAAATACGCTCACACAGTATTAGACATTGAAAAACCGATTATTTTAACCGCCAATGCTAGTTTCCACGGGCGGACTTTGGCAACGATTACCGCTACGGGACAACCGAAGTATCAAAAATACTTTGATCCTTTGGTTCCTGGGTTCCACTACGTAAATTACAACGATATTAACGCTGTGGAAGTGGCGATTAGCGAGTTGGATGAAGGCGATTATCGGGTAGCAGCGATTCTGATCGAGCCATTGCAGGGAGAAGGCGGTGTACGTCCAGGAGATGTTGCCTATTTCAAAAAGCTCCGACAGATTTGCGATGAAACTGGCGTTTTGTTGATTTTCGACGAAGTGCAAGTTGGTATGGGGCGTAGCGGCAAATTATGGGCTTACGAACATCTTGGCGTTGAACCGGATATTTTCACCAGTGCTAAAGGCTTAGGTGGCGGTATCCCCATCGGTGCAATGATGAGCAAGAAATTCTGCGATGTTTTTCAACCAGGGGAACACGCTAGCACTTTTGGCGGAAATCCTTTTGTGTGTGGTGTAGCACTTAGTGTTTGTCAGACATTGGAACGGGAAAATATTTTGCAGAATGTGCAAGACAGGGGCGAACAGTTGCGATCTGGATTGAGAGCGATCGCAGCAAAATATCCTCAGCACATTGCCGAAGTTCGGGGTTGGGGTTTAATCAACGGTTTGGAGTTGCGAGCCGACATTGGGTTAACCGCAGCCGATGTCGTCAATGCTGCTATCAAGGAAGGTGTATTGCTAGTACCAGCCGGGCCAAAAGTAATCCGGTTTGTGCCACCGTTAATTGTTACAGAGGCGGAAGTCAACACTGCCTTACAAGCTGTGGACAAGGCGATGTCTAACGACAAGCCGTAGAACGTCTACGCTATTCTTACCAAATAGAATGTTGTTTGTTTCGTGTAGAGACGTTCCAATGCAACGTCTCTTTTTCATTCCGGGGAAATTTCTCGATAAGCTTGCCGACACTGCTCATAATTGTCTGGCAAAATCTCGGTATTACCAAAACATAGTTGCTCGTGAGTGGTAATTAGAGTTTCATAGGGCTGTATGGGAGTCACAGACGATCGCAATAATTGCAGATATTCTCCATCGGTACGGCTGAGTTTGTGGGGTGCGATCGCATTTTTATCCAACTGCTGCAACATTGCTAAATAAACACAACGGCAAGCCTCACGGTAATTACCTTGACGGTAGAATTCTTGCGATCGCTCCAACAAAAGGGCTATGGATAACTCATTAGAGCGATTTTTGACACGAAAATCAGTGAGATTGCCACTTCTATTTAGCCAAGAATATATATAGGGACTGAATTCTCGCCATAATCGCCAACCCACCCACGCTACAAATAATCCCAGTACCAGCCAAAACAGGAATTTCAGCAATTCACCAAGCCAAGGACTAATTGACCATCTAGTTGGCAATTCTGGTAAAGCCCGTTCAAAGCGGTAAAACTGGTATTCCCACCATTCACCCGCTTGTTGTTGGAATTGAGACAACTGCCAACTCCAGCTAGTTTTTTCAAAAGTATCTGTCATAGAGGAGAGTGGGGAGTGGGGGGATGAGGGAGCAGGGGGAGCAGGGGGGCAGGGGGGCAGTTGCAGTAAGTTTTTCCCTTCTGTCCCCTCTGCCTCTAATGACCAATGACCAATGACCAATGACCAATGACCAATGACCAATGACCAATGACCAATGACCAATGACCAATGACCAATGACCAATGACCAATG
>NZ_JBALEO010000102.1:0-82084 GCF_036918015.1 Nostoc sp.
AAAAACTCGAATATTAAAAGTGAACTATAAACTGGATACTCATTTCTGAAGCATATCATGAGTTAAAATCTCATTTTTTAGTTCAAATCACAATGACTTTGGCATATCCTTTCTCAAAGCGATCGATAAACTCTTGGGAAGGTGGTGCTTCTGTCTGCGCTTGTTCTACCAAACGAATCACACGCTGAATCAAACTGCTTTGGGCTGGTTTGTGTACTTTAATCTGCAATGCACCATAACCATTGAGTGTACCGGCAAATACTTCTTCGCCCACTGTTTTCTCTACAGGTAAAGACTCGCCTGTAATTGCAGCTTGATTGAGGGTGCTGTAACCAGATAAAATTATCCCATCAGTAGGAATTAGCTCTCCAGGTTTGACGACAATCTCATCGCCCACTTTTAGCTGACTGATCGGAATTTCCTCTTCCCTCCCCTGAAGCAAAACCCTTGCTGTATCTGGTGTCAAACTCATCAAACTGCGGATACTCCGCTCAGTTCGCTGCATTGCATAGCCTTCTAATGCGCCACTGATGGCAAAGATCAGAATCAAAATTGCTCCATCAATAATTAGATGATATTCTCTTCGCCATAAGCCGAGACTAGCAGCACCAATAGCGGCGACAATCATCAGCAAATCTACATCGAGTTCTTTTTCTTTGAAGAGAGTAGTCAATCCCTCCCGCGCACTTTCGTAACCACCAATTACATAAGCAGCAGGTAACAGCAGCAACGCCAATCCCAAAGCGCCGAGATGCAAGGCGAACCATCCGAAAAATAGCAGTAAGCCACACAAAAGGGCTGCTACAGTATCTGCGTGTTCTCTAGTGAATTGGTTAAAACGTTGGGGGTAGAGCATGAGAGGTGAATTAACAAGGACTCTCTTACGCTAAACCTTGACATTAATGTTAATGTCAAGGTTTATAATGATTTTGAAACGCAGAGGGGAGGCAGCGCGTTGCGGGGGTTCCCCCCGTTGTAGCGACTGCCGTCGCGCTGAGGGAAGCGCAAAGGTACGCAGAGTTAGTTATGGGAGCATTTTTCAAAAGCGGGATGTGGGTAAATGGGACGATTTAACTGTTAGCTTTAAAATTGCACTAGTAGGAAAAAATCTATGCTAAAGCGAATATATATTGATAACTTTCGCGGGTTGGTAAATTTTGAGATGAACTTTGACTCGATTAACCTGTTTCTTGGCGGTAATGGAGCAGGTAAATCAACAGTTTTTGAAGTTTTACGGAAAATTCAAATTTTTATAAGTGGTGACGAAAAAGTAGAAGGAATTTTTAAATCTGCTGACTGTACTCGCTGGCAGACTTTACAAATTCAGCGTTTTGAGCTAGAAATTGCTGGAAATGGTGGTAGTTATAAATATGAATTTGCTATTAAACATAATCAAGATAAGAGTCATGTTGAATATGAGCGCCTCTGGTTTAATAACCAAGCTTTACTGAAGTCTGAGGGGGGCGAAGTTAAAATTTTTCAAGATGATCATGAAGAAGTAATGAAAACCTCATTACCTTCACGATTACAATTAGTCGGATCTTTACTATACTTATTTACGGTAGACAGTGACAGTACAAAATTAGCCTGGTTCACAAAACGTATACAGCGATTTATTATCGTACAAATTATTCCTAGTCTTATGCTTGATGGTAGTGAGAAGGAAGAAATTCATCTAACTTCGAGAATGGAAAATTTTGTTTCTTGGTATCGCTACATTTCCCAAGATCAGGGTAAAGTTGCTGAACTGATGAATGTTTTAAAAGATGTACTAGATGGGTTTGTAAGTTTTAAGTTTGAACAGTTCAGTGAAAACTATCGGACTCTAAAATTAAGATTTTCAACAGATAAAGATAGGACAAAGATTATTGATTATCGCTTTAGTGAATTATCCGATGGTCAAAAAGTGATAATTGCTCTGTACACCATTCTCTATTGCACTGAATCTGAAGATTATACACTTTGCATTGATGAGCCAGAAAGTTTTTTAGCTCTGCCGGAAATTCAACCTTGGCTAATTCAACTTTATGATTTCTGTATTGATGGGAAAATACAAGCTTTACTAATTTCACATCATCCTGTATTAATTAATTATCTTCTAGCTTCACCAATAGGTTATTGGTTTGAGCGTCAAAGTAATGCACCTGCACGAGTAAAACTAATTAGTAATGAAGAAACTCAAAATTCTGGATTACCAATTTCAGAACTGATTGCACGGGGCTGGCTGTATGACCCAGAATAGAGTACAGATAGTAATTTTGTGTGAGGATCTACAACAGCAAGTTTTTGCATACCATTTTTTAAAAAAGCGAGGCTTTAATATAGATCCAAAAAACCTCACAATTAGGACTTCTCCAAAAGGTAAAGGTGCAGGAGAGCAGTTTGTTAGAAACCATTATGCAGCAGAGGTTAAAGCATACCGGAGAAAAAACTATCGTTCAGGAATGCTAGTAGTGTTGATTGATGCAGATACTACGACAGTAAGGGCAACACTGAGAGAATTAGATAATGCACTGATAGAAAATTCACAGGAACTTCGGAAGCCTGATGAGAAAATAGCAATCTTTGTGCCAAAAAGAAATATCGAAACTTGGATACATTATTTACTAACAGGAGAAGTTGTTGAAGAAGAAGGAGAAAAATCCAAATATCCAAAATTCCCTAACAATGAGGCAATTTGTAAACCCGGTGTTGAAGAATTAGCAAACCAGTGTTCTCAAGGGAGTTTAGATGAAAATGCGCCACCATCTCTTCAGGCTGCTTGTGAAGAGTTACAAAGAATTTTGCTCTTGTTGGAGTAAATCATGAATGCTGGTTGCTTAACTATTAAAGAACTCACTGATGCGGTAGGCGGCGGTTTGACTCCGCGAATGGTGCGACATTATCATCAATTGGGACTATTACCGCAACCAGTGCGATCGCGCAGCAATTACCGTCTCTACACCCAAAAAGATGTTCTCCGGTTGCAACGAATTGTCGCGCTGAAGCAGCAAGGGTTTCAGCTAAATCATATCCGCAATATTTTGGAGGTGGAACCAGAAGCCGATACAACGGTTAACCTCATGGGACAACTCCAGCAGCAATATCGCGCGGTGATGCAACAAATTTCTCAACTGCGACAAACTGCATCAGCATTAGAAGGATTATTGGGGCGCGATCGCCATTGTCAAATTATCCAGGCGGAAGTTTTGGCGCAACTGAAGTTACTTGATGTTGAAACCCAAGCGGGATTGGGAGGATTGGAAAATCTCTGGAGTGGTTTGGATGCCGAAATTCATACCCATTCAGAAGCTTTTACCGAATCGCTACAACGCTTATTACCTGATTTATCTCACCGTTCGGAAATTGAACAACACTTAATCTCTCAGTTGGTTTTGGCTTGTGGCGATGTCAGTTTAGTATCCTTTATTAAATTGAGCCGAGATGCGATCGCAGCTAGTCGAGAAGCTTTATCTTCAAGTTGTCAAATTGTTGTCGATACTCAAACGGTTGCTGCTGCTTTGGATCAAACCCGATTACTTCACTTGGGATGCCGCACCGAAACCTTAATTGATAACCCCCATATTACTACCGCCACTGAAGCAGAACTCGCCTTTTGGCAACATCAAGAATGGCGAACAAAATTGCTGCAAGTAAGTAATGGTTGTGTGCTGGTAGTTGGTTATGCTCCCTCAGTACTTCTGGAAGCTTGTGAAGCGATTGCTAATCAAAAAATTCAGCCTGCATTAGTAATTGGAATGCCCATTGGCTTTAGTCATGCTCCCGCAGCCAAGCGACAACTGATGCAACAAGGTATACCTTATATTACAGTTGAAGGCACTTTGGGAGGTGGCGCATTAGCTGCAACTGCCCTAAATGCTTTGGTTGAGTCACTGATTGATAAGCCAGATTGTCATTGTTATCTTCATAACTCATAACTCATAACTCATAACTCAGCACTCAGACTCACCACTACTGAAAATAATATTGTTAAATAATATTGAATTTGCTACACTTTACCAGTTTTAGTAATTCAATAATTCATAATTGTGGCCATAAACTACCAACTTGGTATAAGTTGCAATATAACTTAGAAAAATTTATAGTAAACAGACTTTGGCAATTAGAGTATAAATTATCATGCTATCTAAGCTACAGCGAAGTATAAATCAGCATAAGTGCTTTGAAGCAATTAGAACTAAAGATAACTCAGATGTATAATTAGCCCGTCTCCTCCATTATCTTTATAAAGATCGCGATTTAGGACTGGCAGGCTTTCTATTTTTTACTTTAATTAAGGGGCTTATGTGGCAACAAGAAAAAAAAGATACTTCGATAGTCAGACTGTTATTATGGGTTGCCTTAGCTACAACCCCGATGGCAGCATCTCTGGTGGTATCAGCACCGATGCTGGCACAATCTACACCTGAAGCTACCTCTTCGCCACTGCCACAAACAGTGCGGAATGAACCGATAGTGCGGATTGACGGTTCCAGTAGCTTGAGTGCAATCAACCAAAGCCTGAAAGAAAGTTTTGAAAAACAGTTTGTTGGTAAAAAGGTTGAAGTTGCTGCTAACGGCACTGATAAAGCGCTGAAAGATTTGCTAGATGGCAAAATTGATATAGTCGCAATGGGGCGCGGGTTGACGCCAGCAGAAAAAGCTCAAGGACTAGAGCAAGTTCGTTTGCAGCGTGAGAAGATTGCGATCGTGGTTGGTGCAGACAATCCTTTCAAAGGAAGTTTGACTAGTAGGCAATTCGCCCGGATTTTTCGGGGGCAAATTACAAATTGGTCGCAACTGGGAGCGCCTTCAGCCAAGATTCGATTAATCGATCGCCCGAACACGAGCGAAACTCGCAATACTTTTCGTACTTATCCAGCCTTCAAAAATGCTGAATTTGCTACAGGGGCTAATGCTACCCAAGTAAGTGACGAAAACACCGCAGAAATCATCAAACAACTGGGCAAAGACGGCATCAGCTATGTGTTAGCTAATCAGGTGTCAAAGTTGAAAGGTGTGCGAGTTCTGCAATTACATCAAGCCTTGCCAGCTGATGCGAGATATCCCTTCTCGCAACCTTTAGTTTACGTTTACAAAAAAGATCAGAGTTTAACCACAGTAGATTTTCTTGGCTTTACCCTAGCACCCGCAGGACAGCAGGCTATAGAAAAAGGTAGAACTGCCGAAGCCGAGGCGATCGCAGCCAGCGTATTACAACCTGCTGTTGCAGCTTCTCCAGGTGTCCAAACGACACCAGCGCCTACGCCTTCCCCTAATGCCACTAGTTCTGTATTTGCCGAACAGCCCTTTGTGGCCGCTCCTCCACAAAGCGCTCCAATTGTAAATAAAGAAACACCATTGTGGTTGCTGCTACCTGTCTTTTTTATAACTGTGGGTGGCTCTGTACTATGGTGGATTCTGAAAAAACCCCCATTGCCCACCGAGAGAATAGACAATTTACCAGAATCAAATCCTCATCCACCCAATGGAGAAACGGCGGCGCTCGATGCCAGCACAACTTCCTCCCTGAATGGAACGACGCTGGAGGAGCAGGCAGTACCGCACTTCCAAGAGCAAGAAACCCCCGATCGCACTCCTTTCAACATCTACGCTCAAACAGAATCCGATCTGAACCAAAATGCTACTCAGGGGACAGGAAATTTAGTACAAGAGACAAGTAATGGTACTTCTAACCTCTATGAAGGCGCGACATCGGGCGTAGCGAATGGCTCAGAAAATAACAACTTAGGAGCCGCAGCTTTAGGTGGTGCGGCTATAGCAACAGGTATCGGGGCGGCTACCTGGTCTACCTTTAACAACAAAGAAACAGAACCAAATGCAATTGATGAGACAGTCGAGCTAAATAATTATACGGAGACATATACTCCTGATGCTGATGAAGTTGCATGGGATATAGAAGCTCCGGCAGCTGTAGTCAATACTTCATATCCTTACCCAGGTAATATTCCAGAAGAGGTGTCTGATGCGGAACTGCCTTCATCTGAGGTGACAGCCCCACTCCCAGAATTACCAGATGTGCCACAAGCAACATCTGATTTTGGATATTGGGACACAGCAATTAGTGAAGATGAGGCAGACGAGGAACTTCAGGCAGAATTGAACTGGCTAGAGAGTATCACCTCAAATGAAGATACAGCCTCAGTAGATGAATTGCCCTTAGCGGAATCTGACCAAGTGACAGCCGATGAGGAAGCATCCGCGACAGATACATCTTCACTGCTCGATTTACCGGAATTTCCAGAAGATTTATTGAGTAAAGATGCATTGAATGTGGTAGCGGACGCAGCCGAACCCACTTTAGCTTTGCCAGAGTCAGAACTTCCCACCGAGCCGACTGTTGGGGAAGCTAACTCCACAGATTTGGCCGCAGCCGCAGCTTTAGCAGCGGGCGCAGGAGTTGGCGCTTGGGCTAGCACTTTCGGAGCGGATGCTTCAAATGAGACGATCGCAGCCGAAACAACTAATGGTTTGGTTGATGTAGATGAAGAAAGTAGTATTGTACTCACACCACATACTTATACATCGGCTCATGTCTCTTGGGAGATTTCCGCAGCCAAGAAAGCAGAACTGTGGCAACAAGGCGGTACTCAATTGGTAGTGCGGCTGTCTGATGTGACTGGCATTGATTTGAGTTATCAAACTCCGCAGCTAGTAAAGCAGTATGAATGTGCAGAGACAGCACACGATCGCGTTGTAGAAATTCCCCAGGGCGATCGCGACTACATCGCTGAAATTGGCTATATCGCTTATGGCGAACACTGGTTATTCATCGCTCGTTCTGCAATTGTGCGTGTCTTCAGTCCTGTGAATCCAGATCCGATAGTTGATGATGTGGCAATGGCAGCCGAAACAGCTATTGGTTTGGTAGATGCAGATGAAGAAAGCAGTATTGTCCTCACACCAGATACTGATGGATCGGCTCATGTCTCTTGGGAGATTTCCGAAGCCAAGAAAGCAGCACTGCGGCAACAAGGCGGCTCTCAATTGCTCGTGCGGCTGTATGATGTGACTGGCATTGACTTGAGTTATCAAACTCCGCAGCTAGTAAAGCTGTATGAATCTGAGGAAACAGAAAACGACGGATTGGTGGACATTCCCCTCGGCGATCGCGACTACATAGCTGAAATTGGCTATCTGGCTGATGGCGAACGCTGGTTATTTATCGCCCGTTCTGCGATCGTTCGTGTCTTCAATCCTGTGAATCCAGATCCGGTAGTTGATGATGTCGCAATCGCGGATAAAACAGATGTTGATTTGGTAGATGTCCAACAAGAGAGCAGTATTGTCCTCACACCCCGCACTTTCCAATGGGCTGAAGTCTCTTGGGAGATTTCCGAAGCTAAGAAAGCAGCACTGCGACAACAGGGCGGCTCTCAATTGGTAGTGCGGCTGTCTGATGTGACTGGCATAGATTTGAGTTATCAAAATCCTCAGCTTGTCCAGCAGTATGAATGTGAAGAGACAGCACATGATCGCTTTGTGGAAATTCCCATCAGCGATCGCGACTACATAGCTGAAGTTGGCTATGTCGCTGATGGCGATTGCTGGTTATTCATAGCCCGTTCTGCGATCGTTCGTGTCTTTAGTCCAGTGCCTACAGAGCCGACAACAGATTCCACTGTTGAAAATGTACCATTAGTCAGCGAAACAGCTGTTGGCTTGGCAGGTGTAGAAGCAGAAACTGCCCCAGAAGAGAGCAGCATTATCCTCACACCCCGGACTCCCAAGTGGGCTTATGTCTCTTGGCACATCTCCAAAGCTCAATCTGAAGCACTACGACAACAAGGCGGTTCCCAATTAGTAGTGCGACTCTATGATGTCACCGGCATTGACTTGAGTTATCAAAGTCCCCAACTTGTCCAGCAGTATGAATCTGAAGAAGTAGCACGCGATCGCTTTGTGGCGATTCCCGTGAGCGATCGCGATTACATGGTTGAAATTGGCTATATTGCTGATGGCGATGGTTGGTTACTTATAGCCCGTTCCGCTAACGTCCGGGTATTCAGTCGTCCCTACGGAGATTTCTGGTTTGTGGCTGATGCTGAGTTAATTATTCACGGAGCAACTCAACCAAATACAAACGTAAACATTGGTGGTCATGCCATCAAAGTTAAACCCGATGGTACTTTCCACCTACGTCTTCCCTTTTCAGATGGTTTAATGGACTATCTCATCACGGTAGCTGCTGATGGGGAATCCACAAGAACTATTCATAAGAAGTTCTCTCAGGAAACTTCCGAAAGCTAATATTACCCTGAGTTATCCCCTCTAACCTGATTCTCCCTTTTTAGGGAGTGTAGGAAGGGGGGATTTTATTATGCCAAGTTTCGTTTTCATCCCTGTTATATCATGTCCGCCAAATTACCCATAATAAAAGAACCCCACCCCGCCAAAGCTGTGCTTTGTCTCCCCTGCCCCTAATCCCCAGAGGGGGCCCCGAGTTCCCCGCAGGCGGGGAGGGGTTGGGGGTGGGGTTCTTCGGGTTTAATAAGTAATCAAGCGGACATAATATAGGAATCCGGTTTGATTTCTGAAAAAAATTAAGTATTTGTAGGGTGCGTTATGACTTTAGTCTAACGCACCAAACCCTTGAAAATGGTGCGTTACGCTTCGCGATAACACACCCTACGTGTTGTTCAAAAATCAAATAGTAATCCTATATTAGGGGAAGTAATTATAATACGATTCCATTAAGGTTTTTTGATGAAAATTATAGATCGCAAAAATGTGATAAATCATCACAAAGACACGATTCATCGCATATTGTAGAGACGGCGATTCATCGCGTCTGTATTTTAAAGACAACGATTCATCGCGTCTCTTGCTTTGGAAAAATTTCTTGAGCTAGACATTTCCTAAATGCTAACGTCTACAAGGTGACACAGGATTTGGAGCGTTTTTTTTAACTATGAAGCATAGACACAAAGTAGCTTTTAGCTTAACATCGCTGATCGGTCTTAATTTAATCTCTAGCTTAGTCGCATTTGATGAGGCGAACGCTGCGCCACCGAGAACCCCAGACAAAAGTGTAAATTGCGAGATTTTAGTTGTGGGTGGTGGACTTTCTGGTGTAGCTACAGCTTACGAGGGCTTGCTAGCAGGGCGAACAGTTTGTCTCACAGAAATTACCGACTGGCTAGGAGGACAAATTTCTGCTCAAGGGACATCTGCGTTAGATGAACGCCCAACTCAACGATCTCTCAAATTCTATTCTCGCGGCTACCTAGAATTGCGAAACCGCATTGGGCGGAAATACGGTAAGCTTAACCCCGGTAACTGCTGGGTAAGTGAATCGTGTTTTCTTCCCCACGATGCTCACACAATTTTGACCCAGATGCTTAAAGATGCCGAAAAGCAGGGCAAAGGGAAGTTGCAATGGTTTCCCAACACAGTAATTAAGGATTTGGAAATCGCTGCTGATGGCAAAATAATTAATAGTGCGATCGCAATTCAATCTCAACCACCAAAAGGCGCACCACCTCTCAATACTTTTACGTTATCTCAAAGTATTGAAGATTCCTATCGCTACGAAAACTCATCTCGGTTTACTAAAACTATTGTCCGTTTCATCCCCAAAGCAACGGAAGAGAATGCTCCTAAATGGTATGTCGTAGACGCTAGCGAAACCGGAGAAATTATCGCCCTTGCTGATGTCCCTTACCGATTAGGCATTGATGCCCGTTCTTACCTAGAACCTTCTGCTTCCAGTGCCAATAATGACCCCTATTGCCCCCAAGGCTTTACCTACACCTTTGCAATGGAGGCCACTAAGGAACCGCAACCGCAGACAATGCCTGCATTTTATCCACAATATGCGCCATATTTCAGCTATGAATTAACGCGACTGGCTAACTTTGATTTAGTTTTTAGCTATCGTCGCATTTGGAGTCCAAACAAAGGAAAACCAGCAAAATTTGGCGGTGTAAGTTTTACTGCGGCTGCACCAGGGGATATCTCGATGCAAAACTGGACTTGGGGTAACGACTACCGCCCCGGAACAGCCCAGGATAACCTAGTTTACACTCGTCAACAGTTACAAAGTACTGGACAGTTAGAACCAGGGGGTTGGATGGGAGGACTGCGGACAGAAGCCCTCCGCAGCGCTGAGGAAAATGCCTTATCTTTCTATTACTGGTTGGTAGCTGGCACTACAGATTCTCAACTAGGGGATGGTGTCAAGAAGCCGCAAACTAATAACCGCTTTGTTTCCGGTTTAAATTCACCAATGGGGACAGTGCATGGTTTATCAAAATATCCCTATATGCGAGAAGGAAGGCGGATTATTGGCCGCCCCAGTTGGGGACAAACCGGAGGTTTTGGTATCTGGGAAATTGATATTTCCCGCCGAGATTATAATGACGAGTATTACTCCAAGACTCTCCCAGCAGATATGTATCGTCGCCTACGAGCAGCAGTTGCAGGTTTAGAAGCAATATCAGTAATTGACGGTAAAGTTCCACCAGACAAAGCAATGCGACGGACTCGTTCTACCGTTTTCCCCGATGCTGTGGGTATTGGTCACTACGCCATAGATTTCCATCCTTGCATGGTGAATAGTCCCCCAGAAGCACCTGGTAACACAGAACGTCCAGGCGAAAGACGTGGCGCTGGTCAAGCTTATCCCTTTCAAATTGCTTTGAGAGCGATGATTCCCCAGAAAATTGATAATTTACTCGTAGGTGGCAAAAGTATTGCGACTAGTCATATTGCTGCTGCTGCCTATCGAGTACACTCCTTTGAATGGTCGGCTGGCGCAGCTGCGGGAACTATTGCTAGTTTTGCACTTAAAAATGCGATCGCACCTTACCAACTTGTTGATGATTTACCTAAACAAGAGCCACAACTAGAAGCACTCAAGCGGCTTTTGCAACAAAATGGCAACCCTACCGCCTTCCCAGATACATCTATTTTTAACGAAAACTGGGATAATTGGAAATAGATTGTCATTTGTCATTTGTCATTGGTCATTTGTCATTGGTCATTGGTCATTTGTCATTTGTCATTGGTCATTGGTCATTTGTCATTTGTCATTTGTCATTTGTCATTTGTCACTTGTACTGAGCGTAGCCGTTGGCGCAGCCTCTCCAAGAGTTGTATTGGTCATTGGTCATTGGTCATATCAAGTCCGGCTAATCACTTATGATTACCAAATCTGTGCAAAACAAAAGCCTCTTCCCCCAGCAAGAACTGCGGTCTAAATGATAAGTCTTTAGCCGGACACGATATCATTAGTCATTGGTTAAGGATAAGGACAACGGACAAATGACAACGGACAAATGACAACGGACAAATGACAACTAAACAATGAACTAAACTAATTACTTGTAGTGTAGTTTTGTAAAATTATCTTGACCAATTGTTTTATGGTTATGACACTTTCAGCAGATGTTTACGGGATGTCCACGGCACCAACTATAGCTCCTGAACGGTCTAATCAAGTTATCCGTAAGACTTATCCGAATTACAAAGTGATTGTATTAAACGATGATTTTAATACATTCCAACACGTGTCTGAATGTTTGATGAAATATATTCCAGGAATGAGTGGCGATCGCGCGTGGGATTTGACTAATCAGGTACACTATGAAGGTCAAGCGATCGTCTGGGTCGGGCCCCAAGAACCTGCGGAACTCTATCACCAGCAACTGCGCCGAGCAGGTTTGACAATGGCACCTCTAGAAGCAGCTTAACCTTAATTATTATGGGCAAACCCTCCGTAGATCCCCTCCGCACGGCTTCTCTACGAGACGCTACGCGAACACAAAAAGCTGCCAGACTGGTTTGGAATCACTCAACACACCTTTCTGGTCTTATCCCTATTTTAGAACGTCTTTGTCAGCAAGATGGCATCCAAACTGTGACGCCGGGAGTGATTGGGCGATCGAAGGGTCACTGTCCAAAAATGCAACTACGCGTCTCAGTACCCATTCGCGGCGGCTATAAAGTCATTGCACGGCAGGGGAAAACGGTACAAGAGGTGTTTATTTTAACGACTTTACCCCAAGATCAACTAGAAGCTGCATTAGCGATCGCTATGAGATGTTAATCGCATACTCCATGCGCACTTGCCCTGAGCGTTCGCGTAGCGTCTCGCAGAGAAGGGATGCCCAATCACTACTCCTCAACCCGATGTACTGCAAATTTGTGTAGCGGCAGACTAACAATACAAGAAAAAGTTAAGAAATATGACAGAGCCGTAGTTATTTTCAAAGTCATGACTACAGATTCCCAGCCAGGTAAAACTATTTTTTCGATGCCAAAAGCTACACAGTAAACTAGCCAGTAACTAAAGCTCATTCTAAACAGAATTCGCTCTGTTTCTTCCATCTCATTTGTTTGCTGCTTACTATTCCACAGTAACAACAGTCCAATAATGCAAGCGACAAAGGAAACAGCAACTACAGATTCGTGACAAAATATATTTAACGAATGCATTTGTGTTTATTCCCACATTTTTTCAGTTGAAACTCAGTCTAAAGGAATATTCCTTGCAGAGATACAAATTATTTACAAACCTCAATAGATTCAATACTGCTGAGTGAAAAATCTCACTTGCAACTCAGCACTCATAACTTCATTAACCTGCAAGACTAGTTGCCAAAATTGAAGCATTTGCAACAATTGCTCCTTCATGTATAAGAAAGGTTTAAGTATTTCCAATAAATGTATAAGCAAGTGCTGGAAAGGCTTAATACTTTGCAACAATTACTCCTCCATGTATAAGAAAGATTTAAGTATTTCCAATAAATGTATAAGCAAGTGCTGGAAAGGCTTAATACTTTGCAACAATTACTCCTCCATATATAAGAAACGTTTAAATGATTGCAACATTTGTTGTAATTCACTTATGAGTTAATCTTACTTAAAAAATCAATCAAAATCTTTTAAGTAAAATTAACCGCCCCCATCCCGCAACCCTTCTCCCAAATCGGGAGAAGGGGAGCCAATTTTAAAGCCCCTCTTCCAAATTGGGCTACGGTGTACACACAAGTCGGAAATAGTAGTCTGTCAAGGAATAATTGACGAGTCCATTCTTTGTAGAGACGGCGATTTATCGCGTCTCTCTAACTCTAACGTGTCTTTTAGACGCGATAAATCGCGTCTCTACATGAGGAGTTTCTGGCTTATCTCAAGCGTATTGGGATAAAACTGGTTACTTGTGTGTACACTGTAGCCAATGCATCGGGGGCATTAAGGGGGGAAAATCCAGGGTTTAGGCTTCATTACCAAGATGTGTGTACACCGTAGCCCAATTTATAAGAGGAATTTAGGGTGAAGGCTTTTGATAAACATAATTTTGAGCCACTTTCCAATAACGTGAGAACCGTTTCAAGTCAATGTAGCCGTCATAGTCAAAAAATGCTTCTACCTCTAACACTTCCACTGCTATAGAACGCTCTATTTGATTACAGATATCATCAAACCGGGAACTGGGACTATTGGCTGTGACAACTAAATTGGCATCATGTTCTTGAGCAAAAGCTAAAATTTCTTGTGCCACATTGCCACGGCGAATAACAACAGGTAACTCTAGCAAACATTCGTAGATAAAAGTCAGACGTTTAAGACTCAATTGCCATTCCTCTATCAAAGCCTCATCCCAAACCCAGATAGCTGGGGCATCAGGGTATTTTTGTAATGCGGGATTATTTGGACTGAGACAATCTCCATGTACCCAAACAATTGGTTTATTCATTTTTTACCTTTCTTTCCCCGTTGCCAACTTTGGCTATTGGCTTGTTTGCTAAATTCACCTTTAGGAAAAAGTCGCTGTTCTAATTCTTCATAACTGCCTTCAAAATCACAATGACCGTAAAGGGGACATTTCTGACAATAAATGCCTTTGGTGTAGCGTTCTAAGTTCTCACGGTTGAAAAAATACGGTTTATGACTAAAAGTGCTGGCAACCCACTGCCATGACATATTATTACTAGCAGGATCTCCATCTAAAAGATGCTCAAGAAACCATTTGGCTCCTGCTTGCCAACGAATACGCCGCCAATGGACAACATAAGCCGCTAACCACATTCGTGCGTGGTTATGTAGATAACCAGTTTCTCTCAAATCATGACTGAAGCTGTCAATGCAAACCCTGCCTGTACTTCCTTCTCTAATATCTCGCGGCAATTCGGGTGCATATTCGCCCACAGTATAACCAGTTTTGTACTCTTCCTGGTCTTTCCAGATTTCATCCCCTAACTTTATATACAACCGTTGCCAGTAGTCGCGCCAACCTAATTCGTTAATTAGTTTCGTAGCATCATCTTGGTGTTGTACCCGTTCAAGGACGTAATCTCGAATTTCTCGCAAACTCAAAACGCCATAGCGGATGTAAGGTGAAAGACGCGTGACTGCACCTGTGAAGAAATTACGTGTTTGGGCATAGCGAACTGGGTCGATTTTTTGCAGCGCTGTTTGTGCCGCTTTGCGTCCCCCCAGAGTTTCGCTGATGTGGTTATCACGTTCTGCTGCACTTGGGAATTGTTCGCGCAGGTAGGCTACCAACTCATCGCGGTTGGTAAATTCGCGTTGCATATCTTTAGGCATTATCAGCAAATATGAATGGTTACGTGCGTAGGCATCGCTCAATATATGTACTGTACAATTCTAAAGCGATATCTACGACAGGCTACGCCTACACAATCTCTCACACCCCATCATGAGCAACATTCCCCAAGTCGGACAACCAGCACCAGATTTTTCCACACCTAACCAAAATGGTAATGCAGTCACTCTCGACGACTTCAGCAGTCAGTGGGTTGTCCTCTACTTCTACCCCAAAGATGACACACCCGGTTGTACCACCGAAGCAAAAGATTTCACCGAGTTGTATCAAGACTTTAGCGCACTGGGAGCAAAAATCTTAGGCGTAAGTCCAGATTCAGGTAAATCCCATTGTAAATTTATCAGCAAACATAACTTGTCAATCACCCTTTTAAGTGACCCAGAACATATTTTGACAGAAGTCTACGGTGCTTGGCGCTTAAAAAAATTTATGGGCAAAGAATATATGGGTGTTGTTCGCTCAACCTTTCTAATTTCACCTGATAAAATTATTGTCTATACTTGGCCTAATGTGAAAACCAAAGGTCACGCTCAAGCAGTTTTAACTAAATTACGAGAATTAGCAGCCACGTAAGGCGGCTGGATGCTAGAAACTGCTAGCGTAATAATTAAAGTCAGGAATTAGACTTTTTGCAAGTTGAAATAAACATGATTCAAGTCATCCAAGCCCAAAATGTTACTCTTGCCTACTTAAAGAAAAAATTTGCTCTGTATAAATCTGAAGATGAGCAATTTTTTACAGAGTGGTTTGACTACATCCCTGAAGTTTCCGAATTAGAAAAGCAATATTTAGACAGAGTTAAAAATAACTATCTTAACGTCCTTGAAAATGCTCCTCTTTTAGAAGAAGCAGTAAAATTGGTAGTATTATCTCCGTTGCTAGATTTAGCTGGTTTTTATCGTCCTCCTTTTTATATTGCTACTGAAGAAAGTGTAGAAATCAGTGAAGATTTTATCATTGATAATGAAGTAACGACCGAAGATAATAAAGGAATTATTAAAGGTAAAATTGATGTCTTAGTTCTCCAAGATCAGCTATGGTTACTGATAATTGAATCTAAAAGGTCTAGTTTTTCCTTGGCAAAGGCGATTCCTCAAGCACTAACTTATATGCTGGCAAATCCTCAGCCTAAGCATCCTGCATATTCCTTGGTAATGAATGGAGAAGATTTCCAATTTATTAAATTGATAAAACAAGATAAACCAATATATGCTTTATCTGATAGATTTACTTTATATAGACGCGAAAATGAATTATATAAAGTTTTGAATATATTAAAAAAAATAGGTCAACTTTTAAGTTAATTATCTTTGCTATTTCTATCTAGGTTAATACTAGAACAGTGTCATAATAGTTATATTGTATCTTGTAAATAAATTATGGTTCAATTTATCCAAGCACAAAATGTCGGGCTTGCCTATTTGGAAGAAAGATTTAGCCTACAGCTAGCCGAAGATGAAGCATTCTTCACAGAATGGTTTGAAAATTTACCGGAAATTACAGATTTAGAAAAGCAAGATTTAGACAGAATAAAACTTCATTTTCTCCGTTTAGTCAAGCGTCCTCCTTTGTCAGAAGAAACGGTGAAATTAGTAGTTCTATCTCCTTTACTCAATTTAGCTGGATTTTATGATGAGCCTTTTTATATGAGAGGCGAGGAATCAATAGAAATTTCTGCGGAAGATGAAGGAGAAATCATTAGAGGTAGAATTGATGTTTTAGTTATTCAAGAACAATTCTGGTTGTTAGTAATTGAATCTAAAAGGTCTAGCTTTTCTCTTTTAGAAGCCATACCTCAAGCACTTGTTTATATGTTGGCTAATCCTAATCAAGACAAACCTGCTTTTGGATTAGTAACAAATGGTAGTCATTTCATTTTTATAAAACTGACTCAACAAAATATACCAAAGTATGCATTGTCTGATGAATTTACGCTGTTGAGGAGAAAAAATGAACTGTATCAGGTTCTCAGTGTATTAAAAAATTTGAGTCAAAGTTTGAGTTAATAATTATGTCTATTCGTCCTATCTACCTTGATTGTCACGCTACTACACCCGTAGATGAACGGGTACTAGCAGCAATGATCCCCTACTTCACAGAAAAATTTGGCAACCCAGCAAGTATTAGTCATGTTTATGGTTGGGAAGCAGAAGCTGCTATTAAGCAAACGCGAGAAGTTTTAGCAGCAGCAATCAATGCCACACCAGAAGAAATTGTGTTTACGAGTGGGGCAACAGAAGCAAATAATTTAGCTATTAAAGGTGTTGCCGAAACTTATTTTAAAAAAGGTCAGCATATTATTACTGTTACTACTGAACATAATGCAGTCATTGATCCTTGTAATTATTTAAAAAGTCTCGGTTTTGAAATTACTATTCTCCCTGTCCAAAAAGATGGATTGATTGATTTAACTGAGTTAAAAAAAGCTTTCCGTCCTGAGACAATTTTAGTATCGGTGATGGCTGCAAATAACGAAATTGGCGTGTTGCAGCCTTTGGCAGAAATTGGAGAAATGTGCCATGAACACCAAATCATTTTCCATACAGATGCCGCCCAAGCTATTGGTAAAATTCCTTTAGATGTGCAAGCGATGAAAATTGACTTGATGTCGCTAACAGCACATAAAGTATATGGGCCCAAAGGCATTGGAGCGCTATACGTCCGCAGACGCGATCGCAGAGTACAACTGGCTCCCCAGCAGCACGGCGGCGGACATGAGCGGGGAATGCGTTCTGGTACATTGTATACACCGCAAATTGTCGGCTTTGGCAAAGCTGTAGAAATCGCTTTGGCTGAACAAGCAATAGAAACCCAACGCCTCACCCAATTAAGACAAAGATTATGGGAACAGCTATCGCAAGTTGAAGGAATTCATCTCAACGGACATCCCGAACAGCGATTGGCGGGAAACTTGAGTATCAGTGTTGAGGGAGTGGATGGAGCCGCGCTTTTGCTAGGATTGCAGCCAGTAATGGCCATATCTTCTGGTTCTGCTTGCTCGTCGGCACATACTGCACCTTCCTATGTTCTCACAGCATTGGGACACCCCCAACAGCTAGCTTATGCCTCAATCAGGTTTGGCATTGGCAGGTTTAATACAGAAGAGGAGATTGATATTGCAGCGAAACACGCGATCGCTACTATTCAAAGTTTACAAAATAAACGGTAAGAAACCTTGTAGAGATGTCGCATTGCTAAGTCTCTGAGATTTTAGTAAACTTCTGAAAACGCTCCTCAATACCAGCGTTGCCTTGTAAGCCGCCTGTGTGTACTAGCAACAAGCGATCGCCTTTACAAAAAAATCCCTGCTGTAGTAAATCCATCACTCCGTAAAACATTTTGGCGGTATATACGTAATCGAGGGGTACGCCATGTTCCTGTGTGAACTGTTTGCTGAACAGTAGTAACTCATCGTTCACCTTTGCATAGCCGCCAAAATGATAATCACATACCAATTCCCAAGAAGCGGGAGAATTATATGGTGTGGGTAAATCAGAGGCGAGGTAGTTTGTCAATAAACTTTCAATTTCTTGGGCGAGAAATGCGCCATTTTTCAATACGGGAAATGCGATCGCTCTTTGTCTTTCATGCAGCGAAAGCGCAATCCCCGCTAGTGTGGTGGCTGTACCGCAGGCTACGCATATATGATTAAAGGCGTAGGCGTAGCCAGCCGTAGGCATCGCATCACCAATAATTATCTCTGTGCAGCCGCGCACACCATTTAAATTACTCCCGCCTTCGGGAATGATAAACACCTCGCCGAAACGTTGTCGCAGATATTCTTCTAACGCTGGTGTGTTGCGCTGTCGATACATTTCGCGGTTCAGATACACAAGCTGCATACCCCGTTGTACAGCAAAACTCAGCGTTGCGTTTAATGGTAGCCTCTCCTCTCCACGAATTACGCCGATGGTGCGAAAACCAAAAAGATTACCAGCCGCCGCAGTTGCATAGATGTGATTGGAATAAGCGCCGCCAAAGGTTAGCAGCGTTGTGAAATTTTTCTCCTTGGCCTCTAAAAGATTGTATTTCAGCTTAAACCACTTATTGCCGTTAACCCACGGGTGCATGAGATCGAGGCGCAGCACATACAGTTCAACACCAGCGTGACGGGCGATTTCGCTGTTGATTTGTTGTAGAGGAGGAGTAATAAAGGTTAACGACATCTGTCAAGATTCTAACTTAGAATTTGCATTTTCTCACGTTCATTATCGAATATAAAAGTAATGATAAACATTGAGTAATTCAATGGTAAGTCAAGCTAAATGATGGATAAATCTTTCTAATGATTAGCTTTAGAAATTGACATTTTACTAATTGAGAATTTCAGGTAAATATAAGAAACATAACACTCGCTCCAGATAATATTCTTTTGGAGAAAAAAATGGTTGCACTCACACAGCTTACTCAAGTTATTTCCAATCCTGGACGTTTGACGATTGAAACTGTTGAAATTGCTCCTCAAACGACTGCTATACGTTGTCTCGATTGGGATAGAGAACGTTTTGATATCGAGTTTGGTTTACGGAATGGTACAACCTATAATTCTTTTTTAATTCAAGGAGAAAAAATTGCCTTAGTTGACACATCTCACCGCAAGTTTGAGCAATTATATCTTGAGGTAGTGACGGGATTAATCGATCCAACTAAGATAGATTACTTGATTATTAGCCATACAGAACCAGACCACAGTGGCTTAGTGAAAGATATTTTACAATTAGCTCCTTCCATTACTGTTGTTGGTGCAAAGGTAGCTATTCAATTTTTAGAAAATATGGTTCACCAGCCTTTTAAATCAATGCAGGTGAAAAGTGGAGAGCGATTAGATTTAGGCAACGGACACGAACTAGAATTTATCTCTGCACCTAACTTACACTGGCCTGACACAATTTTGACATACAACCATAAAACTTCCACTCTCTACACCTGTGATGTGTTTGGGATGCACTACTGTGATGACCACACTTATGATGAAAATATCACCTTACTTGAGGAGGATTTTAAATATTACTATGATTGTCTCATGGGGCCTAATGCCCGGTCTGTCTTAGCGGCTTTAAAGCGGATTGAAAAGTTAGAAATAGGAATAGTTGCTACAGGACATGGCCCTTTATTACAAAACTATATTTCCGAATGGCTTGGACGGTATCAAAACTGGAGTTTAGAACAAGCAAAAACAGAGACTTTAGTGGCTCTATTTTATGTTGAAGATTATGGGCATAGCGAACATTTAGTCCGTAACATTGCACATGGATGCGCAAAAACAGGCGTGGCAATAGAATTAGTAGACTTCAATAGTGCCGAGCCTCAAGAAGTTCGAGAATTAGTTGCACAAGCCTCTGGTTTAATAATTGCAATGCCAGCCCAATCTTCAGTAATAGCTCAAGCGGCTTTAAGTACTATTTTAGCTGCTGTTCATAAGAAACAAGCAATTGGTTTATTAGAGTCGGGAGGAGGAGAAGATGAACCAATTTATCCCTTACGCAATAAGTTTCAAGAATTGGGATTAACTGAAGTTTTTCCACCTATTTTAGTTAAGGAAATTCCTACCCAAGCAACGGAACAACTTTGTGATGAAGCGGGGACAGATATGGGTCAATGGTTAACCCGCGATCGCACCATTAAACAAATAAAATCTATCAATACCGAGCTAGAAAAAGCTTTGGGGCGGATTACCACAGGATTGTATATTATCACCGCCAAAAAAGGAGAAATTCAGAGTGCAATGCTGGCTTCGTGGGTGACACAAGCCAGTCTTGAGCCTTTGGGAGTTGCGATCGCAGTATCCAAAGATCGGGCAATTGAATCCTTGATGCACGTTGGCGATCGCTTTGTTTTAAATGTTTTAGAAGAAGGCAAATATCAAGGATTAATGAAACATTTCCTCAAGCGTTTTGCTCCTGGTGCAGATAGATTTGCGGGAGTAAAAACATATCCAGCTAAAAATGAATCGCCCGTTTTAGCTGAAGCTCTAGCTTACATGGAATGTGAAATTACTAGCCGCATGGATTGTGGAGATCATTGGGTAATTTATAGTACAGTCCAAACTGGAAGAGTCGCTAAACTAAACGCACTTACCGCCGCCCATCACCGCAAAATTGGCAATCATTATTAAATTGTCATTTGTCATTTGTCACTTGTACTGAGTTTCGACTTCGCTCAACTACCGCGTAGCCGTTGGCGCAGCCTCTCGTAGAGAAGTATTGGTCATTTGTTATTTCTCGTTAGGCTCCTCTGCTCTCTACAGACGCGATGAATCGCGTCTCTACCCACTCTTGTACAGACGCGATGAATCGCGTCTCCCAAAAAACTATGTATAAATCTGCTGAAAATATCCCGATTACGATGTACGAAATCAATCGAGGGCGCGTTGTGCGAACCTTGGAATTTATCCAAGATGTGATTGTGATTTGTTTGTGTATCGGTTTATTTAGCTTCATGGTGCTTCAGGTGAGGGATATGTTTCTCTCCTTACTTCCGCCTCTAGATTTTCATGCTGTTACTGCCGATATTCTCTTTTTACTTATCTTAGTTGAGCTATTCCGATTGTTGATTATTTACTTACAGGAACATCGAGTATCTATTGGGGTAGCTGTTGAAGTTTCCATCGTTTCTGCCTTGCGGGAAGTCATTGTTAAAGGTGTTCTAGAAACAAGTTGGAGTCAAGTTTTAGCAACTTGTGCTTTTTTATTAGTGCTGGGAGTACTACTATTTCTCCGAGTTTGGCTACCCCCTACTTTTGAAGGTATCGACCCAGAACAAGAAGTATCTAAACGCTATAGAAGCAGAGCCAAGTCTGAACTAACACAAACCAATGGTCATTAAAAATAGGGAGTGGGTAGAGACGCGATTAATCGTGTCTGAATCTTCTGCCATGCCCAATGCCCCATGCCCATATTAAGAGAGGTTATTATGTCTGCTGCCACATTAATGCCCAACCATAGCAGAGATGTACAAGTTGCTGAAATTGGTAAAAATACTCTGATTTTGCGATCGCGAACTTGGGACAGATTAAAATTTGAGGTGGAATATTCCCGTCAACGGGGAACTACAGCGAATTCTTATCTGATTCAAGCTGATAAAAAGGCTTTAATTGACCCTCCCGGCGAATCTTTTACCGAAATTTACCTTGAGCAACTAGCACAACGTCTAGATTTCATCTCCCTCGATTACATTGTTCTCAGTCATGTCAACCCGAACCGCAGAGCAACCTTGCAAGTATTGCTCTCTCTGGTTCCTCAAGCCACTCTCATTTGTTCTCGCCCCGCCGCCAATGCTCTCAAAGCTGCCTTTCCCGAATTTGAATCACCTATTCAAGCGATGCGATCGCAGGATACTCTAAATTTAGGACAAGGACATCTTCTATCATTTATTACTGTACCAACTCCTCGGTGGGCGGATGGACTTTGTACCTACGATGCCGCTACAAAAATACTCTACACAGACAAACTTTTCGGCGCTCATATTTGCGAAGATACTTTATTTGATGAAGATTGGAAGGGATTAGATGCGGAACGTCGCTACTATTTTGAATGTCTCCATGCGCCCCAAGCGAAACAAGTTGAAGTAGCCTTAGATAAAATATCGCTTTTGGGAGCCAGATGTTATGCCCCAGCACACGGGCCAGTTGTGCGTTACAGCCTGAGTCGTTTTACCTATGATTACCGTCAATGGTGCCAAGGACAAAAATCTCAAGAATTGAGTGTCGCTTTGCTTTATGCTTCTGCTTATGGAAATACAGCAATTATGGCGAATGCGATCGCTCAAGGTTTGATTCAAAATGGAGTTAATGTAGAATCAATCAACTGTGAACTAGCCGATTCTGCGGAGATTAACCGCATTGTAGAATCCTGCGATGGCTTGATTATCGGCTCACCCACATTAGGCGGCCATGCACCGACTCAAGTTCAAACTGCTTTAGGAATCGTCCTCTCGGTAGCGGCTAAAACTAAGTTAGCTGGGGTGTTTGGTTCTTATGGCTGGAGTGGCGAGGCAATAGATTTAATCGAAAGCAAGCTCAAAGATGCAAATTATCAACTAGGGTTTGAAACAATTCGGGTGCGTTTCAGTCCGACTCCTGAGATTCTTCAGCAGTGTCAAGAAGCCGGTGCTTTTTTTGCCCAAAACTTGAAGAAAACTAAAAAACTGCGGACTTCGCGCCAGGTTATGACAGAAACCCATGTAGATCGTACCGAACAAGCAGTGGGGCGGATCGTTGGTTCTCTTTGTGTTGTGACAACTCGTGATGAAGAAACTCACAAAGGGGTTTTAACTTCTTGGGTATCTCAGGCAACTTTTAACCCACCAGGAATTATGATTGCGATCGCTAACGAGCAAAATGCAGATTTAATGCATCATCCTGGCGATAAATTTGTGCTGAATATCCTTAAAGAAGGAAGAAATGTCCGCCGCTACTTTTCTCGTCATAGCACTTTAGGGGATAATCCCTTTGCGAATCTTGCTACAAAAACTGCTCTGAATGGTTGTCTGATTTTGAATGAGGCATTAGCCTATTTAGAATGTACAGTGCAAAATCAGCTTGAATGTGGCGATCGATGGTTAATTTATGCCGTCATCGATCGCGGTGAAGTGTTAGAAAATGATGGTGTCACAGCATTGGAACATCGGAAATCTGGCAGCTATTATTAATCTGACTGTTCACTGTTGGCTAAAAAACCTCTTTTTTTTGTAAAGCTACGGTATACACACAAGTCTTTTAGAGTTGCAATGGCATTGTTTTAGCTAACAATGCCATTGTTTCGTCTGAAAATAAACTCATTATTGATTGCACGAATGAGCGGATTATATATTTTAATATTATCAAAAATCTATTTTTTAATAATATTATTTGATAATATAAATATTATTTGTATTATATAGTAAAAACTTTAAAAATGTTTATTTCTGTAAAAAATACATGGTAAAGTAGCACTTATCAAAACTATAGTGTATCTATAGGATTACTATTTGATTTTTGAACAACACGTAGGGTGTGTTATCGCGAAGCGTAACGCACCATTTTAAAGGCTTTGGTGCGTTAGACTAAAGTCATAACGCACCCTACAAATACTTAATTTTTTTCAGAAATCAAACCGGATTCCTATATAAAGTTTAAGTAGTTTAAAAATTACAAAAAGCATTTTTTCAAATAATGAAGTCCTTACTCATGACTAAGTAATTGTTAAAATTGCAATTTTGAGCTTGATAAAAGCTGTAATTATACTCAGCAAATGCATCGACTGAGATATTACTATCTGAACTCTGTACAAAGTAATTTTGTGCGGCATAAGTTCGCATATTTAATCGACAAACTCTCAACAAAAAGAGTATTTAATTCTTGAGAGATTGTTTTTGCTGGTTAGCTTTAATTTGTGAATAATTAGTATTCACAAAAAACGTGGTGTTTGATTTTGTGTGTGAGGAATGGGTATGAATTACTACAAGTTAATGTGTACGAAAAGAGTCAGTTGGCTATGCCTACTTACTGCTTTAATTTCACTGGGTGCATCTCCAGCAAATGCTCAACTCAGTGCAGACAATCCTGTAAACAATTTTCAGAGCGCAGACAAAGACAACAGTAGCGGAGTTTCAACTAATTCTAATTTTCAAGAATCGAATGCGATCGCTCAAGTAAATTCTGTATCTCAATTATCTGATGTTAAGACAACAGATTGGGCATTTCAAGCACTGCAATCGGTAGTGGAACGTTACGGTTGCATTGTCGGATATCCTGACAGTACTTATAAAGGGAATCGTGCCTTAAGCCGTTATGAATTTGCTGCGGGATTGAATGCTTGCTTGGATAGAATCAACGAACTGATTGCTACTAGCACTGGTGATTTAGTTAAAAAAGAAGATTTAACTACTCTCCAAAAACTTCAAGAACAATTTGCATCTGAACTTGCAACATTGCGTGGTCGAGTAGATGCCTTAGAAACTCACACAGCTACCTTAGAAAAGCAACAGTTTTCTACCACAACTAAACTTAATGGCGAAGCGATTTTTTCTTTGTCCACAGCGACAGGTGGAGAACCAGGTAGCCAAGATGCTAAATTAGCCTTCAATAATCGCGTCCGGCTCAATCTTACCAGCAGCTTTAACGGCAGTGATTTGTTGATTGTTGGACTCCAAGCTTACAACTTCAGATCGAGCGGTTCATTTTATGAAAGAGGAACCATTCAAGGCCAATTACTGCCGAATTCAAGTTCTTTTGGCGCAGGCTCAACCAAGTTAAGTTTTGAACCTCAATTTTCTGGTTTTAACCCTCAGACATTACAACCCGACGGCGGAGCAAACTCAGTTAGTCTTTACAAGCTAGCTTATGTCTTACCGTTGTCTCAGAAATTGGTTGTCTTTGCTGGAACCAATGCAGAGATTACAGATGTTTTTCCTGCCATTACTCCCTACGCCAGCGATAGCCAAGGTGCAATCTCTCGATTTGCAGGTTATAACGCTGCTGTCAGAATTACAGGAGGCACTTCTGGTACGGGTTTATTAGCGGGTGCTGGTTTCTTGTGGAATCCTTCAAAACAAGTCGGACTTGGAGTTATCTATGGTAGTGGTTCGGCTCCAATATCAGAAGATCGCGGTCTTTTGAACACACCTTTGGGAGCAGGTGTCTTTAACGGTACACAAGCAATTGCTGCCCAGCTAACCCTCAAACCAATCTCAACTATTGATATCGGCATCAACTATGCACACAGCTACCACACAATTAACATTCTAGGTACAGGCTTGGGTAGCGCTGATATTGCTTCTATTCGATTTACTCCCAATGCAGCACAACTAGCGAGGTTTGGTGGTGACGCGACACTAGCAACTCTTGATGAGCCAATCAATGTAAATTCTGTGGGTGCAACGGTAACGTGGCGGTTTGCACCGAAAACATCCTTGTCGCTATCAGGTGCATTGCTTTTTGCTAATCTCTCGAATGTAGATGCCTCTACAACCTTTAGTAGCTGGTCGGCTGGGTTGCATTTTAGAGATATATTCCATGAAGGGAACACCGCCGCCGTCATTTTTGGACAGCCACTTTACCGAGAATCTGTAGCGGGAATTGCTTCTCGTCCAGAAGACGCGACTCCCTATCATTTAGAAACGTTTTATAATTATCGGGTTAATGACAATATCTCCATTACCCCTGGTGTATATTTCATCTTTAGCCCGGAAGGGTTTAGTGCTAATGACACAGCAATTGTAGGCGCACTTCGCACTACTTTTACTTTCTAGAAGACTGGAGTCACATTGAAAATATTTTGAGGCTTGTCGAACATTAGAGTGTTCCAAAAAATAAATGATCCAAAACCCGTCATTGAGAGCGAAGCGAAGCAATCGCAAAGACTGGGATTGCTTCGCTTCGTACCCTTCGGGAACGCCAAGGGCGAACGCAATGACAATTGGGCATTTTTTTACTTGGATTACTCTTATTGTTCGATGAGCTTGGTTAAAGCCGTCCGTCAACGTCACCGACGAACGGCTGCTGATGCCTTAACTTGACTTGACACCAACGGCAGGATACCCACCCTGATACTCTAACTTGCTACTGCTTCAGCAGGAGCTGCCTCAGCAGCAGTTATGGGTAAATAAACACTAACTTTTTTACGAGTTTTGCCCTTTCTCTCAAACATTACAACACCGTCGATTAAGGCAAACAAAGTGTCATCGCTACCAATACCGACGTTGTTACCAGGGTGGAATTTGGTGCCGCGTTGACGCACGAGAATGTTTCCTGCACGTACAACTTGACCGCCATAACGTTTGACACCCAGACGTTGGGCATTAGAATCACGACCGTTGCGTGTACTACCTGTTCCTTTCTTATGAGCCATAATTTCCTCTTGTGTATCTTCTTCTTATTATTCAGCAGCGGTTTCAACTTCTTCGGCAGGACTGTTATCTATAATGGGGGTTTCCTTCTCCGGTTCTCCTTGGGCAGCAAACACTGCACCGTTGAGGGTGATGGAGTCAATCATAAGTCTGGTAATTTCCTGACGATGCCCCCGTTTTTTGCGGGTTTTCTTTTTCGGCTTCATTTTGTATACCAGGACTTTACGACCTCTGTAATGTCGCATTACAGTCCCTTCTACAGTTGCCCCCGTCACTAATGGCTGTCCAATGGTGACTTCGCCATCGTGCTGCACGAGTAATACGGCATCTATTGTAACTTTTTCATCTGGTTCGATCGCCAGCAGTTCAATGTCGTAAAACCGCCCTGGCTCTACTCGTATTTGTTTGCCGCCAGTTTCAATAATCGCGTAGGTCATGGAATTGTCCTTGAGGTTGCCGTACAGGTAGCTGGTTTTTATCTCCTGTAGAGATGCTTTTGCCAGCCTTTGTAATATGTCTACCTGATCCGAGCAGGAATTAGACAGACAATCTAACATACTATTTTATTCATAGGCGTCAAGTCAAGCTTTAATAGGATTTTTCGGGTTTGGCATTGCTGTCTGGTCAACCTGAAGATGAAAAATCAGTTAATTACTCTGTGCGATCGCTCATTTTCCAAGAGTGGGGAGGAATTAGCCAATAGTCGTCATGAGCATCGCTCACCCGCAGTAATGTAAATTGTATTTACAAGAAAGCAGACTTAATTATTGTTAGATAAAAATTGCTACTATCTTAGGGCTGATTTTACAAGAAATTAACGTTAATATTAGTTTTAAAGTTATATTTTTTTATCAAAATCAACACATTTTTCTTCTTTGTTTTAAGATGAAATATAAGGAATCTCATTTATAAATTCTTTACAAAAGTTAGTGAATCCTCAAGAGTTAAACTATCACATTCAAACCTGATATTTCAAACAGGAGATTGATTGTCATGACACAGCAAAATGCTGCCCGACTTTTTCAAGCTATAAAACAAGATCAAGCGTTACAGCAAAGACTCAAAGCAACAGCCGATCCAGACGCCTTTATCAAAATTGCTCAAGAGCGTGGCTATGATTTCACGGACAGAGAACTGGATAGTGAGATTAGCAAATTATCTGAAGAAGATTTAGCCGCCATTGTCAATCCAGGATGGGGGACTAGACGCCACATTTATCCTAGATAATTTCTGTTCTAGGAAACCGAAAGTGTAAGAATAACTGAATTGACAAGTTTTGCTACTCAAGGGGATACCGTTGCATCATTTCATTTAGGGGTATTCTTGTTAAATACAAAACTCAGATCCCTGACTTCTTAGAGAAGTTGGGGATTTTATTGTTCGCGAATGATTAAGTAGGGCTGTTATGTAGCGATCGTCATCTGTCTTTCTGCTGTGACATTATCTACGGAATATCTGAAGAGAGTTAAAAATCCTTTCTCTACTCTCCATCTCGCCACCAGCTTAACTGATGAGTTAGGATGACTATATTTTAATCAGGTGATATGAAAAGAATAGAAGTTGAGCAAAGAACTATTTTAATTGGTTTAGCTGGTAGCCACGGCTATGGTTTAAATCGCCCTGATTCCGACTTTGATTATCGGGGAGTATTTATTGCACCTAAAAGGTACTACTTGGGATTTGATCGGATAGAACAAAAAGATACTGGTTGGGATGAACCGGGGATATTTCCATTCGTTGATGGTAACAAAGACACAGTTATATATGAATTAAGAAAAATTCTCCAATTATTAGCTGGCGCGAACCCCAATGTTTTAGAATTACTCTGGTTAAATAATTATCCTTTTTTAAGCGCAGTCGGACAGCATTTAATTAATCATAAACAGTTATTTTTGAGCAAGAAGGTAAAACATACTTACACTGGTTATGCCTTTGCCCAAATCAAAAAGATGGAAACTCATCGTAAGTGGTTGTTAAAACCACCGCAAAAAAAACCGATACCATCTGACTTCGCTATAGAAGATGAAGCACCTCTTAGCAAAGATGAGTTAAATGCTTTTCTGGAGTATCTTTATAACTTAATCAGAGGACGGATTGAGTTTTTAGAAGAAGCGGAACAATTATATCAGTTGCTGACAGCAGATATTGATTTTAAAGGAGTGTTAAAACAATATACTTTACCTGATGAAACTTTGGAATATACCCAAAAGTTAACCAATAGCCGTAAAGATTTTATTCGTCTGCTTCAGAAAAGCCAAAGCTATCAAATTGCTTTAAGAGAATGGAAGGCTTACTTATCTTGGCAGGAAAATAGAAATCCGGCTAGGGCAGAAATGGAAAGAAAGTCGGGTTTTGACCTCAAACATGGAATGCACTGCATTAGATTATTACGCAGTGGAGTAGAAATATTGCGGCGAGGTGAAGTGATTGTAGATAGGAGAATAGCTGGTGATGTTGAAGATTTAAAAGCTATTTTAAAAGGTGAGTATTCTTATGAACAGGTGATGAAAATAGCAGAAGATTTGGTCGCCGAAATGGAAGTTGTTTGCGAACAATCTGCCCTACCTCATAAACCTGATTTGGAGCAAATTAATGAGTTGTGTATGGAATTGGTGGAAATGCAGAATTGGCATTAATAGCCCGTGTTTCTCATGTCTCATTAAATATTTTTGAGTAGCGGATGAGTCGCGGTTAATCATCAAAAATCTGGGCATTCGCCCTTAGTAGCTTCTGGGTGAACGTAATAGCGAAGTACCGTATTTACATCGTCTCCGATCCAGTAGGCAACTCTGTCGGGGGAGTTACCAGACGCGATCGCCCAAGTTGCAAAAGTGTGCCTGGTAGCGTAAGGGTTTAAGTAGGGGATTTTTTCCTGATTTGATAACTTCCTCACTACTCCGGTCTGGTTTTTCCCGTCTCGGTTCCAGGCATGGCTCAACGCCGAACTAGTCATTGAACAGCCTCTTTTTAATTAGGAGTCCCGTTTCCTTTAGATTCCCTAGCAAGCATAAAAAGTTCGATGAAAATATACTGAAGTATGTAAGGTATGCAACTTTTTGCACACTAAAGTACATGCCCCTATATATAGGTGATAGCACTCTAACGCAGAGACAGCACCACTATGAAACCAACTTGATACACAAAATAGTAAAAAAGTCAAGTTTGGTATAAATTATATTAAAAATTTTCTAGCAAGTTCTTAGGAATTATCAGAGAGAGGTTTTATAAATGAGTTATAACCAAAAATTATATTAATAAGTCTGACATATAATTTTTCTGTATTCCAGCTATCCGTTGTAATTCTGTCTCATAAGATAGATTGGTTTTATCCCGTGAGAGAAAACTGAGAGAAAATTATGTACATTAACTAATTATTTGTCAATTTAACAAAATATTGTCACAATATTATAAATACCTAAAACCCTGGCATAACAAGGATTATGTCAGGGTTTCTCCTATTTAAGAGAGTTATACCCATCTAAGTTGGTATTCACTAATTAGATGTCAAATACCAGATATTTCACAATTTAATTGTCATTTCCCAAAAACCTGGAAAAATCATGAGTTTTCATAAATTAACAAATTATTTGTCACTTTAATAGTATAGTACAACTATGTTTTGATAAAACACTGTATGGAAAATGCAGAATCTTCTACAACCTCTACGACTTGGGCAAGCTCCGCAGATGTTAACGCTGAAGCAAACGTTATAGTTTCTAAACTTTCAGATGAAGCTTTGCTGAAAATGAAGGTGATTCAAAATCTTTTAGAAAATAGCGATCGCACTACATATACTCAAAAGCTCAAAGAAGCGGCAGAGAAGCTTGGTAAATCAGTACGTACAGTGCGACGGCTGGTAGATAAATGGGAACAGGAAGGTTTGGCTGGACTGGCGCAAAATCAACGGATGGATAAAGGGAAACATCGAGTTGATGAAGACTGGCAAGAGTTTGTATTGAAAACTTATAAGGAGGGTAATAAGGGAAGTAAAAGGATGACTCGCCAGCAGGTATTTATTAGAGTGAAGGCGAGAGCAGACGAACTGGGAGTTAAGCATCCTTCCCACATGACGGTTTACCGAATTTTGCAGCCGTTAATAGATAAAATTGAGCAAGCTAAAAGTATTCGCAGTCCGGGTTGGCGTGGTTCGCGGCTATCAGTTAAAACTCGTGATGGAAAAGACTTACAAATAGAACACAGTAACCAAGTTTGGCAATGCGACCATACCCTTGTTGATGTTTTATTAGTAGACCAGCATGGCAAAATTCTAAGTCGTCCTTGGTTAACAACGGTTATTGATAGCTATTCGCGCTGCATTATAGGGATTAACTTGGGCTACTATGCACCAAGTTCTCAAGTTGTAGCTTTGGCGTTACGTCATGCAATTTTGCCCAAGCAATATGGTTCAGAATATGGACTTAATGAAGAATGGGGTACTTCTGGTTTGCCGCAACACTTTTATACGGATGGGGGTAAAGATTTTCGTTCCAACCATTTACAGCAAATAGGAGTGCAGTTAGGATTTGTTTGTCATTTGCGCGATCGCCCATCTGAAGGTGGTAGTGTTGAGCGTCCGTTTAAAACTCTAAATACAGAATTATTCTCAACTTTACAGGGATATACAGGTTCAAACGTTCAAGAGCGACCAGAGGAAGCGGAGAAAGAAGCTTGCTTAACGTTGCGGCAGTTAGAGCAAATGTTGGTGCGTTACATCGTTGATAACTATAACCAGCGACTTGATGCTCGAATGGGCGACCAGACAAGATTTCAACGCTGGGAATCTGGTTTAATTGCAGCACCCGATTTACTTTCCGAGAGGGATTTGGATATTTGCTTAATGAAGCAAACACGGCGACAAATTCAACGCGGGGGATATCTGCAATTTGAAAACTTGATGTATAGAGGTGAACTCTTAGCGGGTTATGCGGGGGAAAGTGTTGTGTTGCGATATGACCCCAGAGACATCACAACGATTTTGGTTTATCGCATAGAAGGGGATAAAGAGGTATTTATTGCTCGTGCTTATGCTCAAGATTTGGAGACAGAAGAATTATCTCTAGATGAAGCAAAAGCTAGTAGCCGTAAGGTCAGAGAAGCGGGTAAAGCTGTGAGCAATCGCTCAATTTTGGCTGAAGTTAGGGAACGCGAAACATTCCAAACTCAAAAGAAAACCAAAAAAGAGCGTCAGAAAGTAGAACAGGTTGAGGTCAAAAAATCTAAACAACTTATACCTGTTGAGCCAGAGTCATCAGTAGAGGCGGTATCTATTGATAGCGAACCTGAGATGCCGGAAGTTTTTGATTACGAACAAATGCGTGAAGATTACGGATTTTAGAAAATGACTTCAAAAGAAGCCCAAGCAGTCGCCCAACAATTGGGTGATATTCCCGTTAATAGTGAACAATTACAGGCGGAGATTCAACGATTAAATCGTAAAGGTTTTGTCCCACTTGAACAAGTGCAAATTCTCCATGATTGGTTGGAAGGAAAGCGGCAATCAAGACAATCTGGACGTGTGGTAGGTGAGTCGAGAACGGGAAAAACAATGGGTTGTGATGCCTATAGGCTTAGGAATAAACCCTCTCAAGTTGCAGGAAAACCCCCAACTGTACCTGTGGCTTATATCCAAATTCCCCAGGAGTGCGGTGCTAAGGAATTCTTTGGGGTAATTATGGAGCATTTGAAATATCAAGTAACTAAAGGAACAGTGGCAGAAATTCGAGATAGAACACTGCGGGTTCTTAAAGGTTGCGGGGTAGAAATGTTGATTATTGATGAAGCTGACCGCTTTAAGCCGAAAACTTTTGCGGAAGTGCGTGATATTTTTGACAGGTTGGAAATAGCAGTGATTTTGGTAGGAACTGACCGCTTAGATGCAGTGATTAAGCGCGATGAGCAGGTTTACAACCGTTTTCGGTCTTGTCACCGTTTTGGAAAGATGTCAGGGGAAGATTTTAAGCGAACGGTAGATATTTGGGAGAAACAAATACTGAAATTGCCAGTTGCTTCCAACCTTTCGAGTAAGACGATGTTGAAGACGTTAGGAGAAGCAACTGGAGGTTATATCGGTTTGATGGATATGATTCTCCGAGAGACTGCAATTCGGGCTTTAAAAAAAGGACTGCAAAAAATTGACTTGGAAACTTTGAAGGAAGTAGCTGCTGAGTACAAGTGATGGAAGTGGAAAATATTAAGCCTTGGCTGTTTAGAGTTCAACCATATCAAGGAGAAAGCCTGAGTCACTTTTTAGGACGTTTTCGACGGGCAAATGATTTAACCCCTACTGGGTTAGGTAAAGCCGCAGGACTTGGGGGTGCGATCGCACGTTGGGAAAAGTTTCGGTTTAATCCCCCTCCTTCTCAGCAGCAGTTGGAAGCATTGGCTGTTGTAGTGGGGGTTGATGTCGATAGGTTAGTGCAGATGTTACCACCTGCTGGGGTGGGAATGAAAATGGAGCCGATTCGGTTATGCGCTGCTTGTTATATTAATTCACCATGTCACAAGATTGAATGGCAGTTGAAGGTAATACAGGGGTGCGATCGCCACAAGTTAAACTTGCTTTCAGAATGCCCAAACTGTGGGGCAAGGTTTAAGGTTCCAGCATTGTGGGTGGATGGATGGTGTCAACGATGTTTTCTGCCATTTGCAGAAATGGCAGAATTTCAGAAAGCTATAACTAATGAATAAACAATTATTTAGGTAGTTTTTTATAATACGAAACGACTTCCATTTTCAGCTAGCCACTGCTTGCGTAATACAAAGTCTGGCAGAACACGCTCTATATATCTCCAAAATTGTGTATTGTGATGCGATTCATGTAAATGCACTAATTCATGAACGATAATATATTCAATAATTCGCGGTGGTAGGAGGATAGTTAACCAATGAAAATAAAGATTTTCTTGACTACCACATGACCCCCAACGGAAACCCAAGTCTCGGATTTTTATTATGCTGGGAGCTACCCCAAGTCTGGTAGAGAACAGGTTAAGCCGACGCTGTAACCACAGTTCAGCGTGTTGTGTGTACCAATGAATAAAATGCTCCCTAGCATGGTTATGTTCGTTAGACCTCAGCATAAATCGACCTTGGTAAAGGCGTAGAGGAGTTGCTAATTTTGGTGGTACTAGCAACAGTCGGTAACTCCGACCTAGATAATAAAATCCTTCACCGTTGACAAACTCTTTCTCAAACCGATTTTGGCAGAGTAATTCTTTTTCTGCTAATTTTGTATAAATCCAAAAGCGCTTCTGTTGGGCAATTTGCTCAATTATTTCCAGGGGACAGTCAGAGGGAGCATTAAGGATTAATTCTCCACCCCGGTCAATGGTAATGCCTACAGTTTTGCGCTTGTCACTGCGGTGCAAAACAAAGTATAAGTCATCAATTACCAGAGACTCACTCATGTGGTTAATCTTGCATGGAGGGCTTTGGCTAATTCTACGATGCGATCGCTTACTGCTTGCTGTCGAGAGAAGGATATCACATCGTTGTCATCTAAGAAGCGGACAATCCACCCCCGCAAGACGTTTTGAGCGTGGGCATTTCTCCAGAAATCCACTATCCGAATTTCCTGACGGATATGTTCCACCATTTCCACTGTAATTGCTGCCAGTTTGTCAAGTTCTGGCTTGAGCAATTCCTGGTCTAAGCCAATTTCTTCTACTAGGATGCCTAAAAATGGTGCTTGGGTCTTGGGGTCAAGCTGAGTTTCATCCTCTGGACGACCTTGCCGCAAATCTTGAGTAAATTGGCGTAGTGCTTCCACCAATTCTGCCCATTTATCCTGAAACTTTTCTAGGATGTCTTCTAGCCGTTCGCTTAATTTTTTGTAGTAGGCTGGGTCTTCCTGAAAGTTTTTGCTGATATGGTAGCGGGCAGCGTGTTCCATCTCGGATGCTTTGGCACGGTCTGAAGTTCGAGCGCTGACAGCACTCTCAAAGTCAGTATCCATAATTGAGATTGGCGGGACTTGAGGATCTATGCCACTGGCTACGATGTACTCATCTATAAGTTGCCGCACTTTATTTCCTGCGCCATAAAGATTGAGTTGGAAATCACGATAAAGGTTAGCGGCAGCTTTGTTGATGTAACCGAGAATTTTCGCGTCCCGTATGTAAGGTAATGCTTCTGGACGGGGCATGACAATATCTAAGCTTTCCAAAAACTGCTTCAGCTTCACTACAAATTCAGCGCGGATTTTCATGTCTCGCAGCAAATCAATGCAAGCATTGACATCAGCAATATCATGAATATTCTGTCCTTGGAAAACTGCAAGCACGCGCTGATGCCGATCGCCTAACTTAGGTAATTCATCCTTAAGGCTGATTAAAGCACCTTGGATATCCTCAGCACTATAAACTGCCAGGGCTTTTTTAAGATGTCGCGCAACGCCGTAGTAGTCTACAACAAAGCCACAGGATTTAGAGGAGTAGGTGCGGTTGACACGGGCGATCGCTTGTAATAATTCATGTCCTTGCATTGAGCGATCCAAATACAAAACTTGCTCAATTGGGGCATCAAACCCAGTTAGCAGCATACTTTTGACAATGAGAAAAGCAAGACCATCTTGTTTGCTTGAATCAGTATGCACCAATGGTTTTTTAAAACGGTTGATGTACTCTTCTACTTTGGCTTTGTCACTCCACTGCTTCCAAGCTGGATTATCGTTGTGTCCACTGGAAATTACAGTTGCAAACTCTAATTGTTTGATTTGCTCTATTCGAGAATAGATACGTGTTAAAAACTCAGTTTCGAGATTTTGCGATTGTTGAGAAGGGTTAAAATTCTCTAACTGAGCCACCAGTTTTTGATGTGCAGCAACAAAGGCTTCTTGATAACGCACTGCTGCCAGACGACTGCTAGCAACGATTTGGGCTTTGAATCCATTGGGTAATACGGTATCAACATAATGGCGCAGCATATCCTCTGCCTTAGCAGCTATTAGCTTTGGAGCTTCCAAAACATTGCCTTCTGTGGCATATTTAGCACGGATTGCTGCTAATTCTTCAGGAGTGCGATCGCAAAACATATCCTCGAAGAGTTGATCTAGCGATCGCCCATCTGCTACCTCTGCTTCAGCAGTGCGTCCTTCGTAAAGAATAGGCACAGTTGCGCCATCTGCCTCTGATTGTTGAATGGTGTAGCTGTCAATAAATTCACCAAAAATTTCGTTAGTACGCTTGCGATCGCCTACCAAAATCGGAGTCCCTGTAAAGCCAATCTTGGCACAATTAGGCAGCGCTCTCATCAAATTGGCGTGTAGCTGACTAGCTTGGGTGCGATGGGCTTCATCTACCAAAACTAGAATATCTTCAGAATCGTTCAGGATGGGAAATTGCTCAGTTTCGGTTACTAGACGGCGTATATTTGGATTGATGTTGTAGCTAGAAGAATTTTCTGCGGCTTTGCGATCGCTAGGATTTCGTTTATTGGATATGTATTGTAATACCGCTTTACTATCGTCGGCGCTATCCTCATCTCGCTGTTGATATTTCTGAATTGTGGCAAAGATTAAATCTGGACTAGATTGACGCAGCAGTTCCTTTAATTCCTCGGTGTTGCTTGCTCTTAGGACTGTTTCATTGGTAAGACTGGCAGTATTGCTAAGTTGTTTTTCTAGATCCACTCTGTCTGTTACTACAACCACTTTCAAACGACGTAAAGCTGCTAAAGTCCTCAGTTTTCGTACCAAGAACACCATTGTCAAGCTTTTGCCTGAGCCTTGGGTGTGCCAGATAATACCCCCTCGTTGGTCGTTTTCACCATTTTGACGGCGAGTTTGACCGTTTTGTAAGCGGCGAACTGCTTCCTGTACGGCTCTAAACTGCTGGTAGCGACCTACAATTTTGATATTTTTACCACCCGATTGCTGAAACAGAGTAAAGTTGCGAATAATATCAAGTAAGTGGGCTGGACGCAGCATTCCTGCGACTAAGATTTGCTGGCTGCTTAGTTTTGTCTCACCCAATGATGCTGCAACTTCAGCCATTGGCACGGGACTGGTGTCTTTCCATTCGAGGTAACGTTCATAGGATGCGCCAATTGTGCCAACTCTGGCTGCATGGAAAAATGTGGCAATCAAGAATTGATTGTAATGAAATAGTCTTTCTGCCCCTTCATCATCTGCAATTTCTTCGCGTTGGTTGGAGTAGCGCCGCAACTGAGTAATCCCTTCTGCCATTGGTTCTGTTGCGGAGGGGCTTTTGCACTCAATTACTACTAGCGGGATGCCATTTACGAATAAAACAATATCAGGAACAATATAAGTGCGGCCACCTGGAACATCTACGCGAAATTGGTTGATAATTAGGAAATCATTGTGTTCAGGATGGTCAAAATCAATAAAGCGAACTGTCTGATCTCTACCACCATCGCGTTGCGGATCACCTTCTACTACAGTTCCTTTAAGTAGCAAATCTGTGGCTATCTGATTTGCTTCCATCAGTTTGGCTGTTCCCAAGCGTTCTAGAGTACCGATGGCTGTGTTGATTCGACCATCGTCGAGCCAGGGTTGTCCATGATCATCAAGGTTTACTTGGTAGATGGCTTTGTGCAGTCTTTCCGTTAATAGTACATCTCGGAAGCTTTGCCTTTCAGTGAGGTAAGGAACATCAATGTCACCTGCGAGATGGTGCCAACCCATAACTTTGAGTTGGTTAACTAGAGGAATTTCAACCTGGCTGTACTCTGTAGGGGTGCAATTCATTGCTTACCTTCCTATCTATTAGCATTAGTGTCTGAAAGGAAGTCTGGAAACTGCAAATCTATTTGTTCCTTTAAAGCGGTAATAGATGTGACTCTCTTAAAATAATCCTTATCAATCATTTTACGCACTGATAACCAACCTAGTTTTACCGATTCAGCTAAGTGGAGAGTTTGACGAAATAGTTGCTGAAATATTTCAGGTATTCCTAAAGCTGAATGTATCCTCTCATTATCACAAAATGCTTGCAATACCATTAGCATTTGCTCAGTAGTAAGTAAAGGTGCTACTAAAAGCAAATTTTCTCCATTAGCTTGAGCTACTCCATACGAAGAATTTATAAATATCTCAACAACGGACTGTATATAATCTTTTACAATTGGTAGTATTTCATTAAGTGATAATTCGTTTTGAAAGTTTTGAAGCAAGGCTTCAGGAGAAAGCTGTTTTACTCTTTCCAAGGCAATCATTCTCAATTCCTTGACATTTATTGCATCAAGCAATACTGCTATAACCGCAGCATTATCAACATTTTCAATAAATCTTCGAGTTTTTGTTTGATGCGCTTCACTTAAAAATTCCCAAGCTTTTATATGACGTAGATAACTGACGAACTTTGCCCAGTTTTGGTCACTGATTCCATCAGCAATTTTTGATAACTCAGTTTTAAGAATATCTTCTGATTCTTCAAAGTACATCTTTGATGTTGCTTGGAGTGCGGCAACCTGACGATTACGTTCTGCTTTTGGTCGGTCAGTAAGTAGTAAATCTTTTGTCAATCCAATTAGTACTCCACGAACCAAAGGTCTACGAGCGCGATCTAAAGGGCCACCGCGTAAAGTTATGACTGCCTCATCTACATCGATTGGAAAAAGTTCAGCACTAATCTGATCCCATATAGTTTTTAAAGCAGCTCTGCCTTGAACTGGAGGATGTTGTAAAAGATAGATAACAGCATTGCGTAAATGATAACGTGCTAATTCAGCAGAAGCTTGAAATGTTTCTTCCAGAGACTGCATTGAAGGATGAGCACATCTATTTCTGTCTTCTAGTAATCTTTTTAAGTCAGAGTATTCTAGAGGAGAAATAAACTCATATTCTCTTAAGGCTAGGTCAGGAACACTTTTTTCAAATGCAAGGATTTTAATGAGGTTATTAATATTGTCTTGATTAGCACGTAATTCTTCAAATTCTTCTAATTTTTGCTTGGCATTACTATGCCCAGTTTGTTCAAGTTGGCGCAGTTTATGAATAAAGTCATAAACTACTGCGTTCCAGGTTGATACAATGCAAGAGCGAAAAGCTCCTGCTCGGTAGCAAGTAACGGCTTCTTGAATATATTCTTTTGTGGACTTATCACGGCAACGAAGCACTAACTCGTCCAAATCAGCTAAACGCTCACTCATTTAAATTTATTTCCTTTTAAATGTTCATGCAGTAATTTTCTGAGAGGTGTCCACTCGAACTCGTCCAGTTAACAGATCATCCATTAGTCCTTTTTTTTGGAGTTTGAGTTTGTTAAGGTAGTCTTCTTCTGCCCGGATGTGGATATTCTGTGCATCAATAATATCTGCTATTTTCTTCTGTTCTTGTATTTTTGGTTTTGCTACAATGTTTCTAGTAATTCGTTCAGGTGAGGTATGTCGTACTGTTGTACCTGTTGCATTACTAATAATGTTTTCACGAACTCTATTACTATTCATAACAAGCATCAAAAACTCCTTGTTCCATAGATTAGGAGATTTAAGAACTATTTTGCCAATTCGTTGATTGTGTAAAACTTTAAATGGCAAATCAAGCAGTACTACTCGACCTAAAATTAGCGTTTTGGGAGAAAGATCAGTCATTACGGTTAACAGATCACCATTTTTTAAAAAGGTGCTATTTGGAATAGTTCCTTGGTAATACTTGATATTATTTTTGTCAAAATAAAGTCCCCCTTCTCTATGAAAATTACCAGGGACTAAAAGGACTTCTCCTGGTGGACTGTCAGCAAAATATTCACCTTTAAAAGCATACCCATGAAGTATCTCAATTTCTTGAGAAAGAATAGTAATTTCCCAATCTTTCGGAATCCTTCCCAATGGTGAATCTTGGAACTGTTCAGGATGTGCGATCGCATCCCGGAATTCCCCATTTTTATCAAGTCCGCGAGTTAGCAAATCGTTAAGCAGTCCGGCTTTGATGTGTTTTAGCTTGGCAATGAGGGAAGAAGTGTGTGCGATCGCCGAGTCAATGCTGTCAAGAATTTCAGCAATATAGTGTTGTTCAGACTCTGATGGTACGGGTATGGTTAGTTCTACCATATCCCGTTGAAAGATATGAGGAATTGAGCTACCTGAAACTTTATCTGCAACCAGTTTCTGAAAGTTATCACCAGTTAAATAGTGATAGACATATCGTGGCACTAAAGGTGAGCGTACCCGAATAAGCATCATTGTCGAGTTAATGGTTGCCAAGCCAGGTAACTTATCAATAATGGCAACACGACCAATAGTTCCATCTTTAGTAAGAATAATATCGCCTTCCTCAAGAGCAATTTCTCTAGACTCAAGGTAGCGACGCATTGATATGTGATCGCAATCAGACCAGTTTACCTGTCCTGCTATAATGTGATTACCAGCAATCAAGTATGCCCCATCGTGAGTGTATTCAGATGCTTTAAGTCCTCGCCAACCAATACGACCTTTTATGTAAGCATACTTACCAAGTTTTTCCTCTTGCCAAACTGGTTTACTCAGCATAGCCCAATCCTACTAAAAATTTTTCCACCCGCTTGGCAGCCTCATCTCTCTTCGCCTTGATATCTCGCAAAGTTACCCTATACTTATCCCACCAATTCTCAAGCGCAGCAATCACCTGCTGACGATGGGCATTAACATAACGATTTAATTGATTCTCTAAATCATCCTTAGCAATATCTAACACTAATCGCTGACATTGTTCCATAATCAAATGCTGTCTTGCAGTCTCTAAACGCTTCACTAAATCTTCCTTTAGCTTAGTTAAAATCTTCTTTAACTGCATCAATTCTTGTTTAAGCTTCTTAATCTCAGTCTCACTTAATTTATCCTCATCTTCTAACTCTGCTTCCTCACTTTCATCATCACTCTTCTTAGCTGCTGCTAATTGACTTTCTAAATCTGTCTTTTTCGCCTCGTAACCTGCCAACTCCTGTAAATAGTCTGGTAGTAATCGCACCACTAATTTATGACTTAAAGGGTCAGAAATATTGCCGTTTTTATCATCACTACTCAAATCTGTCGTAATTGTCGCTACCCAACCTTCTATCAAGCCATCAAAATTTTGAGCAGCAATCGTTTTGAGGTCATACTGAATTTCATCCCACCAACTAGCAATCACTCCATTCACCTGAAATTCATCCAAAAACAGAAGCATCTGTTCCTGTATTGCCTCTTTTCGTAAAGCCTCAGCCTTTGCTTCTATTTGATTTTCTACTACCCCCTTAAAGTTTTGATTGGCAGCAGTTGCAAAAGTGTTTTGGTTATTATCAAACCATTCAGTCATTGTTCCTGCGACTTGGTAAGTTTCCAAAATCTTTATAGGACGAAGTGCTTCAGTAAAAGATGTGAGAAAATCAGCACGAATTTCCATCACATCCTTTTTTTCTGGCAACTTCAACAGCCTGTCTTCGTGAGTTTCCCACCAATTAAGAAAAGCATTCTTTAACCTTTTTTCCTGCTCTACTATGCCAGGGTTTGATTCCAAAATCTCCTTAATTTGATTTCGTTCCGACAGTGTAGACACAAAATCAAAATAATTTTGATTCCGTTCCACAAACAAAGTACCAGGGTCAAAACCATGAGCAATAAACGGTTCCTGTTTAGCTTCTACCTCAGCTTTGGGGATACCTCCTAAAAGATGCGCTCTTACATCATGGGGTTCTGGAGGTGGAGCATTGTCAGCATAGCGGCGAATATTGCAGTTGTAATCATTAGTGGCTAAATATTCCTTAGTCACCACTGCTGCATAACCAGGTACATTCACAAACGCTTCAAAAGTCGAGACAATTTTTTCAATATGCTCCGGCTTCAGGAAATTCTGTGCCCGCCCTGCCTGATATTCTGCATCAGCATTAATAAACAGAACCTTACCTCGACGTGACTCAGGCTTTGCATCTTTTGAGCCTCGCATCACCAAAATACAAGCTGGAATACCAGTACCATAAAACAAATTCGGTGGTAAACCAATCACCGCTTCTAGCAAGTCATCTTCAATAAATCCTTGACGAATCTCCTTTTCTACCCCACCTCGAAACAATACTCCATGAGGCATGACTGTCGCCATCATTCCTTGAGGTCGCAACACCGCTACCATGTGCTGCACAAACATCAAATCCCCTTTTTTGCCATTTTCAGGACAGAAGCCATAACGGAAACGCCCCTCGAATTTTAACTCTCTCCTAGAATAGTTTTGACTAAATGGTGGATTACTGATTACACGATCAAAACGCATCAATTCCCCACCTTCTATATGCAGTGGGTTAGCAAGCGTGTCATCATTCTCAATAAAAGCATCGGGAATACCATGCAAAATCATGTTCATTTTGCAAATTGCCCAAACGCCACCGTTAGCTTCCTGACCGTAAAGACTCAAATCTTTGGCATTTGCATTTCTTTGCGACTCCTCTAAATACTCTTTAGAGAGAATTAGCATACCGCCTGAACCTACACAAGGGTCATAGATTCGCATTTTCTGTTGTGGTTTGAGCAATCGCACCATTAATCGTGCCACATCGCGGGGTGTATAAAATTCACCCCCTTTCTTGCCTGCGGAGTCAGCAAAATGTCTAATCAGATACTCATAAGCCGCACCCAGCAAATCAGGAAATTCAAAATCCTCATTGCGGAGACGATATTTACCAAAATGCCGAATTAAATCCCGTAATTTCTGATCAGGAACTCTGGTTTTACCCATCGTCTTGTTAAAGTCAATATGGCTAACAACGCCTTCTAAAATTGGGTTTTCAGTTTCCAACGCACCCAAGGCTTTATTCAAGCCATTACCAACATCATTATGTAATTCTTTTTCGATATAAGACCAACGCGCCCGATCTGGGACAAAAAAAGTCTCGGCATAATAAGCAGGTGACTCAGCACGTTGCTCTGCTTCTGCTAAAGTGCGTCCCTTAGCTATATTTGCTTTGATAACCTGCTCGCGTTGCTCCTCAAACACATCAGAACAACGTTTCAAAAAGAGCATTCCGAAAAGATACTCTTTGTAATCAGAAGCGTCCATTTTTCCACGCAAAATATCAGCTGCTGCAAACAAATGACGTTCAAGTTGAGGTAGTGTTATTTTTCTCATAAATACATATACATAGTTAATATACTCAAGACACCTACCCCAAAACCAAATACTATTGCAAAAAAATAATTCTATTTAATTATTCCTAATAATCATGTTAGCATCGTAGTGGCAAAAAGTCAATATTGCTAACATTTTTTTACTAAAATTTAAGTCAAAATATTATTATTTTTTTAATTAAAATATGATGCAAAATTATAGTTTTCCTTGTCAAATATTAAGGTTTTATAAAATGCTTAAAAATTAAACATAGACAAGTAATTTTACATATAGTTTCAAGAATAAGATTAATTATTTTTTCAATAAAAATAGTCATTATTAATGAACATTTAATCTATATAAAATATGCGTTTGTCGATTATTAGGAGCGAATCACTATGTAAAATTGAATAGCGATTAGCTAATTAATAATGGTTAAGCTCATCGTCAAATATATCGAAAAAATAATTAGCAAAATAAGGATATAATGTTTAACTCTTTTGGATAACAGCTTTAAGCTTATCTAAAAGAGATAATGCACGGAGCGATCGCATCTTCAAAGTCTTACAATTAAACTTTTGCCAAAGATAATTTATGGGAAGTCAGCCACCTGAAACTAATATCAATTCATTTCCCGATGAACTAATACATACCCTCAATCATTTGTAAAAATTCTTTCACAACTTCATTTGGCTGCTTCTCACACTTTTTAGAGTCAAAACGTTCCACCACTCGTATTCCATGAAACCGGAACAAGCGTTCTCGTTCTTGTTCCTCTACTCGTCTTGAAGGCGTGTGCCAAGGCCCGTCAACTTCGAGAATACCCCACTTACCTTGGTGGCAAACTATAAAATCTGGTTCTAGATTCCGTCTACCTTCTGGTGAATTGAGCCGGGCTAGACTATTTGGCATGAACAGCACTCCTGCGCGATCTAATGCCTTTGCAATTTCTATTTCAGATTTTGAGCGATAGCGCAGTCCTTCCCAGGTGTAAAGCCGCCATTTTGGATTGAACAAAATCCCTTGATTGCTGATCTCCTTGTCAGGAGACTGTAAAACCTCTGGCATTTTGGCTCCATCAAGCACTACTCCTTCCAGGTTGACTCCATCTAGTTTTGTCTGAGACAGGTCAACTCCTCTCAAGCTTGCACCTACTAACTTGGCGTTACTCAAATCTGCCCCACGAAGAATTGTATAACTGAGGTCGGCATTACTTAAGTTCGCTTTTATTAAAAAAGTAATAAATAGAATTGCACTATTTAGATCCGCTGAATCTAAATTTGCTTGATGCAATCTCGCCAAACTTAAATCCGCTGCAACTAAACAAGCATTTTGTAATTTAGCCTTCTCTAATCTAGTTTGGCAGAGATAGGCGTTACTCAAGTCAGCCTCACGCAGGTCAACTCCACGCAAATCTGTTTTAACAAGACAAGCTCGTTTCAAATTCGCACCATAGAGATTGACTCCTCTCAAATCTTCTCCTTGAAGATTAGCTTGTGATAAGTTCTCTCCACGGAAATTTTTTCTGCCATCTAACAACTCGCTCATAAATTCATCTGCATCCATTGGTAGTGGCATTGGAGAACCTTTATTTAGACAACACACCAACCTTCAGTAATTAGTTATGTAACATAAATATGTTAATTTTGCATATTATTGCAACGGCTGTAGCCTCCCAACATGGGAGGTTCAATCTACTCGGTTAGGTACAAAGCATTTCTCACACGCCTGCGCGAGGCGCGACTTGAAGCTGGACTCACTCAAATAGAAGTTGCACAAAAGCTGAATCAGCCCCAGTCCTATGTTTCAAGGTGTGAATCAGGAGAGAGGAGAGTTGACGTAGTAGAGTTAACAGACTTTGCAATGATTTACAAAAAACCCTTAACCTATTTCGTTGACTTTACAACTGAAAACGAAAATCACTTAAAGGTAACGTAATCAGTATCTAGTCAAAAATATTCAGCTCATTTCACTTATGCAAAAAGGCAACCACTTAATCATTTTGTGAGTCATTTAGATCGCTTGTCTCTTGTAATCCTTAATGGCACGGGATTTCTGGTCAAGTCTGACAAGTCGAAGCAGTTGACTTAATTTTCTCCAGTTAATAGACGCGATTCCACACGACGATAAATTAGGTCAAGCCATACAGGAATCACTGGTAGACCATCACTTAGGTTTAAGATCGCCCGTTCTCGGTTAAACTCTACAAGCTCAAGCGATTGCGTTTCCCAATTCCACAACAACATAAAACGCCCACCTTGACCTGAGTTTAATAACTCAGGTTCTTGTTCTTTGATCTGTCTGAGGGTTCGACTGGCTAAGTCAAAATTTAACCCCATAGACAGCCAATATGCCATTGCTGCCAGTTCTATTAAGTTAGACCGCGAATAGTAAATGCTTCGCCCAATTCCCGTATCACCAATCACGGGGACAACTACTTCTTTCTCTCGCCAATACTGCAACTGCCGAAGGGTGCAGCCTGTAATCTCAGCAGCTTGTTTGCTTGTAAAAAATTCTTCCTGCATGAGATTTATCTTACAGAAGCAAGTTATTATACATATATGTTTTTATTGAACTTATTTGTTCAACTGTGGCATGAGCCAAATTACGATTCAGTGTCGTTTAGTAGCCAACGTTAATACTCGCCAACAGCTATGGCAGTTAATGGCAGATAAAAACACGCCACTAATTAACGAACTATTGCTTCATATTTCTGAACATCCAGACTTTGGGACATGGCGGCATCAAGGTAGATTCCCGATTAGTACGGTTAAGCAAGTGTGTGAAATGCTCAAAGCAGACCCGCGCTTCATTGGTCAGCCTGCACGGTTTTACACAAGTGCAACTACATTGGTTAACTACATCTATAAATCATGGTTCGCGTTGATGAAGCGATCGCAGTACCAACTAGAAGGTAAAATTCGCTGGTTGGAAATGCTCAACAGTGATGTTGAATTGGTAGAAAGCAGTGGTGTCAGCTTAGATAGTCTTCGCATTAAAGCTGCTGAAATTTTGACTCAACTTGTTATCCTCGATAATGCTGAAACTCAATCAAAGAATGAAAAAAAAGCTAAAAAGCGCAAAAAATCTCAAAATTCAGTTAGCGACGCTTTATCAAAGAACTTATTTGAGGCTTACGGCAATGCAGAAGACAACTTGACTCGTTGTACTATCAGCTATCTGCTCAAAAATGGTTGCAAAATCAACGATAAAGAGGAAGACGCTAAAAAATTTGCTCAACGTCGCCGTAAACTTGAAATTCAGATTGAACGCCTCAGAGAACAGCTAGAAACACGAATTCCCAAAGGTCGAGATTTAACCGATGCCAAATGGTTAGAAACTATTGTCGTTGCAACTCATAACGTTCCAAAAAATGAAGCCGAGGCGAAATCTTGGCAAGACGGCCTTTTAAGGCAATCTAGCAAAGTACCTTTCCCAGTGGCTTACGAAACCAACGAAGATATGACTTGGTTTAAAAATCAGTTTGGGCGCATCTGTGTAAAATTCAACGGTTTGAGTGAGCATAGCTTTCAAGTCTATTGTGACTCTCGCCAACTCCACTGGTTTCAACGCTTCCTAGAAGATCAACAAATTAAGAAAAATAGTAAAAACCAACACTCTAGCAGCCTGTTCACCCTCCGTAGTGGGCGTCTTGCTTGGCAAGAAGAAGAAGGCAAAGGCGATCCTTGGAAGGCTAACCACTTAACCCTCTACTGTTCTGTGGATACCCGCCTATGGACGACTGAAGGAACCAATCAAGTAAGAGAAGAGAAAGCCGAAGAAATCACTAAAACAATCACCAATACAAAAGCCAAAGGCAACCTCAATGAGAAACAGCAAGCTCACATAAAACGAAAAAACTCTACCTTAGACAGAATTAATAACCCTTTTCCTCGCCCCACTAAACCTTTATATAAAGGACAATCTCATATTCTTGTTGGTGTTAGCCTCGGTTTAGAAAAGCCTGCAACAGTAGCAATAGTAGACGGGACTACAGGTAAAGTCCTTACCTATCGCAGCATTAGACAACTACTTGGTGATAACTACAAACTGCTAAATCGACAGCGACAGCAAAAGCACTCTTTATCCCATCAACGCCAAGTAGCTCAAACGCTTGCTGCACCAAATCAGTTTGGAGAATCGGAGTTAGGGGAATATATAGACAGACTACTGGCGAAAGAGATTATTGCGATCGCTCAAACTTACTCCGCTGTAAGTATTGTCCTACCAAAATTAGGGGATATGCGAGAACAAGTTCAAAGCGAGATTCAGTCCAAAGCCGAGCAAAAATCAGAATTACTAGAAGTCCAAAAACAGTATGCCAAACAATATCGAGTTAGCGTCCATCAATGGAGCTACGGTAGATTAATTTCTATTGTTCAAAGTCAAGCCGCTAAAATCGGAATTGTCATAGAGGAGGCAAAACAGCCGATTCGAGGTAGTCCACAGGAGAAAGCGAAAGAATTAGCGATCTCCGCTTACCATTCCCGCAAAATAAACTGATTGACAAAACACCGAACCTTGACAATAAAATAAGGAAATTCAACAGCGCCGCAGTTCATGCTTGTTACAAGCCTCTGTGCTGTGTAAATTTGGGTTAGTTTGACTGCTGTTAAACAGTCTTGCTTTCTGACCCTGGTAGCTGCCCACCTTGATGCTGCTATCCCTTGTGGATAGGAATTAGGTGCGCCCCCAGTAATAGAGGTGCGGGTTTACCGCAGTGGTGGCTACTGAATCACCTCCGACCAAGGAGGAACCCACCTTAATTATTTTTTGGCATGGCAAAGCGGGGGTGATTTCCCTGGGACTCCTGCCAAAACTTTAAATCGCTTGTTTAATAAGGTTTATAGCCTTTAATGTGTCAGTTGATTTACTTTTTTAAGTATTAACTGACGGGTGATTTTGGGAGACGTGACAAAAATGCCTTCATAACTATTGGTAAATCAAGGGTTTGAAGCGCAGTGTTTCAACACCCCTCCCAGCTAGAGGCGGGTTGAAAGTTAGTGTTTTTATCGGATACTTTCGTTTTTGCGATAGTTTCAACACCCCTCCCAGCTAGAGACGGGTTGAAAGACAAAATCTTCACTGAAACAATGGGCAACTTAGTTTCAACACCCCTCCCAGCTAGAGGCGGCTTGAAAGCTAACATACTGCCACCAGTCGTTACCTTGCCCATCACGGTTTCAACACCCCTTCTAGCTTGAGACGGGTTGAAAAAAGTCATTCACAATCGGATTGGGAAGTGAAGACCGATTTCAACAACCCTTCAGATAGAGACGGGTTAAAAGATTAATATCTTATTTTTCAGATTAGCTACAAAAGGTTTGTTAAAAAGGGTGGGTTGAAAGGACTCTTAATCTATTGGTCGTAAATGTTTTGGACAAAAAAATATTTTCTAACAAGGTGAGATTAAACGCGCAGTACGTTATAGATTCTTCCTGCAATCGCCAACTGTGGGTATCTTGCAAAAGCATTCTAGGCGGTTTCTTTTAAAGTATCGCAATCACCTAAAAGTGAGATATAGGTTGAATAATATTATAGGAAAGTTACATCCTAGTTCTCTAAAGTACCATTAATTTCTCAAAGAGGACATTAATCTGTTAACAATGACATTAATTAGTGAAAAGTGACAATAATCTGTTAACAGTGACAAATAATTAGTTAATGTACATGAAGGGCTAGAAAGAGTGGGTGACGAGGGAATCGAACCCGCAACCAATAGATTAAGAGTCTACTGCTCTACCGTTGAGCTAGTCACCCACACGAATAACAATCGTAGCACAACTTCTGACAATTTAGCTAGTGCTATGCCCAAAAAAGGAATTAAAAGGGGAATTTGACAGTGAAGGTGGTTTTACCTGCTGCACTCTCTACATAAATTGAGCCGCCTAAATGTCTGACCATTTTCTGCACTAATGCCAATTCCAGCCCCGTGCCGCTATGTTTCCAAGGATCGTGTTTGGAAAGGTGATAGAAAGGTTCAAAAATCCGTGAAAGTTCATTACTGGTAAGCTCTATTCCCGAATTGGTAATATTAAGCTCGACTGTATCCCCGATCAACTGAGCAGAGACTGCGATCGCTTCCCCGGTTGGGGTGTACTTACAGGCATGGTTGAGCAGTTCGGTGACAATCCGCTCCAAATCAGTGATATCTGTCTCCAAAGGGGGCAGCGCCCGATCAACAGTCAGGTTTAACTGCTGTCGCTGGCAGTTGGTGAGGTCTCGAAAAGACTCGATAATTGGGTGAAGCCAGCTTTGAAAGTCAATGGCAATCAAGGTTGGGGGATCGGGTTCGGCTTCGAGATATGTGAGTGTGAGTAGATCGTTAATTAACTTGCTTTCTCGCCCACACTCGTTATGCAGAATCTGCAAGAGTTGCGGGACTATTTCTATCTCTGATATTTCTGCTGGTGTGAGGACACTTTCGAGAGTTTGGACTGCAAGGCTAATGCTTGTTATGGGTGTCCGCAGTTCTTGGGATAGGGTTCTGAGAAATTGGTTTTTGAGCCGATCGCTTTTTTCTAGTTCTTTTACCTGTGCCTGGTTTTGTTTGTAAAGCTGGGCTTGACGAATGGCGATCGCACATTCATTTGCAACCTGTTGCATTAGCTCAATTTCAAATTCGTCAAAAGCCTCTTGTGATGGTCTTGTCAACCAAATATTTCCTAAAATCCCTTGAGTATCAAAAATTGGACAAGCCATTTGGGACATAACTCGCAACTTTGGTTCCCATCCCGGTACAATTTCCAAAAATTGCAATGGTTGTTTTTGCAACAGCGGTTGATAAACTTCAAGATGGTCTGCAATCTGTTTGGTTAATCCTTGACACTGGGGCAAATTAATGCTGTATTCGTAAGTAATAGTAACTAGAGTTTGGCAGGTGCTGTAGAGTTCAATTTGGCAACGATCAAGGTTCAGTAACTTTGCTAATTCCTGGGTAAGCGTCTGCAACACCTGAGTTTGATCCAGACTGTCGCGGATTTGTTCTGTCATACGTCGCACCAAGGCTTCAAAGTTTCGCACCTGCTGCAACTGACTTATGTGTTTCCGTTTCTCTAACTCCATCTTGGCTTTGAGATCCTGGAGTTGCTGATGAAGTTCTGCCTGTTGGACTGCAATACCGATTTGAGTTGCCAACTGCTTGAGTAAGTCAGTTTCTGTTTGCTGCCATTGACGCGATTCACGGCAATGCTGGGCAATCAATAGTCCCCACATATCTTGCTCTTGGAAAATCGGCACGACGAGATTGGCTCTTATCTGCAAAGATGTCAGGAAATCTATATGGCAAGGATGCAAGCCGGCTGCATAAATATCTTCGACAACTTGAATGCAACCTTGCCCGTGGTGTTCTGGATGTTTGCCATTCAAGCAGGGATCGGTGATGTTTTTGCCCAACAGGGGATCGCTGGTAGCTACAGTTGATTCGGCAATGATTAATCCACTGCCATCAGCCTCGAAACGATAAATCAACACGCGATCGCAATTCAAAAACTGCCGCACTTCAATTGTTGTCTGATGCAGAATTGTCTCTAATTCTACAGATTGGTGAATCCGTCCAGCGATCGCTTCTAGCAGTTGCTCTCGTTCAATCTGGAGTCCAACTACTTGCTCTGCTTGCTTCACAGAGGTAATATTACTACTAGTACCAATCAATCGATAAACCTTGGAGTTAGCATCCTTTAGTGGCGTGAGAGTCGTACTCCACCAAGTGGGAACTCCCTGGAATTGCAAACATTGTTCGTAAGAAATAGTTGTGCCAAATTGCACGCAGTCCACATAATGTTGACGTACCTTTGCAGCATCAATAGTAGAGAGGATATCCTCTGGCTTTTTGCCCCGGAGATCGTCTGAGCGAATCCCTATCCACCGTTCATGAGTGGGATTAAGGGCCACATATTGAAAATCTCCATCCTCCAAAACATCAACTACAAATATTGATGCCTGTACAGAATCATACATGCTGAGTAGAAACTGCTCGCTACTACTTTTTTCATCTACTTCTGTGCCGAAAAGAATTTGAGGTGGTGATAATTTTGTCAACTCCATAGTTGATTCTACTGGATTTATATTCATGCGAGAGTCCCACTCTTGTATTACTGACTCTTCTAGGCGCTCTCTTGTCGTTAAGCTTGTAGTAGATGCACTTTAGCGCCTATAGCAAAGTATTGTCAGCTGTTGCTCATCGAAATTTTGATCTTTCTCTACTTCTTGTCAGAAATCTAGGAAAGCTAATAGGAGTCAGCTTAACAAAATCCTGCTTTTTGAAGGTGAAAATACATTTGCAGGTTAGGGCAAACTTACTGAAATTTTTTAACGGTTTTTCAAGATTGTTGCATATATCTAAGTGCAAACTTCAGTATACATGAATTAAAGTTATAATTCTTAATAAAAATGCGATCGCTCGCGTCTGTGGCAACTTATAATCGCAATTTGTGAGCATTGATTCCTGTGAGGATACCAACTAGCAGCCAAGTAAAGCCTAATCCGATGACTTCACCTAAAAATAACTGGGTTAAGTGACGCCAGATCATCCCGACAGCAGAACCCACAGGGACAGCAACCGCCCAACTTGCCGCAGAGACAAATATCCATCGCCATGCTACAGGCTGGGGAATTGCTAACCATTGTGCTAATCCAATCCCCAAGCCGCCAAAAGCTCCATAAACCGCCCCTGACAAGATTCTCACGGGAAGAATCTGAGTGCTAGGTACAATCCAACCCACAGCACCAATACCGATCGCAGTAATAATACTCCAACCCAAAAGACTTGACAAAATCCACCTGATACAAAATATAGGTTGTTTGAGAAGACAACCTTGAGGAAGTGCGATCGCAAATCCGCCGATAGCGGCCTCTACCACGCCAATATCTGGCTTTTCGCCGACTTCAATTAAGAGTAAACTCAATAAAAATCCGCCAAAAGTAGCTAAAGTCCACAGCAACGTAAAGCCAAATCTAGTATTGTTAGGCGCGAATGGCATCAAAGTTTCTTTGTTTGTAATAGTCTGACAGTTTTTGCATTAAACATCTCAAAAAAACCTTTGCGCCGCTGTTGGGGTGATTCCGGTACGATGTAACCCCACAGACTCTCCCAGTAGAAAAAGGAGATACCGTCAAAATTGCGATCGCGCACTACCTGAACCTGTTCTCTAACTTGTGCCATTTTCACCGGATTACCTACCGTTCCCGTTGATATCCCAATACCTACAGGAATTAGACTTTGAGCCAATTTTATCGATGGTAGTTCTAGTTGAGCGATAAAAGACTTTTTGTCATTTCGATACACCTGCAAAATTAACTCATTAACTAAACCTTTTTTTACCCAATTTTCCCAATCTTGCAAATAGTATTTATAAGCAAAAGCTTGATAGTTGGGAGACAGAGATATTTTGATTTTGGGCTTAACTGCCTTCACAGCTTGATAGATTTCTGCCATAAAATCAGTAATTTTATCTGCCCGCCACCGCATCCACTCTGGGTTAAAAGGGTCATTAGGGGGACTTTTGCCTTGATGTTCTTGCTGATAGAGTTGTATAGTGAAGCGATCGTAGCCGAACTGTACAGGCATTCCAAAATGGTCGTCAAGCTGAATACCATCCACATCGTAATCCCTGACTACTTCTAAAATTAACCCTTGGATAAACTCTTGTACTTGTGGATGTAAGGGATTCAACCAAGCTTGTTTAGTTATTAAAAGATTATCGATTTCTTCTGGTGGGGCATCTCGAATAGAATTTATACCTTCTTGCCCAATTGTCAACCAGTCAGGATAACGCCTTGCTAATTGTGAATAATGCGGCGTCATGAACCCGTATTCAAACCAGGGAATTACTCTCAAATCTTTATTTTTGGCAAGTGTTACTATCTTTGCTAAAACATCCTGTCCACCGTGCATGAAGTTAAGCAAAGGTTGAGTTTCTGAACCTGTAGTTATCTTGGCTACAGTACTCTTGTAAAAAGTATGTCCTCGGTTCCAAACTACAGGATAAATCGTATTAAAGTTGAGAGTCGATAATTGATTTATGGCACGGTTAATACCCCAAGGCACAAATAGTACACCACTAGCAACATTAGTAAGCCAAACGCCGCGAATTTCTGTAGTTAAAGGACTGGTTTTTTGGGAATAAACTGGCAGTGAAGAGGGTAAAAAACCTGTTAAAGCGACTACTAATCCCAAACACAGCAAGTAAGCAACACAACGGCGAGTAACCCGATTCATTTGTAAGTGTGACCTAGTGCGATCGGAATATATATATAACTACAAAATAAAGTTGCAATCCTCCGGATCATGTAAACAAATGATGATTAAGAATTCAGAATTCAGAATTCAGGATAGTTGAAATAATACGGAGATATTTTGGTCATGAATATACTTAACGATACCAAAACCTAATAATTTATGACTCCAAACTCCAAACTCCAAACTCCTGAATTCTGACTCCTGAATTCTGACTCCTGAATTCTGACTCCTGAATTCTTTCTTCTTAAAATCTTTCCACACCTTCAAATTGCTTGAGTGCCGATGCATTTGCTGCTTCACCACAAGTCCGTGGTGTAGGGAATATCTTTTCAGGATTTGCTAAACCTTTAGGATTAAAAACTTGCCGTACCCATTGCATAGTTTCTAAATCAACTTGGCTAAACATCTGTGGCATATAGCACCTTTTCTCTGCACCGATGCCATGTTCACCAGAAATACTACCACCGACTTGGACACAAAGTTTAAGAATTTTCCCACCCATTTCTTCTACTTGTTCTAATGCACCAGACACAGAATTATCATAAAGAATTAGCGGATGAAGATTGCCATCCCCAGCATGAAACACATTAGCAACACGATAACCATATTGTTTACTTAATGCCTCAATCTCATGTAAAACATAAGGCAACTGAGTCCGAGGAATTACACCATCTTGTACATAATAATCTGGACTTAAATGCCCCGCCGCAGCAAAAGCCGCTTTACGTCCTTTCCATAATTTCAACCGGGTTTCTGGATCAGTAGCAGAAGTGACATTTCGCGCACCATTCTTTTTACAAATTTCGGTAACTCGCTGCTTATTACCTGCAACTTCCACTTCTAAACCGTCAATTTCTATTAGCAAAATAGCAGTAGCATCGCGGGGATAACAATTAGTTGCGACAACATCTTCAACTGCATTGATGCTGAAGTTGTCCATCATTTCCATACCACCAGGAATAATGCCGGCGCTGATGATGTCAGAAACCGTTGCCCCGGCAGCTTCAATGCTAGTAAAATCTGCCAATAGTACACAAATTGATTCTGCACTTTTGAGAATTTTTAAAGTAATTTCTGTAGCAATTCCTAAAGTGCCTTCAGAACCAACAAAAACACCTGTTAAATCATAACCAGGCATTTCTGGGATTTGTCCGCCTAAATCGATAATTTCCCCTTCTGGCGTGACAATTTTTAATCCTAAAACGTGGTTAGTAGTAACACCGTATTTAAGACAATGTACGCCACCAGAATTTTCGGCAATGTTGCCCCCAATAGAGCAAATAATTTGACTGGAAGGGTCAGGTGCGTAGTAAAATCCAGCACCACTAACGGCTTGTGTTACCCAACTATTAATCACCCCTGGTTGTACAACTGTCCGTTGATTTTCTAAATCAATGCTGAGGATTTGCCGCATTAATGAGGTAACAATTAAAACAGAGTCTTCTACTGGTAAAGCGCCGCCAGATAGACCAGTGCCAGAACCGCGTGCGATGAAGGGTATAGAATATTGGTTGCATATCTTCACCACTTGGGCAACTTGTTCTGTAGTTCTGGGTAACACCACCACAGCAGGACGTTGGCGATAACCAGTTAAACCATCGCATTCATAGGTAATAAGTTCTTCGCGGCGTTGCACCACACCATTTTTGCCAAGGACAGCCTCGAATGCTTTGAGAATGGGTTTCCAGTTGTATTGTTTCTTATCTTGGGTAAGCATAGATTTTTACATTTAAAGGTAGATGTTGCAGGCTGGTTGATATAGCTGTAATTACTATTGTTGCAAGAATAGCAGTCAAGAGTGAATAAAAGGCGATCGCTCTGGTCTTCTGCATTCAGTTTAAGGTTGAGGAGGCGATCGCATCGCTTGTATTTACTTGGTTTATAGTTTGAATTGAGGTGCGTTACTATCGCAAGGTATATACGTAACTAGCATTTATAGTTTCACCGATTAATAAATAAATATTCCCATTTTGTTGATGTAGCGGTCTTGCTGACCAACCTTGACATTTGCTAATCCTTCTGAAAAGTCATCAGCACTATCAAACTTTGGTTGAATAACCAACTCTCCAATCTTGTCTATGTAACCCCACTTGTCGCCAATCATCACTGCTGCTAGCCCTTCAGAAAACTTAAAAGCTACATCAAACTGGGGTTCAATTACTACTCGCCCATTCTTGTCAATATAGCCATGCATATAGTTAAACTTTTCACCCATGTTTACTGCTGCAAGACCTTCGGAAAAATTTCCATGCGGTATGTTTTGTTCCTCAAACTGAGTTTGAATAACTAATTGTCCCAGCCTATTGATATAACCCCATTTGTCATTAATTTTGACCAGTGCCAACCCTTCGCAAAAGCCCCAAGAGTCATCAAACTGGGGTGAAATCACTAATTGCCCAATTTTATCGATATAGCCCCACTTATTATTAATCTGGACTTCTGCTAACCCTTCGGAAAATTTCCCAGTCTGATCAAATTGGGGTGAGATGACTAGCTCCCCACTTTTGTCTATATAGCCCCATTTACCAGATATTTTGACTTCTGCTAATCCTTCAGAGAATCCTAAAGTCTCATCAAATTTGGGTGAGATAACTAGTTGCCCACTTTTGTCTATATAGCCACATTTTCCAGCTATCCAGACTTCTGCCAGTCCTTCATAAAAGTGCCCAGCAAATTTAAATTGTGGTGAGATAACTAGCTCCCCGTTATTGTTGACATAACCATAGCTAAACTCGCTGCCAATCTTTACTAACGCTAACCCTTGATAAAATTGCCAAGCTTTATCAAATTGGGGTTGAATAACTACCTTTCCTGTCTTATTAATATAGCCATACTTTTCGCCAATCTTAATTGGTTTTGGTAAGGTATCAGGAGATAGTGCAAGCTTTAAACCAGAGTGGTTTAAAGCTTGTATTGCTTCATTGGCATCTTTATAACGTTGGTGGACATCACGTCGCATCATTTTTGTCAAAAAGTCCGCTAGCCCATCACTAACTTGAGCATAGTCGCGCCATATTAATTCCAGAGTCTTAGATTTTGGTAGTTGTTGTGGGGGTAATCCAGTTAAAGCTTCGATTGCTGTAACTCCCAAAGCATAGATATCACTACATAGCAGAGGATGCCCTTCCCATTGCTCATTCGGCATATAACCACGAGTACCAATGGCCATCGTGGTGCTAATTTTTCCTTGACTATTAATTCCTGAAGTGCTGATTTCTTTAATTGCCCCGAAGTCAATCAGGACAAGTTTATTATCTGAATACCGCCGCATCAAATTTAATGGCTTGATATCTCGATGAATCACATTCTGTTCGTGGACAAAAGTTAGCACCTCTAAAATATCTTGTAAAAGTTGAATCACATCAGCTTCACTCCACGGTTTTCCTGAAGTGATTTCATTACTCAGATCATGCCCATCAATGTATTCTTGGATTAGATAAAATTCTTTATATTCATCTAAAAAGTCATAGAGTTGTGGAATTTGGAGGTGTTCCTTACCCAATGTGAATAGAATTGCTGCTTCTTTTTTGAACCTTTCTACAGTATCTATATCTGGAGTTTGGGGTTTGCTCAACCGCTTGATAACGCACTTATACTTAGGAGTAACAGGTAAATCCTGCGGGTATTCAGCTAGATAGGTTTCCCCAAATCCACCCGCTCCTAATTTTTGGATAATTTTGTAACGCTGTCGCAGTATGTATCCAATCATTATGCTAATGCTACAGAACTTTATCTGTAGATTTTGACACAACCTAACCGTTATTGTAGGTAAACGACTACGCACTCTCTCATCCCCAATCAACTAACCTAGAAATAACGCTCTCAAATACTGGATAAAATCATGGTTCAGCAAGTTCTAATCAATGATGATGATTACTATGTGCCAGATGCCAACCAGCTAGTCACTGAAGATGATACACCTGTGGACAATTTTGCTTCTGAAAAACAACAACGCCTCTTAGTTGGTTCTCTTTACAGTTCTCTACAGCAGCAAAGTTTGTTAGCAGCAGCGAATGTTGGCATCTACCATACAGACGGTCAACCTGCAATTGTACCCGACGTTTTTCTCAGCTTCGATGTTCAAATGCCTGAAAATTGGTGGGAAAAACAAAATCGTTGTTATATGGTTTGGCGTTTTGGCAAACCTCCAGAAGTTGTCCTCGAAATTGTCTCTAATAAAGAAGGTGATGAACTGGGCAAAAAGCTGGAAATTTATGAACACATGCGGGCTAGTTACTACATCGTATATGACCCAAACCAGCAATTAGGAGAAAAAGTCCTGCGCGTTTATGAGCTTAGAGGAAGGCGCTATTTTGAAACTTCAGAAAATTGGTTAGAACAGGTTGGTTTAGGCGTGACTTTGTGGGAAGGTAAATTTGAAGATAGACAAGATACTTGGTTACGCTGGTGCTACCAAGATGGTAATGTTTTATTGACTGGAGATGAACGCGCCGAACAGGAACGACAACGCGCCGAACAAGCAGAACAACGCACCCAATTACTAGCAGATAGGCTACGGGCTATGGGCGTAGATCCCGACACCCTATAGGATACTTACTGTAAAGACGCAAAAAATTTTTGTGTCTTTGCATGAATGAGCAAAAAAGTTTTCATCAACTTGTGCAATTTATAAACTGATTTACTCGCTGCCAAACCTTCTCTAATAAATCAGGGTCATCTGAAGCAAACCATTCAATTTGTGGATATGCTCGAAACCAAGTGCGTTGTCGCTTGGCAAATTGTCGGGTATGCAAAACTGTTAATTCTTTCGCTTCATCTAAGGAAATATCCCCAGCCAAATATTGCTTAATTTCTTGATATCCCAAAGTGTTCAACAAAGACAAATCAGCGCCATATTTTTGACAAAGATTCTCCACCTCAGCAACCAAACCATTTGCTATCATTTGTTCAGTACGCTGTTTAATCCGAGCATCCAATTTTTCAACATCGCAATCTAAACCAATTTGCAAAATCGGATAATTTGGTGGATTCTCCCCTTGCTGTTGCGAAATTGGATATCCAGTTACGTAAAATACCTCTAATGCTCGTAAAGTCCGTACTGAATCATTGCCATGAATTTTTTGTGCAGCAACAGGATCAACTTGTTGTAAAATTGCGTAGAGTTGATTTTGACCAAGAGATTCAAGCTGCGATCGCAATTCCGTTTGTGGTGCAACTCTCGGAATTTTCATCCCTCGAACAATAGAACGTATATATAAACCAGTGCCACCAACTAGAAACAGTGGTGTAACACCAACAGAAGCAATTAAAGCTTGTGTTTGCTGCTGATAGTCTGCTACTGTCATGATATCTGCTGGATTGCAGATATCTATTAAATAGTGCGGCACCAATTTTTGTTCAGCTACAGTTGGTTTAGCTGTCCCAATATCAAACTCACGGTAAACTTGACGAGAATCAGCACTAAGAATTACAGAACCCAACCGCATTGCCAAAGCCAAAGCCAAACCCGATTTCCCCGTTGCCGTCGCCCCACAAATCACAATTAATTTAGTCATTAGTCATTAGTCATTAGTTATTATGGGGCATTGGTAAAGAAGAGGCAGAAGGCAGAAGTTTTTGAATTTTGAATTGATTTCTCCCCCTGCTCCCCCGCCCCTCTGCTCCTCTGCCCCCTCTTGCACGGTACTGCAACCCCAGTATAAACTTCTCTTGAAAATGCCCTACAGACGCCAGCAAGGCTTTTGTGTTACAATTTTGGAGTGTTTTTACTTTTATTTGCCTTTAGGCGAGTTCAACCCCACGCATCAGGAGAGTTTACATGACGAGCAGTTACAGTGCCGATCAGATTCAAGTTCTGGAAGGTCTGGAAGCCGTCCGCAAAAGACCAGGAATGTACATCGGTACCACTGGGCCGCGAGGACTCCACCATTTAGTTTACGAGGTGGTGGACAATTCAATCGATGAGGCTTTGGCGGGTCATTGCACTCATATAGAAGTGGATATCAACGCTGATGGTTCCGTGACTGTAACAGATGATGGTCGCGGTATTCCCGTCGATACTCACTCGCGCACCGGAAAATCGGCTTTGGAAACCGTAATGACGGTACTGCACGCTGGTGGAAAGTTTGGCGGTGGTGGTTACAAAGTTTCTGGAGGTTTGCACGGGGTTGGTATTTCTGTTGTTAATGCCTTATCTGAGGTTGTAGAAGTTACGGTTTGGCGAGATAAAAAGGTTTATCTTCAGCGCTATGAACGCGGTATCCCAGTTACTGAACTGCAAACCAAGCCTTACAAAGAAGCTAGAACTGGAACTTCTGTTACTTTTAAGCCAGATACACAAATATTCACTGTTAGCATTGAGTTTGATTACATCACTTTATCAGGTCGCCTACGGGAATTGGCGTATCTGAATGCGGGTGTCAAAATTACCTTTACTGACAACCGTCTAGAACTACTAAAAAGCGATACACCGAAAGTAGAATCCTACAATTACAAGGGTGGTATTAAAGAATATATCGCTTACATGAACCGTGAAAAGCAGCCGCTGCATGAAGAAATTATCTATGTTCAAGGGGAACGCAACAACGTACAAGTGGAAGTTTCCTTGCAATGGTGTACTGATGCTTACACGGATAATGTGCTAGGTTTTGCTAACAATATTCGGACAGTGGATGGTGGTACCCACTTAGAAGGGTTAAAAGCGGTTCTGACTCGAACATTAAATGCGATCGCCCGCAAGCGCAATAAAATTAAAGAGAATGAAACTAACCTCAGTGGCGAACACGTCCGCGAAGGTTTGACAGCCGTTATTTCCGTTAAAGTCCCAGATCCAGAATTTGAAGGACAAACCAAGACTAAACTCGGTAATACCGAAGTACGGGGAATTGTTGATTCTTTAGTGGGAGAAGTCCTCACTGAGTACTTAGAGTTTCATCCTGCAATAGCAGACTCAATCTTAGATAAAGCTATCCAAGCTTTCAAAGCCGCAGAAGCAGCGCGTCATGCACGGGAATTAGTTCGCCGCAAATCTGTACTAGAATCTTCGCCATTGCCTGGTAAATTGGCAGATTGTAGTTCTCGTGACCCTAGCGAATCTGAGATATTCATCGTGGAAGGGGATTCAGCAGGTGGGAGTGCCAAACAAGGACGCGATCGCCGCACTCAAGCAATCTTGCCTCTACGTGGTAAAATTCTTAACATTGAAAAAACCGATGACGCTAAAATTTATAAAAATAACGAAGTTCAATCGTTAATTACAGCACTTGGTTTAGGTGTCAAAGGTGATGAATTCGATTCCACTCAACTGCGTTATCACCGGATAGTCATTATGACTGACGCTGACGTAGATGGCGCACACATTCGGACTTTGCTGTTAACATTCTTCTATCGATATCAACGGGCACTCATCGAACAAGGCTTTATTTATATTGCTTGTCCCCCATTGTTTAAAGTAGAACGGGGACGTAATCATGAGTATTGCTATAGCGATCGCGAAAAGAATCAAGCGATCGCCAAATTTCCGGCTAACGCCAACTACACCATCCAACGCTTCAAAGGTTTGGGTGAAATGATGCCACAACAACTCTGGGACACCACCATGAACCCAGAAACCCGCAAAATGAAGCAAGTCGAAATTGAGGATGCCGCCGAAGCCGATCGCATCTTTACAATTTTAATGGGCGATCGGGTCGCACCCAGACGAGAATTCATCGAAACCTATGGTTCTAAACTCAACTTCACCGATCTAGATATCTAATCTCAACAGTCCTAAATCATTCGTAAAAAACAAGATCCCCGATTTCTTTGAGAAATTGGGGATCTTTAACTTTGAAATATTACTTGACATTCCTACAACAGATTTTGGTAAAGACTTTATATTCAAAATCCAATAAAAACTACCTCTTTTGGCTGATGACAAACTACGTAATTTTTAAATTTACTGTATTACTATTTTTCACACTACAAATTTAGATGAGTGACTATATCCATAAATTCATTAACTATTGTTAATAATTCCCTATTTAACTGGATTCTACACAAAGGTATCAAAGCGAGCAAAGACATAGTAGAAAAAGCATTGTTCAATATTATTGGCATCGGTAGCTTAGTTGCTCTGTCTGCCTGCGCTCAACCTGTGGCAGAAACTCCTACAGCAACTCAATCACAGTCAACAACGCTAAGGTGAGTCAGCCAGATATCCCAGCTAGCAACGGCATCGTTGATGTAGTTGACCACGTACTTGTGCCACCTAATTTTTCAGCAAGTCTAAACACAACCCCAACACCACGGTAGTTCAGCAAAGTTCATAGGCTTCAGTTGAAAGGCAATCAATGCTCGATTGTTAGCAAAACTACCAACTTTATTGGAAAGTTAGTCCAGATAATACTCTTTGCTCTGACTCGTTGATTAATTTGAACCACCAGCTAGAAACACATTTGTTATGCTTTAAGAAAATCACTGAATATCATCTATCCAACAGCAATTAATAAGTATTTTGAGGATTTCTCATCATAAGATGACAGAAACTTACCGAAATAAAAGTATTGAAATTTACAATTGATTTACGCAAAAAAGCTTTGTGACTAAATCATCAGGTAATCTGCTGGGTTCTATGTGTTCGAGGTAATAACTGTTGGAAATACACACCATAAGGCTGAAAACTTGTTAATATCTTCATGTAGTGCCCTGACGATCGCGATCGTATCGTATGTATCTAATGTACTTTTGCATAAGATAAGACGATATTGGCAAGTTCACAGGACAAATTGTTTTTGAATTGATTAAAATATCCTTGTATACAATAAAAAAAGTTTGTCAAGTTTCATAGGGCTGAAATCGCCACAGTGCGCTAACGTGTGAATAAGACCGAATTAGTAAACCTAAATTGATCTCCGATCAGGTCGATTCTGCCACAGCCTCAACTCCTCAGTTAAGGTAGTTAGTACGCAGAAGGTTAACTGCTTTCAGGCAAACACCACCACCGTTGTTGTATTTACCCAAGGACAAGACCCGTTTTAGTCTAAGGGATGCTTAATTTATGAAGGAAATGTAAAAATGGGTAGGTTAAGACGAATAGTCTGAGTTAACATAAAATGCACTCTTTCTCAGTAATTAATGTTGTGTAAAATACATGAAATTCGGCAGGAGCAAGCGTACTTACTTCGTAATGTAATAAGAGCGTCACTGCAATTCCGAAAAGTAGAGAAAAAAATTCCGGGTATAAATCCCGTTTTCAATGTCTTTTTGGTGAAAGTAGCTAAAGGTTACTTAATGAATTCATGATTAATACACAAAAAGAGTGCAATTTCTGTGAAACAGGCTACAATCGGAAGAGTCTTTATACGAAAATCTGCCAACAGTCTGAACTCATTTGTATAGAGTGGCAATTTTTTTGATAAAGGCGAGTCTTTATTTTTACCAGTTAGTTGAAAGCAATATGTGATAGCAACACATATAACATTTACTAAAGTGATCAAGTCACCTTTAGTAGTTGCTTAAACTAAAGTAAAAAAACCTCCTACCGGAGGTGTAAAACTTCCGAAAATATCTCTGGCAAATCTGCCAAAAAACTTATTTTCGGTTGGCAATTGGCTCGTTTAAAAGAGCAGTAAACACATCTTGAGTAATTGATTCTGCAAGGAGCATGAGGAACGCGGCATGAACCAGGCTAACAACGTACTCGAAAGCATATATCAGCCTGACCTAGAAATAATGAATCAGCCTGAGCTCGAGTTAGAAGAACTCTTAATAGACGATGAAGAGGACTTGCTGATCATCGATGAAGGTGACGAGGAATTTTTAGAGCCTCAGTCTGATGAGGACGACGCAAAGTCTGGAAAAGCCGCTAAATCGCGTCGTCGGACACAAAGCAAGAAAAAGCACTATACCGAAGATTCAATTCGGCTTTACTTGCAAGAAATTGGTAGAATTCGGCTGTTGCGGGCAGACGAAGAAATTGAATTGGCGCGGAAAATAGCCGATTTGCTGGAATTAGAAAGAGTCCGCGAAAGACTCTGCGAGCAATTAGATCGCGATCCTCGAGATAGTGAATGGGCAGAAGCAGTACAACTGCCACTACCAGCCTTTCGTTATCGCCTCCATGTTGGTCGTCGGGCGAAAGACAAGATGGTGCAATCTAACCTCCGTCTTGTGGTTTCAATTGCTAAGAAATACATGAATCGTGGTTTGTCGTTCCAGGACTTAATTCAGGAAGGCAGTCTCGGTTTGATTCGTGCCGCTGAAAAGTTTGACCACGAAAAAGGTTATAAGTTCTCCACCTATGCAACATGGTGGATTCGTCAAGCAATTACCCGCGCGATCGCAGATCAATCCCGCACAATTCGCCTTCCAGTTCACCTTTACGAAACCATTTCTCGGATTAAGAAAACTACCAAGTTACTATCTCAAGAGATGGGTCGCAAACCCACTGAAGAAGAAATCGCTACTCGCATGGAAATGACCATTGAGAAGTTGCGGTTCATTGCTAAATCGGCTCAGTTACCAATTTCATTAGAAACGCCTATTGGTAAAGAAGAAGATTCTCGATTGGGCGATTTTATTGAATCCGATGGTGAGACACCAGAAGACCAAGTTTCCAAAAATCTTCTGCGCGAAGACCTTGAAAAAGTCCTCGACAGTCTCAGCCCTCGTGAACGCGATGTTCTTAGATTACGTTACGGCTTGGATGATGGTCGGATGAAAACCCTTGAGGAAATCGGACAGATTTTCAACGTCACCCGCGAACGGATTCGTCAAATTGAGGCGAAAGCACTCCGCAAGTTACGCCATCCAAATCGCAACAGCGTTCTCAAGGAATATATTCGGTAGTTAATAGTCATTTGTCATTAGTCATTGGTCATTAGTGAATAAACAAAAGACAAATGACGAAGGACAACTGACAAATGACAAAAAAATAAAAAACCTGGTAGTGAATTAGCACTCCAGGTTTTTTTATTTATAGGTCATCTTTGATATTAAAACTTACAGAATGCCCCAAAAATGTAGGAAGCCTTGACCAGAAAAAGCCTCAACCAAGATGGCTGCTGAAAAGCCAATCATTGCCAAGCGACCATTCCAAACTTCTGCTTGTGGGGTAAAGCCCCAACGCCAAGCGTTGCGATCTTCAATTACGGGAGTAGTGACTTTTGTTGTGCTTGCATTTGTCATGGTTAGGACTCCAAACTTAATTTTTAAGGTTTATTGCCTTATGTAAACTAATATAACAAATATTTTTAGAAAAGCAACATTTTTTATACTTTTGTTTCTAGACCTTGACATAAATAGAGATAGCTATTTATACAAATTCAAGCATCTGCCTTCAGTGAGATTTACTGAGGTAGAAAAAATGTTATTTAGATTTATACGGTCATAGATAATCTTAATCTTATTAAGATTAATTATCAATTAATTCTTTTGTATTGCTTGATTTTCAATAGAGTTTGTTCTTTGAAATTAAAAGTTATTGATAACTAGTGGAGATATTGGAGTCAAAATACTGCCCAGAACCCCGACTTCTTCAAGAAATCGGGGTTGATACTGTTCGGTTAAGGCAAGAGACGCGATGAATCGCCGTCTCTACAATAATCAGTCTGTTGGAGACTGGGAACGAGATCAGTCCTACATAATTTACGATCGCACTTCGGCCACAGTAATTATTTTTTCATCGCGGTTGAGTTGGATAATGCTTTCACCTTTCACATCTCTACCTAAGAGCGGCACTGTTTCCACAGGGATTCGCACTACCCGCTCCTTATTCGTCACTAAAGCTACTTCGCCAGATGCGATCGCCATCACCATACCAGCTAAGTTGTCAGTTTTGCTAGCAAATTTCAGCGCTTGCGTGCCTAAATCACCGCGATTAGCCGCTCTCAACTGACTCGCAGCCATCCGCTTGGCATATCCTTCTTGAGTAACTAGCAGTAGTTGGTCATCTTTACCGACAGTGACACAGCCAACCATTTGCTGATTTTTCAATAATCGAAATGCTTGTAAACCCATTGCTGCGCGACCCATGACCGGTAATTGTTCATCATTGACTGCAAAGCGCAACATTCGTCCACCGGAACTAGCTAAAATCAGATGCGCCCCTGGAGCGGTGAATTGGGTAAATGACAATTCATCATCATCTTTGAGCTTCAAAATCGTGATGCCGCGCCGAGTCAGGTTAGCAAATTCTGCGAGAGACAGACGCTTAATTCTTCCCTGTTTTGTTAGAAGAATCATCTGTCTAGTTTCCAGATTTTCCGGCAGCAAAAAGCGGCTGACCACAGCTTCTTGAGCGCCTTGAGCAGTACTACTGAGCATAGTAATCAAAGGTTTTCCCCGTGGAGAACGTCCAGTCGTTGGCGGAATTTCTCCCACATTCACCGGGTAGACTTTGCCGCCACCAGTTAGTATTAGCAAGTCTTTACCTGTGTCGGTCAACACAGTTTGGATAATAAAGTCATTATCGTGTAAACCATTTTCAGCTTTTGACTTTCTCCCAGCTGGTTGAGTGCGGCGGACATAACCCCGTTGGGTAAATTCTAAAATCGCTTCCTCTACTGGTTCAGAAGATTTAAATTCCTCTTCCTCTACCCCTCTGCTTCTCTGCCCCTCTGCCCCTCTGCCCCTCTGCTCCTCTGTCTTAGACTTCTGCTCCTCTCCGATTTTCGTCCGGCGGGGATCGTTGTACTTGCGCTTGAGCGATCGCAAATCTTTTTTCAGCGCCTTCAATAATTCGCGGCGATCGTTGAGTAATTGCTCCAATAAACTAATTTGTTCGCTGATCTGCTCAAATTCCTGCTGCAAATTTTGCTGTTCTAAACTAGTGAGGCGGCGCAACGGCATCGCTAGAATTGCATCTCCTTGTATCTCACTCAAATCTAGTTGGCTACAAAGATTAATTTTTGCCGTACTACCATCGGGAGCTTGGCGCAAAATTTGAATTACCTCATCCAAATTAGACAGCGCTTTCAGCAAACCTTCTACCAAATGCACGCGGCTTTGGGCCTTAGCCAACTCGTAATTGTAGCGACGGTTCAGCGTTTCTTCCCGGAATTTCAAAAACTCCTGCAACAGTTGGCGCAAACTTAATTGGCGGGGTTGTCCATCCACTATTGCTAGGAGAATCGCCCCAAAAGTCATCTGTAAAGCAGTTTGGTGATATAAATGCTGGAGAACTTCTTGGGGATTCGTATCGCGTTTGAGTTCAATTACCACCCGCATCCCTTCGCGATCGCTCTCATCCCGAAGATCGGAAATTCCTTGCAAGCGTCCTTGATTTACTAAGTCCGCTACCTTCTCAATCCAGGCAGCCTTATTCACTTGATAAGGCAATTCTGTAATGATAATTGCCGTCCGGCGCTTGCTTCCCCTAGCGGCTGGAATTTCCTCTAGAGTTGCGACTCCCCGCAGCAGAATTCCACCTTTACCTGTGGTATATGCTTCCCGAATTCCTGCTTCACCAACTATTTCCCCACCGGTGGGAAAATCTGGCCCTGGAATTAGCTCAAATAATTTTTCATCTGGTAAATCTGGATTGTCGATTAAGGCAATTAACCCATCGACAACTTCCCCCAAGTTGTGGGGTGGAACATTCGTCGCCATTCCCACGGCAATCCCAGAACAGCCATTGAGTAACAGAAACGGCAACTGAGCAGGTAACACCGTTGGTTCTTGCTGGGAATTATCGAAGTTCCCGACAAATTCCACAGTTTCTTCACCAATTTCTGTCAGCATTCCCTCATGGCTGATTGGTGCGAGACGCGTTTCTGTGTAGCGCATCGCCGCTGGCGGGTCATTATCGACACTGCCAAAGTTACCGTGTCCTGCCAGCAAGGGATAGCGGCTAGAAAAATCCTGCACCAGCCTGACTAAAGCATCGTAAACTGATTGGTCGCCGTGGGGATGGTATTTACCCAACACATCACCCACTACACGGGCACATTTTCGATAAGGTCTATCTGGTACTAAACCGAGTTCGTGCATTGCATACAAAATGCGCCGATGCACTGGTTTTAAGCCATCACGCACGTCTGGTAGCGCTCGCCCGACAATCACGCTCATGGCATATTCTAGATAAGACCGTTGCATCTCGGTGTGCAGGGCTGTTGGAATTACCTGTCCCGTTGAGAGAAGGTTTAACTGTTTTGCCATGAGTTTTTTCCCTGAAATTTAACTACACAAAAGCCGATGGAACTCAACACTGCGGCAACCACAGCATAACGGATGAAATGAGATTCATAACAAAATTTTGATAGTCACAGAAGAAAAAGCAGTAGTATCATCCTTGATGACGAAGATGCATATTGACTATTAAAAAGGATGCACACGAGTATAATCTACATAAACTTAGTAGCCATAATACTTACCATGATTGCAAATCTTTAATTTTGTATTCTGGAATTCTTGAATCTCCTCACCTCTATAACTAAAATTCTCATGAAAACTGTTTTAATTGTCGAAGACGATCTAATTAATGCTCGTGTTTTTTCCAAAATTTTGTCCAAGCGTGGTGGCTTGGGTGTAAAACACACGGAAAATGTCGAAGAAGTCATCAAAATTGCCCAATCAGGAGAAGCCGACTTGATTTTGATGGATGTTTCTCTCTCCAGAAGTGTTTACCAAGGCAAGTCGGTTGATGGAATCAAGATTACACAAATGTTAAAATCCGATCCAAAAACAGCAAACTTACCTGTGATTCTGGTGACGGCTCATGCGATGGAAGGCGATCGCGAGAACTTTCTCAAGCAAAGCGGTGCTGATGGCTACATTTCTAAGCCAGTTGTTGACCATCAACAGTTCGTTGACCAAATCATCGCACTTCTACCCACAGACGAAAACTGAGAATTAAAGACTTATTTCAGGAATACTCGCCCGCCAATGTTTTTGGGCGACTAGTTCCTGTCTTTATCTAGTATAGATGTACTACGAAAAGGTACTATTAGGCAAGTGGTAAGGAGGAGTGCTGAGTGCTGAGTAAAGAGTTTGGAGTTAGAAGTTTGGAGTTAGAAGTTTGGAATTAACAGTTAAATATTTGAACTCGTAAATTCATAACTTCTCACTCAGCACTCAGCACTCTTTACTCAGCACTACCTATTGAGTAGGCTGTCTTCTAGGCGTAGGCGCTGATGATGAGTTTGCTGGTTGCTGTATGGCTGCTTGAATACGGGGTAATTCTAGGAATTTTTTCGTATCAGACAGTAGACGATCGCCCCAGAGATTTTCTTTGAGGAAATTTAAATTAGCATAGCGCGAATCGATACGGAGTGCAGCTTCTCCCAAGGTTAGTCCTTGTTGGCGATCGCCTTTAGTATACAGTGCCACTGCCAAGGCCAATAACGGTTCTGCGGCTTGTTTATCAAGGGTTACAGCAGATTGCCATCGCTTAATCGCTTCGGGGATATTACCCTGTTCGTAATTGATTAAACCAATGTTATTAAGCGCCGGCCAGAATTTTTTATCTTGAGAGACGGCTTTATCGTACTGGGCGATCGCATCTGGCAATTTACCCAGCAAATAGTAAGCATTACCCAAATCAAATAACCCCTCTGGATCGTTGGGTTTTAACTTCAAACCATCTTGATAATTGACAACAGCTGCTTGGTAATTTTTTTGCTGAAAATTTGCTGAACCTAAAGCAAAGAGAATATCACCATTTTTGGGGTTGAGAGATTGTGCTTTTTTCAGACTAGCGATCGCCCCATCAAACTCTTTGGATTGCAACTGCAATCCACCTAATAGCAACCACACTTTATCATTCCCCGGAGCCAGTTGACTAGCCAGCCGCGCTCGTGGCAAAGCTAAGTCAACCTGTTGAAACTGAGCTAGTTGAGCCGCCTCTTGTGCCAAGCTCAACCCCTGCTTTTCTAACTTTGTCGCATCTAGTTGCAGTGTATGGGGTATTAATGCCTGCGCGTTAGCGGCTTTTGGCATACTCCATAAACTACAGACCATTAAAAGAGAAATCAAACGAACATGTTTAGGCACACTACCGCCTTTAAGCCACTAATCAAAGAATCTTTCAGCTAGCTTAAACGATCTGCGCTCTTGACGGTAGCAAAATCTTACAAAGAAAGGCAGAAGGCAGGAGGCAGATCGCTTTTAGCGTCTCCCCTTGGGAGAAGGCAAGGGGAGCAAGGGAAGAAGAATTAAAGCCCAATGCCTAATGCCCAATGCTCCATGCGCCATAATTGATGACTTTGGTCATACATCAGTCTGGAATTACTAGTGACTTTGGTCATACATCAGTTTAGATATTTTGAACGATAATTGTTATGTATGAATTTATACGATGAGGTAAATATTAAACACTTTGATATGCAAAAAAGCAACTGTCTAAGATTGCTTAATCCATACCTCAGCAATCTAGAACTTTAATACAAATAAGGAGTCAATTTCATGTTGAAATCAAACCGTATATCCATAGTATTAGCTGCTGCTGCCCTGATAATTGTTCCTACTCTCTTGACTGCGCCTGCAAGTGCCCAGACGAAAGTCTACGTTGGTGGCGATCGCGATCAAAATTGGAACCGCGACGGCAGATCCAATTCTAGAGAAGTCAGAAACTCTAGAGACAGGGATAATAATTGGAACCGTGACGGCAGACCCAATCCTAGAGAAGTCAGAAACTCTAGAGACAGGGATAATAATTGGAACCGTGATGGCAGACCCTATCCTGTAGAAGTCAGAAACCCTAGAGATCGGGATAATTGGAACCGTGACAACCAATTTAATGGCAGAGTAGTCAGACTTGGTAATGGTGATATCAGATATCCCAATGGGCAAATTATTCCTTCTAGATCCATAGTCAGACTGCGCGATCAAGGTTACTTCAGACTTCCTAACGGGGATATTCTGCTTCCCAATCAGGAAATTGTTCCTGCTGGGAGATTAGTGAGAGTGCGTGATGATTACTTCAGACTTCCTAGTGGATTGGTACTGCAAATAAACCTTTAAAACCCTAAAAGCTCAAAATCATTGTCAGTATTAGGCTACCAGGCTATAGTTTTAGCCGTGATATAACTAGCTCGGTAGCCGTTCCTTATAGACTAAATGGATATGAAAATTGATACACCAAATACCGTAGATTCATCATCATCAGTTTTAGTTCCAGAGGTAAAGAAAAAAAAGGGCAGACGTAATTGGCTCTCTTGGCTAATTGCTCTTGGCCTTTTGGGTGGAATTGGCTATGCAGTTTATTACCAAGTAACGGTTGTTTCTCAGCAACAAGCCAGCCGTCGGGTGCTGACAAGACCTGTACAAAGGCAGAGTTTAACAATCACAGTTTCAGCCAACGGAACGGTAAAACCTGAGCGTTCAATCAACCTCAGCCCGAAAAATTCTGGCATCTTGAAAAGGCTGCTGGCGAAAGAAGGAGATATCGTCAAAGAAGGACAGATTGTCGCTTACATGGATGATTCCAACCTTCGGGGGCAACTTACCTCTGCTCAAGGACAAGTGGCACAAGCCGAGGCGAATTTGCAAAAAGCGATCGCAGGTAATCGTCCTCAAGATATTGCCCAATCACAGGGAGCATTAGACGAAGCCGAGGCGAATTTGCAAAAGGTACAAACAGGGAATCGCTCTCAAGATATTGGCCAAGCACAGGCACGCTTGCAAAGCGCTCAAGCCGCCCTCCGCCAAGCAGAAGATGATTTTGTTCGCAATCAGCAACTTTACAATGCAGGCGGTATTTCCCTTCAGACTCTAAATCAAAACCGCTCCAATCGTGACAGCGCCCAAGCTAATGTAAATGAAGCACAGCAAGCACTGGGTTTGCAAAAAGCCGGATCGCGTCTAGAAGATGTTGAGCAAGCACGAGCTGTGGTGAAGCAGAGACAGCAAGCTTTGGCACTCCTGAAAGCCGGAACGCGCCAAGAAGATATTAACGCAGCCCGCGCCCAGGTAACATCGGCTCGTGGTTCGCTGCAAAACATCCAAGCCGAAATCAATGACACGATTATTCGCGCACCCTTTGATGGTGTGGTGACAAAGAAGTTTGCCGATCCAGGCGCTTTCGTGACACCTACAACTGCCAGTAGTGAAGTAGCTTCTTCTTCTTCTTCTTCAATCTTGTCTCTAGCTTCTACAAATGAAGTTGTCGCCAATTTAGCGGAAACAAATATTTCCAAAATCAGCCTTGGTCAAAAAGTCTCGATTAAAGCAGATGCCTACCCAGGAAAGACCTTTGAAGGTAAAGTAAGCCAAATTGCTGCCCAAGCAATAGTCGAGCAAAACGTCACCAGTTTTGAAGTGAGAGTATCGCTTTCAGATCCTCAAAGACTACTGCGGTCTGGGATGAATGCGGAAGTAGATTTTCAAGTCGGTCAAGTTCAAAATGTTTTAGTAGTGCCAACAGCCTCAGTGGTACGCCAAGAAAATGCCACAGGCGTGTTTGTGCCAGGAAAAAATAACAAACCCGTGTTCACTCGCATCGAGACTGGTGTCACCGCGAATAACTTTACCGAAGTTAAGTCTGGATTGACAGGAGACGAAAGGGTATTGCTCAGTTTCCCACCAGGATCGCGTCCGCAATCAACACCAAGAGGAGGAGTTTTCCCTGGTTTAGGTGGAGGTGGAGCAGGTGGCGGCGGTGGCGGCGGAAGAGGAGCAGGTGGCGGCGGAGGTCGTTCCGGCGGCGGTTCTGGCGGTGGTGGTCGTTCTCAAGGCGGTGGTTCCCCTTAAAGTTAGTTTTAACAATAAAGAATTCAGGAGTCAGGAGTCAGAATTCAGTATGAATTCGAGTTTGACTAGCGGATAAATATGTGGGTTTAATTCCTCCACTAATTGATTCTGAATTCTGGATTCTGAATTCTGCATTCTTCTTTAAATAGAACATTATGTTTAAGATATTTAAGGGCTTTTACAAAGCGAAGAATACCCGCACAGTCCCATTGCTGGAAATCTTGACAATGGCGGCAGAGACTCTGTGGAGTAACAAATTACGCACAGGTCTAACTATGTTGGGCGTGATTATTGGGATTTCTTCAGTGATTGCCATTACTTCTGTTGGTCAAGGGGTGCAAAAGGGGGTTGAGCAACAGATACAAGCATTGGGTACAGATGTAATCCAAATCTTAGCTGGTGCGGCAAGAAGCGGGAATGTCCGTCAAGGAGTAGGTTCTAGCAGTACCTTGACCTGGGAAGATGCGAAAGCGATCGCTACACAAGCGCCATCAGCACAGATGGTTTCTGCTTATCTCCAACGGACTGCTCAAGTTGTCTATGCCGGACAAAACACCTCAACAACGATTTATGGCACTGATTTGAACTACCCAGAAGTCAGAAATACTCACCCCCAACAAGGGAGATATTTTACTCAGGAAGAACTAGATATTGCCGCACAGCTTGCCATTCTGGGCCCTACAGTTCAAAAAACACTCTTTGCACAGGGTGCTAATGTCATCGGTGAGAAAATTCGGATTCAGGGAGAGGCTTATGAAGTAATTGGGGTGATGGAACCTAAAGGCGCTCAGGGGCCGATGGATCGAGATGACCAGATTTTTATTCCTTTAACTAGTATGTCGAAGAGACTGGTTGGGAACAATGCCCTGGTAGGCGTTTCTGTAAATGGAATTTTAGTCAAAGGCGCTAATCAGGAACAGTTAGAAGCCGCTCAGTTTCAAGTTACCAATCTTTTACGGCTGCGTCATAACATTTACCCGCCACAAGCTGATGATTTTCGGCTGACCAATCAAGCTGATATTGTTAGTACCTTTACTAGTATTGTGGGTTTATTTACAGTCATGGTGGTAGCGATCGCTGGAATTTCCTTGGTGGTTGGTGGCATTGGTATTGCTAACATTATGCTAGTTTCTGTAGTTGAGCGGACGCGAGAAATCGGGATTCGCAAAGCCGTAGGAGCCACTAATTCAGCCATTCTCAATCAATTTTTAGCTGAAGCGATCGTGATTTCCATTGTCGGCGGAGGTATTGGTATGGTGACTGGCGTTTTATTAGCCTTTGTAGCTGCAAACGTTTTCAAATTTCCCTTTGTAATTTCTTTCTTGTCGATTGTTGCTGGCTTTGTACTCTCGTTAACCGTTGGCTTAATCGCTGGCGTGATTCCAGCACGGAACGCATCTAAATTAGATCCGATCAACGCTTTAAGAAGCGACTAAGCTTAAGAGTGCTGAGTGCTGAGTGCTGAGTGATGAGAGTTCATTTAATGGTCAGTAGAATGAGTAAAGTTGAGCGATTTGAAGATTTGATTGCTTGGCAAAAAGCAAGAGTCCTTACTAGAGATATTTATCAGGTTACTCAGCAGGGCGCGTTTGCTAGAGACTTTGGATTATCGGGACAAATACAAAGGGCAGCAGTATCTATTATGTCTAACATTGCGGAGGGTTTTGAAAGAAGTTATTTAGGAGAATTTCATCAGTTTCTTTCCATAGCCAAGTCATCTTGTGCAGAATTGCGTTCTCAACTTTATGTAGCTCTAGATGTTGGCTACCTCGATCAAGTCAAATTCAACCAACTTTTAAACCAAGCAGAAGAAGTGGGCAAAATTATTGGCGGTCTTCGCATCTCAGTTAGTAAACAAAAACATCAAAAAAACTCAACCCCCACCACTAAAGAAAAGTGTTGAGTGCTAAACGCCCCGCTACCGCTAACAGCACTCAGCACTCACTACTCAGCACTCACTACTCAGCACTCAATTTATGCCAACAATGATTTGGATGGAATCTATTACTAAAACCTACTACTTGGGAGAAGTTAGTGTTCCCATACTCAAGGGAATTGAACTCTCTATTGAGGAAGGGGAATATGTCTCGATTATGGGTGCGTCAGGTTCGGGTAAATCTACGCTGATGAATATTTTGGGATGTCTGGATCGTCCCACAACTGGAGACTATATTTTTGAAGGCAGAAACCTGACGACTTTTGATGATGATGAATTAGCCTATATTCGTAACCAAAGGATCGGTTTTGTGTTCCAACAATTTAACCTATTGGCACGGGCGACAGCGTTGGAAAACGTCATGTTGCCAATGGTTTATGCCAATTTACCCAAGCCAAAACGCCGAGAAAGGGCATTAGAAGCCTTAGAAAAAGTAGGATTAGGGGGACGCACATCTAACCGTCCTAGTCAACTCTCTGGCGGACAACAACAACGGGTAGCGATCGCTCGTGCTTTGGTCAACCGACCTGCATTAGTTCTGGCAGATGAGCCAACAGGAGCTTTAGATACTGAAACCTCCCATGAGGTAATGAATTTACTGACTGAACTTAATAACCAAGGGATCACGATTGTGATTGTCACTCATGAACCTGATATTGCTGCTCAAACCCAAAGGATTATCCGAGTTCAGGATGGTTTGATTGTCGGCTAATTTGTTAAGATTAACCCTTGGAGGAAGAATTTAAGATTTAAATCTCTGTAGGTCAATCAGGATGAAAACTTTTGATTATATCCTCAAAAGAACCTAATTAATTACTATATCTAGATTATGAATTTCAGCTTATTATTCGTGCATTTTACCTGGGTTACTGTCGCATTCGCGATTCTTCTTCCAAATGCAGCAAGTGCAACAACTCCGCCAAAAGCACAGAATTCTTCAAGCTCTGTACAAGTTCCCGATCGCCTCAACCCCAATCCCAATCCTCTCCAATTTCCGACTAAACCGGAGGAAGTAAGGATTCAGGGAACTGTGCCAATCAGTTTGGCACAAGCTTTGGAACTCGCAAAACGCAACAATCGAGACTTACAGGTAGCTATATTACAGCTAGAACGCAGTCGCTCGGCGCTACGCGAGTCTCAAGCTGGCTTATTTCCTACTCTTGGTATTAACAGTAGTGTGACTAATAGTGGTAATGGTTTTAGTAGCAATTCATCTCAAGCCAGCACCTCTTTTAATGGTTCAGCACAACTGAATTATAATCTCTATACTTCTGGGAACACGCTAGCGACTATCCGAGCCGCAGAGGAACAGCTACGGATAGATGAATTAAATGTTGAAAGTCAGGCTTTGATAATTAGGTTGAATGCCACCACTCAATACTACGATTTGCAACAAGCAGATGAGCAAGTCAGAATTAATCGATCTGCTGTGCAAAATGCCCAGGCTAGTTTGCGGGATACTCAAGCTAGAGAACAGGCTGGAGTGGGGACGCGGTTCGATGTGCTGCAAGCTCAGGTGAATTTAGCAAATGCCCAACAACTACTTACTAATGCGATCTCACAGCAGCAAATTGCCCGTCGTCAGCTTGCCACGTTGTTAAGTTTATCGCAGTCAGCTGAGATCAGTGCCTCAGATCCCGTACAATTAGCGGGTCTTTGGCAGCAGACGGTAGAACAAAGTATTGTCCAAGCGTTTCAAAATCGTCCAGAGTTGCAACAGTATTTGGCACAACGTAATATTTCCGAGCAACAGCGACGACAGGCACTTTCACAGCTAGGGCCGCAAGTTAGTTTGGCAGCCAACTACAACCTGTCAGATCGGTATAATGATGGCATCAGCGTTACTGATGGCTATTCAGTAGGACTTCAAGGAAATCTAACTTTGTTTGATGGCGGAGCAGCAAGAGCAAGGGCGGCTCAGTCGAAAGCTAATATTGCGATCGCAGAGACTCAATTTGCTAGCCAGCGCGACCTAATTCGCTTTGATGTAGAACAGTACTATGCTCAATTGCAATCCAATTTAAATAATGTGCAGACTTCTAGTGTGGCTTTAAATCAAGCAAGAGAAGCTCTGAATTTAGCAAGATTGAGGTTTCAAGCTGGTGTGGGCACTCAAACAGAGGTAATTGATGCTGAAAATGACCTGACAAGAGCAGAAGGTAATCGAGTCGCAGCTATTTTGGATTACAATCGCGCCCTAGCTAATTTACAAAGATCGGTAACATCCAGAGCTTCGCGCTAAGACAAAATTATTAGACATCTGGTGAAATTAAATATGCATTATCCAGAACCCTTGTAGAGACATAGCAGTGCTACGTCTCTACATTCTTTTTTGCAATGTTTATCAAATTAATGTATATTTGATTGCTCAAAGCTTTGAAACAACTGGGTTTATACTCACTACTCAGCACTCACTACTCACTACTCACTACTCACTACTCACTACTCACTACTCAGCACTCAGTACTCACTACTCAGCACTCAGCACTCAGCACTCAGCACTCTTAAGGTACAGTAATTACTGCTACTGGACAATGGGCTTTGCTCAGAATTGCATCGACTCTATGACCGAAGAAAACGCGACCCGTAACCATGCGGATATTACTCCCTAAAATAATTAGGTCAACTTCCTGGGTTTTGGCAAACTTGAGGATTTCCCTTTCTGGGCTGGTTCCTTGAAGAATATAGGTTTTGACATCAGCACCCAGATTGCGGGAAATTGCTGCTTGCTGTTCGAGCATATCGTGAGAAATTTCCTTCACTGGAGCTAGCGATCGCTGTTCGTAAAGAATATACTCAACCTGTGGCAAATTAATCACGTTCACGATCATCACTAATGCCCCGGTTTGAGCTGCGATCGTACTTGCCATCTCTACAGCATTTTTACTATATTCTGTCCCTACCGTTGGCACCAAAATCTTTTTCAGCTGTTGTTGAGGGATTTTGCATATCTCGTCTTTGGCTTGGGGTAGATGCGACTTCACCACCATCGTTGCACAAGGCGCTTCTTGGACAACCCGATCGACAAGCAAATTAAACAATGCTTTCTGGGGGCTTATCTGTTCCGAAGCTCCCAGTACAATCAAGTCATAGTTTTTGTTTGCTTCATTCAAAATTACCTCCGCTTTATTACGCCCCGACTCCGTTTTTGTTTGCAAGGTGGTATCAGCAGGTAGCTGCATTTCTTCAGTGACAGCAGCTAGAGCAAGGTCTGCAGCAGTATCTTTAACCTGGGTTGCCTCCATCCGGCGGGCTTTGCTTCGAGGTTGCTTATCACTCAGGGCATATAGAGATGTAACTTCTATAGAGTTTTGGTGAGCCATGTAACCGACTAGTTGCGCTGCCAGTTGAATATTGGGGCCACCACTAGTAGGTATTAAGATACGGTGAATCTGCTTGATAAAGCTGCGGCTATCCTGTTCTTCTTGTTCCAAACGTCGAGCTTCCTCTTCACCCATAACCACTTTTGATAAAGTCCAGCGCAGCAGGGGTGGAGCCATTAGGGAAGTGACGATCGCTACCATGACAATAATCGAATACATCTGAGGATTCAGCACTCCCAAAGATAAACCAATGGTGGCAACGACAATTTCCATCGCCCCGCGAGCATTCATCCCGGAACCCATCGCCAAACCTTCCCAATGACTCAAGCCGCCCGCACGAGAACCAAGGTAAGCACCTGTAAATTTGCCCACACAAGCGACAGCGAGAACAATCAAGCCAAATATCAATGTTTGAGGGACTAACAGAGCTAGCAAATTAACTTTCAAGCCGGCTGAAGCAAAGAAAATTGGCGCTAGAAAGGCTGCTGTGAAGACTTCTAACATATGTCCAGCTTCATTGCTAAAGCGGCGGGATTGACCTGCTAGAATCCCTATTACAAAAGCACCTAATGCCGCTTCTAGACCTAATCCGTGGGTAAGTGCTGCTGCCGAGAGCGCAAGAATCAGCACAACTGACATACTAGCGGCGATGCCGCCAACGTAGTCATCAACCCAGCGCAAAATCTGGTCTACAATGGTACGCCCAATTGTGAAAGCGATCGCTAAAAATAATATGGCCGCGCTTACAGAATGGAAAATTGTCCCCAGGTCAAATTTGCCGCTACTAGCTAAACCTGAAACCACAGAAAGTAAAATCCAGCCGATGGTGTCATCAGTCATCCCAGCGGCTAAGGTAACTTGACCAATGTCACGGCGAATCAGGTTTAAGTCCATCAGCACCTTCGCAATTACTGGTACTGCTGAAATACTCATTGCTGTGGCGATAAACAGACTAAATACTAGTCGCTTTTCTGGGTCGGCTAAAAAACTATCTGGTAATAGCCACCCCAGCCCAAATCCAGTGATAAACGGGACAATAATTCCGCCCAGTGAAATCAACAGAGCCGTTTTACCCTTACGCAGAATCAGCTTGAGATCCGTCTCCAACCCCGTCACAATCAGCAAAAATAACACACCTAACCAAGAAATCACCGAAAGTAAATTAGACTGTTCTTGACTTTTGGGAAAGATGTGCGCCTGTAAGTCTGGAAGGAGCAAACCAAATAGAGAAGGGCCAAGCAGCACACCCGCCAGTAATTCTCCAACAACAGGCGGTAGGTTAATTCGGCGCATCAACTCACCTAATCCCCGCGCTACGAGAAGCAATAGTGACAGTTGTACTAGCACCAACAGCAGTTCGTGATGACCGAGAGGTTTAATTAAACCGTCACCTGCTGCTTTCTGGGCAGCGAGTACAGGCACTAATATTAGGGACAGGTTTTGCATATAAGTGTCCAAAGGTTGGATTACAAATTTTTAAAGGGGCTGTTCAAGTAAATCCTGAAAATGTTTACTTGCACATCGGTCTAGGAGATTAAACTGTCATTGTCATTATTAACCGCAAGATTATCAGCTGCGATCGCCCGAAGCTGTCAGTTCAGGAACAAAGCTCATCAACTTATTTTCGAGCGCGAACAAACAACTTTGTAGTATCTTCCCAAAGACCTCGATCGGTTGCTAGTTTCTCAATTTCTGCTTTGTACTCAACTTGCAACTGATTTAATTGTTCTTGTGATAATTTTGACAATAGGGGATTACCTTTAAAATTTATATTGATTGCTATCTCAGATAATCTGTTATTTCTAAGAGGGCGATAACGTCCTGATGGTTCAATCTTAATTTCGATATCTCTAAAACCTGCCTGATTAAGCAAATTCCAACATTTTTCTGGAGTTCCCAGTGGTTCAAGGATATGTGGTAGCGATTCACCAAAGACTCTAGCGCAGATCCTCTGCTGAAGAGATGCCATATAAGCTGTTTCGGGAGGACAGGTGAATGCCACAAATCCTCCGGGTTTTAAGAAGCGATACCACTTTTTTAAAATAGCCAGTATATCAGGAAAAAGTACAATTGCCTCACAGCAAAAGACAACATCAAAACTACTGTCACTAAAGTTGAAATATTCTGCATCTGCCTCAATCAACTCGATGTTTTGTAATCTTGCTGCTGCAATCTTAAGTCTTGCTTGATGCAACATTCCAGGGGTCATATCAATCCCAATCACATAGCCTTCTGAACCAACTTTTTCAGCTGCGGGTATCGAAACTAAACCTGTTCCAGTTGCCACATCAAGGATTTTTTGTCCCGAATCTAGTGGAACAAATTCAAGTAAAATTTTGGCTTCTAGAGGATGGCGAGTATCTTTTTCATGGTCATAAGTCGTTCTACTACCATAAAATTCTTTTAGTTGCTGCTTATAATTATCCAGATCAGTCATAACCAAATGTCAAAATTTATCCACTTTATAGTACCTCTTGTTGCGATCTTGAGTTGTTCGCTGCTGAACCCAACTCTGACAGCACAAGCCGCATCTTCATCCAGCGCTGTTTACGAACAACGGATAATCCACAGTCCAGATGGTATCGGCAAATATTACATGGGGCGCGAAATTGCCAAAGTTATGGGATACACTGGCGCTGGCTGGCTAGAACGTCCCAGCCGAGAGCGAGAAGAACAGCCAAGTAAGGTAGTCAGCCTCCTCAACCTGAAACCTAATGATGTGGTGGCAGATATTGGCGCTGGTACAGGTTACTTAAGCTTTCGCATCGCGCCGTTATTAACAGCAGGTAAAGTGTTGGCTGTAGATGTTCAGCCTGAAATGTTGGAAATTATTGAGTTGTTCAAAAAAGAGAAAAATATCACCAATGTTGAGCCTGTTTTGGCAACCCTTAGCGACCCCAACTTACCATCTGAAAGTATCGATTTGGCGTTGATGGTGGATGCTTACCATGAACTTGAGTATCCCCAAGAAGTGATGCAAGGAATTGTCAAAGCACTTAAACCAGGTGGGAAGGTGGTGCTGGTTGAGTACCGGGGTGAAAATCCCTTTATTATGATTAAAGGTCTGCACAAAATGACTCAAAAGCAAGTCCGTAAAGAAATGCAAGCTGTTGGTTTGGTTTGGCAGGAAACTAAAAACTCGTTACCTCAACAGCATTTAATGGTGTTTGAGAAACCCAATACTAATTCGTAATTCGTAATTAAGGTGTCAAGCCATAATAAAGTAAAACTTCTTGCTATCTAGGAAAATCATGGTCAACCTATCATTCAAGCAGCAAATTCCTTATTTAGAAAATGGCGATCGCCTGACTTGCTACGAATTTGAGCGACGCTATCAAGCAATGCCTCGTCATCAAAAGGCAGAATTAATTGAAGGAGTTGTATACTTGGCATCCCCATTACGCTTTGAAAGTCATGCTGAACCACATGGCCATACAATAACTTGGTTGGGAGTTTATGAAGCATCAACCCCTGGTGTGAGATTGGGAATTGAGCCAACAGTCCGCTTAGATCGAGACAATGAACCCCAACCAGATGGAGTGTTATTAATCACACCAGTAGCTCAAGGACAATCTCGTTTGAGTAATGATGATTACATCGAAGGTGCGCCAGAACTGGTAATAGAGATAGCAGCTAACAGTGTTGCTATTGATTTACATGACAAGAAAAAAGTTTATGGGCGGAATGGAGTAAAAGAATATATTGTTTGGCAAATATTTGAAAACAAATTAGATTGGTTTCGCCTGCAACAAGGAGAATATGTCTCCTTGGAAGTGGATGCAGATGGAATTATCAAAAGTCAAGTATTTCCTGGTTTGTGGTTATCAATGTCCGATTTACTTACTGGCAATATGCAACAAGTATTGGCTGTATTACAGTTGGGATTAAATTCGTCAGAACATCAAATATTTGTGCAGCAGTTGTCTAGTCAGAATACAGGAGTCAGAATGGGCTACGCCCCGCTGCGCTAACAGGAGTCAGAATAGTTACAGAATCAGAGAAATATTTGATGACTATTTTGGCATCAGTCTATTTTTTGGGGAATGAGACTGGCGCTTTTGGTTACACTATCCCAAACAATCCAGTTAAGAGAATTATCTAAATCATCGGGGCTATTTGAAACTTTGAAATATAGCTTTTCTTCACGTTTTCTTTCAATGGCAAAGTCGGCATTTTGAGCATAAGCGACTATAAAACCTTTGTCTCGCAAACAATACATCGCCCAGGCTTTCAATGATTGCTTGTATGGTTCGTGTGGAATTGGCGGTTTTGCGATCGCGTCTTCAATTACTTTAAATATTTGCGTGAGTTTCGCGGTCATAGTAGATACTTTTGTTATTACCCTTAAGTTAACTAGCTTCTGGATCGCAACGAATTTCAATCATAAAGCCATCTGGATCGTAAAAATACACTCCTCTGCCAGTAGGACGAGTGACTGGGCCATGTGCGATCGCTATTTTATTTTCTCCGATCACTGTCACCGCGCGATCAAATAACTGCGGATCGATGTCAAAGGCTAAATGGTACGCCCTGGTGAAGGTTTTTTCTGGGTCTGGATTTGGTGGTGATAATTCTGGTTCTCCAAATAAATCCAGGATTGTACCATCCGGGGTGATGAAGTTAGCTACTTTCCCAGATGCGACTAGTTCCACCAGGGTTGCGGGTACTTCGTCGCCTGTGAGTTCATGCAAACCCAGAATTGTGCCATAAAAGTAGCGGGAGGCTTGCATATCCTGGACGTTGAGGGCAATATGATGTACTTTACGCAGATTTCCTGGCGCAAGGACACTGTTCACGGATTGAGTGCTAGATAGCATAATCAAATAAATCTCAATACTTAGATAGAAGTTGAACTTTTTTTTAAAGTTTACTATTCCTAATAAAAATCTATCATGGCTTTTGATTATTCTTTAGACTTTAAAATTATTGATTTTCGCCAACATCCTGAACTCTATCGCGTTGGGAAGGGTGAGCAGGGTGTACTTTTGGTTGAACCATACAAATCAGAAATTCTTCCTTACTGGCGGTTCAAAACTCCTGAGATTGCTAGAGAGTCGAGTGAAAAAATCTATGAGATGTTTCTTGATTATTTAAATAAAGATGATTTTGTCGGCGCAGATATGGCACGAAAGTTTATCCAAATGGGTTATACTCGCTCTCGCCGTTATGCTAATCATAAAAGCGGCAGGAAGTATAAACAAAATTCCGAAGATTCAGGTGACAAAAAAGAGATTCTTCCCTACGAAGTAGACCCAGTGAAAGCGGAATCGGCAGCAATATTTAAAGCCAAGTGGGTAGAAGCAAAGACAAATGAGAAATATCAAAAGCTTTTAGCCAAACATAAGCAGATGTATGAAGTAGATTAGTAACTTTCGTAGGGTGCGTTACCTTGCTAACGCACTCTCCAAGATATTTTTGGTACGTTAGCAACAGCTAACGCACCTTACCAAACAGCTAATGAGTCTTTTATACTCGTGAACGAGTCTTTTATACTCGCTGACGAGTCTTTTATACTCGTGAATGAGTCTTTGATACTCGCTGACGAGTCTTT
>NZ_JBALEO010000103.1:0-123457 GCF_036918015.1 Nostoc sp.
ATCAAAGCACCTATACTTACCCAAAAAAGAGTATTTTTTTCTTTTTTTTGATTGGTCATAATTATAGTTACAAAAATTAAGTTTTGTCACTTGGCTGATCCTTTGGTCTAAGCCTGCGATCGCTACGAAAATAAGTAGCATTTTAGCAGTATAATAGCCTGCTAAAATCTTTAAAGTCTGGGGTAAAATGCTTTAGATGAGTAGCAAATGAGTAGATTTATAGACAGAAGCTAGAAAAGCCTTGATATCTAAAGTGCTTATGCTTTCTGCTGGAAAATTAGCTAGAGTCCAGTACGCTTCAATACAGTTCAGTTAAGACTAAAAATTATACTGATGTAGGTTTGGTTGAGGAACGTAGACCCAAAGGGGCTTCCCGTAGGATAACCCAAAATGATCGAGACTTTGTTGGGTTTATGTGTCGCTCAACCCAACAAAACCCCACAGTTAATCCCTGCCGTATCGAGAAAATCATATTACAATAAAATACCAAAAACCTGGTCGAGGTTGACCAGGTTTTATCGAGTTTACAGATTTCAAATTTTAAACTAATTAACTAGCTGAAAGTTAATAACTAGGGTGGACTGAAAAACTAACAAACTCAGCATTCTTGCGTTTTTCCGCTTTAGGATTTGGCTTTGCCTTTTACATTAGGCTTTTTGCCACTTCTATCACATTTGATATGCTGAAATTTGCTTGGGCTGATGACAAGGGGACACTAAGTCATTGACCCTTTTTGTTTGGTTCATATTTTGTTTGGTGTCCTACTATTTAAATTATCACTTAATTTGTGAGTTGCAACCCTTGGTTTACGAAAGTTGACGTTTTGTTAGATTTTGCAATCTCCAGCCATAAATTTGATCCCCAGCTCTCTTTTGAAGAAAGTTATAGGGATCTTGGATAGATTAAGCATAGTAACCAAACTGCATTGTCATCAATCCCACATAATCTGATTGTCATCCAGATGGTCAGCGACAATACGTCCAATGGCATCAATTTCTGCTATTTGGGCGGCGGAAAGCTTGATTTGGGCGGATAATAGCGTTGTCTCGTGCTTGTTCGGGATAACGCCCTCCAGCGATGTCTAGCGACAAGCCGCTAAGATGCGTCTACGCATTTGTTTGAGGTTGAGCAATTAACCAGGCTAAAGCTAACTGAGCAAGGGTACAATTATGAAGAAGGGCTAAAAGCTTCAGCGACAATTCGCTCTGAGTGTCCTTCACCATATACTTCAGCAGTATCAATTGTCGTAATCCCAGCTTCATAAGCGGCTCGAATAGTTTTAATCGAGTCAGCATCCTCAATTCCCACCCACATTCTTTTACCAGCTTGCCAAGTTCCCATTGAGGATGGGTGTGATTTTGACTTCACTTGTACCTAGCGTTCGCTTTTCCACAACTGCTTCCTAATTCATTACCTTGGACAGGTTCATACTTTCTCAGTCTTAGCTTCAAATTAAATCAGAGTTACAGTAGATGCCGATGGAATTGACTACAACTTTTCATGCTCTCAAAGAATGGGCAGTTGCCATAAATGCCTTGGAAAGTGGCAAAACAATTATGTTGCTCCGCAAGGGCGGTATCCACGAACGACATGGACATTTTCAAGTTGCCCACAAGCAAATTCTGCTTTACCCTACTTATGAACATCAACAAGCTTTCATGCTGAAAGCTGAATACGCCAATAGTGTCTATCCTGTAACATCAGGCTGGCATCCTGAAACAGTTCGCATTGGCAGTTGGGCTGAAATTACAGATATTTTGCCAGTGAGTGACGAGTCTATTGTCAACACCTTACTTCCCTTCCATATTTGGAACGAGCATTTTATTAGCGATCGCCTCAAATGGAAAGCACGTCAACCCCTTTATATTCTGCTTCTGCGGACATATAAACTATCGCAAGAGCTAGAAATTCCCTATTACGCCAAATACGCTGGCTGCAAGTCATGGATTGATTTAGATCGATCGATTCACTTGGAAACAGCACAACCAGTTTTATCTAACTTTGCATACAGCCAACTAGTAGAGACAATTCGCCAGATTGTCGGCGATAAGTTGTATGCTCCATCCTTCTAATAACCGAAATTGCTGTCTAGATACCCGATTTCTTGAAGAAATCGGGTATCTAAATCTAGCTTAAGTAAGTGCTATTCCACCCTACAGTTAATTTTATTTATACTCTAATATCAGGTTTGGTTAAGGAACGAAAGCTAACATTTCTGTGGCTACAATTTTTTGTAACCCAAGCGTATTGCTTTATAACTAACTTCTAAAACCTGCGCTTATATGTGTAAGCAGAAAAACAAATAGTCTGATTGCAAGCCTCAGTCAAAACAGTAGTTATTGTTACACACGATCGCAAAAAACGCGGATAACATGGGAAAAATCTCACCTAATAAACAAGGTGAGGCAAAGCTGTTTATCTTTATGTCCCTTTAGCAGCTGTCTTCCAGGCTATGAGTTGTTAAGCAATTATCCCGTAGTGGATAGAACTTAATTACATTTTGTCTAAAGTATTAGGCAAAGATTATCCCCAAGGATGATAATTACCTTGACAAAGATCAGCTATTATGCACCATTAGCTAAAAGCAAAGGAGTTTGCAATGCATCGACAAATGTGCTGGTTGTCTAAGTCTGGTGGCGACGGAGAGAAAATTTTGTATTTGCAGACAGAAGCCAATCAATCCTGGCGTCCTTACACAGCTTTTGGACATTTTGCAGTCCCAGATTATCAAATACCAGGTGGTTCTAAAGGTTGGGCAACTTATCAAAAACTTTTAAAAGCAGGTTGGACACTAGTACCTAGCGCACGGGCAAACGAGTTTGGTAGCAGCAGCTACGCAGAGTCAACAATTCAAAATCAATAGTCATTTGTCATTTTTCATTAGTTATTTTTTGCGTCCCTGTGTCTTCCTCACAAACCTCTGGGGGAACCTTCACCGCGAGGATCGGTGGCTCCTTCTAAAGTTCCATCAGATGTAACAGCGATCGCGTTACCATTACCCCAAGGAATAGTTTCCTTAATTTTGTGCCCCCGCCGTCGTAAGTCTTGCAAAGTCAAAGCATCCAAGCTCCAGGATTCAACGCGCAACTCATCTGGCAGCCATTGATGATGTATGCGTGGAACAGAAACAGCCGCACCAACATCCATGTTGTATTCCAGCACATTCAGGATTACTTGCAAAACCTGGGTGATGATGGTGCTACCACCAGGTGCGCCTACTGCCATCCGAAAATGACCATTTTCTGTGACAATTGTGGGAGTCATGCTGGATAGAGGAGTTTTGCGAGGTGCAATGCTGTTGGCATCGTTACCAACCAAACCAAAAGCATTAGGCACTCCTGGCGCAGCGGCAAAATCATCCATCTCATTGTTGAGAACAATTCCAGTTGCTGGTGTCACCACACCAGCACCAAAATTGAGATTAATGGTGAAAGTCAGACTGACGGCGTTGTGTTCTTCATCCACAACATTCAGATGAGTGGTTTGGAGAGATTCATGGGGAAGACAAGGGGATGAGGGAAGACGCAGACATTTTGAATTTAAATCTCCTGGCTTGACTTCGGTGGAGGGTCGAGCCATTTGCATATTAATTTCTTGACGGCGTTTTTTGGCGTAAGCTGGACTGAGAAGTTCTTGTACAGGGACTTTGACAAAATCAGGATCGCCTAAATATTTTGAGCGATCGCTGTAAGCAATCTTCATTGCCTCTACCATTAAATGTATCGCGTCTGGATGATGCCATCCCAAAGATTTCAAATCGGTGTCACCGATAATATTTAAAATCTGCAATAGGTGAACGCCTCCTGATGATGGTGGTGGCATTGAGCAAATTTTAGCTTTGCGGAAGTTGCCACAAACGGGAGTGCGCCAGATTGGTTTGTAGGCTTTCAGGTCTTCGAGAGAAATTAAACCACCATTTTTTACCATATCAGAAGCGATCGCCCGAGCAATACTTCCGGTGTAAAAACTTTGGGGATTTTCGGCAATTGCTGTTAAAGTGCGTGCCAAATCACGCTGCACAAGTTTTTCCCTTGGTTGATAAAATTCACCATTGCGAGTGAAAATTTCTCGCGCTGCGGGATTATTGAGAATTGCTTCCTGGCGCTGGTTGAGCCTCTGGGTTAGCATATTGCCAAGAACAAAGCCATCTTTAGCGAGTGCGATCGCAGGTTTCATTACCTCTTGCCAAGAAAGCTTACCATAGCGACGATGCACTTCATAAAGTCCTGCTACCGTTCCTGGTGTCGCTACTGCCAAATAACCATTAATACTTGCATTGGGACGCACCTTTCCTTGTGCATCTAGATACATATTTCTTGTAGCTTTCAGGGGTGCGCGTTCCCGGAAATCTAGCGCTTTCATGTCGCCAGTTTTCTCAGAGTGCATCAATAAAAATCCGCCGCCACCGATTCCGGCTGAAAAAGGCTCAACTACAGAAAGTGCAAAGGTTGTGGCTACAGCTGCATCCACGGCATTACCCCCTTTGCGTAACATCAAAATTCCCGCTTCACTTGCTAGGGGATGGGCTGATACCACCATCCCCTTCTTGCTACGTAGGGGTAAAGTTAAGGCTGCTGATGCAACTTGGCTGTAAAGCAAGACGGTGAAAGAAAAGATTGCGATGGCTACGCCCGCCGCAGGCATCGCAACTTGCTTAGGTTTAGCAACAGCAAGCTTTTTTATACCATTTCTCATAAAATTTTATACATCTTTAGCATCTCGGTGTACTTAACTTATCAGATTTTGATTACCATTGTTTGCCTAGCTTGCCGTCGTAGGTATCGTTAGACTGAATAAAGTATCCCGAAAGCTGCAACTTTTGGCACATTATTTGTGCTGTTCAAACAGCACTAACTCGATTATTGACAACTAAAGTTACTCCAAAAATCGATTCAGGTAGGAAAAACTTATGGCAATTACCATTGGAACCAACGGTAACGATACCCTACGGGGGGCTTATTACTACGACAGCCTAACTGGTGGCGGTGGCAACGATATATTTATTTACGACGAGAACTCAGCCTACAACTACATTCAGATGATCACCGATTTTACTGGAGTAGGTAAAGGTACAAACCCCATAGCAGCAGTCATTGCCGAAGCGGATACCCTAAATCTCCAGAGCTATAGTTCTGCCCAAAACTTGCTCCTCACGCAGAATGGCAACAATCTGGAAATCAGCTTTCAAGGGTTTACTTTTCGCAAAATCATTTTGGAAAACTTTGTCCTAGAAAACCTGGATAACCTTACCAAATCCACTGGAGCCACTGTAGATTTGGGCAATATTCTGTTTTATGGGCAAACTACCATCACTGACAGCTTTGATGTCTTCAATGCTAACTCCACCCAAAGCACTGTGTTTAAAAAAAACACAGTCACCTTCCTAAACGACCTATCCAACAATGTTAGTGGATTTGATAATTCAAATGATGTCATCAATGGTCAAGGGGGTGATGACATTATTGAAGGCTTAAGTGGCAATGACCTTTTGAGAGGTGGTGCGGGCAATAATACCCTCAATGGTGGTGTTGGTGACGACTTTTTGGATGCTGAATTCCCTTCAGGCAATAATCTGCTTAATGGTAGCGATGGCAATGATTCCCTGACAGCCTCTGGCAGCTATGAGTACTACTCCGAGTTCGGACAAGTCGACGATCGCTCTTTAGGCGATAATACCCTCAACGGTGGTGCTGGTGACGACTCTTTAAATGCTAGCGGTTCATTCGGCAATAACCTCTTAGATGGGGGCGATGGCAATGATTCTCTCTCCATCTCTGGGAGTGGAAGGAGTGCGGAGTACACATCGTCTAACTCTTACTCAGATGGCGATAACACCCTCAACGGTGGTGCTGGTGATGATACTTTAAATGCTAGTGGTTCATCAGGCGATAACCTGCTTTTTGGAGGCGATGGCAATGATTTTCTGACAGCCTCTGGCTATCTTTATCAATATACTGACAACTACTACAACACTCGCTCATCTGGCAAGAACCTCCTCTCTGGGGGCGATGGCAATGATACTCTAACAGCCTCTGGTGGCACTGGTAATAACACCCTCAACGGTGGTAATGGCGATGATAGTCTTACAGGCGGTAATGGCGATGATAGCCTCACAGGCGGCGGTGGTAAAGATAAATTTGTTTACAAAGGCTTAGTCAGAAACACGATTGGCGAAATAAGCACAGACCCGATTAATACTGGCACTCATACGATCGCCGATTTCGGTGGAGTAGGTAAAGGAATAAACCCCACAGCAGCAGTCATAGCCGAACTGGATACTCTGATATTCCAGGACAACATTGGCTTTACTGCCGACAATTTGCTTCTCACCCAGAATGGCACAAGTTTAGAAATCAGCTTTCAAGGATATGGTGATACCAGATTCATCCTGGAAAACTTTGCCCTGTCCAACCTTGATAACCTCACCAAATCTACAGGAGCCACTGTAGATTTAGGCAATATTCTGTTTTATGGGCAAACTACCATCACCGACAGCTTTGATGTCTTCGATCCCAACTTCACCCAAAGCACTGTCTTTAAAAAAAATACAGTCACCTTCCTAAACGATTTATCCAACAATGTTAGTGGATTTGACAATTCAAATGATGTCATCAATGGTCAAGGGGGTGATGACATTATTGAAGGCTTAAGTGGCAATGATATTTTGAGGGGTGGCAATGGCAATAATACTCTCAACGGTGGCGATGGCAATGATACTCTCAATGGTGGCATCGACAATAACACCCTCAATGGCGGGAATGGCGATGATTCTTTAAATTTCTACTCCCTATCTACGTTAGTAACTCAAACAGTAGACGGGGGAACAGGTAATGACACCTTGTCTTTCAGTTATAGCAGTGCTACCACGGGAATTACTTCAACTTTTGATGCGATTACTAACATTGCAGTAATTTCTTCGACGGCGGACACAACAGTGTTTAGCTACAAAAATATCGAACAATTAAATATCACAGGTACAGACTACGATGATTATCTTGTGGGAAGCAATGGTAATGATACGCTCCGGTCAGGCAATGGTAACGACACAATAGATGGCGGCGCTGGTGAAGATTTCTTGGATATTAGTCTTTCAACAGGGAATCACCTCCTCAATGGAGGCAGTGGCAATGATTCTTTACAGGCCTTGAGTTCGGACGAATTCGGAAATTACGTTGAGGGTAGCGTATCTGGCGATAATACCCTCAACGGTGGTGTTGGTAACGATATATTGAATATTTCCGGTTCATTGGGCGATAACCTCTTAGATGGGGGCGATGGTAATGATTTTCTCTCTGTCTCATCTGACTCAGATGGTCAAAACACCCTTAACGGTGGTGTTGGTGACGATACATTGGATGTTTCCGGTTCAACAGGCGATAATCTATTAGATGGGGGCGATGGTAATGATTCCTTGATAGCCTCTTATTCCTCAAGTAATAACACCCTCAAAGGTGGCAATGGTGATGATACCCTTAGAGGTGGCTTTGGCGATGCTATCATCATCGGTGGCAAGGGTAATGATCGGCTCTTTGGGGAAGGTGGTACTGATACCTTTGTTTTCAGTAGTTTCGATGAAGGTCTCGATCTGATACGTGACTTCGGTGCTGTTAATGAACCTAATGAATTAATTCAGGTGTCAGCTGGTGGTTTTGGTGGCGGTTTATCAGCAGGTGTACTTAAGGCAAGTCAGTTTACACTTGGAGAATCTGCAACCACTAGCAGCCAGCGATTTATTTATAACTCCACTACAGGTGCATTGTTCTTTGACCAAGATGGTAGTGCAGGCGAATTTACTCAAGTACAATTTGCTCAGGTGCAATTTACAACATTATCTGCTGGGTTGTCACTAACGAACAACAATTTTGTGGTTGTTTAATCGTTATCCTCGATGTAATGCGATGTCTGGCGACAAGCCACTTCTCTACGTTCCCTGCGGGACGCTTACGCGAACGCGCAGCGTGTCGCAGACAGAGGCTACGCCAACCCGTCTACGCCAATATCTAAAATGTGAGCTAATTATGGATACCGTAATTACACCAGAAAGAATCGAGTTACCACCTGGCGCGGTGTTGAAGCTTTTGGGAGACTGGAAAGACTATCAAGTATTGAGTCAGCAACTAGGCGATCGCTCCTCGCCTCGCATTAAATATCGCAGAGGAGAAATTTTGCTGATGGCACCGCTACCAGAGCATGGAAGAGATGCGAGTTTGTTGGCAGATATTGCTAAGGTTTTGCTGGATCATTTAAACCGCATATACGAGTCATTTACGCCCATTACCATGAGCTTGCCAGAGATTAGCGGTATTGAACCAGACTTTTGCTTTTACATTGAAAATTGCAGAGCAGTAGTAGGCAAAAAAAGAATTGATTGGGAGTCAGATCCACCACCAGATTTAGCAATTGAAATAGATGTGACAAGCTACACCGATATTAATGATTTCTTGCCTTATCGAGTGCCAGAAGTTTGGATATTAAAGAGTAATCGGTTATTAATTTATCGATTGCAGGGAGAAAGTTATGTGCTTACAGAAAGCAACTACTTCCCTAACGTCAGAGAAATTGTGCAGCAATGCCTCCAAATGGCCAATGAGCAAACAACAAGTGAAGTAATTAGGTGGTTAAAGAATTTTTTGCATGGACAACAGTAGTGGCGTGTCAAGACTAAATTTGTGCATTAGCAAACTCTTGTGGGATGGGCTTCTAGCCCGTCCTAATTGGCGGGCAAGATGCCCACCCCACAATAAAATTTATTGCAGCATTTTAGTCTTGTCACGCCAGTAGGGTGTTTTACGGAAGCCGTAACGCACCATTTCTGGTTTTCGGTACATTACACTAACTCTTAATTACGAATTACGAATTACGAATTATTTAATCCCTTCGATTTGCGAAACTCCTGGACAACATCTTTAACATCACGTAATTCCCCTTCAACTAAATAGTTTAACTGTCGCATTTCATCTGCCGAAATCTTTCCAGCCAGGGAAGCGATCGCTGTTCTTAATTCGGGATATTTTTTTAATATTTCTTGTCGGACAATAGGCACTGTTTCGTAAGGTGGAAAATAATGTTTATCATCCTTGAGTACAACTAAACCCAAGCGAGAAATTTGTCCGTCAGTGGAATTACCCGCCACCATATCCACTTGTTTTTGAATCAAAGCACGATATATTAAACCCAAGTCCATAATTTGCGGAGATTTAGCAAAACGTAAATCGTAAGTTTTCGCTAATCCGGGAAAACCATCTTCTCTTTCTAAAAATTCGTAACCAAAACCGCCACGCCACTGCGGTGTATATTGAGTAGCTTGGGAGAGAGTTTGAATATTGTAGCGTCTGGCATCTTCACCCCGGACAATCATCGCAAAAGTGTTTTCAAAACCTAAGCTGGGCATCACTTCCAAATTGAACTGCTGGGAGTATGCTTGTTTTAACTTCTCATAAACTTCTTTGGGATCGTTAACTGCTTTTTGCTTCAAAATTGCAGTAAAAGATGTGCCTGTGTACTCAATATAAGCATCGATTTTGCCAGCAGTAATAGCACTATGACAAACAAAAGAACCACCCAAACGGGGACGACGAGCTACTTTTAAATTAGTTGTGGCTTCAATTTGCTGTGCTAACAGTTCACCTAAAATATCTTGTTCGGTAAAATCTTTGGAAGCAACAATAATATTACCACCGTTATTACTATTTAAATTCGGCGTACAGCCAACAATTACCAATAACAAGGCAAAACTTAAAAAGCAAAGCGTGAAAAATCTTTTCATTAACTTTTAATTTTTAATTTATTCTCCATCCAGCCAATTGCAAAGTCAGCTAATAATGCAATTACTGCCGCCGGAACTGCACCAGCTAAAATTAACTGATCGTTTACTACTGATATACCGCGAAAAATAAATACTCCCAAACCACCAGCCCCAATTGCGGCGGCAATAGTTGCAATACCAATGGCGATTACTGTTGCGACTCGCACACCTGCCAAAATTACTCCCATCGCCAAGGGTATCTCAACTTGCAATAACAATTGTCTATCTGTCATTCCCATACCTCTCCCAGCTTCCCGAATTGCTGGATCGACGCTAGTAATACCTGTGTAAGTGTTACGAATTATCGGCAGTAAGGAATATACAGTCAGGGCAACAATTGCTGGTACTGCACCAATTCCGCCAATTATCGGAACAGGAATGAGTAAGCCAAATAGCGCCAAGCTGGGTATAGTTTGGAGAATATTTGCTATACCGAGAATTGGTTGGCGGAGATAGGTTTTACGTGTAATTAAAATACCTAATGGAATGCCTACAAGGATGGCAATTCCGATCGCGATGCCTACTAAAAATAGATGTTCGAGTGTATGCTGAAGAATTTCTGGGGCATACTTAACCAAGAAGAAATTTTTCATAAAGTATCTTGCAGGGAACGCAGACATTGCAGAAAAGCGAGGCTTTCTGGATGTTGCGATCGCATAAATTCATCTCTCGTCCCCAATACTACCAATTCTCCGCCATACATTAAACCAATTCTCGATGCCAAAACTAAGGCTTCTTGAATATCGTGGGTGACGAAAACAACTGTTTTGCCTAACTCTTGCTGCAAATGCCGAAACTCTTGTTGCAGTTCGAGGCGCGTAATTGGATCGAGTGCGCCAAAGGGTTCATCCATCAACAACACTGGCGGATCTGCTGCTAAAGCCCTGGCTACACCGACTCTTTGCCTTTGTCCTCCCGAAAGTTCGTGCGGGTAACGTGTGGCGAATTGTGCTGGTTCTAAGCCTACCAATTGCAACAGTTCATAAACCCGCATTTTAATTTGTTTTGGTTGCCAGCCTTCCAAAGAAGGGACTAAACCAACATTGCGTTCGACAGTGAAATGGGGAAATAAACCAATTTCTTGAATGACGTAACCAATTTTTCGCCGCAGTTTAATTTCATCCCATTGAGTTGTGGGAATGCCATCAAATAAAACTTCGCCTTGTGTAGGTGTAAATAGGCGATTAATTAACTTCATTGTTGTGGTTTTGCCGCTACCACTGCGCCCAAGTAATACCAGTGCTTCTCCTTGACGGATGGTGAAGTTGAGATTTGACACTAATGGGCGATGGTTGCGGCTAAAAGTGACATCGCGGAATTCGATGGCGGTTTGGTTATTTTGCGGCATGAGTGGCTTTTGGGGGACGCTAGCTATTGTATTATGTGCTGATTTTGCTAGGGTGCTAACGCCCATTTGCTTTTCCTAAAATTAGTCTGAATGGTCAAAAGAGGCAGGGGAGCAGGGAGCAAGGGGGAAAACTGTTGTACTCCGCCCCAGTAAGAGCGCCTTAGAAGGGCAAGTAATAATTTAGACTTTTCAAACAACCTCTAAAGAAACAATTTCTCCCGGATTTCTCAAAGACGCGATTTACCGCGTCTCTTGCCTTATCCTGCATTTTATGCAGTTTTAGCATTTTCATCAGATGCTTGTTCTGCAACATTTTTCAAGCGGCTCGATCTGATTTTGCGGATGCGATCGCTATAGCGAACACCACCTGCCATCTCATATTCGCGGCTGTCTTTGCCGTACTTGATTGCAACCACCATCAACATTTTCTCAGAAAGCTGACTCAAGTTTTTTTCCATCTCTTCAATTTCAGTTTTAGAAGAGTCAACTACAGACAGAGCAGTATTATAAACATCAATTTTGCTGCGTAACTGATCGATTGACTCAACTAATTTTTCTAGACTATAATCTTCATCAAATTTGACGCTTGGAACAATTGATTTTAGCCCAGCCGATCTTAACTGAGCTTTTTCTAAAGTACGGGATGTGCGTTTTTTACGAGACATAAAATTACTCCTTTAAGATGCTCCTAGAGCTAGCTTGCCTCAATTAAACTGCGTTCCGGTTCAGTAAAACTCGCAATTTTTTTTACTAAAATTTTGGATTGATAACAGTAATTTTTCGGAGCTTAATTACTATATTTTGGTATTTATAAGCTCCCATAAGTTCTGTAGCGGCTCCCGTAAGTTCTGTAGCGGCTCCCATAAGTTCTGTAGCTGCTCCCATAAGTTCTGTAGCTGCTCCCATAAGTTCTGTAGCTGCTCCCGTAAGTTCTGTAGCTACTCCCGTAAGTTCTGTAGCTGCTCCCATAAGTTCTGTAGCTGCTCCCATAAGTTCTGTAGCTGCTCCCATAAGTTCTGTAGCGGCTCCCGTAAGTTCTGTAGCGGCTCCCGTAAGTTAGGGAGTGCATAAACGCAAAATGGCTTGTTAATGAATATTCCTGCGTAGGCAAAACTTTTTTAACGGACTTCCAAATAAAAAAATATTCAATAAACTCTTGTGGGGTGGGCGTCTCGCCATTGGTGTCAACTTAACGTGAAACTGCACGTCCACCAGGAATTGAAATTCCTGGCTCATAGCCGAAGTCATCTAAAGATGACTAAATATCCCCAAAAAATCTTGAGTCTACTTCAGTAGACTTTAGCTATTAGGCGGGAACTTCAGTTTCCGACGGGTACTCAAACCAAGCGAGAAGCCATTTATAGCTTAACTTGACACCAATGGCGTCTCGCCCCACAATATTGGATAATTTATTTCTTGGAATTCCCTAAGCGATCGCATAGTATTCTGTAAAAAAGACCAATATAGGCGATCGCCTTTCTACAAACTGCGATCGCCAACTCATGGACACCAGAGAGAGTTTGTAAATTCGATACCTGATTGATGGTTGAGTAGCTGTAAAAGGCGATCGCACTTCACTTAAAACTATAGATCCTGCATCCCCTTATACCAATTGACCAAAATCAGGCTACAGATGCAAGTTAAATCTAACTCTCTTAAATTACGAATTACGAATTACAAATTACAAATTATTTCCACCATCGCGCCACATCCACAATTGCACGAGCAATTTCTGCTGTTGCTGCTTCACCACCTAATGAAAAGATAACTGGAAATAACGCTTTGATATCTTGCAGCAAATTACGGCGAGTGCGAAGGGATAACTCATGAAGAGTATCTTTCCAAAGGGAAAAAAGTTTGGCAGCTTGCATTTGCGACAAATTGTCAGCTAAGGCACTCAAGGCTTTGGCACGATCAGACTCAGACTGAATCGCCCTGGCAGCAGCAAGGGCTTTTTGCAGTGCTAATTCTTGAAGATTTAGTGGCAAATAGTTGACTAGCTTTGTCAGCGAGTTGACTTTCTCCTCTGGCTTTGGTTTTTGCAGGACGTAAGCTAGTCCTTGTTCAGCAGTCCACACATTGTTTTTGAACAACGCCACTAGCAGTTCTACTGGTAAATTAGCCGCCAAACTATTAAGAGAGGCAGTAATCAAAGCATAGCGACACTGCCAACCCACAATTTGCGGCATTGATTCAGTGCAATTCGCCTCTACTAGTTCCCAAGCACGAGAAATATCTGTGATGTAACCCGCAGTTTCCCCCAGTTTCTCCCGCACTTCATACCAGCCATTGCTTCCAGTTGCAGACTCTTCCCGCAATAACTGGTGAATATCTTCTAACTGTCCAGCCTTTTCCAAATGCCAAACTAAATACTGATGAATGTAACGATCATCGAGTAAAGTATGCCATAAACCATTCTGGGTTTTCTGCCGATACTTCTTTAAAAAAGCAACGTGAACATCAGCAAGGTTTAAACCCAACCCAGCCAAATCTCCTGGGCGCTTTGGCTCAGAGGGAGCAGTTAACAAATTACACGCTAAATCGTGGAATAAGTCATGTAAGCGATAGGTAGGCATACCATCAGCAAGCGGTACTCCTGTTAATAGCAATGCTTTATTCCGTAAATATTGCAACATCTTGGCAGCATCACGCTTATCCATCTGCCACAGCGTTGCCGCCATCATCTTATTAATGTTGACATCCTCCGGCAATACCCCTAACCAAGAGAAATGCTGCTGCTTTTCTGGTGGCATTCTCTTGACACTCAAATTTAATGATGCCGTTAAACTCAGGCGTTTTAAACTAGCCTCATCAGTAATTTCTTCGGCTTCCGGTCGGTCAAAACTTGTTAATCTGGCTACTTCTTGCTGAATATCCGCCAACAGTTCATTCCAAGTCGTACCACAGGCAACTTCGGCGGCTGCAAGTTCCAATGCTAGGGGAAGATAACCAACGCCTTTGGCTAAATTTTCTGCTGAGTGACGTTCTGTGCCTGTAATCTCGCGTCTTAATTTCTTCGTCAGCAATTCCATTGCCTGGTCTGGTTTCATTATATCCAGGCTGTAGGTGTTGGCTGCTAAGGCATCGGCAATGTGACCTTCACGAGTAGTTACTAAAACTTGACAACGCGCCCCACCAAAATTAAACGCTTGTGCATCTTTGGTATTCCAAGCATCATCCACCACCAGCAACACAGCCTTGTCATAAAGCAGAGTCCGCAAATGCAAGGAAGTTGCTTCAACACTTGTAGGTTTAAAGCTATAGTCTCCTAATGCTTGCACCCAGCCACTAAGTAAAGCCAGCACATTGGGTTGTTGACCTAATGTTGCCCAAAGAATGCCATCACAAAAACGAGATTGTATTTCTGCATCATGGGCTAAAGCCGCAGCTAAAGTAGATTTGCCCACCGAACCCAAACCGTGAATCGCAGTAATTACCAAAGTGCGACTATCAGACGATGAACCATTTAAAAGACGAGTCTTTAAATCATCGCTGTACTCTGGGCGTTCTACAAAGTATGTCGGTAAAGGTGGCGCTTGAAATATACTTGTGTGACCTAACCCCCTAACCCCCTTCCCTACAAAGGAATGGGGAAAATTCAAAGCCTCTCTCCCTGTGGGGGAGAGGTTTGGAGAGGGGTTATTTAATTTTGATTTCTCTGGTCTACTACTTTCCCAAGCCTCATCAAACCGTTTTAAGTTCCTTTCCCTATCTCTTGACCATAGCTTGAGTGTAAAGTGCCATTCCTCAACACCCTTGGTTTGCAGACGGTTATCTTCCAGAATCTTCAAAAAATCCTTCAGCAAATTCAGCGCTTCTCGAATTTGCGGTTTAGTTAACTTGCCAGGATATTTGTCTTTTTGCGTCAGCAACTCCAACACGACTAACGTAGTCTGCACAGTCAGCTTGGGGTTAGCACTGTCTGCTTCTTTCCAGTCGGACTCAATTTTAAAGTTACTATCCTCAAATTCCCCATCGACAAAACAAAGCAATGCCTCTAACAGACGCTTGACTCGCTTTTGAATCTGAGGCCCATAGGTAATTCGTGGCATTACATCCAAAAAATTGAGTAAGAAGTTTGGGGCTACCCCAGATTGAAACTACTACCCCAAACTCATGTAATCCAGATTCTAAGGCATTTTCAGCGACATTGGGGTATTTGCTTAGGGACACAACCCCAAAGAGAACCTGTATCTATCAACTCTTTGGGGTAGAAACAAATGTCAAAAGATGTTCTCGGTAAAATTATTGCTTTGTTGCTGGCAATGCAACTAGTCTTGATTGGTTTCCAAGCTAAAAGCCAGATTGACCAAGGTAAATCATCCATTGAGGCGTTGATTTGGATGACTCAACAATATATTTCAGTGCTGGTTAAAATTCGCAGCTTGCAGGATAAAAAGGAGGAAACCGATTCTCAAAAGTAAAACGATGAAGTGCTAGGTGTGTTAACGGAACGCCGTAACGCACCTACGCTGAATAAATCATCATAAAGACGCGATAAATCGCCGTCTCTACAATCAGTCTTTTGTAGAGACGGCGATTCATCGCGTCTCCTGTCTTAATTCACGTCACGTTAAGAAATCAAGACTCCATTTCAGCCAATTCTAACCAGCGTTCAGTCGCCACATCGATCGCGTGCTTGAGTTTTTCCACATGATCGTACAATTTCTGCACTTCACTATAATTACCTGGTGAGACATTCGCTAGTGTTTTCTCGGTTTCCGCTTTCTCAGCCTCTAACTCGGCAATCTTACCTTCCAACTGCTCAAATTCTTTTTTCTCCCAATTGGATAATCTCCGCCGCTTGGTATTCTCTACCTCCTTGGGTGAAGCCGCACCATTTTGAACTTCGGCATTTTTAGGCTTCTCCTTAGCGATCGCAGCCTGTAGCTGTGCCTCTTCAGCCTTCTTGTAGTCCAGATAAATCGAGTAATTACCTGGATATTGCCGCAGATTACCGCCTTCCTCAAAGGAAAATACTGTGTCGATGGTGCGATCGAGAAAGTAGCGATCGTGAGAAACTACAATTACACACCCGGCAAAATCTTCTAAATAATCCTCTAATACTGCCAATGTCTGAACATCTAAATCGTTTGTCGGTTCATCTAAAATTAAGACATTGGGCGCACCCATCAAAACCCGCAACAGAAATAAACGGCGTTTTTCACCACCGGAAAGTTTACTAATTGGGGCATACTGTTGATTACCAGGAAACAAAAACCGCTCCAACATTTGCGAAGCACTAATTTGAGTTCCATCGGTAATTTTGACAAATTCTCCTTCTTCTTTGATGTAGTCAATCACGCGCTGACTTTCATTCAATGCAGTGAGCAATTCTTCCGAATGCTGGTCAAAATAACCGATGTGAACTGTAGTACCAATTTCTGCAATGCCGGAATCTGGCTTAACCCGTCCGGTAATGATATCCATTAAAGTCGATTTACCAGCACCGTTAGCGCCAATAATGCCGATGCGGTCTTCTGGACTAAATTCGTAGGTGAAATTATTAATCAGGGTGCGTCCATTGTATGACTTAGAAACGTTATCTAATTCAATAACTTTTTTACCAATGCGACGACCAACTGTCGAAATATCAACTTTACCTTGAACTTCTTTAAATTCAGTATCCCGCAGAGCGTGAGCGCGGTCAATTCTCGCTTTTTGCTTGGTACTTCTGGCTTTAGGCCCTTTTTTGAGCCATTCCAACTCGCGCCGCAACAAGCCTTGGTGTTTGCGTTGACTACTTACAGCAGATTCTTCAGATAAAGCTTTCTTTTCGAGGTAATATGAGTAGTTACCTGTATAGGTGTAAATGTCGCCTCGGTCAATTTCCACGATCCGGTTGGTAACGCGATCTAGAAAGTAGCGATCGTGGGTAATCAAAAACAATGCGCCGCGATAGCGATTTAAATAACTTTGTAACCATTCTACAGAAAGAGCATCAAGATGGTTTGTTGGCTCATCCATGAGCAAAGCATCTGGTTCTGATAGCAAAGCTGATGCTAAAGCAATGCGCTTGCGATAGCCTCCAGATAAAGTACTTATCTTGGCATCAAAATCAGAAATTCCTAATTTTGTCAGGATGATTTTGGCATTAGTTTCTAGTTCCCAAGCACCACTCGTATCCATCCGTTGCATCACCACAGAAAGGCGAGACATCAGTTGACTATCATCTGGATAGTGAACCAATTTATCAGAAAGTTCTTCATACTCGCGTACTAAAGCTGTATGTTCGCCACTGTCAGCGAAAACTTGCTCTAAAACTGTGTGATTTTCATCTAAATCTGGCTGCTGCGGTAAGTAGATGATTTTAGAACCGGAGTTAATTAAAATTTGACCGCTATCAATGGATTCCAAACCGGCGATCATTTTTAATAGAGTTGATTTCCCGGAACCATTAGTACCAATTAATCCAACTTTATCGGTAGCATCAAGGCTAAAGCTTGCATCTTTTAAAATTTCCTTGATACCAAAGTCTTTTTTTACTGATTGTAGTGTAATAATACTCATAAGATTGAAGTCATTAATTATTTTTCATTAGTGAGTAGGTAAGGCAAATACCTTACCTACATTCGCAAAATTCTATACAAATAAGTCCAAGGGAAGGTGTCCATACATTTCGTTGATTCCATCTTCGTCATAAGACTGGCAAGATACTAATACACCACGATGATGTCCATCATAGGAATCAAGATAACACAAGCCATTTTTACCATTTAATTTGATATAAACTGGGCCTTCAGGTGTCAGTAAATTATTTGGTGGTTCATAACCCAAAGCCAGAGAATAGGTTTTCATCGCCAATATTCCTTCTTCTGCTGTATCAGCACAAATTCCTAAAATTTGGTAATCAGTAAGCTTGGCGAGCAAAATTAAGGCATTACGAATTACTACTTTTTCTGATGAGTTGAGGATAGGGGCAATGTCTAGACAGTTGAATTTGTTCAGTAATTTTTTCGCTTCTTCGGCGGTGAGATTCTGAGGATTGGGGGTTGACATAAACTTCGATTATTGTCTTGTTGGTTTTTCTGTGGTGTTTGAGTTGGGACTAGTACCGCAAGGCGGAAGTCAAAAGGCTTTAATTTCGGGCTTTCTGGCTGTAATGAAATAGTAGGTTTATTTACACCAACCTGTACTAGACCAACTTATACCATTTTGGATTTTAGGTTTTGAATTGGAAATAGTCCAATGTATTGTAGAATTTGTCTGAGGTCAGAGCAAATTCCATAATTTTAGACCTTGTTCTCTCATGCCCACTTCCCTTTTACGGTTGATTTTGGACATTCCCAAGGTTGAATATAAAGGGTACGCCGTTTTTGGAGTCACCACCCATAACCAGGACTTTGGGCATCTGAGCGCCGCCACTCTTCCAAGCTTCAATGGCTTCTTTTTGCAGAACTAACTGTCCTCCTTGGGCTTTGAGTGTCTCTGCTAAGAGTCTTTGAGCTTCTGCCCTACCTTTGGCACGATTAATGTCTGCTTGTGCTTCTTGTTCAGCTTCCCGTGCTACGTAAACGGCTCTTTGTGCCCGTTGTTCAGCAATTTGCTTTTCTTCAACTGCTCTGGCAAATTCTGGTGAGAATGCTAAATCAACTACGCTAGTATCTAATACAATTATCCCATATTTGTCTAAGCGATCGCCTAACGCTTGATCGAAGTCTTCTTTCAATTCACTTCGTTTCGTAATTGCTTCTTCTACTGTTCTTCTAGCTGCGGCAATTTTAAATGCTTCTTGTGTCTGAGGAGCAATGATTTTTGAGACAATATTCTCTAATGTTCCTTGCTTCCTTCTAACTTCAACTACCTTTATCGGATCGAGGCGAAAGTTAATTGCAAATCTCGCAGATAAATTTTGCAAATCTTTAGTGGAACTCTCCGCTGGGACTTCAAATTTTTGCACTGTTAAATCATACACATCTATCACAGTGATAAAAGGCGGTTTCACGTGGATACCTTCCAATAAAGCGCCATCTCTCGCTTTACCCAAGATGCTAATTACTCCTGCTTGTCCTGGGTTAATAATGATAAAGGAATTTAGCCCAATAATCACTAGTATTGCTAACACAATTCCCAAAACTGTGGTTTGCCAATTACCAAATTGCTGATTTTTCAAATTCCTTTCTCCAATATTTAGTTATTTGTCATTTGTCATTTGTCATTTGTCATTTGTCATTTCTTATTCTCCCCCTGCTCCTCTGCTCCCCTGCTCCCCTGCTCCCCAGTCCTTGAATAAACTCAGTTACTAGTTTCTCACTAGTCTGTCTGAATCAATCTTCAGACTCAGGACTTAGGACTCAAGACTTTGTTCCGTGGTAATATCAGTCACACGAAATCGCAAAAAGCCGTGGCTACTGTATTAAAATCTCATCGGGCATCAAAAAGGCGTAAACATTCAGCGCATCCTCTCCAGCGTTTGCTTGAGTATGGACACCAGTATCGTAAACAAATTTGGCTGGCGACTACTTATTCTACCCTCAATAAATTTTTCGACTTGGCACCACCCGGCTTAATTGGCGTGGCGGTGGATGTGGTAGTTAAGCAACAGGATTCCATAATTGCACAGTTAGGGGTGCGGGATGTCTTTCAACAATTTTTGATTATTTCCTTCCTGACTGTCATCATTTGGATACTTGAATCGGTTTTTGAGTACGCCTACGCTCGACTTTGGCGGAATTTGGCTCAGAATATTCAGCATGACTTGCGTTTGGATGCATACAAACATTTGCAAGAGTTGGAATTGGCTTATTTTGAAGAACGCAGCACTGGCGGTTTAATGTCTATCCTCAGTGATGATATTAACCAGTTAGAGCGGTTTTTGGATGGAGGAGCGAATGATATTATCCAAGTTTCTGCAACTGTTCTAATTATTGGCGCTGCTTTCTTTATTCTGGCTCCTAGTGTAGCGTGGATGGCTTTGTCACCGATGCCATTTATCCTCTGGGGTTCTTTTGCTTACCAACGACTACTTGCGCCTCGCTATGCTGATGTCCGCGAAAAGGTGGGTTTTCTCAATTCGCGGTTGTCAAACAATATCAGCGGAATTACTACTATTAAAAGCTTCACATCTGAAGCTTATGAAGCCTCTCGTTTGGAATTAGATAGTGACGCTTATCGCCACAGTAATTCTAAAGCAATTACTCTTTCTGCTGCTTTTGTGCCGTTAATTCGGATGCTGATTTTGGTGGGGTTCACGGCATTACTTTTGTATGGCGGGATGGCAGCGGTTTCTGGAGCAATGTCTGTTGGTACTTACAGCGTATTAGTGTTTTTAATTCAACGATTGCTGTGGCCTTTAACTAGATTAGGCGAAACATTTGACCAATATCAAAGGGCAATGGCTTCTACTAATCGAGTCATGAATTTATTAGATACTCCTATTGCTATTCATACAGGTGATGTAGCTTTACCTGTGAATGAAGTACGCGGTGAAGTGCAATTTAACAATGTTTATTTTGCCTATAAAGATAGATTTCCAGTGATTAAAAATCTATCTTTGGATATTCCGGCGGGGAAAACCATTGCAATTGTCGGTTCTACCGGTTCTGGTAAAAGCACTTTAGTCAAACTTTTGTTGCGGTTGTATGAGGTGCAAGCTGGAAGCATTACTGTGGATGGTATTGACTTGCAAAGTTTGAATTTAAAAGATTTACGGCGCTGCATCGGTTTGGTGAGTCAAGATGTGTTTCTATTTCATGGCACTGTAGCGGAGAATATTGCCTATGGTAGCTTTGAAACTACAGAACAAGAAATCATCACGGCGGCGAAGATAGCCGAGGCACACGAATTTATTGTTGAATTGCCCGAAGGTTATGAGACAATTGTGGGGGAAAGAGGACAAAAGTTATCTGGTGGACAAAGACAACGGATTGCGATCGCACGGGCAGTCTTAAAGAATCCGCCTATTCTGATTTTAGATGAAGCTACCTCGGCGGTGGATAATGAGACAGAAGCGGCAATCCAGCGATCGCTAGAACGGATTACAGTAGATAGAACTACAATTGCGATCGCTCATCGTCTTTCTACCATCCGCAATGCCGATTGCATTTATGTCATGGAACATGGAAAATTAGTAGAGTCGGGAACCCATGAGCAATTGCTGGAGAAAGACGGGATTTATTCCGGCCTCTGGCGTGTACAGTCAGGTTTGAGATAAGTTTCGCCTATTGTCTGTGTCTTCATTACGAATTATTTATGTTTTTTGGTAATAGTCAACCAGAATCAGGTGATACTAAGTGGCGTCGCCAGTTGGATAAGTTTGTCAAAGCAAATCAGCAAGAGTTGGCGGCGCTGTTTTGGGGATTGTGGTTAGCAAATGGTGACAGTCAGGGTACTGTTGGTATTGATTTGCAACCAACGCCGCATTTTGTTTATTGTCCGAAAGAACAGATAGAGAATTTAAATATTAGAGTTGAAAATCGGCTGCAAGAAATTTTGGGGATTGTGGAGAATCACAAGCCGGATGTGGAAGTTGTGATGATTGGGATTGGGAAGGGGGAAATTAAGTTAATTCAGTTTGCATCGGAACCTGCACCACCGATTTGTTTTGAGGAAGTTGGGAAGGATGTGGATGGGTTGTTGGATGTGTTGGAGGAGAGGATGAGGGAGGAGATTGTTTTTTAACGCAAAGGGACGCGGAGGGAAGCGCAGAGGTACGCGGAGAAAATACTCTACCTCTGTGGGTTTAGGGATTACCTTAATTAAAGTTAGGCAGTAAACCTGCTTGTTTGCAAATTTCAAGCGTTCTATTCATCTAGCTGAAGAATGCCTCAACCCTCACAGGCGATCGCCTCTCGGTTTACAATCTAAAGCAGAGCGATCGCCGTAGTAAAATGTAGTCATGTTGATGAAAATATTATCTTCCATATTATGAATATATCTTTAACTCCAGAACTAGAGCAGTTTATCCAATCAACAGTTAAGCAAGGTAGGTATTCATCTGCTTCTGAAGTAGTTTGCGCTGCCTTGCAACTGCTAGAGGAATGGGAGATGAAACGTTTAGTGCGATTAGAAGAACTCCGCAAAGAAATTGCTATTGGAATTGAACAATCAGATCGCGGTGATGTCTTTGACGGGGAAGAAGTATTAAGAGAATTACGAGAAGAAATTCAACAAGCGCAGCAGAGTTAAGCATGAGCAGATATATTTTGAGTGCTGCTGCCAAGCAAGATTTAAAAAATATAAAAAACTATATAAGCCGATTTAATTTAGGTGCAGCTAGTCGTTTTCTTGATGCTTTTGAAGAAAAGTGTCTTTTGTTAGCAGATTTTCCTGAACTTGGGCGTAGCCGTGAGGAACTAGCACCTAATTTACGTAGTTTGCTAGTGGATAATCAAGTCATTTTTTACAGACCAGTTAAAAATGGTATCCAAGTGGAGAGGGTTTTGAGTGGATATCGAGATTTTGAAGATATTTTTCATGAGAGTCAGGACATCTAAGCGATGCCTCCAGCAACGGCAAAACCGAACGCAATTATATTCATCTCTCAACCTTCACAGGCGATCGCACATCATTCTACAATCTAAGTGGAGCGATCGCCCTCAGAACACCATCATTCCACCCCAGAACAAGAACATTCTCGTTTAAAACAGGAACGTTTTCGTTTGGAACAAGAACATTCTTGTTTAAAACAGGAAAGCTCTCACTTAAAACAAGAACGTTCTCACTTAAAACAGGAACATTCTCGTTTGAAACACGAAACTTCGAGTTCAGAACGCGAAACCTTGAGATAAAAGCTTGATTGATGAGGTTGGGAACTTGAATTTTACTGTTGTGAGTTGAGGCGATCGCGCAAATCTGCTAAATTTTCACGCACAGTTATAGTATGAGGATGATTCACCCCTAATTGTCGCTCAAAAATATCTAAAGCTTGTTGTAAAAGGGGTTCGGCTTGGCTGTATCTGCCTTGGGATTTGTAGAGACACGCGAGGTTGTTGAGGCTAAGTGCGACATCTGGATGTGATTCGCCCAGCAGCTTGCGCCTCAGTGCCAAAGCTTGTTGTAAAAGGGGTTCGGCTTGGCTGTATCTGCCTTGGGATTTGTAGAGTCCCGCAAGGTTGTTGAGGGTAGTGGCGACATTAGGATGTGATTCGCCCAGCAGCTTGCGCCACAGTGCTAAAGCTTCGATGTAAAGGGGTTCGGCTTGGCTGTATCTGCCTTGGGATTTGTAGAGATTAGCTAGGTTGTTGAGGCTAAGTGCGACATCTGGATGTGATTCGCCCAGCAGCTTGCACCACAGTGCTAAAGCTTGTTGAAAAAGGGGTTCGGCTTGGCTGTATCTGCCTTGGGATTTGTAGAGACACGCGAGGTTGTTGAGGCTAGTGGCGACATCTGGGTGTGATTCGCCCAGCAGCTTGCGCCTAAGTTCTAAAGCTTCAATGTAAAGGGGTTCGGCTTGGCTGTATCTGCCTTGGGAATCGTAGAGTGCCGCAAGGTTGTTGAAGCTATTGGCGATATTTGGGTGTGATTCGCCCAGCAGCTTGCGCCTCAGTGCTAAAGCTTGTTGAAAAAGGGGTTCGGCTTGGCTGTATCTACCTTGGGAATTGTAGAGTGCCGCGAGGCCATTGAGGCTAGTGGCGATATTTGGGTGTGATTCGCCCAGCAGCTTGCGCCTCAGTGCTAAAGCTTGTTGAAAAAGGGGTTCGGCTTGGCTGTATCTGCCTTGGAAATTGTAGAATGCCGCGAGGTCATTGAGGCTAGTGGCGACATCTGGGTGTGATTCGCCCAGCAGCTTGCGCCTAAGTTCTAAAGCTTCGATGTAAAGGGGTTCGGCTTGGCTGTATCTGCCTTGGGAATCGTAGAGTGCCGCGAGGCCATTGAGGCTAGTGGCGACATCTGGGTGTAATTCGCCTAGGCGTTTTTTGCTAATTTCTAAACACTGCTCACACCAAGGTGCTGCTTTGTCATACAATCCCTGACCATTGTAAAACGAAGCATTACCGATGAAAGGCCTAATTAAATCATCATCGTTAACGTATTGAATGAGATTGTGCGCTACTTCAGCTAAATGAGGTATTGCAGGGGTAACATCTTTAATTTGCTGAAGTGTGGGACTTTCAGGAATATCTTGAGCAACTGCTACCATTACCCGACAAAGCGATCGCTTTAATTCCTCTGCCTGTTCTAAACCTGTAAGCTTATATTGGAAAAACTCGCGCAACAGTGGATGTAGTTGGTAAATTTCCTCATCTTTGCGCTGAAGTAAATGCAAATTCAATAACTTATCATCCCGAATTTCCTCTAACTCTTCCTCGTCTTCTTCTGGTAAACACTGTTTCACCAAATCCCAAGGTATAGGCGCGGGTGCAAATAAACTCAATAAACAGCCCAACTGCTTATCATCGTCGTTTAATTCCTGCCAACTCAACTCAAAGGCTGCTAACACACCCCGTTGTGCTGTCATGTCCCCTTCTGGTTTATCCAAGGCGGGTTGTTCTAGTCGTTTTTTCTCTAACCGTCGCAACATTTCTGTTAAAGAAACATCTACTTTGCGCTTGAGATATCGCCCCACTAATTCCAAACCCAAAGGCAAATATCCCAACCACTTACACAACTGATTTGCCACAGCTAATTCTTGCTCAATTCGCTGTGGTGTTTCTTTAAAAAACGACTTTAATAACTCCAGCGCCGCTTCTGGTTGCAATACATCCAAGGATAATTGCTTAATAGATGCTCCCAAGTATTGGCGCGTGGTAATCAACACTTTAAACCGGGAAGATGACGAGGGTAAATAAGGCTTAACCTGCTGATATTCCCCAACATCGTCTAACACTAGCAGCACATCGCCCTCACGCCAATTCCGCCAGCAGTATTGCACTTGTGCAAAGACATCCAAACCTTCTGGTAAGTTTAAATCAAGCACACTTCTGGCAAACTGGACAACTTGAATCCCCACATCACCAACTTTTGCCAACAACCAGCAAATTCCACCCTTGTAAGTTTCGCGGTGATTCCTGGCATATTGTAGGGCAAGTTCAGTTTTACCAACTCCACCCATACCAGCAACAGCAGCTATTACCACTTGTTCGTTTTCCTGCAAAAGCTGGTGGAGATTTTCGAGGTCTTTTTCACGTCCAACAAACTCCATTACCCCACTTAAAGGAATATTTTCGTAAAACGTCGGCTTGGGTTTAGCTTTTCTCGCTTCCGCACGCTGCACACCTGGTTTTGCTTCCCTAAGACGTTGCCATTCTTCATCAAATTTCTTTAAGTTCCCGTCTTTGTCGTCTTTATCGCACCAAAGCGTCAGCTTAAAGTGCCAGTTCTCCGAACCTCGTTTGTGTTCGCGCAAATCTTCCAGAAGACCCAAAAACTCAGCAAGTGCTTTCAGTGCTTCTCGAACTTGTTCTTTCTCTAAACCACCAAGTTCCGCCAAAACTCTTAGCTGTGTCCTCACAACTAATTGGTTTGGTGTTTGACAATTAAAGTCAATTTTAAAACGCTCACCATCATTTACCTCATCATTGGCATAAGCCAACAACCTTTCTAACAACTGCCTTACCCGCGCTTTAACATCATCGCCATAGCTAACACGCGCCATCGGTTACTTTTGCTCAAATTTGGACAAAGTTTCGGGAATCCCCAAACTTAATCTAGCATCCCCAAACTCAAATCTCCGGGTATTCACCCATTACAGTCAACAGACAACAGCATTTGCTTTCACTTACTACCCCAAATTTACCGTTGCCTCAGTATTCAAGGTGAAACAAATGCAAAAGGCAACGAAATCTATCAATATTAAAAAGCTGGTGACAGTTGTACTATTTGTAATTCCCTTAATTGCAGAGTGGTTAATCCCAGGCTCAGGTATTTTCATAGAAATTGCCTTTCTAATTTGGGAATTGCTGGAACCAGAGGAAGCAGAGGGGGATAATTTGAAATAAAAGTAATATGTAGGGTGGGTATTTTAATCCCCACCCTAATTGCTTAAACTAACGCTTGTGTATTCGCACGCTTAACTTGAGGTGTAGCAACCATTCGCATTCCGGCGGGTGCAGCTAAAGTTAACCCACGGCGCACAGGACGCACGGGACGTTTATTCACTAGCGAAACTTGAAATTCTGAAAAAACAGTTGCCAAGACAATTTTCATTTCATACTGAGCAAATGCCATCCCAATACAGCGACGATTACCGCCACCAAAGGGTAAATATTCATAAAGTGAATATTGTCTTTCTAAAAAGCGTTCTGGTTTGAACTGCTTGGATTGTGGATAAACTTCTTCCCGATGATGCGCTAAATAAATACTGGGGATTATTACCGTTCCCTCTCGCAGTTCGTAGCCCATAATTTTTATTGGGGTTTTCACAATCCGCGGGAAAGCAGTCATGACAATTGGGTAAAGTCGCAATGTCTCTTGGTAAACTGCTGTTAAATAGGGCAATTTAGCTACACTACTCAAATCAGCGTTAACTCCAATGGTGTTGAGTTCCTGTAACAACTTCTCACGCACCTCTGGTAAACGATCAATCCAGTAAAAAGCCCACGTTAATGCAGAAGCAGTAGTTTCATGTCCCGCAACTAGCAGCGTCATTAACTCGTCGTGTAATTCTTCATCTGACATCCCTTGACCATCGTCGTAACGAGCCGCCATCATCAAACTTAGGATATCTTGGCGATCTCGATCTAGTTCAGCCCGACGTTCTCGAAGTAAAGCATAAATCAGTCGATCAATTTTTTGCCGTTGTTGCAGAACCCAACCCCACGGACTCCACGCCCCGAAATTTTTTTGCATGAACTGGAAAAAGAAGGCACTGGACATTATAGGCGAAGTGATGAAGTCTAATAAGTCACTTAGCGATCGCCTCAGTTCCTCAAATAGCTGTCCATCATTCAAACCAAATACAACCCGCAGAATAACACGCAAGGTAACTTCTTGCATCGACTCACGGATCTTAAAAGGCTTGCCAATTTGCCATTCATTAGTCACCTGTCGGGTTATTTCCCGAATTTCCTCGCCGTAAGCCCGCATCCTTTCGCCGTGAAAGGGAGGAGCTAATAGTTGCCGTTGGCGCTGGTGGCGATCGCCATCCGCTAACATAAAGGAGCGATCGCCAAGTAAAAATTTTAGTCCTATGTTCCCCCTGCCAACCTCAAAATGGCTGGAATCAGCAGTAAAAATCTGCTCAAGCGCTTGGGGTTGACTAAAATACACCATATGGTTATCAGAGCGATTACTCCTGATGGTAAAAGTGTCACCGTAGACTTGGGCAAAATCATCCACATATTTCACTGGCTGAGTAATAAACTTGATCATCCTCAGCCAGCGCGGCATTTGAGGCCCATCAGGCAAATTGTAAGTAGTTGTCATAGAATTTTGTGGAGTTGATGGCTTCTGAATTTTATTGTTACGACTTTTCATGTTACTTAAGGTTACAGAAAGCGGTATATTCATGATTGGGGACTAGAGACTGGAAACTGGGAACTGAAAAAGAAGACAAAGAGGATAATAATAACTCTTGTACAGACGCGATTAATCGCCTCTCTACTCCTAACTCAGCACTCAGCACTCAGTACTCAGCACTCAAAAGGCAGCATCGGAAGTAAGCAGTGCCAAAAATCATCGCTATTCTCAACGGTAAAGGAGGAGTCGGTAAAACGACTACCGCAGTCAATCTGGCTGCAAACTTTGCGAAGAAAAAAAAGGTGCTGCTGATTGATGCAGATATTCAAGGTTCTGCCAGTTGGTGGTTTGGGCGCAGTCAGCAGGGAATGGGATTTGATTTATCTCAAGAAACCGATCCCGCACTTTTAAGTGATTTAGGAAAGATAACAGGTTACGATTTAGTAGTGGTGGATACACCTCCCGCCCTCGGCTCTGAAGCATTAGTGGCGGTAGTTGCGATCGCAGATTATCTAGTTTTGCCGACACCCCCATCTGCAATGGATTTAGCAATCCTCGTGGAAACAGTCAAGGAAGCCGTCATCCCCTTGGGAACCCCCCATCGGGTATTGCTCACCAAAGTCGATACCCGCAGTTTGGGGGAAGCACAAGAAGCAAAAAACACTCTGACTCGCTTAGGTATTCCTACTTGTAATACCTTCATCCGTGCCTATAAAGCTCATGAACGAGCAGCACTCGAAGGTGTAGCGATTACTCAATGGCGAGGTGGAAACGCACGGGAGGCGGAATTAGACTACCGCCGTGCAGCTGATGAATTACAGCGTGATTGGAGAAAATAATAATGGCTAGGAAACAAAGTCTCTCTGACTTACTACAAGAAGAGGCGCAAAAATTTACACCCCCAGAAGGTGAATCTGCGATCGAAGTTACAGCAGAAAAAATTGTTGAAGAACAAGCTTCAGATGATGAGGAATCGTTAGGACAACCACTTGAGCCAGCTTCTACTAAGCGCACAAGTCCTACTAAGGCTGATTTAGAAGCAACTGTCAAAGAATTGACAAGTAATCTAGAAACAAGCCACAAAAAAGAAGCATCTCTTGGACAAGAAATTACTGATTTGCAATCAAAATTATCTAAACAAAAAACCTTTGTATCAGAACAAAAATCATTACTAGAACAGCTAACCAAAGAACTTGATGAAACCAAAAAAACAGCACTGCAACTTGCAGAAGCAAATTCCCTGCTGATAGAAGAAATTAATTCTTTCAAAAAAGAAGCAGAACAAAAAGTAGAACAAAAAGTAGAAGAGAAATCTAAACTTGTTGTCAAAGAAACTAGCGCGATCAAACCAGTAAAAGACCACTACAATCCGCTTAACTACAAAAAATCACATCGGTCATCGGAAACACTTGCTCAAGCTCAACCTCAAAATCAACCAAATGTGTATCCCGATAGTTCTAATGAGATGTGGTTACTTGACTAGAGTCAGTTAAAGGTTAATGGTACAAATCAAAATCTATGGCACTGCTTCATTTATCCGTCATTCTCGCAGTGCCATTTCTGACCTAGACAATCTTTCTTCAAATGTCTTAACTATTGGGTTAATAGCAGTATTTTTTTCATATTAAATTAAAAAATGAATATACTCAGTCCCTATCTTTAAGGCTTAAAATTATTCAACTGATACAATTAGGAGATGTCCAAAGCGACTATAAGCAGTGGGGTTGATGAAGACGATGAATACAACCACAACCGTCAATAAACTCACCCTAGAAGAGTATCTTGCCTATGATGACGGCACAGACACCCAGTACGAACTTGTGGATGGAGAGTTGGTCGAAATGCCGCCGGAAACTGATAGAAATAACTTAATTTCTCTTTATCTACTGTCGGAATTTCTTAAGTTTGTGCCGATTCAACTCATTCGCCACAAAGATACAGAACTCGTGGTGATAGGCAACCGGACTCGTGTGCGACTGCCAGGTTTAATGATTTTGACGCAAGAATTATTAGCGGCTCTAGCAGGTGGGCGAGCTACGATTACCCCAGATATGCCTTCCCCAATAATGGTGGTTGAGGTTGTCTCTCCTGGGAAGGTGAATGAGGATAGAGACTACCGTTATAAGCGTTCTGAATATGCCGCACGGGGTATCCCTGAATACTGGATTGTTGACGCTGATAAAGATCGAGTTACCTTGCTGACTCTGGTAGATGGGCTGTATGAAGAAACTGTGTTTCAGGGAAAAGACCTGATAAGGTCTGTAACTTTTCCAATGCTGGATTTGACCGCAGCCCAAGTCTTGGCAGCCGGACAGGTCTAATATTTGACTTTTCCCCGTTAAGTCTGGAAACGCCAGATAATAATAGCAGCTTATGTAGCGAAGGCTTAGGTTATGTCTACGTTCGTAGTGAGCAATTCATATTAAGTTCGGGTGATTACTTTTAATAAAATCTATCAATGTAGGTTGGGTTGAACGGTAGTGAAACCCAACGTGAACAAGGGTAAAATGTTGGGTTTCGTTCCTCAACCCAACCTACGTATATTATAAGTGTTTAACCGGACACGATATCATCGCTCAAAACAAGGATTATCAGGACTAAAGTCCTTACTACAAACTTTAATTTCTTTACACTTAGCTACTTAATATGGTTCACCGCAAAAATTTAAAATATGCTGCGCGGTGATTTGTGGTTGTTCCAAGTGAGGGAGATGACCACAATCTTGAATCCAGGTGAGAGTACTGTGTGGAATTGCCCTTTTAAATTTCATGGCATCTTCAGTACCCAAAATTTTATCGGAATCGCCCCATAAAATTAGTGTTTGTTGCACAATTTGTGATAATATTTCCAGTCTAAAAGCACTGTAACCACCACTTTTAGTGAAAGAAATCAGAGCTTGATTCCAACTCGGCATTTGTAGATGTAATGCGCCACAACATAACGCATCCATAGAGGCAAGAGTTTGATTTTTATATCCAATGCGGGAAACGCGATCGCGCACCTTCAGATTACTCAAAAACCGAGTTGCTAAATAATCTAATGGGGGAAACATGAATTTGCTCAATGGCGAACCACCTGCTAACCCCGCACTGTCAATTAACACCAGCTTTTTGACTGCTTCTGGATAAGCCAATGTAAAATCAATCGCCGTCGCACCCCCCATTGAAGCGCCCACTAAAATTACAGGTTGGTTAATTAGGCTTTTCCAGAAATAATAAAGATGGGTTTTAATTGCAGTTGGGCTATAGGCAATTCCTGAAAGTCTATCTGTAAATCCAAAACCCAACAAATCCACTGCCCAAGTTTCATTATCTTCAGAAAGCAGTGGCAAAAGCCGCCGAAATTCTAATACAGAACTGTCAAAGCCGTGAATTAATAAAATCGGAGTTCCACCACACCCTTGCTTGACAAATGTTGTGGTAACTGCTTGATTAGTTAAAGGAGTAGCGATCGCAGTTGTTTGAATACTCCGAGCTAGTGCGATCGAAGTAGGTTCTGTGAGTTGCTCAACTGCCGTAGGAAGAAAATTTGGAAACATAAATTTCAGTTTATCGTACTAGCTTGCTTCCACCCATAACTGATTTTGTTAAACAATAAAGTTACACAACCTAAGATGCTGAAGTATTATTTGTAATTTATATATAAAACATAAGTCAGGTAATATCAAAATATTCTAACTCCCAACAGACGCAATTAATCGCTTACAGGACAGACACAATTAATCGCCTCTCTACTCTCCAAAAAAAATATGGCATCAAAGAAAGTTTTGCAAAATGTCAAAATGGGGACTAAAGCCACGTACAATTAAAATCGTTTATCCCTTAATCCAGGAGCTAATGCCATGCCAATGGCGGTTGGCGTAATTGAAACTTTAGGTTTTCCGAGTGTCTTAGCAGCAGCAGATGCAATGGTCAAAGCTGCCGCAGTCACAATTGTGTATTATGGTCAAGCGGAAAGTGCCCGCTTGTTAGTCGCCGTCCGGGGACACGTTTCTGAAGTAAATAGAGCTGTTGAAGCCGGAATCGTAGCTGGAGAGGAAGTAAAAGCTGGTACAGTAATTACCTACTACATCGTTCCTAATCCCCCAGAAAATGTGGAAACCATATTACCAATCCATTTCACTGAGGAATCAGAACCTTTCCGTATGTTCTAAGCAATTTTGCTATCAAAATCTGTAGCGAAGCTTCGTACAATTAACTTGTAGCCCCCAGTTTATTCATACAGGAGATTAATAATGTCATTACAGGCAGTTGGAGCACTTGAAACTAAAGGTTTTCCTGCGGTGCTAGCAGCAGCAGATGCTATGGTAAAAGCTGGTCGAGTTACCCTCGTTGGTTATATCAGAGTAGGTAGCGCTCGCTTTACAGTTAATATTCGTGGCGATGTTTCTGAAGTAAAAGCCGCTATGGCTGCCGGTGTTGAAGCCGCAGAAAATGTTTATGGCGGTACACTTGAATCCTGGGTAATTATTGCTCGTCCCCATGAAAACGTTGAAGCTGTTCTGCCAATTGGTTACACAGAACAAGTTCAAGGGTATCGAGAATCTGTAGAAAATCCCATTGTTAGAGCGAACAATCGATAGATTTAACCTCCTGCGGGGGAATTCAAAACAAAAAATTCCCATAGATGAATTTAAAGAGAAGTTTATTGTCAGGCTTCTGACTATTAAAACTTTAGAGAAATGCATTCCTCCTGTTTTTAGATTTTGCATAAGTTGAATTTTGAAGCAGAGGAAAAGTAACAGTCAGAGTCAATAGTCAAAACCAATATTGACTGTTGACTGTTCATTTTTAGGAATATAAAAGTTTTAAGAATAACTTAACAAATATGAAAGGTGTGGTTGTAACTGAAGCTAGTTTAAAAAAGAGAAATTTGCCTATCAATTCCTACTATTTAGAATAGCGTAGGCGTAGCCCGCACAACTCTTGGAGACGCTGTGCGTAGCTTGCTTCGACGAAGTGACGTGACCATCGTAGACATCGCCATATAAGATACTGAGACTAATTCCACGCTATGACGATAGTATTTATCTAAGATTTTATACAACGACTTAACAAACAACCTCTTAAAACTCTAATTGTCGTATATAGGAATCATATTTGATTTCTGAAAAAATCTCGTTAGTCAAGTAATGGACTGTCATGGCTTTGATGTTGCAAAAAAATTGTAGTAGCAAAAAAATTGTAGGTTGGGTGGAGGCTTTGCCAAAGCCAACATCCTGATATAGAGCACTTAGGGAATCTTCCAGGGCAAAATCTCATTAACACTAAGGATATTGAGATTCAACTAAATATTCTTACTACGTAAAGGTTTGTACAGAGTTGAAACTTATACTGGTGGAATAACGTCCAAATTTGAGTTAAATTATATTCGTTCCTCGGCTCTGTTACATACAAAATGTCAGATTTACCCGATCCATTTTGTAAAAGGTGTATCCTCCCCACTTTAAGCAGATTTCTGTTCTCAACTAAAACACATAACTTTACAAAAAAGTTTACAAAAAGTTTAAATGGGCAGAATACCCCAAATGCTTGATATATATTGGTTTTGAACTTTTTAAAGTAAAAGCAAAACATCAATATAGAAATTTCTGCATAATTCTAATGAATTCAGACGTAATAAAAGTAGAATCACTGAGCTATTTTCATGAAATTCATGAAATACGTGAAATCTGGGGCAGCTGCCAGTTAAACAATTAGGTGGGACGAATGGGGGTTGTAATGCAAACTTCAAAATTGAGTTTCGAGGAATGCAATCTCACTATGACAACGGATGTGGAAAAACTGGCTCTAGATTGGCAAAAGCGCTTGGCTGTCGAATGTCCAGACCAAAATGAAGCCGCGAGGCAAAGCATTATTCTCTGGCTGTTGGGATCTGACTCAAAACGGTTCGATCTGTATAATCCTAAAGAACTCGATATCGCCAAACAAGCGATGGAATATCGCTGGAGGATTTTACGTCAACGCTACTTGGGGCTGGGGCGAGAACGTGCTTATCGCAACTTGATAACCCGATTGGGGAGTTTAGTAACATTACGGAATAAGATTCAGACTTGGGTTTCCCTCAGCCGCGATCGCCAGCGCAGTGTGATGGATGTGTTACAAGAAGTACTCCAAGAATTACTCCAAAACGACAGCCAGATGCAACAGCAAATGGCTGATATTGCCAAATATACAACCGATAGAAGATTGGGAGATGCTCTGCTATTTGCCAGTTTAGAAGAATATTGTTTGCGGCCAGTACGGAATCAACCTCTATTAGCTTACCGATTTGTGAATTATTTGCGTCGCACTCAGCGCGGTGGTTTAACCCAAGTGCCAGGGCGTGATTTGGTTCGACTAGTCTCAGAAGAAGTTCTCACAGACGACAGTGACAATCGAGTTAACTTAGTCGATAGTCAGGTGATCGCAGAATATATTGAAGCACAACAACTAGAGGAACAACAAGGGCTGCGCCAGTCAGTACAAAAAGAATTTGAAGATTATTTACAAGAAAATCTGGGAACAGATGCAGTGGAATGGCTACGACTCTATCTGCAAGGTAAGTCCCAGGAAGATATCGCCCAGAAACTGAATAAGCAGACTAAAGAGGTATATCGACTACGAGAAAAAATTAGTTATCATGCTGTGCGTGTTTTTGCCCTCAAAGGTAAACCAGAACTCGTGGAAAGTTGGCTCTCAATTTCCTTGCAAGAACATAACTTGGGGTTAACACAAAACCAATGGGAGCAACTTGATGAAAAATTGACTCCTCTGGGGCGGCAGATTTTAGCTTTGCGGAAAGCGGGTAACTCAATAGAAGCAATAGCTCAACAGTTAAAACTCAAAACCCATCAAGTACTGGGCGAATGGACAAAAGTCTATCTGACAGCCCAAGCTTTAAGAACCGAGGAGTAGCTTGTAGTGGGAAATGGATCATGGGGGAGTGGGGAGCAGCACTTCTCTACGTTCGCGCAGCGTGTCGCAGACAGACGCTTGCTTCCACGTTCGCGGAGCGTGCCGTAGGCAAGTGGTATGGCTACCCTCTGTAACGGAGGAGCAGGGGAACTGGCTCAACCCTAGCTATCCACTAACAGCACTCTTTTGCCCAATCCTCAGTATTATCTCCAGTCTATAATCTAAAATTCATCTTCTACTTACATTTACTTAAGTATATATAATTGAAATTTTAACAATCTAACAAAGTATCTTTATTAACTACCTATTGAATTAGAGGCAAAATATAAGTAAATACCAACGAATCAAATCTATGTTGTCTTCAAAGGGCGAACTAAATGATACCGCAGCAAATGGACAGCAAATGCTAACTGCCACTCAAACTAAGTGGGAGCAAGGAGGCGATCGCGAACAAATGTTCCACCTAATCGATCATCTTTTGTCCTTTGAAGCTTGCCTCTACCACCAAATTTTGCCCTTTGGATTAGAAGACAAAAACCTCTTGTTAGGTATGGTTCATCCACAAGAGAGCGAAGCCCTAGATTACGTTGGTCGCATTTTGTCTTCTATCAATTACACAATGGTGATTGAGGCGATCGCAGCCGATGCCCACCGCAGAATACTATCAGCCTACCTCAACCATAAGAATACATCCCAGCTAGATGCCCAACAAGTGCATCAGGCAACAGTGGACTTTCCCCCAACAAATAGCCCAGCTACAATTGCTGACATACCTAGTCCTTCCTTAGATGCCGACTCGGAATCAAATCAACAACCAGTATTGATGGTGTTTCAGACACAAAAGCGTCAAAATTCTGGGCAGCGGGTAGACTTGCCTCCTATCCCAGAGTTAGACCAATCATCTCAAATTACTATTTCCACAACTCAATCGGAAGAGAATTCTGAAGCCATATCATCAAACAATTTACCTATTTTTCCCACACAAGCTTCCGAACTACTGAGTCCGATTGAGTTGCTAACAACACTACCACCCAAAAAATTACTAGAAGAATTACTAGGGCGAATCCTGGCTGGGGGAATTGGTCGGCTGTACTTAGAAAGACAAGCTTACGAAGGCAGAATACTGTGGAGTGACAATGGAGTTTTGCAGTCTGTATTAGACAAACTGCCGCTCTCAGTTTTTCAAGGAGTATTGAATGAATTAAAGCGGTTTGCTTCCCTGCCTGTAACCACGATTACAGAACCAAAACAGGTAGAAAAGGAATACGTATATCAAAAAAATCGCGTATTATTACGCTTGCGAGTCATGCCGGGAATCTACGGCGAAGAGGCAACACTCCAAGTATTGCGGGGAGCAGCATTAAAATTCTATCAACAACAACAATTAACGCGTATAGGCCGCGATGCTTTAGGAATTTCTCAGCAACTAAGTATAAAGTTACATGAACTACAAGAACGACTTTTACTGAATCCTAGTCTTGATTCTCAGCAATTAGAGGCTTTAGTTACCCTGAATCAATTAGTGAAAAATTTAGACCAACAGATCAAAATACTGGCACTAGATAGCAATTTACCAACAAAGAGTAAATCATCGGTCAGTAAGTGAAAACGCTGATTTCGTTAGCATACATAATTGTTATGTTGTAATGGAATCCTAGACTGATAAAGCTTAGAGATTCATCTCCAAATAAATACAGATTTTGCGATCGTATTCTGAGTAAGATTACGGTTTAAACAAACTTAATAGTAGCAAAGTTAGTTTCCCCCTCTTAAATCCTATTGTTGCAAATATTTCATGTTAACTGAGGTTTTTAGTGAACTTTTCCCCTTAATGAGTACAGCCAATCCACAGACATTGGAATGGCTACTCAACGTTGCAATTGAACATGAATACCCATCTGGGCGAGCCGTTGTCATGGAAGATGCTTGGGGTAACGCCGTTTACTTCGTGGTTTCTGGTTGGGTCAAAGTCCGGCGTACCGTCGGGGAAGATTCAGTAGCTTTGGCAATTTTTGGGCATGGAGATTTTTTTGGAGAAATGGCAATTTTGGATGAATCTCCACGCTCAACTGATGTCATTGCCCTTTCACCCGTGAAGTTGCTTAGTATCTCCAGAGAGCGGTTTATTCAAATATTGTTTAAAGACCCGCAGTTACATCACCGAATGTTACAACTGATGGTGCGGCGATTGCGGCAAATTAACGTGCGCTTGCAAATGCGGTCTTCACCACCAGCAGTTAAACTCGCTCATACTCTAGTGACTTTAGGTGAAAGCTATGGTCAGGAATCAGACTTAGGAAGAGAAATTTTTAACATTCCCTTTAAAGATTTAGCAGAGGTGACAGAAATCGGCGTTGAAGAAACCACCAAAATCATGGAAAAACTCCATGAAAAAGGGTGGATTAAAATTGATAGCGCCAACAACATCACTTATCTTGTGAACTTCAAACAGTTGATGAACTTGGCTGGCAAAGTGTAATTGTTTTATTTATTCAGCGATACAAATTTTGGTATTAAGTAAGTCAACCGACAATAGGCTTCGGTTGACTTGCTTATTAGAGGTGTAGATAGTTCACAAATTTAGACAAATGGATGACACCACTCCACCCCTGACAAAAAACGTCACCCAGGCACAATTATTAGCAGCAGAACCTAGTGCTGACCCGGAACTGTTGCGGGAACTAGCATTATCTACTGACCAACAAACTCGTCAGTCCGTTGCAGGCAATCCCAACACTCCAGTTGATGTCCTGTTGCGTTTGGGAGCAGAATTTCCGTCCCAATTGCTAGATAACCCCGTGTTTCCATTACTGCTTTTGGAAAATCTCAATCTAGTTGCAGAAATTCCTTTAAGTACTTTGCGAAGCATTCTCAGACAGAAAAATGTTCCAGTATATATTTTGGAACAAGTCGCAGATCAAGCGGATTTGGAAGTACAACTGGCGCTAGTTAAAAATGTCCAAACGCCCAAAGGTGTATTAAATCGGTTAACTCAAAGCCGACATCCTCAAGTTGTGGAATCTGCTCGTTTACACATCAATCTGGCTGGAGAATTAACAGAGAAATACGAACAAAGAATTAAAGAGGTGATTAAAGGAATAATTCCTTCTGCTCGCCAAGCTGGTACTGGTTCTTTAGCAGTTCTAACTCAGATTTGCCCTGTTCCAGAATTTATGGTTGAACATTGGGTGGAGGACTCAAGCTACAAAGACTTTTTTTGTAGAGCGATCGCTGATTCTCCGGCTACCTTTCCCAATGTTCTCAAACACCTAGCCAACCATACTGATGATTACATATGGTATAGCATAGCCCAAAATCCCAATACTCCCACAGAGACTCTACGAAAATCGTTCACTGAAAAGCAAGCTCCAACTGCTCTTGCTCGTAATTTAAATACACCTAGTGATGTTTTGGACAGTTTGAGTACAAATCAAGACCAAATAGTTCGTATTAGGGTTGCTGAAAATCCCAATACACCCCTAAATGTGGTGAAAGGACTGGCAAAAGATACAGATATACACGTTGCTAATGCTGCGGCTAGGGTAATAAGAGAACAACAAGGGGAATATACTGCCGAAGCGGTTAGGAAGAATCCTAAAACTCCTCCTTATGTGTTGGAAAAGTTAGCACAAAAAGACCCCAGAAGTGTCTGTAAACACCCAAATACACCGCCAGAACTGCTCTTAGAATTTTCCAAAAGCGTTGATGAACGACTGCGTGAATCTGTTGCTGACAACCCCAATGCACCAGTCAGTATTTTAGAAGAGTTAGCTCAGGATGACTCTTCTGAAGTTCGTCGTCAGGTTAGTATAAATCCCAATACACCAATAAGTCTTCTGTTTAAGCAATTAGCTAGAGACGCATCTGTAAGTAGAGCGATCGCCTATCGAATGTCAAGTGAAAAATATGGTCAATACCCTGAGGTAGAGAGTATCTTAGATATCCTAGCAGAAGAAAGTACCAGTCCCCTAGAAACCATTTTGCAGCGATTAGCACAGGATGGAGGAGAAGCCGCTCGTCTTTTTCTCGCTCGGCGCTTTGATTTGCCTGCTAATTTTCTAGCACAGTTTGCTGAATCAACTAAAGTTAAGGTGTGTGAGGCTGTAGCGCAAAACCTCAACACCCCTATAAGCAGCTTGGAAAAACTAGCTCAATCACCAGACCCAAAAGTTCGTGAAGCAGTAGCCCAAAACCCGAATACGCCAATCAGCACCCTGGAAAAATTAGCCAGAGATGAAGACGGTAACGTTCGGATGAATGTTGCTTCAAAAATTAACTTGTCCGCTGAGACTTTAGAAGAACTAGCGGTTGAGAAATCATTTAATCTAGTGCGTCGAAACGCCATGCTCAACCCCAGTTTACCGAAAGAAGCAGTGGAACGTATTCTTTGCGGCGAATATGCAACGGAGTATTTGAAACTGAATCCTGATTTTCTATCACGTCATCCTGATAGCCTTGCTGTGACGCTCAATCATTATGCCAAGTCTCAGTTTTCCTTAGTTAGCTTTATTGCCTTAAATCAACCCCAGATTTCCCAGGAATTACTACAAGAAAAAAGCCTTTCTATCTCCTGGTTGGAACGGCTAGCCGTAGCTCAAAATCCCCAAGCTACTCAACAAATCCTCATTCAACTGGCACAAGACAGCAATCAGCTAGTTCGGGCAGCTGCAAAAGATAGATTGCAGAATCATAACAGCAGCTTGTTGCAAAGCATTGCGCCAGTGTGTCTCTAAAGCTGCTTTTCTCGCTTCTGACAGACTATCGCTGTTTGTGGAGGAAGTTTCAGCAGTCAGACGGGCAAAGTCGTTAGGGTATGCTGTCTTTCCGTCTGCTTTTCCAGAGTTTAAGAGTGTCTGATTGTTACCTGTTTCCTGAGTCTCTGCTGCCTGATTGTTACTAATATCAGGAGTAGTAGAGGATGAGACATCAAAAGGGGCTTCATTGAGTAAATCAGGATGCAGTAGTTTTACGGAATTATTCGTATTTTTTAACAGCAACTCATAAATTTCTTCTACACTCAAATGCTCCAGTTTAGGTTCTCGCAATCTTCCCGGAGGCAGTTCAAATACACTCTGTTGGCTAATAATGCCATTGACTACAATATCTGCGGCAATATTCCACAGTTCAGCTTCGCGCACACCCCGGCGCGGCACATGAAGTAGTGCCGCGTGTAAGACTTCATGCAGTAGTAGTCCATCCTGCTGAGTGGTAGGTAAAGAAAGCAAATACTCTGGATTAAAAAATATATCTTTGCCGTCAGTGGCAGCAGTTGGTAGTTGCTGCGAAGGAAGGAAGCGAGCAAACAATGCTAGGGTAGCAAAAAATGGCGACTTTATCCGCAAACGCAGCACAGAAGCACTGATAATTCGGGAGCTATTTTCATAATTCATAATTCGTAGTTCGTAATTCGTAATTAAGCCGGAATTGTTGAAGGTGCTTTATCTCTTGGACTTAGCTTATAAACCCATTAGCTGTTGAAAATCTTTCATAAACTGCTGCAATTTTGCGTCTTTCTGGACTAATTGCGCCAAAACACCCAGATGTCCTTTACTCCGCATGACTCGAAATAAATCCACAGCAAACAACTGCACCCATTCGGCTGTTGCAACTTGACTGAGCCAAATAAAAGCGTTGTAAGCTTGGTTTGCGTCAGCAGCACGCACTGTTAAACCAATTGCTGTGGCATACTTAGTACTTGGTTCTTGAGGCCAGGGAATGCGATCGCCTTTACCTGCCAAAATAGGTGTCAGATTCGGTAGTGTTTTGTAAAGTTGAATAAAAGCCTGAAACTCAGTCGCAGTAGCCACCCCCACCGCCGGAGTAATATCTAATTCTGCGTGGTGTAGCGCACTTGCCATTTCCCAAGAACGAGGTGAAGGGCTTTGCTCCGAATTCAAAATTCAAAATTCAAAATTTAAAATTAATGATCCCCATAAATAAATTTAGTTGCCCTGTATCCTTTTCGTTTTCAGTCATGGATTTTCGATTTTCGATAAATGCTCAGTAAATGGAACCTCGACTTCTGTTGAGAAGTCAAGGATACGGGTATTATATTTGAGCATCTACAGGTTGTACCTGAAAACTAAAGTATATTTTCAAAATGGGTTTTCCAATCGGAGAATCTGCGCCATCCAGCTTACTTTTGACTTGGCCTCACTAGTGCCGATTTTTGGTACGTTGGCGTAGCCCGCACTTCTCTACGAGACGCTGCGCTTGCAGTGGTACGACAATGGTTCGACTCCGCTCACCAGCCGCTCAGTGACCATCGTAGACATCGCAGACAGCTAAATATGGTTGAAATACCCAAATTCTGTATAGTATTTATGTACTTAAAAAGCCCTATAACTTTTAGTTATGGAAAAGAAATAAAGTGTAATCTTTATTTGAGAGCAAAGCCCATTAACAATTACCTCAGTAAACAAGATGACTGAAGCAACAGCAACTCGTCCCAATATCTACATCAAGGAAACTGGGCCAACTATTCATTACCTGGTGGCAATGTCCCAACCAGAAACCCATCTGTTTGAGGTGACTTTACGCCTTGTCAATCATCCCTCACCAATTCTCGATTTAAAACTGCCAGTGTGGACACCTGGTTCCTATTTAGTCCGGGAATACGCCAAGAATTTACAGGATTTTGAGGCTTTTGCAGAGGATAAGCCTTTAACTTGGCGGAAGCTCGGTAAAAATCACTGGCAGGTAGACAAAATAGGTATTTCAGAATTAACTGTACGTTACCGCATTTTTGCGAATGAGCTATCAGTACGAACCAATCACTTAGATACCACTCACGGTTATTTTAACGGTGCGGCACTATTTTTTAGAATATCTGGCTGGGATAAGCAACCCATTCGCGTCACTATCGTACCACCACACCCGAAATGGCAGGTAACTACTGCTCTACCTCCCGTTGCTGAAGAAACAAATACTTTCTTGGCTGGCGATTTTGATACTTTGGTGGATACTCCCTTTGAGATTGGTTCCCACCAATTGTATAAATTTGAGGTATTAGGAAAACCCCATGAATTGGCAATCTGGGGGCAAGGTAATTACCAAGTTCAGCAGCTGATTGCTGATATCCAAAAAATTATTCAGGTAGAAGCGCAGATGTTCGGCGGTTTGCCTTATGAACGATATGTGTTTCTACTACATTTATTTAGCCAAGCTTTTGGCGGTTTGGAGCATAAAGACTCTTGCTCTTTAATTTACCAACGTTTTGGGTTTCGCGCTCAGGAAAAATACGATCGCTTTCTGCAATTAGTTGCACACGAGTTCTTTCACTTGTGGAATGTCAAGCGAATTCGCCCAAAAGCATTAGAGGTTTTTGATTACGACCAAGAAAATTACACACCATCATTATGGTTTTGTGAAGGTACTACTAGTTACTATGACTTGTTAATTCCTTTGCGGGCGGGAATTTATGATGTTCAGTCGTATTTAAATAACTTGGGTAAGGAAATTACCAGATATGAAACAACACCGGGGCGCAAGGTACAACCTGTTTCCGAGTCGAGTTTTGATGCCTGGATAAAACTCTATCGCCCCGATGCCAATAGCGGGAATTCCCAAATTTCTTACTATTTAAAAGGAGAAATGGTATCGTTGTTGCTGGATTTGCTGATTCGCTCTACTCACAACAATCAGCGCTCCCTTGATGACGTGATGCTGAAAATGTGGCAGCAATTTGGGCAAGATGAAATTGGCTATACCCCAGAACAGTTGCAGAAAGTTATCGAATCTGTTGCCGGAATCGATTTGACTGATTTCTTTAAACGCTACGTTGATAGTACTGAAGATTTGCCATTTAATCAGTATCTAGAACCCTTCGGCTTGCAGTTGGTAGCCGATCAACAGGAAGAACCTTACCTGGGTGTAAGAATCAATACAGAGAATGGGCGAGAGATCGTTAAGTTTGTGGAGATTGGTTCACCTGCACAAGTAGGCGGAATTGATGCAGGTGATGAGTTGTTGGCAATTGATGGAATTAAGGTAACGGCGGGTGGCTTAAGCGATCGCTTAAAAGATTATCAACCAAACGATAAAATAGAAGTCGCAGTTTTCCACCAAGACGAACTCCGTACTTATTCCATCACCCTGGCATCACCACGTCCAACTAGATATCAGGTAAAGCCTGTTGCGCATCCTAACTCCAAACAGCAACAAAACTTTGCTGGATGGCTTGGGGCTGCGATCGCAACTGTTTCATAAAGGGATTGGGCATTGGCACAAGAGGCAGAGAGGCTGAGGGGCAGAGGGAAAAACCTGCTGCAACTCTCTCCCCTGCTCCCCTGCTCCCCTGCTGTGTTCTACCCAATCCTAAGCCGTTCTCACCGCCCCAGAGTAAATCAAACCCCGTTGCAGATCCAGCGTTATAATCGCCCCATCTCGAATCACCTGCGTTGCCTGTTTAACACCGACAATCACTGGTACACCGAGACGTAAGCCAATTACTGCCGCGTGACTTGTGAGACTTTCATCTTCGGTAATAATTCCGGCAGCTTTCCGAATTGCCTCAACAAAATCGGCACTAGTGCGGGGTGCAACCAAAATATCTCCAGGATTAAAGTTACTCACATCCATACCAGTATTAGCCACCCGTGCGCGACCACTCACTGAACCTTGTCCCAGTCCAATTCCGTGACCTAGTACTGCCGTTACCACTTCTACCTTAATCAAATCTGTAGAGCCAGAAATACCCTGGAGTGTACCAGCCGTCATCACTACTAAGTCTCCCTGAGACAGTAACTTCAATTCCTGAGCTACATTAATCGCAGCCTGAAATGTCTGACCAGTGGAAGGTAATCCTAGCACCAACAGCGGTTTGACTCCCCACACCATCTGTAGCTGCCGCGCCACATTTACATGGGGTGTCACTGCCAAAATTGGTGTGTGAGGACGAAACTTAGAGACATTACGAGCGGTTGCACCCGTTTGGGTTAGGGTCATAATTGCCGCTGCACCTAATTGTTCGGCAATTTGACCGACAGCTTGACTAATCGCATTAGGAATGGAGCGTCGGGCATCTCTCGTAGAACGTAGGTTTAGGTGTTGGGCTTCTTCCTGCTCCATACGTTCGGCAATTCGCGCCATCGTCGCCACTGCTTCTACAGGGAAGCTACCCACTGCGGTTTCATTGGAGAGCATCACCGCGTCTGTACCGTCTAAAATCGCATTTGCCACATCCGATACTTCGGCGCGGGTAGGACGAGGATTGCTCACCATGCTATCTAACATCTGAGTAGCGGTGATGATCGGAATTCCCAAGCGATTTGCTGTGGCAATTAGCCGCTTTTGCAGTACCGGAACATCTTCTGCTGGCAATTCCACCCCTAAGTCGCCTCTGGCAACCATCACGCCATCACATAAAGCCAGAATCGCCTCCATTTGTTCAATGGCTTCGTGCTTTTCAATTTTGGCAACCACTGGTACTTGCTTGCCTGTGCTGGAAATTAGTTCTTTAATTTCGATCATGTCCTGGGGATTGCGGACAAAGGAAAGTGCCACCCAATCGACACCTTGATCTAGACCAAACATCAGATCCTCTCGATCTTTGTCGGTCATTGCCTTAATTGACAGGTAAACGCCGGGGAAGTTTACGCCTTTGTTGTTAGAAAGTTTACCAGGCACGGTGATTCGACAATGCAAATCACCTTTGTCCCGATTAATTTCCTCCACAACCATTTCTACTCGTCCATCATCGAGGAGGATTTTTGCACCAACTGGGACTTCTTCGGCTAAATAATCGTAGGTGACGCAACTAATTTCCTGCGTGCCTACTACTGGACGATTTGTCAAGGTGAAGCGATCGCCTTTTGCCAAAACTATAGACCCGTTGTCAAACTTTCCTAAGCGAATTTTTGGGCCCTGCAAGTCTTGGAGAATAGCTACTGGCTGATTTAATTCAAAAGCGGTTTGCCGAATTAAGCGAATACTACGCTGATGGTCGGCATGAGTTCCGTGGGAGAAGTTTAGCCGCAGCGTCGTGGCTCCCGCTTCAATAATCGCCTTGAGCATTTCAGGACTGCTAGTGGCGGGGCCAATAGTAGCGACAATTTTTGTCCGGCGCAGAGAATCTCGTAATTGCATAGGGGCTGAAGTTAGGGAGCTATCTGGGAAGTCATCGTAACTTAAGTGGCATCTCCTTTTCAGTCACTGCTATATCAATAAGATATAAGCAGTTAGATGAGGGTTTATGGGAGAGTGGGGGCTGTGGGATAGACTAGATATAGTACATCAATCTTGTATACATCCTCCCAACGAAGGAGTTTGTTCCATTAACTTCTTGCCGATGGTCATATCCCACTTATCAGCAAAGACTAGGCTTCGTCTGGAATCATAGCGTTATTCATCTGCTGATATGCAAAGCTGTGGATAAATCTTGCTATACAAAAATTTGCAAAACTTTATCATTCAATAATATTTATCGTATATTCGTAATGTCTGCTCAAGAAGGAGTCAATGTTAGAGATGATCGCATCGGAGGCACAAAAGCCATTGACAATCCCACCCAAGGAATTTTTAGCGCCTCCTGGTGATTTCAATCCGACGCTGCTGCTGTTTTCTGTTGCTGTATCCATGCTAGTGTTATCCAACTTTGGTTACTGGCTTTGGGAATGGCCGCATTGGCTATGCTTTTGCGTTAATACTATTGCCTTGCATTGTGCTGGAACAGTAATTCATGATGCCTGTCACCAATCTGCCCATCGCAACCGGGTGATGAATGCGATGTTAGGACATGGTAGTGCGTTGATGCTAGCTTTTGCTTTTCCAGTATTTACGCGGGTGCATTTACAGCATCATGGTCATGTCAACCATCCTAAAGACGACCCAGATCATTATGTCTCTACGGGTGGGCCGCTATGGCTGATTGCAGTGCGGTTTTTGTACCACGAGGTGTTTTTCTTTCAACGGCGATTGTGGCGGAAATATGAGCTATTAGAATGGTTTATCAGCCGCTTAATTGTCGGTGTAATTGTTTATATCTCTGTGCAATACCACTTTTTGGGTTATGTTCTCAATTTTTGGTTTTTACCGGCTTTTGTGGTGGGCATAGCACTAGGATTATTTTTCGACTATTTGCCCCATCGTCCTTTTGCGGAGCGCGATCGCTGGAAAAATGCCCGCGTCTACCCGAACCAAGTTCTCAATATCCTAATTATGGGACAGAATTACCACTTAATTCATCATTTGTGGCCTTCTATTCCCTGGTATAATTACCAGCCTGCATACTATGTGATGAAACCACTGTTAGATGAAAAAGGATGTTATCAAACTTCAGGATTGTTGCAGAAAAAGGACTTTTTTGAGTTTGTTTACGACATCTTTTTAGGAATTAGATTTCATCATCAAAAAGAATAGAGTTATTCCATAAAGCGATCGCTTGCTCACGGCTGACACTGGGAAAGTGATCTAAAAACTCATCCAGTGAGTCACCCGATTTTAGGTAATCGAGCAAGGTTTTTATTGGGACAGGAGTATCAATAAAAACAGGTATTCCTCCCAATATATCGGGGTCTCTATGAACAACACGCGATGTGGATGTCATATAGTTAGCTTGTCTGCGACAGACTACCTTCTTATCCTAGCTCTGGTTGTCTCAGAAATCTCACGATATATGCTATTGATCCTTTGTAGAGTGCGATCGCTAATATTATTTTTGATTTTTGATTTTTGATTTTTGAATTGTTATTCTCTTGTATAATCATTCTGAGTTTAGTAAATAAGGTTATCAAGGATTTACTGTGGATCGAAGTGCCACATGATCTTCAATCATATTCCATACATCCTGTGTAACTTTGTACTGCAAATACGCACCTAGCGCAGGAAGCAGTATTAGTAAAATAGAAAACAATTTCAGAAGTAGTAAGCCAACCTGAAATAGACCAAAACTAAAAGAAGACAAGTAGATAGTTCCCTGGCAAACAAAAATTACCAAACCACTAAACCCTACAATAACTTTGTCAACCCACTTCTGATTCCCTATCCAAATACGGGTTACTTCAGATCCAGAGTTTAACCTGACTGTTACTCTGAGCGAAAGACCAAGGAAGTCATAAGGCTTGCCAGCCTTATTCGTATCTAAAATGATCGCTCCTGATGTTCCCTGTTTATAGTCTATTTTGTAGTTTTTTATTTCAAAAAAATCACGTAACTCAGTAATCAACACATCTATATCAACTTCTTTGCTAGAAAAATTCTTTGATGCCATCCTGAGTTTCCTCTCAATTGAGTTTCTGGGATAATGTGAGTAAGTAATTGCGAATCTGTGTCGCCTCATTGAGTAGGCGAGCCTTATCAGCTTTAAAGTCTCCACGTGGACATATCATAACTAAGGTTAGCGCTTCTTTTTTGCCGACTTCTTCTGAGAGAAAGTCAGTTGTCTCTTTCCTTAACTGCAAAAAACGTTCACGTACATTTGCAAAGCTTGGGTTAGATTTTGCGTCCTCGATGATTGCCTCTAACACTTGGATTTGTTGCTGTATTCTGTCGCGTTGTGAAGGAGTTTGCAATTGCCCTCGACTCTCTACATCGATTGTGCCAGTCTGCTGAGACCTTAAGTCATTATTATTACCCTTTGTCTTCACAAGTTCTGGAAACAGAGACAAGTCATATTTCAATCCTGGTTCAGGGATGACCAGCGGTTCTTGAACGGGTTTGTCGTATTTGTGGTTGAGAGCCGGAACTTCTCGTCTAAGATATTGCTCCAGTTGCCGCAAAATCATATTCTGCTGCAAGCCGTTGAGAAGAACGTGAGTGAAGGCTCCCTGTTTGAGTTCAGCAATTTCATATGATTCTTTACCAAGTTGGCAGGAAAAAATAGTGATGATACCTTGCTGGTGAGTGATTTTAATCGTTTCTTCGCCCACTTCACTAACTCCGCGACTACCACTTGGTTGAAGTTCGCCTTCGCGGCACATATCTAAAACTAGGACAATGTTTTTTGCTTTGCAACGACGTAGGCAATCAACAACATCTCGAATTGAGATAGCGGTTTCGGGATCATTGGCATCGCCGTCACAGGGAAGCAAGTAATCTTGCCAGTTTTTGCTAATTCCATGTCCAGCAAAAAAAAACCAAAAGTTATCAGCTTCAAAAGCCTGTAGACTCTTCTCAAACAGAATCCGACGTAGGTTTGTACGAGAAGGACGGGTGGGGATATTGCTGATAGGTTGCGAGTGATCAGAACAAAATAGGATGTTTTCAGATGGAAATCCAGCACTGTTACACAGGAACGCTTTCATTGCTTCTGCATCTTGTACTGCACACTTTAGATGCTTCTTAAGTGGCAAGTGTTCGTAGTAGTTGATACCAATTACAATTGCCCAGTTCTTCACCATCTACTTCTAGCTCGGTCTCTTAAACTTTAGCGTAATCACACCCTTTCCAGCAGCTTCGCCTCCTGCAAATAGCTTAACCTCTCCTTTGGCGCTGATTTCTACTTGTAGCGTGACTTCATCCAAGCAAAGATCGGATTGTGATCCCACCTGTTGATCAACCTGTTGGAATAATCGCCCCACTATCCGCAAGAGGCTGTTCATATTCTGCTCCAGCACAGATACAGGAATCTCTGCTACCTTACTCAAGCGTTGCTGAACACTTCCCCAACCTCTTTGTCCGTCAATGCTGGATTCTTCTACATCATCCGTTACAATCAGAATTGTTTCTTCCGGCATTATCACCCCACAGACCACTTTAAAACTACGTCCTAATCAATAACTTAGAAGTCTAAGTAGTTATTATACGGAAAAATTAACTACGATTTATACTCACGTTCTTAATCGTAATGGTTGAGGGTAGTGGTCGAGGCGATCGCAGTACACTTGAAGACAGCCATCAACGTGACGGTCGCATATGAAAAACTGGACATAGATAACCTCTGGGACTCAGCCGACAATATTAGTACGTTCCGGTACAGCAACTTATTAGCTTGCTTGCAGGACTGTCAAGACTGTTCATTTCATGTGCAGCTTTATAGTACCAAGGTACTATTCATTAGCGATCTCAATGTGCCAGTTGCGTAAGTCCTGTAGATATAATTAATTGAGGCGGAGGCTGGCAGATAAGCGTGGATTAAGAACCAAATGCAGCGCTGTAAGCTATCTCCAACGTGCATTTGCTGCACATCCAACATTGACTACATTATCCCAACCAGGACGCGCTTTGGCGATCGCATCTAGAAAAATAGCATCCAAATCGCGTGACACTAAAAAAGTCACACGAATCATGTCCTTTCTACTTTTTGTGCCATTCCCAATGCCCATAATTTAAAATCCAGCCAAACGATGTGAAGGTTTCAAACTCAGGGATGATGAGTAATTAGCAATAAAATTGACAAAATCACACTATAAAGAGTGATATTAAGCGATAGATAGCGCTTGTAAAGGACTAACGGGCATGATTAAATCTTGGATGGTGATTGGGGGCGTGGCTTTCTTGGTTGCTTTAGCCGCGAACGTGATTACGCCTAGCGATCGCCAATGGTTCAAGCGTTTACAACGACCGAGATGGCTAACTTTTGAGGGCGCAATTCCCATTATTTGGACTGTAATATTTATTTGCGGTGCTTGGTCAGCCTATATTGTCTGGGAAAAAGACCCAGGAAGCACCTCAACCTGGTTAATCATGGGTTTATATCTGCTATTAGAAATAGTTACCATTGCCTATACGCCTGTAATGTTTAAGCTTCGCAGTCTGAAAGTCGGCACAATTCTCGGTGGCACAGGTTTAATCATTTGTGCTTTATTGATACTTGCAGTCTTAGGTTTTTCTGCTTGGGCAGCCCTATTACTAGTTCCTTATTTGCTCTGGAGTCCCATTGGTACTTATACCACTTGGCAGATGATCCGTCTCAATCCTCAAGATGCCTAAGAATCGCCCCAGAGAATGATTAAACATATAGCCTAAATTGTCACACTTGCAGTGTATGACTTGACAAAATACACAAAGCTTGAGTGCATTATGATTCCATCTTGGATAATAATTGGGGCTGTAACTTTCTTCATCGCCCTTGGTAGTTTCTTGATCGCGCCGCGTGATGTTAAATGGTTTGCAAAGTTAAGTCGCCCTCGCTGGCTAGTTTTTGAGCCACTGATTCCGGTCATCTGGACTGTGATTTTTATTTGTGGTGCAGCTTCAGCTTATATTGTCTGGGAAAAAAATCCCGGAAGCCTAATTACTTGGCTAATAATGGCTTTGTATCTTGTGGTAGAAATTATCACCGTCGCCTACATACCTATAATGCTGAGGTTTCGCAGTCTCAAAGCTGGGGAAATTCTTGGGCTGATAGGTTTGATTTCAGGCGTTGTCCTGGCAATCTGCGTTTTACCGATTTCTCTAATGGCGGCGCTGTTACTCCTTCCCTATCTGGTTTGGACTCCCATTGGTACTTACACTACCGACGAGTTAAAAGAACTGAATCCTCAAGATGCATAACGCATCTATACAAGCCGTCCATAACGTGCTGTGACAGGATTGGCTGGATTAGATTGATTATTCAGCCAAGCCCACATTTGATCGCCAACAGAAAAATGCCACCACTCTCTAGGATTGCGTTGAAAACCGACTTTTAACATTACATCTCGCAATAGCTGACGGTAAGCATGATACTTTTGTGCTTCTGAGCGATCGCTATTGGCATAATAATCTGGATGCGATCGCTCTGACATTTCATCAATCGGCGAACCCATATTCACTATTTGCCCTGTATCATCTACTAGCGTCACATCCACCGCCCCACCCGTACTATGAGGAGGTGGAGTTTTTTCATCCAAACTTGGTGCAGCCCAAATTGCATAAACTGCTTCCCAAATTTCTTGGCGTTGGTTTGGGGATAATTCCACGTTAGTTAATCCCCTATCCTGCACTGCTTGGGCGAAGCTGTAATCTACCATAAACTGCTGGACTGCGATCGGGCGATAAGCATCAAAGATTTGGATATGCCAGTTAGGATGCAGAAGATTAAGATAATTTTGCGCTTGGAGCAAATTTTCGATAACGCTTTGACGTAGATAATAAGGGGAGCGATCGCCATAAGGCGCACCTAATTTTTCATAAGGATGGGGAGATTCCACCGCAAACAATTCTAAAGGAATCGCTATTAGCGGTTCACCACACTCGAAAATTGGGATTTGATGATAAGGTCTCATCTAGTAAGCTACACAGGACTTACGGATTTTAACGCAAGCATAGCATTCTGTGTAACGATTTTCTTGTTCCTCTGTATCCTTTGCGCCTCTGCGTGCAATACCAATTTTTCTCAAATTAATCGCGCACGAAAAATGTAACAATACCATATACCTTTTTCGCATTATTTAGGAAGAGCCTTGCACGAGAAATTAACATAAAAAATAAAGTATGGCAGATAAAACCAAAATTATTTCCTTTGAACTTTCTGACGGCAAAATAATTAAAGTAGAGGTTACGCCTATAGGAGAACAACCTGTTTCTGCTGAAACCAGAGTCTTTAAACAAGCGACAGAAATTATTAAATCCATTGCTGAAGATGTCGCAGGTACATTAAAAGATATTAGCGAGACAGTCAAGCCAGATAAATTTAGTGTCAAACTAGGTTTACAAATTGGAGTTGAGTCAGGACAACTAACCGCTTTAATTGTCAAAGGAACAGGCACAGCTAACCTGGAAATTACGATGGAATGGGGTAAATAACAATTGATTGTCTTACAGTTGTGGTAATCTTTTTACAAAGATGCTGCGTGAGAGCAATTAATGGGTAACGAAGACTATTTACAACGCTGTACAGTGCGTTTAAATGTTGCCAGTAGTCAGGGAACAGGTTTTTTTGTTGCACCGAATTGGATTCTCACTTGCGCCCATGTGGTCGAATCTGCGAAAGATAACCCTGTGCAAGTATTCTGGAAAGCAGGAAACCAGAATTACACAGCTAAAGTTACGCAATTATACAAATATCCCCTTGATTTAGCCCTTTTACAATTGTACGAGGATTGTTTGGATCATCCCTGTGTTGAATTGGATGACACAGAACCCAATACCAACGATGACTTATATATTTTCGGTTATCCCAAGAATAGCGAAGTTGATTATTCGCTGGGAGATTCAGCAAGTTTTAAATATGAAGGAATAAGTTTTAAACAGGATATTATTCTCTATAAGTTAAAGCAAGGGCAAGTTATCTCAGGGTTTAGTGGTTCGCCTTTGCTAAATTTACTAACAGGTAAAGTTTGTGGAATTGTGCATCTTTCCCGTGATGAGGGTAACGATTTAGGGGGGCGGGCAGTTTCGGCTCAAGTTATTGTGCAACAGTTTCCCGAAATTGCTTTACTTAATCAACAATTCCATCAGCTAAAGCCCAAAGGTGAGAATCCATTTGAATATGGTCTTCCTGTTCCTCCACAACGTTTTTACGGACGGAGAAAAGAGATTTTAGAGATTAAAAACCGCATTGGCGCAATTAGTCCTCAATGTGTCAATTTAATAGGCTTGCGGCGCAATGGAAAAACTTCTCTATTGCGATATATCAGAGAAAGAACCAGCGAATTTTGTTCTGGCGAACAAAAGCCTTTAGTTGTTTTCTTAGATTTAACGAATGGAAATTTTCATACTTCAGAGGGAATTATTGAAGGCTTAAGGCGAGGGATTCACAAACTAACAGGGAATTTTCCTTGGTTAAAGGAAGATAATGAAGATGGCTTTGCAGTAGAAGATGGCTTACAGCTTTTAGTAGATGAAGGGTATCGTTTAATTATTTTATTGGATGAGTTTGAAGCCATTGCGAGTAAAAAAGATAGATTGGAATTGTTTCAGGATTGGGGAGAAGATTGGCGTTCTAAGGCTTCTGCGGGTTTATTAACAATGGTAATTGCCAGTAAACGACCTCTTAATGAAGTTTACGAAACTTTGAGTCTGGGTTCTCCCTTTGCCAATATTTTCAGTATGACTATTTTAGGGGCATTAGAGAAGGAAGCTTGGCAAAGCATTATTCATAAAGGATTTACGCCTAATTCTGCACTATTGGAATGGGTAGATGAGATAGCAGGGGGATTGCCCTATTATGTGCAGATGGCGGGGGCAATGTTGTGGCAATATGGGAATCAAGAAATAGCTAAAAATGAGTTTAATTTTCAAGCCAAGCCTCGTTTTGAAGAACTTTGGAAAGATTTAACTGAAGTTGAACGTTTAGCATTGCGTCACAAATTAGGAGGAGGTAATTTACTTATTTCAAATATAGCAGAAGATCGGCTTCAGCGTCATGGGTTATTACGGAAGAATGGGCGTTTATTTAGCTGTGTTTTTGCAGATTTTGTGAAATGTAAAAGTTAAGAAGCAAACGATTTAAATATCAAATTTTAAATAAAATGTTACTGTTTTTACGGGAAACTTGGGAGCTATTTTGGTGGGCAATGTTTTGTCCTTCAAGGCTTCAGCAACGAATAAATGAATGGTTGCCACAAAAAGAAGAAAATGGGCAAAGAGTAGACAAAACTTTTCAGGATTATATTTTAACCGGAAATTCACGATTCATTAGTCAATATCTATTAATATTATTTATTCTAAATATTCCTCTTGTTTTAAAAATAGTTGAGTACAATCAACTATTAAATTGGCTACAGTTACCTTGTTCAATATTAAGTGCCTATGCAATAGCATTTTTTTTTCTACCTTTAGGACTGTTTATCCCATTTTTGTGGTTGATAGTTGTCTCCATTCAACCTAATATCTTCTTAAGAGCTTTAATAGCAGCTATCAAATACCTCAAACTTCCACTTTTTATTGATATAGCTTTTGCAGCTACAGTTTTCGGGGTATTTTCGGGAGTATATTTAACTGTTCGCTTAGTATCACAACTCTTTAAAAAAGAACATCCTTTCCTTACTTGTGATGTGGTGTACGAAGCAGTGGGACTTTGGGTGGCATTGATGGGTGGCACTGTGGTGTTTGCAGTGGAGGCAAAAGTCATACAAGAAGTGGTGGGAGTAACGGGAGAAGTAGAGATCACACCTGAGGTTGGATTTGAGGATTTTGCGGTTGAAATAGCGGCTGGAGTGGCGGGATTCGTGGGGTCGATCGTGGGGTTCACCATGGGGGTAGGAGTGGGGGCAGGTGCAATGGAGGTGGTAAGAGTAGTGGGGGGCGGAGTGCAGAAAGTCGTAACGTTTGGAGTAGCGGGATTCGTGGTACTCATCGTGGCGGTTGGATTAGGGGTTGGATTGGGGGTTGGATTGGGAGGTGGTATTACTTTAGGCTTTCCCTGGTTTTTGGTTTATGCAGCTATAATAGCCTTTGCTCTTGCACCAAGCAAAAATAATGGCTTTTTTATCCTTATTACAGTAATTTTAATAGTTCTTTCTGCCCACAATTTAAGATGGCTTTCAGCATTAATTATTCCTGTAGTCTTAGTTAGCTATTACAGAATTATTGACTATCTTTTATTTGCTCCTTTCAGCTTTTTCATATCAATTATTAATCGCCTTCGTCCTCAACCATTGCAATTACTTTACAGCTTACCTCCCTATACCAGTGAACTTCTCTGGCTGCCCTTAGCATTACCTAATTACGAACAGCTTTTCATTTCAGCTTTTAGCAGCAATCCTCAAGCAGCTTTGAAAATCTTTCAATATACTCAAACTTCTTCCTTACCAGGATTACAAATAACCTTGCAAAATGCCTTACCGCAAATTGTCGCCGACCAGCTCAAGCAAATTCAAAGCATTCCAGAACTAATCTTTACTACCAACTCAGACCATCCTATATTACCCTTCCTGATTTTCCCCTTCTATCACCTCAATTCTGACAGCGACACCTCCACTATAGAAACACCTTTGCCAAAGGTTAAACCTGAACTTTCTATCCTTCTTCCTCGTTTGCAAACTATTATTCAAGATATTCAATCTGCACTCGAAAATGAAAATATACCCCTACGAGAACGAGGATTAGAAAAAATCAATAATAAGCTTGTTCGATTACAATCTCAATTAGCCTCTCTGGGACTTAAAGACCAAGCCATTAAACGCTGGACACCTGTACTGGAACGTTGGCAAACGGTTATTGAACTGGAACAAAATGAACAACGCAAAATCTCTCAAGGCGAACTAATCAACCCATTCCAATATGGAAATCCGGTGCGACTTGACCAAAAAAACTTATTTAAAGGTCGTCAGAGATTTGCCAATGAAATTGTCCGTCGAGTTCTAGACCGTGACCGACCTACCCTTGTGCTGCATGGCCCTCGTCGCTGTGGTAAAACTTCCTTTTTGTATAACTTTCCCCGCCTGCTTCCCAGTGATATCCTCCCCGTATTTGTGGATATGCAAAGTTCCGCCATTACCACCAGCGAATCTGACTTTTGCTTTGGCTTAGTCCGTGCAATTCATAAAGACTGTAAAAGTCAAGGTGTTCAATTACCAAACATTCCCAAACGCACCGATTTTCAAACTAGTCCCTATACTAACTTAGAAGATTGGTTGGATGAAGCACTTGCCCAAATCGGAGAACGGCGCATCCTTCTCAACCTTGATGAATTTGAAAAAATCGGTACCGCCATTGAAAAAGGACAGATAACTTTACGTTTATTTGACGAACTGCGCCACTTAATTCAACATTATGAACAACTCGGTTTTCTCTTTTCTGGGGTGCAAACTTTAGAGGAATTAGGCCCAAATTGGAGTAGCTATTTTATCAGCGTTGTCCCGATAAAAATGCTTTATCTTGAAGATAACGAAGCCGAGGAATTATTGCTTAATCCAGATCCAGATTTTGCACTGCGTTACGCTCCAGGCATTGTAGAGGAAGTATTGAGATTTACCAATTGTCACCCTTACTGCCTACAATTATTGGGGGCATCAATGGTGAATCAAGCTAACTTTAACCATACTGATTTTATTACTGCTGAACTCTTGCAAGCTTCAATTAATGACGCATTTATTTCCGGTCAACCTTATTTTACAAATATTTGGACAGAATTTACAGGAACTACACCAGAAGAAATGGTAATTGGTCAAGAGTTATTATTACAAGTTGCCAGAACAGATATTTTATTATCTATAGGTACTGAAATTGCTGAAAAGGTATTAACCCGCTTGTTGCGTTATCATATTTTACACAAAATCAATGGAGGATATGATTTTGAAATTCCTCTGTTAAAACAATGGGTGAGAGAGCGTGCAGTAAAAAGCTAATTCTTTTATGAATATGCTCTAACAGATTTCAAATTTTATCATTAACGGTTTGTTTTATTTTAATGCTCGATCAAAGCCTAACACCTTTATTAGATGCCTTAAAAGCCAATGCAGCAAGACCTCATGCGCCTTTTTACACCCCAGGACATAAACTAGGTGAGGGAATTTCTCAATCCTTGGCTGACTTACTGGGTAAAGCCGTCTTTCGCGCTGATTTAACCGAATTAGCAGATTTAGATAATCTCTTTGCACCCCAAGGTGTTATTCAAGCAGCACAACAATTAGCAGCTGAGGCTTTTGGCGCTTCGCAAACATGGTTCCTTGTCAATGGTTCTACCTGTGGGATTGAAGCGGCTATTCTTGCTACCTGTGGCACAGGTGATAAAATCATTCTGCCTCGCAATGTGCATTCTTCTGCGATCGCAGGTTTAATTCTCTCTGGCGCAATACCCATTTTTCTCAATCCTGAATACGATCCAGTTTTAGATATTGCCCATAGCATCACGCCCAACGCTGTACAATCTGCACTCCAACAGCATCCCGATGCGAAAGCAGTATTGGTGGTTTATCCAACATATTACGGCGTTTGTGGAGATTTGAGTGCGATCGCCAATATCACACATCAATATAATATTCCTCTACTCGTAGACGAGGCACACGGCGCACATTTTACCTTTCATCCCGAATTACCCACTCCAGCTTTAGCCGCAGGTGCAGATTTAACTGTACAATCCATCCACAAGGTACTCGGTGCAATGACACAAGCATCGATGCTGCACGTCCAAGGTGACAAGATAGATTGCGATCGCATCAGTAAAGCTTTGCAACTGGTACAATCTACCAGTCCTAGTTATTTACTTTTAGCTTCTTTAGATGCAGCGCGTCAGCAAATGGCAATGCACGGAAAAATGCTGATGTCTTGCACTTTGCAACTTGCTGAGGAAGCTAGAACCAGAATCAGTCAAATTCCTGAATTATCAGTTTTGGAAATGCCTCAGTTGGAGGAATCTCCCGGCTTTGTCGCTTTAGACAAAACGCGACTAACTATCACTGTTTCTGGTTTAGGTTTAACCGGATTTGAAGCAGATGAAATTCTCGATGAAAAATTAGGTGTTACTGCTGAATTCGCCTCACTACAACATCTCACCTTTATTATTAGTTTGGGTAACACCCCAGCCGATATTGAACAATTAGTGCAAGGTTTCACCACCCTCACCAAAGAATATCGCCGAAGCAAGTTGACTGTTAAAAACCAGGTTTGGCTAAATCTAGACAGAACACTAGATTATGCTTTACAAATTTCTCCTCGTGAAGCTTTTTTTGCTGTCACTGAAATACTACCTTTGACACAAACCAATAAACGCATCTGTGCCGAAATCGTCTGTCCTTATCCCCCAGGAATTCCTGTGTTAATGCCGGGAGAAGTCATCACCAAATCAGTCCTTGAATACCTACAACAAATCCAGGCTATGGGGGGATTTATCAGCGGTTGTAATGACATTAGCCTCAAAACTTTGAAAGTTGTGAAATAACGTTATAACTACTGAATTATTCTTCAGAAAAGTCTAATTGATGAAGTCAATAGTAAATGTGCGGTTTTTCGGATGATTTAGGGAAAAATATATAGTAGTAATACCAGTATGAAACTTCAATGAAAATATCTATCTGACTAATGCCATCTTTAATTTATACCCATAGGATCATGTTGATGATTTATAAATCAGAAGATGAAATCAAAAACCTATTATATTTGGAGGCAAGTAGCCGTTCCAATTGTAGTCACTCTGGCGCTGGGTTTCTCAGCAAGAGCGAATGCAGTTGAGTTAGGCGCTGCCTCTGATTACAATGTATTTGTTTTGGGAGATATCTCTCAAAAATATACAGATATTGAAGGAAAACTCGCTGCTGGCGGTAACATAAATTTCATCGGCGGACTTGGAAGCAGACTTTCTGGTAATAGCGGCAACGTAGTAGTCGCTGGACAGAATTTAACTTTAAGTAACGGTCAAGTTTACCACGGTAATGCTGTCTATGGAGGCAGCGCCAATGTATCCAGCAATGTGGGATTTCCCCAAGGAACTCTCAGCCAAGGTAATCCCATCGACTTCAATGAAGCAGGGAAACAACTTCGAGGGTTATCTGAATATTTGGCAACCTTGACTCCTACTGGTAAAACCACTGTTCAATCTTGGGGTGGTATTAACCTTAGTGGTAGTGGTACTGCTTTCAATGTTTTTAATCTTGCAGGCTCAGATGTCTCCAAGACAAACTATTTTGAAATTAAGGGGGACGCAAACTCAACTATTGTTGTCAATATCAGCGGTAAGGATGTGTCGCTGCAAAACTTTGGGTTCACTATCCAAGGCACAGATCAACAAAAGGTAATTTACAACTTCTATGAAGCGACAAACATAACTGCCAGTGGGATTGGCATCCAAGGTAGTATTCTTGCGCCTTTGGCTAATTTCAATTTCAATAATGGTCAAGTTAACGGCAATGTAGTGGTAGCTTCTTTGACAGGAAATGGTGAGTCTCACAACTATCTATTTAATGGCGATCTACCAGATGTCCCAACGAAGTACTACACTCCGCCTAAGCCTCCCATTCGTACTCAGGTTCCAGAGCCTGCAAATCTTCCAGGTTTAGGATTAGTTGCTGTAGTATTTGGTTTGTTTCGCTACAAACGCAATCGAGCAACTTGTTTAGAATAATTAAAAATTTTTGGCAGCATAGCGCATGACGCGAATTTGTTTACAGATTTTCGCTCATGCGCTATTTCCTTGCTCTCTACCTTCTACAATAAAGATAGACTTTATTGAGATTTGTATAGTTGGGGATCGGCTGTCATGGCTCCCGCCGTTTTAATTCAAAATTTGCAAAAGCGCTACGGTACAGTGGTTGCCGTCCAGGATGTTTCCTTTCAGGTAGAACCAGGAGAAATTTTTGGTTTACTTGGCCCCAACGGTGCTGGGAAAACTACTACCTTGCGTGCTTTGTGTACGCTGACCACACCGGATGCTGGCAAAATCGAAGTATCTGGCATCTCTGTGTTGGATAATCCGAGACTTGCAAGACAACGACTAGGCTATGTAGCTCAGGAAGTCGCTATAGATAAGGTGTTGACTGGAAAAGAACTGCTGCAATTGCAAGCAGCACTTTATCACCTTCCAGGCGCAGTAGCCAAACAGCGTATTGAAACGGTATTAGATTTACTCGGTTTGCAAGAATACGCTAATAAAAAGACAGGAACATACTCTGGCGGTTTACGCAAGCGCCTAGACTTGGCTGCTGGATTGCTCCATGCACCGGATGTTTTGGTGTTGGACGAGCCAACTGTAGGGCTTGACATAGAAACCCGTTTTGTGGTGTGGGATTTCCTGAGAAAATTACGCGCCTCTGGGACGACGGTAGTAATTACCAGCCATTATTTAGAAGAAATTGACGCTCTAGCCGATCGCGTGGCAATTATAGATCGCGGCGTTGTAATTGCCAGTGGTACACCTTCGCAATTGAAAGATCAAGTAGGGGGCGATCGCATCACCTTGCGAATCCGCGAATTTTCCCCCATTGAGGAAGCTGAAAAAGCTAAAAACCTCCTGAAACCTTTACCCTTTGTCCAAGAAGTTATCATCAACAGCGCTCAAGGTAATTCGCTCAACTTGGTAGTGACACCTCAAAATGATGTTCTTATTAACATACAGCAAGCGCTGAATGATGCTGGCTTGCCCATATTTGGCATCGCCCAATCTCGCCCCAGCCTCGATGACGTTTATCTCGCTGCCACAGGACGCACCTTATTGGATGCAGAACTCGCAGCCGTCGCCACCCGCGATCCCAAAGCTGAAAAGAAGCAGAATATGAGATAGGGAATGGGGAGCGGGGGAGCAGGGGAGCAGAGGAGCAGGGGAGCAGAGGATAAGAGCAAGCAGTAAGTCTTTCCCCCTGCCCCTCGGTCACTGAGCGTAGCCGAAGTGCTCCCCTTTGCACCTCTACCTCTTGTGCCCAATCCCCAATCCCAATCTAAAATCCAAAATCCAAAATCCAAAATTGCTATGAGTGTTACTCCTAAATCTGATATCAATTGGCAACCATTAGCATCGCCACGAGCAGATGCTAATACTGCACCTAACTTTTTCGGTGAATTGGTACAAGAGACGTTGGCTTTAACTCGTCGCTTGTTTATTCAATTGCAACGCCGTCCCTCATCTTTAGTTGCTGGAATTATTCAACCAGTAATGTGGTTAGTGCTATTTGGTGCTTTGTTCCAAAATGCTCCCAAGGGTATATTTGGGAATACAACAAATTACGGCCAATTTTTGGCTGCTGGCATTATTGTGTTTACAGCCTTTGCTGGGGCGCTAAATGCTGGTTTACCAGTGATGTTTGACCGCGAGTTCGGCTTTTTGAATCGTTTGCTGGTAGCACCGTTAGCATCGCGGTTTTCCATTGTCTTTGCCTCAGCCATCTTTATCATCAGCCAAAGTTTGTTGCAAGCTGCCGTAATTGTTGCAGCAGCGGCATTTTTGGGCGCTGGACTTCCAGATATAGCGGGTTTAAGTGCGATCGCTCTCATTGTCTTACTCTTAGCTTTGGGTGTAACAGCCATCTCCCTCGGTTTAGCTTTCGCTCTACCCGGACACATTGAATTGATTGCAGTGATTTTCGTCACCAACCTACCATTATTGTTTGCGAGTACTGCTTTAGCACCTCTATCCTTCATGCCTCAGTGGTTGCAGGTTGTGGCTACTTTGAATCCTCTCAGCTATGCAATTGAACCAATTCGCTATCTCTATTTCCACAGTAGTTGGGAACTAGGTAGTGTAGTGATGCAGGCTCCTTGGGGCGATGTTACCTTTGGGGGAGCCTTGCTGGTGTTGTTTGGCTTTGCCCTAGTCGCCTTAGTGAGTATTCAACCCCAACTGCGGCGGACTCTGGCTTAAAAAGATAGAATAGATAAATTTTAGGTAGGGTCAAAACCCATGAAAAAACCATTTTTACAAATTACTAGACTCTTTGTTGCTACGGCAGCAGGAATTAGCTTTGCTTCCTTGCTCATAGCTCAACCAAGTTCCGCTCAAATCAGCAGCCCAACGGATGCTTTCCCCAGCAATAGTACAACAGACCAAAATACCGATCCTTTCGCCCGTTCCAACTCAGACAATTTCAATATGTTCGATCTGATTCATCGGGCAAATTTCGGGAATCTCAACTGGGATTCTAACCAACAGAACGAAGAACTAAACTCAGCAGCAGCAGCCTTTAAAGCAAGGCAACAAAAACTAATTCAAGGTCAACAACAGCAACCAACCCTCAGTTTGCCAACGCTTACACAACCATCAGTTACGCCGCCATTGGTGACACCACAATCAGGTAACTGAATCAAACAAAAACCCCAAGCCATAGAGGCTTGGGGCTAAGACCATTTAAAAAATCCTGAATTATCAGATCAGCCCAAGTGCAGCTAAAACATCGCTAGCATGGGTGGTTGTATTTACAGCACTGTCAACATGGGTAATTTTGCCGCTGGGGTCAATTACGTAGGTGACGCGCTTGGCATAACCGCCGCCATCCACATCGAAAGCTTTGATTAGGGATTTGTCGCTGTCAGCCAGTAGGGGAAAATTCAAGTTATATTTTTGGGTGAATGCTTGATGGGAGACTTCATCATCTGCACTGACTCCCAAGATGACAATATCTTTACCTTGATATTGAGACTGGGCATCCCGAAAACTACAGGCTTGTTTGGTGCAGCCTGGCGTGTCATCTTTGGGGTAAAAATACAAAACAACCGTCTTTCCGGCAAAATCAGATAGCGAGACTGTGTTGCCGTTTGTATCTTTGGCGGTAAATGCAGGTGCATCCGTACCAACTGCTAGAGGCATAATTAACCTTTCCTGTTTCAGATTGTTGATGCACTTGAAATTTTACATTAATTTATAATGTTTAAATATAATTACTAAAAAATAGGATAAATATACTTTAGATAACTAATTTTGGTTTAATGGGGTATTTAGTATAAGAAAAAATAGATTATTAAATTAATCTTTATTAGAAGAAAAATTTATACCCATACACGATGCCTGCTGTTGATTCCCAAAACCCAAATATTTTTGTCTATCCTCAAAGCACAGTAGAAAGAGCCGAGCGATCGCTAGTGTGTTCGCCTTTTAATGTATCTTTATTTGAAGTGATGGGCCACCAGAGTGTATCAGTAACTGCGATCGCTCTGGAAAATGGACTCAAGCAAGGCTATACTAAACGCCCTTTATCAGAATTAGCCTGTGATGACGCTTTGGGCTGGTTGATTCAAGTAGGTGTATTGCGCCGAGAAGTCGATGGTCAGGGAATTACAGATAGTTTTCGTCTCACTCCCTTGGGACGCCAGTTAGTGGAACAGTACCAGGGTAAAAATTGGCGTACTCCTTCATGGCACGATCGTTTCTATGATTCAGTGATTCGTTGGTTACGGATACCTTTTTAGAATAAAAAATCCAAGAGTTAGGATTAGAGAATCAAAGGGAACAATATACACGGAAACATCATATCTATTCATGAAGTCTTTACCATAACCATCCAACTATAATTTGTGATGGTTATAGTGGGCATTGGGTACAAAAGGCAGAGGTGCAGAGGAGCGGAGGGGCAGCACTTCTACTTCTCTACGAGACGCTGCGCGTAGCTTGCTTCCCCGAAGGGGTACGGCTACGCTCAGTGACCGAGGGGAAAGACTTGCTGCTACTTAATCCTCTGCTCTCCTGCTTACTCATCTCCCCCAGATCCCCTGTTGTTCGCTCCTAAAAATTAACTCTGTATCTTGAAAAACTAAGTGATAGCAACTATGAAATCAATTATGGTAGTGGGGACAACATCCCATGCAGGGAAATCACTTTTAACTACAGCTATTTGTCGCATTCTGTCGCGACGTGGTTGGCGAGTAGCTCCCTTTAAAGGTCAAAATATGGCTTTAAATGCTTATGTCACTGCCAGTGGTGGAGAAATTGGCTACGCTCAAGCAGTGCAAGCTTGGGCGGCGGGAGTCGTGCCTTGGGTAGAAATGAACCCAATTTTACTCAAACCCCAAGGGGATATGACTTCTCAAGTAATTATTAAAGGTAGGTCTGTAGGCAAAGTGAGTGCCTCAGATTACTACGAGCAATATTTTGAATTGGGGTGGCGGACAATTGAAGAATCGCTACAGCATTTAGGAACAGAATTTGACTTGGTGGTTTGTGAAGGTGCTGGTAGTCCAGCGGAAATTAACCTCAAGCACCGCGACTTAACTAATATGCGAGTGGCAAAATATTTGAATGCACCAACTATGTTAGTAGTTGATATTGACCGGGGTGGTGCTTTTGCCCATGTGGTTGGCACTCTAGAGTTATTAGAACCAGATGAACGCGCCTTAATTAAAGGTATAGTAATTAACAAGTTCCGAGGGCAGCGATCGCTCTTAGATCCGGGGATAAAATGGTTAGAAGAACGCACAGGTATCCCCGTTATCGGTGTTATACCGTACTTGCAAGAAATGTTTCCAGCAGAAGACTCTCTTGACCTGCTAGAACGTCAATCGTCCTCGAATAAAGCCCAAACTGACCTCAACATTGCCGTCATCCGCTTACCAAGAATTGCCAATTTCACCGACTTTGACCCACTGGAATCAGAAAGTACAGTTTCAGTGAAATACTTAAGTCCTAAGCAAGATTTGGGACATCCTGATGCCGTAATTATCCCAGGTACAAAGACCACAATTGCTGACTTGCTACTTCTGCAAAAAAGCGGTATGGCAGAAGCTATTCAAAACTATGCTGCTTCTGGGGGAACGGTTTTAGGTATCTGCGGTGGCTATCAAATGCTAGGTCAAATCATCGCCGATCCAGAAGGGATAGAGGGACAAGCTGGCAGATTTCAAGGGTTAAATCTTTTACCAATCAGAACTGTAATTACAGGACAAAAAATCGCCCGCCAGCGCCAAGTTAGCTCAAATTATCCCCAACAAGGCTTACCAGTTAATGGCTTTGAAATCCACCAAGGGCGATCGCGCATTGAACAGCAAGGCATAGATCCTCAATCCTACCATGCCCTATTTGACGATATTAATTTAGGGTTAGTGGATAGTTGTCAATCAGTGTGGGGAAGTTATCTCCACGGGCTTTTTGACAATGGCCCTTGGCGACGGGCTTGGTTAAATCGCCTACGTCAACAGCGCGGTTTAAAATCTTTGCCCACCGGTGTTGCTAACTATCGGGAACAGCGAGAGCAGATTTTGGACTCTCTAGCTACTGAAGTTGAAAGCCATTTAGACTTAAGTCTGTTTTTGTCTTAAGCTAAAATGCGTTGAAATGTCATTAGTCATTGGTCATTGGTCATTTGCAAAGGACAAAGGACAACTGACAAATGACAACTCTATTAAATGCGTAATATTGATGATTGTTCGTGTCCGCTTTTTACCAGATGATGTCACAGTAGATGCCGAAGTGGGAGAAGCCCTCTTAGATGTAGCAGACCGGGCTGGGGTATTTATTCCCACCGGTTGTCTCATGGGATCTTGTCACGCTTGCACCGTCGAATTAGAGGATGGAGAGATCGTCCGCGCTTGTATAACCGGAGTACCGCCACGCGAGGAATTGACGATTAACTTGTTTAGCGATCCAACTTGGTAGTTTTAACGCAGGTGTAGCTCGTCGTAGACATATTCGGCAATTAGGATTTTTATGACAGATTTCACTAGTAACGAATTCAAAATTTGGGTTGAAGGTATTATTGATGACCTAAACTTAAATTCGGTTATACATTATTCTACTGAAAGTTTAAAAAAACATGATTATGCAAAATTATGGGAAATTTATAAAGACTCTGAAAATGATGATGATTGTGCTGATGAATTGGCAAAATCTATTATCTCAAATGCTCATGGTATTGATGATTCAGAATTTACTCAACTTGAGCTTATAAATCATTATAACAATAGTGGTAAATACGATTTAGAATAAATCATCTATTTACTAAATAAGAATTATTTGATATTAACTCTTAATTGGCAAAGCTCATGATCATACGTCTTGATAATTCTACTGGTAAAGCAAAAATAGTCAAATTTGATTATCCTTATAATGGGAAGGAAATTTATCTAAATAAAGGATTAGTGACTAAATTACAAAAAGATGGAAAACTGGAAAAATTGGAGGATACGGTTTATGATTATAGAGTTGATGTAAACTTTATCCCTCAAACCCATATTAGATGTCAAACCCATAATATATGGAGTTTTACTGAATATGTAGAGTTAGAAGAAGAGTTAGAAGATAATTCACCAAAAGATCAATACTCAGACTTTGAAGATTATCTGTGCGGTCATGTTGAGCAAAATAATGATTCTATAACTTTAATTTACAAAGAATAATTTATACAAACACATTAAAATTTCAAGCAGACAGCTTTACTAAGATTGATCCTCCGCTCTCTCAATAGGAATTTTCAGCATTACCTGTTACAATTCTTAAAAAATCCCAATTTTTCCATCAGACAGCAAGAAACTTTGATACCTTGTTTCCTACTGCCTGTTTTTGCTATCTATATCAATTAGCTTTAACATTCAGCGCGTATTCTTTAAACCTTTCCAAATCAGCTTGAATCGTTGATTCAACTATCCGCCCCAAAAATAAGTTATCCATAATTTTGCCAATAATGCCGGGGATGGCGTAGGAAATAGTCATTTTAACAATACTACTATTGTGGCGATCGTAAAAGCGAATCGCTCCCTGATTCGGCAAACCATCAACCGATTCCCATTGAATAATTTGGTTGGGAATAACTTTAAGAATTCGGGATTGCCAATTAAATTCTAGACTGCCAGTTTTTAATTTCCAAAGAGATATATCTGGATTATCTGGCGGAATTTTCACCGAATCAATCCACTTCATCCACCGGGGCATTTGCTCCAAATCAGACCAGAGGCTCCATACTAAATCTATGGGAGCCTCTACTTCTACCTGCACAGTATGTTCTAACCAGTCTGACATCTCTACTTCTTCCTTTGCGCTCTTTGCGCCCTTTGCGGTAGCCTGCGGCAAGCCACTGCGTGTCTACGTTATTTCTTTAAACTCTCCAAAATCACTTTTGCCGCACGCCGTCCAGAAATAGTAGCACCTTCCATGCTGTCGATGTAGTCTTGCTGAGTATAACTGCCTGCAAGGAAGAAATTATCTACTGGTGTTTTTTGGTTGGGACGATACGCATCCATCCCTGGCGCTTCTCGGTAGAGAGACTGAGCAAGTTTTACCACACTGTACCAAGTCATATTTAACTCCCGCGATGAGGGAAACAGTTCATGGACTTGCTTGAGGACATGCTGTGCGATCGCTTCATTACTTTGAGCAATAAACGGATCTCCCGGTGTCAGCACTAACTGTAACAAAGATCCCTGTCCTGGGCGATAATAATCAGCAGGGCTAGTCAACGCTAAATCGGCAAAACAAGAAAAGTCAGCATCGGCTGTGTAAAGTAAATTATCGATTCCAGCCGCATGGTTTAGCTGTTTACGTTGTTCTCCATCGTTCAGTTCTGTTACCCAACCATCAAAGCGTAACTGCACTGTAGCCACTGGTACTGCATCCAGTTTGTAAATATTGTCAAATTCTGACCACTTACGCCACTCCTGGGGTAGGATGCGTTGAATTCCTGGAACATCACAGGCGAAAACGTAAGCATCAGCAGCGATCGTTTCTACTACATCACCTTGGGCAACTACTATACCTGTGACACGGGTTTGTTCAGCTGACTCAGCAAACTGAATTTCCCGAACTTGTCGGCGCGTGTAAATTTTGGTGCCTCTAGCTTCCAGATATTCCAGAATCGGCTTGTGTAAATATTCAGATGGAGAACCCTCCAGCATTCGCAAAACTGAAGCTTCAGTTCTAACTGCAAATAACTGGAATATGGTTAACATACAACGGGCAGACATATTTTCGCAATCAATAAATCCCAATGCGTAAGCAATGGGGTTCCACATCCGCTTGATGCTGCCATTACTTCCACCATGACTGCGAAACCAATCGGCAAAGCTAACTTTATCTAAATTGCGGATAGTTTTCATCGCCCCATCAAAGTCTACCAATCCGCGAACTATCGGACTAGTACCCAAAGCGATCGCATTTTGTAATTTATCCTGCAACGATAGTTGGGAAGTAGTGAAAAATGCCTTTAACCCATTGAAAGGCGCACCTGTAATAAAACGAAAATCTAAAGCACCAGTGCGCCCCCCTTTATTAATAAAAGTGTGGGTATGTTCCTTGAGGCGTAAGTTTTCTAACACCCCCACTTTTTTCATTAAGTCAAATAGTTGGTAGTAGCACCCGAAAAATACATGCAACCCCATTTCTAGATGGTTGCCATCTCCATCAACCCAACTGCCAACTTTACCACCGACAAACGGACGAGACTCAAAAATCTCTATTTCACAACCAGCATCAGCTAAATCTACTGCGGTTGCTAGCCCAGCCAGTCCCGCACCTACGATTGCAACACGCATTCCGTCGTTCCTTTTCAGTTTCTTTACAGATTGTAACTGGGTTGGTGTCGGAATTTGCTACTTAATATCAACTCCAGCAGCATATTAAGGCTTGCCAATATCGATACTAAAACTTCTTTGATTACTTTTTTTAGTTCCGGTAAATGACCAGACGCGATAAAAACGCGTCTGTATCATCTACACAAACTTTTGTCCATGGCGACGGACTCTCAAAAGTATCAGAGATATTTTTTTGTTGGCAAAGCTGTTTTCTGGATAATGTTGTGAAATTAACTTCTTAGTTATTTGCATCTTTGCCGTCGTCGGAGATGGGCAAACTTCTAATCAGTTCACGAATCACGTCAGTTGCAGGTCTACCTGTTTGTTGGCAATATTTTTCTAGTTTTTCCGCTTCCTGCGTTGCGAGATTAACTGTTATGCGTTTAACGGCCCATTTTTTATTTGTCATTATCATGCTATTTGCTGTATATTTAGATGGTCGAAAGAGTCTAAATTAAAGAGGGAACCGATAAGGTTATCAGAGTTTGTCTCACGAAACAAGTAATACCATTAATATTAAAAATGTTTATTTTGTCAAAGGATTGATCATTTTCTAAAAAAATCAAAACACTACACTTTATTTGTTACTATTGTGACAGCGTAAATAGCACATAGTTGCTTTTGAAGCTAATAACCCTACTAACAGCATGAGTAAAGCCTGACAATGAAATTTTATAAAGGATTTCGAGACACCTACTATTGACTCAATGAAGATTTCCAAAGTTATTCTCTATTGAAAGCATTTGACCTTCTCTCTTAACTAAGTTCACCAAACCTGCTTGGAGAGAGCATCTGCTAGAACCCCAAAAAATAAAGCTTCAGAATCATTATCATGCTGAAATCCTGGCTTATCGGCGGGTTAGAGTGGTGTGTATAGAGCGTGAATAGTCACTCTTGTTAGTAGGCAAATAAGCGACAAACACTTATCTGTAACCATACTGTAACCAAGAAGTTAAGAGCTACTTGAACAGTTATGAATTTTAGCTTACCTCGATCAAGCTGATTGCTTTTCAGTGCCAATATAGTAGCCAAAAAAAGGGGACAACGCTCAGTCTACCGAGTGTAAATTGCCAAGTATGTTGGTAAATTTTGACAGCAATATCTGTAATTTTACACAGACAAATTAATCTAGAATCTATGTGATGTTACTTGACTGTTGTCGATAATAATATTTTAGTTTTGTTTCATACTTTTACAATAAATTATCGTCAAAATGCAATGAAATTTTGCATTTTTTTTATCTTCATTCTAGCGATTTAGCTTGCCTTAAAATCAGCAATTTTTTGCGATTTTTCGTCTTCATCTATCTGGAGGTTATATAAATCATTTTTAGCCAAGCAAGGCGCTATAAGTTTGACATAAAATCTTTTCCTCATATCTAAGCCAAGAGATAAATTACTGCCAATAAAATTTTTATTACAACTATTTTTTATCTGGTAAGTATACCTATAAAAAGAATCGTATATTTTAATTTTGTCGGCAGTGTGTTTATTATAGCTATTATTTACGCACTTTAAATAATCTTCATTTAGACACTAACTAAGCTATTTTTCATCCTTTATAAAAAAATTACAAAGAAAAAGATATGCATTTGAACTTTTGCTTAATGATATTGATACATAACAGGATGCTAAACTCAAAAACTTGTTAAAAAAAAGATTCCAATATCTAAGTACATCAGTTAGGTTCGATTCAAGCAGTCTTTGTAGATAAATTTTTAGGTCTGTGTAGTTATTTATACTGAGCAATGTTTAAATAAAATGACTAGAAAACGATGAAAATACAGGTACTTCATGAAATTTAGGTAAAGTTAGCTTCTTATGATTGGTCGTTTATTAGTATTGACACATACATGAATATTCATTACAAAGTGCTGCGCCCTGATAGCTAGGCGGATGACGAAGACTGAGTGGAACCGGAAACGCTCTGCTCGGACTAAAAGATTGCCTATAAGCTATGGGGTATTAGATATAAAAGTGAAAATCCTGAGTACTTTTTACTTCACTGAAACAGTCAAATAATGCGCCCTTACTTCAATCTTCCCGTTTCGCTATGGGGTAAGACAGTACTCAGCACCGCAGAATTAACCTCCGTTGGTAAAGAGAAGAGGGGTAAACGTTAAAAGGCAAAGCCTTCCCCCTTTTCCCCTATCAAATTACAGTTTCAGTCAATATGCCAATCAAATACATATCAACTTAATTTCTCATATCGATAATTTGAGATTCAGGATTGCGGCAATTCATGCAATTACTCAAATTTAAGTTGGGGCATAAGTTGGAGAGTGCCAATACCTAAATCTTTAGGTGAAAGCGATCGCCCTTCAAACAAAGCCATCATATCTCGTAACTGAGGATTGCCACGGGAGGCTCCCGTTAGTCCTTTGGCAATGATTAAGCCACAGTAGCCCTGAGTATTTTTACACCGCTGATTCCATTTTTTCCGGGCTTCGACATGAATCGGATCTTCATCTAAAAATTCACCGAATAGGAACAATTCGCCATTTTGAGTTTGCAATAAACCCAAGTCATAGCGATCGCCATCAAAAGGATTGGCACCTGGATTAAAGCAAATTGCTCTCAGTCCGCCCGTTGCTTCAATTCTTTCAATTACAGTCTTCGCCTTGGGCCGAGAGGTTTGAATTAGAATCACCGGCAAACCGTCACCCACTTGTTTGATTTCACTAGCTTGGTGGTAGCTGACCCCCTTTCGCAGAGAATCCAACATTTCCCAGGACACTACACCTAAGCTGAGGAAGGAATCTTCTGGTATCAAGTCATCTCGCAATGATTGGAAATCAAGGTTGTCAATCTCCTCGTCATCAATACCAAAACCTGCCATTTCCTCTAATTCTGCTGCTAACTGCGGCATGGTAGAGACTGTCACAGGCACTGATTTAGTTGATTCTTCCGACTGCGGTAGAGAAATGCGATAGCGACGGCCCAGAGTAGGGAAAATCTCCTCATGAAGTTGGCGACGGTGATCGCGAATAAAGCGGCTCAGGCTTTCGATCGCAACCAAGATTACCAATGCCTCTTCGTCATACAAAACAGACCTTAGTCCTTCTAAGGGGTGGATATTACCAAAAGTAGGGTCAATTTCTGATAATGGCAGATCCGCCAAATCATCTTCTTCATCGTCATCTTCATCGGTTTCGTCAACGCTCTCAAAAGTGAGAAACAGGCAATCTTGCTTAAGGAACGCTTCTTCTAGATGCTCTGTTGATTCTTCATCCGTTAAAACTGCGGCGCGAAACTGTTTTAAAGACTCTTCTGAGCGATAAAACAAAATCCCATACTCCATTCCCAGCATTCCCATAACTGAGGCGTAGAGTGTGCCAACATCCCACTTATTAATCTCGATTGACAAAATTTGCTGTTCTTCCAAAAATTCCCAAGGTGCTGCTTGCCAAATCGCAAATGCTTTTTCTCGCAAGATTTGTGCATACTGCGGGGGTAAGTCGGGGGTTTGACTATCGAGGATGTCGGCGAATCCACGAAATAGTTCGTCAATTAAAGGCAGTTCTGGTGCATAGTCAATAGCGATATCCAAATCTTGCAGCACTCCCCGCAGGTAAAATTGGATCTCGCGGTCTTTGACTACAATTCTTTGAGGTCTAGCAGGTCTTGCCGGACTCTGGGGATGCTCCATTGCTTGCATTAAGGTGCGAACTATTGCTTCTGGGCCAATATCTGAAGCTACCACGTCCATTCCTCGGACAACACCTTGGGAGAAATCTACCCAAAGAATGCATTCTCCCTTTGCCTCTGAGTCTGACAGATGGTTTGGTGATGACAACGGACGGCGATCGCCCTCCCATACAGAAGGAATTTGAGTTAATTTCTTCAACCGACGACTGGTAGAGCGATTAAAACTTGTCATAGAGATCAAAAGAAGCAATTTGGAAGTAAACTTTGGGAGCTAGGGCTAGCTAGCCTCGGATTAATTTTTATGGCTGCACCTGAAGGGTGGTTGCTTCTGTTGCTGCCGTAGGGCTTGAATTTTAAGAATACCGAATGTATAAACACATTAAGTCTCTCAATTCTAGAATAAAAATCTTTGGCTACTTTTGACAGAGTGTTTACAATTTGGCATCTAGAAACATCTAAGCCGCTAGAATGAATACAAAAACACTTAACGAGCAACCCAGAAGCATTAACAAGCCGATATAGGGTAACGCTTATACTAATTAAGGAGTTGAAAAGCAGATGACACAAGCAATTCAGGCTCAACAACGCGGAATTCTGTTGAGCGAAGCCGCATTGCACCAGGTAAAATCCCTCCGGGACAAGCAAGGCACAGACTTCTGCTTACGGGTAGGAGTGCGTCAGGGTGGCTGTTCTGGGATGTCTTACATGATGGATTTTGAAGATACCAGCAAAATCACTCCTGATGATGAAGTTTTTGACTATGATGGCTTCAAAATTGTCAGCGATCGCAAGAGTCTGTTATATCTCTACGGTTTAATGCTCGATTACAGCGATGCCATGATTGGTGGTGGTTTCCAATTCACTAACCCCAATGCTAATCAAACTTGTGGTTGCGGTAAGTCATTTGGGGTGTAATATTGTCAGTTGTCATTTGTCCTTTGTCATTTGTCTTTTGCAAATGACCAATGGCCAATGACTAATGACTAATGACTAATGACCAATGACTAATGACCAATGACTAATACAGTTGAATCCCTGTTTGATACAGGTTTAGAACGCTATAAAGCAGGAGAATCAGCAGAATCTTTAATCCCTGTATTTAAAGAAGTGTGCGATCGCGCTCCTAAAACTAGTGCTGCTTGGGTTTGTTTAACGTGGTTGTATCTACTCGATAACAAACCCAATTTGGCTTACAAAGCTGGACAGAAGGCAGTCAAGTTAAATCCACAAGATCCCCAGGCTAGAATCAATCTCGCCCTAGCAATGCTGGAAACAAAGCAAAAAGGTTTGCGGGAACACATTGACATAGCACAGCAGTTGATTTTTGTCAACGAAGAATGGAGTGATGAAATAAAAAATAGTATTGAGGACGGTTTAAGTAGAAAACCAGATTGGCAGAGTTTGACAAAAGTCAAAAATTGGCTGTTTGAAAAGTAGAGGATGGGGACTGGGCACTGAGGACTATGAGGACAAGAGGGCAAGGGGGAATTTATTGAAGTAAGTCTCTAGGTTGTCTCTTCCCAATCCCCAGTACCCAATCCCCATTACCCCTTATCCCCAGAGGGGGCCCCACCTTCCCCAATCCCCAATCCCCAATCCCCAATCCCCAATCCCCAATCCCCAATCCAATCATGAAAGAGAAATTGTTAAATTGGCTAAACATGGTTTTAGTCGCCGATGTTTTTTTGGTTTTGTTTGGCTTTGGTTGGTTAGCGATCGCTGCGATCGGTGATGCCGCAGGAGTAAACCTGGGTTTGGATTTATGGCATCAACTGTGGCAACCCTTGTTTAACCCAGCAATTGGCATTCTCATGGGCGGTGCCATTCTTAGCGGTATTATCAGTTGGGTTTCCAAAAAATTTCTTTCTAGTCAATAGACTGGGGACTGGGAATTAGGGACTGGGGACTGGGTAATGAAAAAGAAGCAGATTAGCACGGGTAAAATTTCTCTCCTCTGCGCCTCTGCCTGTTTTGCCCAATCCCCAGTCCCCAGTCCCCAGTGCCTTTTAATTAAGAATTTGTGTTAATGCCGGTTGCAAATTAGGATATTTGTACTCAAAACCTGTTTGCACAGTGCGTTTTGGGATAACTTGCTGACCTTCTAAAACTACTATTGCCCCGTCTCCTAAAAGGGCTTCGATCGCAAAAGCAGGAACAGGCAACCAAGAAGGGCGATTCATCACTTGTCCCATAGTTAGGCTTAAATCTGCCATTCGGACTGGGTTAGGGGCAGTGGCATTATATACGCCTTCTATTTCCGGTTTAGTTAAAGCTTGCAAAATCAGGTTAACTAAATCGTCTACGTGAATCCATGAGAACCACTGCCGACCACTGCCAATAGGCCCGCCAGCAAAGAGTTTGAAAGGCGGAATCATTTTACCTAAAGCACCACCATTGCCCAGAACAATCCCAAAACGCAAAATTACCAGTCGCACACCAGCATCTTTTACTTTTCTCGCTTCAGCTTCCCAGGCTTGGCAGACTTGGGCAAGAAAATCGTTACCAGATTGACTTGTTTCATCAAAGGTAGCCGTTTCACTGGTGCCGTAGTAGCCAATAGCTGAAGCGTTAATTAACACAGATGGTTTGGAGTTAGCATTGGCTATTGCTTCAACTATTTTTTGTGTACCTAACTTCCGGCTATTGAGAATTTCTTGTTTCCGTTCTGGTGTCCAGCGTCCTTCACCAATAGGTTCTCCTGCCAAATTAACTACGCCATCACAACTAGCGATGACACTTTGCCAAGAACCAGATGCATTTGGTGTATAGGCAACAATTTCTACATTAGGGAAAGCCTCAGAGGGAAAAACCTTTTGAGCAAAAGTGGTATTCCGAGTTAATACTACTATTTTATGACCTTCCCCCTGTAATCGTTGTACCAAACGACTACCAACAAATCCTGTTGCCCCAGTAATTGCGACTTTCATTTTCTACCTCAGCCAAACCTTTATTGTAAAATTTTTGATCAAACTTTCAGCTTACCAAAGAAGGCAGAGGAGCAGGGGAGCAAGGGAGCAGAGGAGCAGAGGAGCAGAGGAGATATGTTTTAGAATGCAAGTTAGTGTCACTATAACTTTAATGAGTATTTGAACTCCTTTAATGAGTCTTTGATACTCATTAATGAGGCTTTGATATTCATTAATGAGCCTTTGAACTCCTTTAATGAGTCTTTGAACTCCTTTAATGAGTCTTTGATACTCATTAATGAGCCTTTGAACTCCTTTAATGAGGCTTTGATACTTGCAGACGTAGCTTGGAACTTTTCCCCCTGTTCCTCTGCCCCTCTGCCCCTCTGCTCCCCTGCTCCCCTGCCCCTCTGCCCCCTGCCCCCTGCCTCTTCATTGACTGTATATCTGGTAGTACCTGCTAGTACCTGCTCTCAAAAACTTTGATTTTTTAATGACTTTATATTTAGATACTTCGGTATTATAGGATGGACGGAGTGTTGCAAGGCTTGGGGCTATTATGGCTCGCTATACCTGTTCATTTATTGTTTCTGTTCCTAGTGACCATCTGTTGCCGTTACTTGTAGAACTTCTACAGGACTGTCAGTTGGATATTCAATATCACACAGCCGAATATATTATCGGTCGTGAGGTTCCTGGAAATGTTCCTTTTCCTAAATTAATAACGGTAGAAGTACTGATTGATAAATCAAAATCTACTGAAACAGAAACCCGGATGAGTATTGTGATTAAAAATGAAGAACTACCAATTCACCTAGATAATTACTGCCGACAAATGTTTGAGTTAATCAAGCAATCTATTGAAAGTAGCCGTCATTGGCATTTGATTGAAAGTATTGCAGGATAAGCTTTGGTGATTGAATTGATACTCCCACGGCTTGAAGTTGTGGAAGTGTCAGACTGTAATTGGTAGTTATAATTCACTTTTCTACTCCTCTAAATCCTCGGCCATACCGGGGTTTATTAGTGTAATATCATACTCACTCGAATCCGTTTGTCCTAAACGCTGAGTATTTCTTAAAAGGTAATAAATGGCACGTACTTGAGGCCCAAAAACGATCTCGTCTTCATTTCTGAGATCGTGGGCTGGTATCTTGCGTCCATTAATCATCAAACCATTAGAACTAGGCTTACCTTTGGCATCGCCATCTACAATCCGGTAATAGTAGCTATGACTATTATGCTCTCGTGGCAATCTCACTAATGTGGCATGGCGGCGGGAGACAAACTGCGACATTAAACGGATATTACATTCGCGGTCTCTACCAATAGAGTAGACAGGGTGCTCCAAAGAAAATTCTTTGCGACCTTGATCGTCTTCAATAATCAGTAGATGGTTTTCATTAGTTTCTGCTGCCATTGACAAATCGGTGAAACTGTAATTGATTAAGATTTGTTTAGTATCGTATCTTGCCATTTTCGCGCACCATCAGTCTGTGGTGCTAATCTAAATAAGCTTTAAAATTGCATAATACCTTGAAAGAGTAGAACATGGCCGTTCTACTCCAGTAGCTATGATAGCTTTGGTAAGTGTCTTAATCTGACGACTGACTCCTGAATTCTGTTTTGACAACCAATATTTGTGGTGGCAAATTGGACGTGTAAAGGAGTATTTTACGGGCGATGAGCGAATCGCCGTAATAATATTGAGTTGGTGACGACGCTAACAGAACTAAAAGCCATCAATGCAGCAGCACCAGACGGGTTAAGCACAAAACCCAGACTAGGGAATAAAACACCTGCTGCTAAAGGAATGCCAAGTGTATTATATGCAAAAGCCCAGAATAAATTTTGGCGGATTTTGTTGAAGGTGGCGCGACTAAGCTGAATAGATTCGACGACATCGTTTAGGCGATCGCGCATTAAAATAATTTCAGCAGTTTCCATCGCCACATCTGTCCCGGAGTGTAAAGCAATTCCTACATCAGCTTGGGATAAAGCTGGAGCGTCGTTGATTCCATCTCCTACCATTGCGACTACCGAGTGCTGAGTGCTGAGTGGAGAGTTAGGAGTTAGGAGTGAGGAGTTAGGAGTTTTCTTTGTCCCCTTGTCTCCTTGTCCCTTTGCCCCTTCTAACTGGAGGGACTGTATTGCCGCGGCTTTTTTAGCTGGGGGAACGCCTGCTATTACATCAGCGCTATCTAATCCTAATTGTTTGGCTATGGCGCTAGCTGCTTCTTTGCGATCGCCACTGAGCAACATTACCCGTAAGCCCATCTGACGCAACTTATCTACAGTGGATCGAGCATCCGATCTGAGGGTATCAGAAACACCAATTAGTCCGGCTAAAGTTCCGCCAATTGCTACACAAACGACTGTTTTACCATCTGTTGCTAAATCCTGTGCTACCTGTTGTGCGGTTTCGTTAATGGCAATGCCGTGCCAACTCAACCATTCGCAGTTACCCAACAATACAACTGTGCCTTCTACCACAGCAGACACCCCTAGTCCTGGTTCCGTGTGAAAATCTACAGCCTCTGGAATAGATAACTGTTGCCGCTGTGCTTCTTGCTGAATTGCTTTTGCTAGGGGATGGTGAGTACCGCTTTCTACGGCTGCTGCTAGTTGAATAAGGGATTGGGTATTGTTATTCTTCTCCTGCTTCTCTGCTTCTTCCCCATTACCCCTTATCCCCAGAGGGGGCCCCACCTTCCCCAATTCCTCAATTAGCAGACAATCTGTGACGATGGGATTACCTGTGGTGAGAGTGCCAGTTTTATCAAATACTACGGTGTTTAACTGGTGTACTCTTTCTAAAACGTCGCCACCTTTGATTAACAAACCTCGTTCTGCACCCATAGCAGTTCCCACAAGAATGGCTGTTGGTGTGGCAAGTCCCAAAGCACAGGGACAGGCGACTACCATAACTGCGATCGCTAGTTTTAAACTGATTAGGAGTGCTGAGTGCTGAGTGCTGAGTGCTGAGTAGTGAGCTTCAAGTGTAGCGTGGCTCATCATTTCCATGCCACCAGACATGGTGATATCAGTCCAGATGTGAGTGCCGAAAAAGTACCAAAATCCAAATGTTAAGACAGATGCTGTCAGCACGCCGTAGGTAAAGTAACCAGCTACTGTATCTGCTAATTTTTGTACTGGGGCTTTCCGAGTTTGAGCGGCTTCTACTAGGGCGACAATTTGAGCTAGAGTTGTATCACTTCCAGTCCGGGTTGCTTGAATAGCGATCGCTCCTGACTGGTTTAGTGTCCCCCCTGTCACCATATCTCCTGGTTTTTTGATTACTGGCACTGATTCCCCAGTCAACATGGATTCATCGACCGTTGTTTGACCAACTACCACTTCACCATCAACGGGGATTTTATCGCCTGGTAGCACTTGTAAGCATTCACCGACACGCACTTGTTCAGCAGGAATCTCAACACTAGAAGAACCCATTCCGGCTTTCTCTGGGTTGGCAATTAATCGCGCTAAGAGTGGCTGGAGTGCTAGCAATTTCCTAAATGCAGCCGCCGCGCGACCTCTAGCTTGTTGCTCTAATGTCCTTCCTAAGAGAATAAAGCCCAGCATCATTACTGGTTCGTCAAAAAAGCACTCCCAACCCAATTGGGGAAAAAGCAGCGCTACTAAACTAGCAATGTAAGCTGTCAGCGTTCCTAATCCCACTAGGGTGTTCATGTTAGGCGCATTTCGCCGCCAGCCCAGCCAGCCATCTACTAAAATCGGACGACCGGGAATTAACAGCGCCACTGTCGCCAGTCCACAGTGAAACCAGATGTTATTTAACACTGGCAGCACTGAGCTACCAAGATTACCAAAATGTCCACTTCCCGACAATATCAGCAACACCGCTGCGATCGCTAATTGCCATAGAGAAGAACGCATTTCTCGGCGTTGTCGTTCTGCTGGATCTGGTAAGGTCGATATTTCGCCCGCTATGCCATTAGCTTTTCGGGGTTGAGTCGGGAATCCAACGGCTGTTAATCGCTGTGCCAGTGCATCTGCATCTATTGCACCAACTTCTGACTCTACAACTGCTACCTCTGTGGCCAGGTTCACACAGGCACTCTTAACACCTGGATGTTGGATCAGCTGTCGCTCTACTGCGTTCACACACCCAGCACACTTCATACCCCCAACATCTAGAATAATCTTCTCTAGGATTGGGTCAGGTTCTAGGGCTGGCTTAGTTTTCGGGACAAGTTGCATGGCTTGTGTTTAGATTCGCTACAGAAATTCAACGCCTGACTAAAAGCGTCTCTAATTCGAGCGTAGGCTAAATATGGAACTATGACTCAATGTCAACCATATTAAAATTCTTAATTTATCGTACTTTGTTGAGCATGAACGACTATCGCTGTACTTAATTCAACGTTCCAAGTTCCCAGATTTCTCTGTAGAGTTTTTAATTTTTAATTTTTAACTCCCCTACAGGGGGTTGACATTTCCAACGTCGATAAGTCACATAAATAATCGCTGCCACCTGTATTGGCGCGATCGCAATCAGGTTTTTGAAGAAATAGTTGATTTCTAAATGAGACATAACACTGAAATATCCTAAGCCTAACAAGAAGAACATTGCCCAGTTAAGCTGTTTAGGTTTGAAAATGAGCATATTAATAAAAATAAATATAGGAGGTAAAAGTGCTATATAACTTCTGCTAAGGGTGAAGCGGAAGGGAAAAAGGATCTTTCTTTGGTTGCTGCCCTTTATCCCTGCGCTTTTGCTGCAATCCTAAGTTGGGAAGTGGATATCATTCTCTGCTTCCAGTAAGAAAGCTATTCTTGCACTAGAACCAGCCCTGCTTATTCACAAAATAGGTACTTACAAATCCTTCAGGGGATTTATTTAAGTAAATCATGCCTTCAATTAGACCTACAAGTTGCATAACTAACAAAGCAACGCCGTAGGTAAAAGAACCCCCAATTACAGAAATCACTAACATGATAAAGCCTTCCGAAGCGTATCCTAGAATAAACTTATGAACCCCAAACGCTCCCAGGATAATGCCACAGTAACCAGCTAGAAGTTGTTTGGTAGGGTGACTGGGGTTGAGATTTGCCATATAAGTGCTGCTCCTTGATAAGTGAGTATAAAAATAAAGTCTTTATTGTAATGGAAGCAAATACATTTACTTGCTTAATAAATAGATTTTTAATTTTTTCAGTCTGAGTAAGTCTCAAGATGAATAATTAAAATCAGCGTGCTTTTATTCCAGAGGAGACGCCAAGATGTCTTGCTGTTTAGTCCGAACTGGTACTCCTTGATGACTTTTGCTGGATTTGACGATCGCAAACCCTGGTGCAGCAGTTTTGCAGATTTTTAGCTCAGATATTTATCTTGAGCAGAATAAATCTTAAATAATCAGCAAAAGCTGCTACATACACCACTTTTTACAAGTCCATCAGTATTATTTCCGGATTCTTTTGCGATGCTTCCAGCGAATGTAAAACGCCATCGCACCAATGGCAAGACAATTTGGCTAGTGGGAATCTAGAAGCGCAAAAGGCATCTTCCATATCTTTCTAACCGCTTTTAGTTACCGATCCCCACTTCCATGAGCGCAAACCGGAATTGCATTCCAATTTATGACAGCTAAAAATGGTTCAAGAAGACAATTAACATCTCGAAAAATGGCTAAAATCTACCCGAATGAGAATGTTAATAGCATTCGTTAATTTGCTTTTGCCATTATCGTAATTGGGTTTTCAGCTAGTATTTATGCTTATAACCAATTATCACTAGTAAATTGTCTCTACCTATGGAGATAAAATCAGATATTTTTGTTTTTGGCAACAGTAGTGTACCTGTATTAAGTACTACCTAAAATAAATAAACTTAATAGTGTACCACTATTCCAAAGGCTGTGGAGGAGCATAGGAGCGAGGAGATTGCGCGATCGCGTGTAAACTACTCCTAAAACAATGCCCAATGCAGTCAGGGGGAGAATTTCCGATAAGCTGAGGTGAGCGATCGCAAACAACAAACTACTAATCAGAATCGATCCCCACACGGGTAAGTAACGAGTTAGAGAGGGTAACAAAAAACCACGAAAGAGGATTTCTTCAAAAAATGGAGCTGCGATCGCCGCTGTGGAGAAAAATATACCAAGTGCGATACTATCTTGGCTTTCCAGAGCTAGTTGCAACAGAGGATTACTCCCACCCTGTCCTTGCCATAGCTGCTGATTAATCAAAGATACCACCACAACTACAGGTAAAGCCGTGCAATAGCCTCCCAGTCCCCACAAAAACCAGTTATCTTGAAAACGGAAGCGAAACCAGAATTCTGGTAGTGGGAAAAAGCGCTTGAGAGAGAAATACAGCACTAACAGCGCACCTAATGCCACCAAGAAGTAACTAACCAACACAGAAAATGCCTGAAGTCGCACATCCAAAATGGGACGCGGGATGGGTAGCAGTGATATCACCAAAGGTACAAAAATTTGCCCCATGAAGAAAAAGCCGATGATAAAAACCTGCAAAACCGTTTCACCACCCCAAGGCGTTGACCAAGGGATATCAGCATTTTGAGCTAATAACGAGGCTTTTCCTTTCAACAACCGTTGAGCAAATAATAAAATCAGCAATATTAAACCAATTAAAGCTGCCAAGGTGGGAATAGTGCCAATAACTGCCAATTTCACCACTGCTTGAGCAGAAGATTCTTGTTGTGCGGCTTTTACTGCTGATAACGCGTCTTGTCGTTGCTGGAGTTGGTATAACTTAACCAAAGCAGTAGAGCGAAACCAACCTTCTAAATTCTTTTGAATTGGTTCTTGAGCATTTGGGAGGATACGCGGAGGATTGCTCCACAGTCCAGTCAATACAGCAGCGGTTTCCCCAAATCCTGGATTAATATCTGAGCGTTGTTGTAATTCGCTCCAAGTCTTGACGGCTATATCCGTCTGTCCTTGCTGTGCTTGTAAGATTCCCAAGCGCAGGTCTAATTCAGCCAGTAATTTTTGTAATTGCTTAAAAGACTGTTGTAACTGTTGCTGTCCCTGTTTAGAGGTTTTAATAGTGGGAGGAGCGTCTGGTAGAGGTTTCGGAGGCGTGGGAGTTATTTCAGCTTGAGAGCGTAATTGTGCAAGTTTGTTGTTAACTTTGTCTAAATTAGCTTGAACTGATTGACGCGCCTCCTGATACTGCTTTGTAGCGCTTTCTAGGGGTTGCTCACCAAGTATTGCTTCCCGAATCGTCTGGAGTTTGTCATCACCGCTATCTTCTGATTGCCAAGCTTGAGCTTGTAAAGCAATATTTGTTTGGTATAGTTCCAAACGACTTTGAAATTGAGGTTCTTGCCAACTACCGAATAAAGCTGAAACTGCCAACAGAACTGCTATCGGCGTCATCACAAAAAATAAAACCAACCGCTTGAGTGTCATCTATCCCCCTTTAACTGACCAGTGGAGAGCGCGTCCCCCTTGGGAATTATCGCAATAAAAAGTCAGAGGTGGATAGATATCATCAATATTAAAAGTTTGCGATGAATGTGCGATGCCTGCGGTTTTTGCTTGCCTATGCACCCACAATGTTAAATTACAGTGGTGTTCTCCCACCTTGAGGAAGCCGATAATCTTTGTTTTGAGCGATGAATAACTCACTACGAACTAGGATTTTATTTTATTAGGACTTACGCAATAACTCTCTGAAACTCTCATTCCTTTGTGTCCTTTGCGTCCTTTGCGGTTCGTTTTTTCATTATTTTGCGTAAGTCCTGTTTATGTTTAATTATGCCTACTTACTGAGTCTCAGCAGTCTAACTTAGATAAATTCAGGATCGAGAAGTTGTTCCATAGTGAAAGGACACTCAAGGGGAAAAGTTTCTATTGGCTGTTGAGTTTCATTTGCGGCATCTCGACGAGCGCGGCGATAATATTTCTGTATCCACTCCCTGTCTTCTAGAAGGTGCTGCAAACTGGGAGTATCTTCCAAGCAATCTTGAATTTTATTTCGGCAGTTTGAGATTGTGTTAATCCAACTTTTAGTTTTTCGCTCTGGTTGATATTGGCATTTGAGTAAGTGTATTAAAAGTAGCTGTAAATAACTTCCAAGTTCCTTTTGTTCACTCCGACCCAAAGCCTGTAGTTCCTCTACCAAATGTTCAACATCTAACTCAGCCCAGCGTCCTTTCTTTAGGCACTCAGCTTGTTGCTGTATCCACACTAGAAAGTCCTGATTGTAGAGTGTCGTTTTACTCATCAACAGTTACCCCTTTGTTTTCAGCAACATTTTGCTTATTTTTGCTCAATCTTGACCCACGAATAATCTCACAAAAGTAATCTAGCAATTACTCCTCTTATTAGCATCGTCATCTTGCAGGTTGTGTTGGGTACAGAAACCGCTGATATCTGGGTTGAAAATAAATTCGTTTTTGAGTTGAGATTCACCATGTACTTGATTAGGCGTGTACCCTAAATTATCGATCCAAGTTATAAATTCTATTACGTATGGCTGATTTGCTGTCGATTTATGTCCTTGGTTTTTATGAACAAGTGGAGTGAGCCGATCAGGCAAATGAACAGGCTTGTCACCGAAGTAGTAGAAGTGCCGTGACATCAAAACATTTATACCGCCTAAATCTGTTTCTTGATTACTGATGTCATGAACACTTGGTCGCAATACTGGTTGTTCTCCTTGGCTGTAATCATAGATGCAATCACCAACACGATACTCAAATTTTTCGCTGTTCCATTTTGGAATTTTGTGAGGACTATGAATTCGGCAAAACTCGTCGTATTTTCGCAATGTCATTTTGTCCGTTACCTGCATTGCATATACAATGCAATCGGTAATATTCCCAATTGGTGACTGTGTAGAACCAAGTCCTACAACCCAATCTCCAATGTTTGCGGCTCGTCGGATAACAGGCTTGCAAATTGCGAGAGTGCAAAGTTCCCAGAATGGGTTAGGAGCCGCGCCATCATCATAACGTAGGCAGTAAGAGAAGAGTCTCATCAGTACAAAATTACTAAAGTGTCTAACTACTACACTATGGCGCACACTGCGGTTCGATACGCGTATTTATGTATTTTTTGTTACTGGAAATTCCAAAATAATGAATAGTGAAGAATCAAAATTTTAATCCTTGACTCTTCACTTTTCATACCTCATTCCATATTTCTAAGATTCTCTTCCCGATGCCCAAGTATCACGCCATTTGACAGTACCTTCTTTCGCAATTACCCAACGACGATTTACGAGATTTTCGCGTAGAGGCGATCGCCCTTCCCGCCACATGGCATATTTATAAGCAATTAGCTTACCAGCACTTTCATCAAAGGGAATCTCGGCAAACCAAGTATTGGTGTTGATGTACTCTAAGGGATAGGCTTTACTGATATCCCAGTTACCTAACTCTGGGCAATCTCCTGTCACCACAATGATTTCACCAGGTTTAGTCTCTACGCCATTGAGTTGGACGCGGACAATTGTTTGTGCTTTTATTCGTTCGCCAACGTGGCTGAAAACAATCACTCCCCGTTCTTCTAGTACTAGATCGTAAATCTTGCCATCTTTCACCTCATACTTGTTGCGAGTCACCACGCAGGTATGTTCGCCATCGGGCAATTCTGTTTCTACTTCTGGTAAAGTAACTTCTCCTCCCCGGTTTAAAGCGACAAAACACGCAGAGTCGCGATAGCGGCGTACATAGCAGTAAACATCCGGTGTTAAGTATTTTTGCCAGTGGCTACCCATTGACACCGCTGGATTCAGTCGTCGTAAGCCAGACAGCAGCCTGATGCAACGATAAATCTCACTCTCAGTATCCCAATTTTCCATCATTGGGCGGTTGTACGGGTCGTTGCCGCCATCAGTGTCGTTATGCAGATACTGTTCTGTGCCGTAATATATGCAGGGAATGCCGCGACAGGTCATAATTAAGGCGATCGCAACCTTCAACATCGCTGGATCTGGGTTCAGCGATTGGAAACGGCACATATCGTGGTTATCAATGAAGGTAACTAGCTCTGTTGCCCCCTTGTAGCAATGATCTTGGTCAAAAATATACTGAATTGTTTGGAATCCGTTTTCTGAACCTTGCCCTAGTGCGGCTCGAATTGCCACGCACAAACCAAAGTCTAGAAGTGTCATGCCTGAGTGATTGGCAAATTCCACTGAGCGATCGTCAGTTGGATTACTATAAATCCATTCACCAAAAATGAATACATCTGGTTTGTGATTGGTCATCTCGCCAGTGAATTCTTGCCAAAACCAGATCGGCATGTGCTTAACAGTATCCACCCGCAGTGCATCTACACCCCGGTCTAGCCATTGTTTAATTGCTGACTTAATATACTCCCGATATTCAGTATTGTTTTCATTAAAGGTTGCTAGACCAGATAGTTCACAGTTTTGTACTTGCCAATCATCTTCCCAATTTTGCACTTCGCCATAGTGGTGATACCAATTATTGACATCATCATTGAAATCAGCAATTTTGACACCATCATCATACAATTCACCTTTACTACCGCTAGTATCAGGTGTACTATGGTTGCAGACAATATCCAGCACTAGCTTCATATTGCGCTTGTGCATTTCTGTAACTAACCGATCGAAAGTTGTATTTTTTTCTTCTTGAGTAGCATTTAAAGAAGGGTTCTCTCCCTCAGCAATATATCGAGGATTTAGCCTTTTAAAGTCTTTTGTCCAATAGCCATGTATTGCTGCATTGCCAACAAATAACTCTTCAACTTGCTCGAACAGTGGAGTTAGCCAAAGAGCGGTAACTCCCATATTTTTGAGATAATCTAATTTATCGATGACACCTTGCAAGTCGCCACCCCAGTACTTACCCCAATCCTGTCTAGTTGGATCGTACAGTTCTGAGTTTGCACCTTCGCTGTTATCTGGATCGCCATCATAAAAGCGATCGACTACGAGAAAATAAATTGTTTCCTGACGAAATTCAATATCTCTGGTGTAAAGGAACTCTAGAGCAATCTCAATATCTAACTGCGGTTCTTGTATAAGAGCTTCTACATTTTCCTTTGCAGGATCTACTTTATATTGATCTGGTGAAAACTGCGATGGTGGGGTTTGTACCATAAAAAACTCAAAATTTCATCTAATTCACACTTGCAGAACCAACAGTACAACGTTTCGAGTATTGTGTGTCACTACAAACTTCGGTATTGTGACATCCTGCCTACGGTGTAGGTATCTATCGCTAGCTAGTTTATAATTCTATCGGTAGATATAATTCATCTGCTAGAGAATAAATATAGAAAGCTATAGCAGTTATCTACGATAATTGCTCGATCGCAACAATTTACAATATTTAATCAAATTGACTTGCGGTAAATATTGAGCCTAGCTCGTGTTTAAGTGTATATTCGACAACAGATTTTAGAAAACCTCAACTCCTGGGAAATTAGTTGTCAATAAAGTTTTGTTACACCCGATCGATACTGAGTAAACCACGTATAAGCCAACTTTTTCTCTAGAAGATTCGCTCCATTGGTAAACTGACCATTGTCACTTTCAATCTGTTATTACTATCAAGGAATTAATTTAGGTAGCAATTATGACCAAATATGACAAGGTTTTTAACTCACCAAAGACATCAGAGGAATCACTAAGTCCAGAGGAAGCGGTGGCGGCGATCGCAACTGTGACTGCGATCGCTGATTCATTTATTGAAGAGGTAGATGCAGAAAGTTTAGCGGGTATCCTCTGGGAATTCGAGGTTTTCGAGGAATACTCAGAAGATGAAATTACAGAAATAGTTGATAGACTCATCTCCATTGCCGAAGAAGAGGGAATTGGGCCCCTGTTTAATGCCGCCAAAGTATCTCTCTCAGATGAATTAGTGCTAGATGGTTTTGCTGCTGGGGTAATAGTGCTTTTAGACGACGACCTCGCCATCCCCAAACCGAAACAAATCTACCTGAAAAAGCTACAAGCAGCTTTAGAACTTGAAGATGAAGAAGCAGAGGAAATCATCAAGGAGGTAATTGCAGCTTTTAAAGAAGCAGAAGATGAAGAATATGCAGACGACGATGATGATGATGAAACAGTGGTCATCGAAGATTTTAGCGAACAGACATATCAATCTCCTTTAGGTAATTTTACCGTACCGATTCCGGTTGAACCGCAGCAGGGTGGTAGAATTCAAAGCCAAGAAGGAGTAGTTGGCTTTTCTGATGACATTGGTACTTTACTGAGAATCGATTATTATCCTTTCCCCCTAGAGCAGTTAGAGGAATTGGAGTCTGTTGGACAAGAAGAATATTTACAAACGATTTTAGTAGACAAGTATATACCCCAAGCGATTTTTGCCAATGTACCAGATGCTTCTGTGGAATATACCGAATATCTGGAAAATACTTTGCGAGGCGCTTACTACGTGTTAATTGATATGCCCAAAGGTTCCACAATTTCTAAGCAAGAAAATAATGGAACTGCAATCAGATTAGATGCGTACCGGGGTTTGCTCGCCTTTATCAGTGGTGAATTTTTGTACATAGTTAGTAGTCAGCACAGCTTTATTAACGGCGAAATTCCCGATTCTGTTGAGGAAGAGGCTGAAGACATCAAAGAAAGTATTTTAGAGTTTGTTGAGACTATAGAGTTCGCTTAGTAAAGTATTTCATTCATTCCAAAATTCAGGAGTCAGAATTCAGGAGTCAGAATTCAGGAGTCAGAATTCAGGAGTCAGAATGGGCTACGCCCGCTGCGCTAACAGAAGTAAAACAGGTTTTGTACCTGGCTTTGAGACTTAGTTTGTGTACTTCACTAACTTGAAATCTGCTGTATGTGCTGAAAAAGAATGGAGAGACGTAGTACTGCTACGTCTCTACAAGGGTTCTGGATAACGCATATTTAATTTCACCAGAGTATATTCGCCCTGGCTTCGCTTATGTGATGTACATTTGGAAAGGGCAATGTCTGACGACAAGTTCGGAGAAGACAAGAAGTCTCCGGCTCTGCACTGGGTGTCTACGCTTATAATTTTTCATGACAATAACCCTGCTGAACAATCGCTATCAAGTTATCCAGGTAATCGGCGCTGGTGGGTTTGGCGAAACCTTTCTAGCAGAAGATGTTCACATGCCTTCTCGCCGTCGCTGTGTAATCAAGCAACTAAAACCGATAACCAATAATGACCCGCAAACCTACCAACTTATCCAACAAAGGTTTGAACGGGAAGCGGCAACCTTGGAGTATTTGGGTGAAAGTAGTCACCAAATTCCCAAACTCTACGCCTACTTTTCTGAGAATGGACAATTTTATCTCGTCCAAGAATGGATTCACGGCCAAACCCTGACAAAAATTGTCGAAGCCAAAGGATTTGAGAGTGAAACTGCTGTTCGGCAAATTCTCTTGAGTCTGCTTTCAGTTTTAGATTATGTTCACAGTAAAGGCATTATTCACCGAGATATCAAGCCAGATAACATTATTCTACGTTCTGTTGATAACGAGCCAGTTTTGATTGATTTTGGTGCAGTCAAAGAAACAATCCGTTCAGTGGTGAATTCTCCAGGATACCCCACGCGATCGCTTGTTATTGGTACGCCGGGATATATGCCTAGCGAACAAGCCGTTGGCCGCCCAGTTTACGCCACTGATATTTACAGTTTAGGTTTAACGGCAATTTATCTGCTGACTGGCAAACACCCGCAAGAACTAGTAACCGATCTAAAAACTGGGGAAATACTTTGGCAGCAGCACGCCCCTAACGTGTCTTCTCAATTGGCGGCGGTACTCAATCAGGCAATTAAGCCTCATGCTGGCGATCGCTACAGCACTGCCAGTAAAATGCTATATGCCTTGCAGTCTGCTAGTAATATACCTACTGAGTTAACTACCAATACTCCCACAGTTAGTTTTTCTCCCAATGCATCGACTCGACAAACTCAGCCATTATATTCTCCGCAAAACAATTCTGCGATTCCAGGGTCTTCCACTCCTGGAAACTGGCAAAAATCTGCTGTGATTATTGGCAGTTTGCTCATAGGTGGCTTGATTGGTGCAGTAGCAATTCCTAGCATCATTCGTCAGCAACAACCAGAAACAACCATTGGTACAAATCCCACGCCATCACCAGAATCTTTTCCCACTTCTGAATCTACCGAACCGCCCGTTTCCTCCCAAACTTCTCCAGTTCCAATTATCCCTAGTTCATCACCACGACAGCGACCAACCTCTAATCCCCCAGTTGTACCTATACCACAGCCAGAAAAAGATCCTATAACTTCAGAGACTCCAGCGCCCGTAGTAACATCCACACCACAGCCAGAACCAGAGAATGAGGCAAGTGCAGTTCCCACACCAGAAGCGCGTTCTACACCACAAAACAAGCCGCGCAGTAAATTAGCTGCCACTGCCAGCAGACAAAGCGTTCCCGCATTCCCTACAGGTACAACAAGAAACATCGTAGAAGCTACCCTCGGCAAACCAAATCAAGATTTAAGAGGCGCATGGGGCAAGACTCGTGCTGTCGTTTATAAACTTGTGCCAAACAAAATTGACCTTGGCTACTTATTCGATCGTAATTCTAAAACGCTGCGTCAAACTGAAGTATCTTTTGCTCAATCGGTAGACCCAGAAGTAATGGAGACTACCTTGAATGGAATGTTAGCAGGGCAAGCCACTGAAGAAATTAAGCAGGGACTCAAACAGGTACAACAACGTCAATCGGATAATTTTAGTTTTAAAAATGGCTCAGTTAAAGGTCAAATTATCCGCCAACAATGTGATTTTATTTACATCAGCATTTGGGATGCAGATTTACATGATTTTGTAGATCCATCTACAGCCAAACAGTGTTAACTTTCTGGCAAACACCATTCTCAAAAGTTAGATTTTTGTATCCTACAAGACAGACTCAGGATTCAACATAGTGATTTAAAAACTGATTTTATTCGGCTACAATCAAGATAATTTCAGTCTTCCCAAACACAAAAACCCAATTTTTAGAATTAGTGCATTTGTTCGCTAGATTTTGCAACTAAATCCATAAAAATCTGTGTTTCCCATTCCCCATTCTTTATTTTCAATTCTTAATCTTCATAAAGTTATAAATACCATTATTAAGTTTTTAATAATACTTGTCTCAGCTTCTACATTCATGTCGTAAAGTTCGATTGGAATTGTGTAATCTGAAGACAGCAAAGCTAAATTATTCAATTGAGGTCTGATGACTCCTACAATCATGCGTCAGCTTTGGTCAGTGGTTGAAACCGCTCAAGCCAAGCTACTTTTACAACTGGATGATGCTACCTTGGTGCAGTGGTTAGTGAAACAAACCGAAACGCAAGTGTTGTTAGATTCTAACGAAACTGATTTTCTTAGCCACTACATTCAATCTCGACTAGCCCTTATACGCGATCTTGCCCATGAACGACAGTGTTCATGATGCCTAGGTTGGGCTACGCCAACGCAAAATCAAGATAAATAGATCGATCGTCAAGCGTTATTACTGTTGACTATTAACTTTTTGGGACAAATAACCTTCCACTAAGCAGTCAGAGCCGACTACACGCCAGCGAACACGTTCTAAAGACAACGCCTCAGTCATGGTAGTAAAACCTAAATCGCCCACTGGTGTGGGAGCAATACTACCACCAATGATTTTTGGGGCAATAAATGCTAAAACTTTTTGTACTGCTCCTTGAGCGATCGCACTAGCAGCTAAAGTACCACCACACTCCCACAGCACGCTACAAAAACCTCGTTCATATAAGTACGCCATTGCCTTATCTGGTGTCAGTGACGCTAATTCCACTACCTCCACACCCTGCTTGAGCAACAGTTCTTGAAAATCGGGGTTAGCACCCTTCTGTGTCAACACCAAAGTTGGAGCATCCGCAGTTTGCCATAGATGGGCACTTGCCGGTAAGTTGAGATGGCGACTCATCACCACCCGCAGGGGATTATGTGCCCCTACCTGATGGCTGGTTAAATAAGGATTATCTTGTCGGACTGTATTACCGCCGACAATTATGGCATCACAAGCTGCCCGCACTAGATGTACTTCACTGCGGGCTTCTTGACTTGTCACCCAAGCGCTATGACCAGAGGTAGTAGCAATTTTGCCGTCTAAAGTCATGGCATATTTTAAAATTCCCATAGGTCGCTTATAGAGAATCCGATGCACAAAAGCTTCATTTAGCTGACGGCAGGCTTCCTCTTCTACTCCAACCAATACTTCGATTCCCGCCGCCCGTAAACGGGCAATGCCACCTCCAGCTACCAGCGGATTGGGATCAACCATACCCACCACTACTTTTGCCACCCCTGCTTCGATCAATCCTTCCGAACAAGGGGGAGTACGTCCATAGTGATTGCAAGGTTCGAGGCTGACGTAGATTGTTGCACCACGCGCGCGATTCTCCTGAGGAGAGGCTGCGCCAACGCCTGCTGCCCTCAAGGCAAACACTTCTGCATGAGGCTCACCTGCGCGAGGATGAAATCCTTCGCCGACAATCTCGCCATCCTTGACAATCACCGCTCCCACTAACGGATTGGGCGAAGTCCGCCCTAAAGCGCGACGAGCCAGTTCCAAACACCGCAGCATCATGCGAGAGTCAAAGTCAGTTCCTACCTTTTGCTTCGGTGGTGAATTCGAGCCAGCTGCTGACTCCACTATTCGTGTATTTTCCTGAGTGTCATTTGGTAAGGATGCATCTGCTTGAGCGACCACTGGGGAATTATCCATAATTTTAGGCAACACTGTCAATATTCTGCACGCGATCGCGCAGCCTCTCCACAAGAGAATCGCGCTTTGCTCCTGATAATTAAACAGTAATATCTAGGCGCTATTATTGGCTGTCTCAATTTACATGAGTCTGTAATATTCACACTTACAGTTAACTGTAGCTTGAATCAATATTGCCAGAGGTTGCCCAAATTCCATAAAGATTTAGGTTACAGGGTACAAAAGATAATTTTCTTTACTGTCACCTGTAACCTATCCCCTTCCTAACTCCTAACTCTTGTACAGACGCGATTAATCGCATCTCTACTCCTAACTCCTGTACAGACGCGATTAATCGCGTCTCTAACTTTACTATTGCTCCAACAATTTCATCCGTTGCCACCAAAGATTCAACGGATAATAGACCACAGGTGCCCACAAACTACTCAGAATGGCAGAGGCAAGGGCGACGCGCTGATAATATGTCCAAATATCTGTCACCTTGCGCTCATTGCCGAGCAAAGTTAATTGCAACCCAAAGATAGTTTCTGCCAAAACTGCCAAAACAAAGACAATTACAGCAATCGAAATAAAATCTTCTTCGATAAAACGCTGTTTCTGAAGTAGACCAGTTAAAGCCCCCACTATACCTAAACTGATGGCATGAGTCGGGCTAGGTGATGTCATCGAATCTTGAAGTAGCCCCAGAACTATACCTGCCAATGCTCCGGCAAACACCGTGCGCTTCACACTCCAAGCTACCACCCAAATTAATAGCCAGTTAGGGCCAATTCCCAACAATTCCATACCTGGGAATCGGGTTGGTAATAATAGTAAACATAATAGTACAGAACTAGCCGTCACGATCCAACCCAACAACTGACGTATACCGGGATGCCAACGAGCAAGCGGCTGGATTCGGAATTTCGATTTTCGCTCTGACGATTTTGGCTTTTTCTGCCTGCTAGCACCAAATGCAGGAATCTTCATTTTTCTATGGATTTTTTCAAAGAATTTACTTAGACTTTTGCGGCACTTGATTTGCCGACTCTTGGTTTTCTGGCTTGGGATAAACAGCTACCCAATCGAGAGAGCGGATTGGCGGAAAAAGCTCAATTTTCGCCACTGATGCCGGAAGTTTCTTTAAATCCAGCGACTTAATTCGTCCTACTGCCAAACCAGAGGGAAATTTCTGACTGTAAGTAGATGTGGAAACTAGATCTCCTACTTTCACATTTGGAACTTTTTCATAAAACTCCAATACAGCTTCAGCAGAAGAATCTCCTCGCAAAACGCCTTTAGCTGCTGTGCGGCTAACCGATACACCCACTTGACTCTTGAGGTCACTGATTAACAACACCCGGCTAGTATTGGGAGTTACACTCTCCACCAGACCCACCAATCCGCCTTCTGCCTTGACTACGAAGCCTTCCTGAATCCCTGCATTCGCACCGCGATTCAGCGTAACTTGCTGCCACCATTGGTCAGCACTACGTCCTACCACCCGTGCTGGAATTGGTCGTGATGCCAATGGCTCTTTTTCCACATAGCCTAATAAATCTTGTAGCTTTGTCTTTTGACTTTCCAAATCTACTATACGGGTTTGCAATTCCATCATCCGGGCATCTTTGAGACGTTCTTCTGGAGTTGGCCCTGACTGCAACATCTCTAATGGACGGGTAATTGCCTGGTATGTCTCAAGCACTAGTTCACCTTGAGTCTGTCGCAATATCCAAGCACTACCAAGCACTAAAGCTAACAACCCAATTTGCAACCCTTTACGATCCCACCAACGCCGTATTGTCACCATATATACCTGTATGTACTTATATAAATTAAGTTCTACTTGGATTCTATTTATATAGAACCCAAATAGAACTCAAATAGAACTCAATTCTGATATTTTTTTGCTACATATTGCGAGAGCTTTCGGTAACAACTCGTTCCAACTGTTTAAAGTTTTCTAACACACGACCTGTTCCCAGTACAACACAGCACAAAGGATCGGCAGCAATGTGAGTAATAATCCCTGTTTCATGGCTAATTAGGGTATCTATGCCTTTGAGCAAAGCACCGCCACCAGCTAACATAATACCTCTGTCAATAATGTCTGCTGCCAGTTCTGGCGGTGTGCGTTCTAGTGTCCGCTTCACAGCTTCTATAATTACTGATAGCGGTTCCAACATACTTTCACGGATTTCTGGGGCTTTGATGGTTACAGTTCGCGGTAGACCAGAAAGCAGGTGTAAGCCTCGGACTTCCATCATGGCGTCATTATCATCATTAGTCGGATAGGCAGAACCAAGCCGAATCTTAATTTCCTCGGCAGTACGTTCACCAATGACTAAGTTATGAACTTTCTTAATATACTGAACGATCGCATCAGTCAGTTCATCTCCAGCAATACGTACTGATTCGCTAATCACCGTACCTTGAAGACTCAGCACTGCAACTTCTGTTGTGCCACCACCAATATCGATAATCATGTTGCCTGTAGCTTCGGCAACAGGTAGTCCTGCACCAATGGCCGCAGCTACAGGCTCATCGATTAAATAGACTTTTCTGGCTCCTGCTTGGTGAGCTGCATCCATCACCGCTCGTCTTTCTACTCCTGTGACGCCACTGGGAATACCAATGACAATTCGGGGTAAAATCAAAGACCTACCTTCATTTACACGCTGAATAAAGCTTTTCAGCATCAGTTCGGCGATCTCAAAGTCAGCGATTACACCATCCCGCAAAGGGCGGAGAGCAATCACATTTCCCGGTGTCCGACCGAGCATTTTTTTGGCTTCTTCTCCTACTGCTAGTGCAACCTTTTCGTTGACATCGATAGCAACTACAGAAGGTTCTTGTAGTACAATACCTTTACCAGATACATAAACTAGGGTGTTTGCGGTACCGAGGTCGATACCCATATCCCATGAAGTGCGGAAGTTCCTAAAAAGACCCACGCGTGTCTAAGCCCCCTATGTGCAATACTTTTTGACTACAACGGTAATAGTTAATTGTGCCGGATTCGATTACGAATGTATCCTGAGTTCGAGTAAACTAGACTATATTTTTATATGATTCCCAGGAATATTTAATATGTCTCAAGCTCCGTACTTTTTGATATTCTCTGGTTAGATTAGTATATCCGTATATTTTTATGTGTTTCTCCAAATAGTGTGTATAAATTTTCAAGTCAATTATATTGTTAACTGTTTAACACATTATTTTCAAGTCTTTCACAATTCGCTATGATGAAAGTCGAAATTGCTAAGTACGTTTGTACTGAAAGGTAACGCACATGAGTATTAATATTGTCACTCTTGTTGGTCGTGTAGGTGGCGACCCTGATATAAAATATTTTGAATCCGGTAGTGTTAAGTGTAGATTGACACTCGCGGTTAAAAGGCGATCGCGCAACAGCGATGAACCTGACTGGTTCACGCTGGAGTTATGGGATAAAACGGCTGAGGTAGCAGGTAATTATGTCCGTAAGGGCAGCTTAATTGGCATCAAAGGTTCCTTAAAGTTTGACACATGGAGCGATCGCCAAACAGGAGCAAACCGTTCTACACCAATTATTAGAGTAGATCAACTAGATTTATTAGGCTCTAAACGAGATGGAGAAGGCGGTACAGGAGATATGTCTTCAGAACATTTTTAATTAGGCATCCCTTCTCTGCGAGACGCTACGCGTAGCTTGCTTCCCCGGAGGGGTACGGCTCCGCTCAGGGCAAGTGGGCATTGATTATTAGTCCTTTGCCTTTACTAATGACAAAGGACAAATGACCAATGACAAATGACTAATAACTAATTTGCAGCGTCACCGATGCTTCTACTTGCTGTTCACCACCAACAATCGGGGTGGAAGCATCAGCCGATTTCGCAGCCTCAGCCCGCAAAAACATTGGTGGTGGTGGAGGCGCACTGGCATTATTAACTTGAATGCTGACTATTTCTTTGGATTTAAAACCCAAGGCACTGAAAACGGCATCAGCTTGCTGCCGTGCGTCTTGAGTAGCTTCTTTTAATGCTTGCTTTTGAGCAGTTGCGATCGCTTCATCTTTCGCAACAAAAGTAATGCCGTTAATTTGTGTTGCACCGGCTTTGACTGCATCATCCAATAATGTTCCAGCTTGCTCAACAGGAATACTAAAACTCACGGTGTTAGTGGCAGAATAGCCTGTAATCCGCTGTACATTATTGGTGTAGCTGTAAACCGGATTGAGACGGACACCGGTAGTTTGTAATTTTTCAACATTTTTGCTCTTGAGAAACGCAACCACCGCAGATGACCTCTGAGCGGCTTCTTGCTGTACCTCCTGGGCTGTTTTCCCTTGAATCTCCACTCCTAAACTGACTTGTGCCAGAGTTGTCGGAATTGTTTCCACTCCGCGACCACTGACACTCAGGGTTCGCCACAATTTATCTTTTTCTTGTGCGAATGCAGGTAGTACAAAAGTTGCACATACAAGCATTGCTAAAGGCAGTATTTTCCACAAGTTTCCAGATGGAAACTGAGAACCGGGTAAAGCGGCTCTAGTCATCATATTTGCACTCCTCAAAGTATCCACAGATGTTTTGAATAAAGGTATGTAGCAATCTTCTGGTGGTCGTTGAGAGACAACAGCCACCATCAGTTTTTCACAACTCAAGTGCGATCGCTAGATACGATTTGTATGTTCTTACTTTGACACTGCGATCGTTAAAAGTTGAAATGGTTACATTTTTGGAAACTAAAAAAATTACACTAGTACCGCACAGCGTAAATAAAACGTTTACGCCGTATTCATTTTGAATTCGGATTGCTTCACCATAGGATGTTTTTCAGAAACGCGTCAGAATCAAAGAGAAGGATTTTCAGAGAACCTAATGCATTTGTTAGATCCAATCAACTTCTCTTTTCCTCTGCTGGCCAGCGCAACACAAGCCGCAGACAGTTCAATGGTAGTCGAAGCAGTGCTACTAAGCTTAGTAGTCATTTATCTCGCCAGCAAAGTTGGTGGAGAGTTATCAAACCAAGTGGGTTTGCCGCCTGTCTTAGGCGAACTCGTTGGCGGTGTGGTAGTTGGCATCTCTGTTTTCCACCTTTTGGTATTTCCAGAAGGCGGCACAGACAGTTCTAACTCTTTGATCGTGTCCTTCCTTCAAACCACTGCTGGTTTAACGCCTGAAGCCGCTCCAGCGGTGTTTGCAGCCCAGTCCGAGGTCATTTCTGTTCTGGCAGAATTGGGTGTGATTATTTTGCTGTTTGAAATTGGCTTGGAGTCGAATTTAAAAGATTTAATGGCAGTTGGTATTCAAGCCACTGTTGTCGCAATAGTTGGGGTAGTAGTACCCTTTGCGGCTGGGACTGTGGGACTGATGACTTTGTTTGGTATTGGTGCTGTACCCGCAATTTTTGCAGGGGCGGCTTTGACTGCTACTAGTATTGGTATTACTTCCAAAGTGCTGTCAGAACTGGGGCGACTCAATTCTAAAGAAGGGCAGATTATTTTGGGTGCTGCTGTAATTGATGACGTACTAGGAATCATCGTTTTAGCGGTAGTTGCCAGTTTAGCTAAAGACGGCGTGGTGGATGTCAGCAAAGTCATTTATTTGATTATCAGCGCCACAGGTTTTATTTTGGGAGCAATCCTACTAGGCAATGTTTTCAATAAGTCCTTTGTAGCGATCGCCGATCAACTCAAAACACGCGGTGGACTAGTAATCCCAGCATTCATCTTCGCTTTTGCGATGGCATACCTGGCTGCCGTCATCCACTTAGAAGCAATTCTGGGAGCTTTTGCAGCTGGTTTAGTCTTAGAAGAGACAGATAAGCGTAAAGAACTGCAAAGGCAAGTCTGTCCCATTGCCGATATGTTAGTGCCAATTTTCTTTGTGACTGTTGGCGCAAAAACCGATTTGGGAGTGTTAAACCCAGCAATTCCCGACAATCGGGAAGGTCTAATTATGGCAACTTTCCTGATCATAGTAGCCATTCTCGGTAAAGTTATCACAGGCTTAAGCGTGTTTGGTCAACCAGAAATCAACCGTTTAGCGATCGGTGTGGGGATGATTCCTAGAGGCGAGGTTGGGTTAGTATTTGCTGGTGTTGGCGCTGCCAGTGGCGCTCTCTCAAAACCATTAGGAGCAGCAATTATCATGATGGTTATCTTGACAACCTTTTTAGCTCCTCCATTGTTACGATTTGTGTTTCCAGATCCCAAAACCGTGGATGGAAGCTCAGAGCAACTAATTTTAGACGGTTCCTCTGGGACTTCGTTGGTAATTGAACCACCTCAGTCAAGGGTGCCAGCATCAAATGACAGCGGCAATTTGGGAGTAACTCCAGATTCTGGCGATCGTTAATTATTGGAAATGGGGAATGGGGCATTGGGCATTGGGCATTGGGCATTGGGAAGAGAGGAAGAAACTTGTTCAATATAATCTCCCCTGCCCCTCTGCTCCTCTGCCCCTCTGCCCCTCTGCCCCTCTGCCCCTCTGCCCCCCTGCTCCAATTGTGCAGTGGAAACTTCTATCCTCAAATCTCCGTCCCGTGTGATTGTAGAATAATCATTTGTTTATAATTTCTACCAGCCTTCAGAATGTTACTTAATTTCTAGTCTCCCTCGGTTTGTGAGCTTTTCTCTGAATATTTTCCAGACAATCGGGGAGTAACACCCATAAATCTTGCTAGATCGTTTGACAGTAATGGGAATTATTTACTCAGTGCATCGATGGCAACAAAGAACAAACACTTATCAGTAAACAGCTATCAATTATCAGTTTTCTAGCTTTATTGGGAGTCAAAGTTCTCCACCTGTAAAGGTGGAAGTTTTCGCATGGGGATTTAAACTTAATTTGAAACCCGATAAATGATTTAAGTGTGTCTAAATATCGGCTTAAAAATCAAACAAGGGATTCAGAGGTCAAGTTTAGGTGGTGATGGTGTGATGATGATTTACCAATGAGTTGAGATATTGACGGCTCCCATGAATGTGAATTAGGAGAAAGGACTGTGAAATTACACTGGTTACTACCCAGCACTATTGGAACTATCTTCATGCTATCGTCGCCAGCAATGGCCGCGAGACTTGAATCTTGGCGCTTTGATGCCAATCAAAACAGGCTGGAAATTAATACTGTGGGAGCAGTTCAACCCCAAGCACAACTAATTTTCAACCCAACTCGGCTGGTAATTGATTTGCCGGGAACTACATTTGGTCGTCCACAGTTAACCCAACAAGTGGGTGGTGGAATTCGCTCAATCCGTGTTGGACAGTTTGATGTAGATACAACACGCATAGTTGTCGAACTGGCTCCTGGTTACAGTTTAGACCCCAAACGAGTGCAATTTGTTGGTACAACTGGCGATCGCTGGACAGTGCAATTACCGAAGCCAGAAGTCGAAAGAGTAGCTTCATCTCCTAGAAGTGCTTACAGTGTAGTTACCCCAGACTCCGAACGTCAATCTAATATTTCAAGGGTTGCCACTACTACACGAGGGGCAACTCAAATTGAAAACTTACAAGTGACAGGTGATGGGTTGTTCATTCGCACCAGTGGTGCTAATCCTCCGATTCAGGTAATTCGCAGCCGCGATCGCGCTACCATCTTCCTAGATATCTCTGGTGCATCTTTATCACCACGTCTGACGCAGCAGAGTAATATTCCCGTTAACAAACATGGTATTAGCCGCGTCGAATTCACCTCATTGCAAACCCAACCTCCTGGTGTCCGCCTAACTTTGCGGGTAGATAAAAATAGCCCAGATTGGCGAGCAAGTAATAGTAACGATGGTGGTTTGATAGTTCTACCTAGTCGGGTTGTCAGATTGCCTGGAAGTAATAATTCGGACAATCAGTCAGAAGCCGTTTCCTTTCCCAATAGACCATCTGCCAATAACTCGCCAGCAACAATTGAATCTGTGCAACTTGCCGATAATGGCAAACAACTGCTAATTAGAGGCAACCAACCTTTATCTGCTACGGGAATCTGGGATAGATCCTTAGGTATTTTCCGCGTCACAATTACCAATGCCAAGTTAGCTCCCAGAGTTACAGGGCCTACTTTTGCTCCCAATAGCCCCATTCTTCGGGTACGTCTGCAACCTCAAGCATCCACCAATACAGTGGTTGTTTTAGTTCAACCCGCAGGCGGAGTGCAACTTGGACAACCCCAGCAAATCGGCGACCAGCTTTTGGCTCTACCAATACAAGGTTCTCGGCGAGTTGTCAGCCTCCCCGGAAGACCACTCTTTGCTTTACCTGGGCTACCACCGCCAAACCGCGGGCCATTTCCAGACCCAAACAATCCAAATCCTCAGCCCATAACACAACCACAGCGCCGAGTTACCAATGGGCGAGTTGTAGTTATTATTGACCCTGGACATGGTGGTAAAGACTCAGGAGCGCTTGGCATTGGGGGGGCACGCGAAAAAGATGTTATCTTGCCTATTGGTAAGAGACTTGCTGAGATTTTGCAGCAAAATGGCGTACAGGTTATTATGACGCGGGATTCTGACTATTTTGTTACCCTTCCAGGACGCGTACAATTAGCAGAGCGAGCAAATGCTGATGTGTTTGTTAGCATTCACGCTAATTCAGCAGGTGCGAGTCGTCCAGATGTTAATGGCTTGGAAACGTATTATTACGACAGTGGTTTGGGTCTAGCTCGCATTGTCCATAACAGTATTCTTCAAAGCCTGAATATCCGAGACAGGGGAGTGCGGCGAGCCAGATTTTATGTCCTCAGAAAAAGTTCTATGCCCTCCATTCTCGTGGAAACGGGTTATATGACTGGTCGACAGGATATGGCTAGGCTCAGAACTTCAGCTTACCAAAATCAAATGGCAGAAGCGATCGCTCGTGGCGTTCTTCAGTATCTAAAGAGAAGATAAGTAATTTAGTCTAAATTTCTAAATTGTTGAGTAAGTACATCTAATCTTTACCATTTTTATCCAATTTAGTAGTAAAACAATTTAAGTATTCTTGCGGCGGAATAAGAGTAGCTTCTTTGTTATTGTCATCTGATACTTTGCAAGTCAACAAATTTTGGATTTTAGACTGTCCTGCGGAATGGCGTAGCTTGCTTCCCCGGAGGATACGGCTACGCTCAGTCGAACGATTTTGGATTTTGGATTTGTATCACCTACAACAGGTGTTAGTGTAGCAAGACCCTAGTCTGGCAGAAAACTAAAATCGGGAATCTAAAATCTAAAATTAGCAGTCAAATTTATATAGGCTAATGGCATGGCAAAATCAGAGGAGCGTGCTATATTTTACGCCATTAGCTGTGTCTTAATAACAGCGCCAAACTCAAGTGTGCGCGGTGACGGTGTGAGGATTTGCCAATATGTTGAGATGTTGACGGCTCCCATAAATGTGAATCAGGAGAAAAGACTGTGAAATTACGCTGGTTACTATCCAGTACTATTGGAACCATCTTCATGCTATCGTCGCCGGCAATGGCCGCGAGACTTGAATCTTGGCGTTTTGATGCCAATCAAAACAAGCTGGAAATTAATACTCAAGGGGATGTTCAACCCCAAGCACAATTAATATTTAACCCGACTCGTCTAGTAATTGATTTACCAGGAACCACATTTGGCCGCCCGCAGCTAACCCAACAAGTGGGCGGTGCAATTCGTTCTATTCGTGTTGGCCAGTTTGACGAACAAACAACGCGCATAGTGGTTGAACTGACTCCTGGTTATAGTTTAGACCCCAAACGAGTACAATTTGTGAGTACAACTGGCGATCGCTGGACAGTGCAATTACCTACGCCAGAAGCCGACAATGTACCGACAAGAAACACTGAGGGGCAACCAGAACAAGCTATAGCCACTGATACTTCACCCAGAACATCTACACAAACATTCCCCCCAAGAAATATTTACAATGTGGTGACAGCAGGTTCTGTAAATCCACTGAACAACAGAATGGTTGTCGCCAAAGTTACTCAAATTGAGAACTTACAAGTCACTGGTGATGGTTTTTTTGTCCGTACCAATGGTGGTAATCCTCAGATTCAGGTAAATCGTAGCAACGATCAGAAGGCAATTAACATCGACATTGCTGGCGCAACTCTATCACCAAATTTAGGGCAGCGAGATTTGTCGATTAATCGGTATGGTGTTAGCCGTATCCAGCTCACCCAGCTGCAAACCAGCCCATCTGTTGTTCGCCTGACTTTACAAGTGGATGAAAATAGTCCAAATTGGCGCGCAACCACTAGCAGTGTTGGTGGTTTTGTGGTTCTACCCAGTCGTGGAGTCGCCCAACTGTCTGGAAGTAACAGTCCACGTCCCATATCACCAAGTAACACACCTGCTAACATTCAGTCTGTGCAACTGGCTAATAATGGTACACAACTGCTGATTCGAGCCGACCAAAGTTTATCTGCTACAGGAGGCTGGGATAGAACCTCTGGTCTGTTCCGCATCACTATCAACAATGCTAAGTTAGCTCCCAAAGTTACAGGCCCGACTTTTAATCCTAATAGCCCGATTTTGCGGGTACGCCTGCAACCACAAGAATCCAACACTGTCACCGTCTTGGTTCAACCAGCCGCTGGAGTACAAATTGGGGAACTCAACCAGATTGGCGACCAGCTTTTAGCTTTAGAATTACGACGCTCTAGTAGCAGCATCACACCGCCCATTGCTTTACCTCCCCTGCCATTACCAGACCAAGGTCAATTACCAAATCCCATAGATAATCCCCGTCCAATCTCCCAGTCACGACCACGCCCCTCAGTTCCTAGAGGTAAATTGCTAGTAGTTATTGACCCAGGACATGGTGGAAAAGACTCAGGTGCCCCTGGTCTAGGGGGACTTTTAGAAAAGGATGTAATTCTGCCTATTGGGAAAAGGGTAGGAGCAATTTTAGAGCAAAATGGTGTACAAGCTGTACTCACGCGGGATGCCGACTTTTTTGTAGAACTTCAGGGACGGGTAGATATTGCCAAGCGAGTTAACGCGACTTTGTTTGTCAGCATTCACGCTAATTCCGTTGATAATCGCCCTGATGTCAATGGGTTAGAAGTATATTATTACGATAGTGGTTATGGTCTGGCTGAAGTAGTTCGTAAAACCATTCTCCAGGATATCGGCACTATTAAAGATCGGGGAACCCGCAAAGCCAGATTCTATGTTCTTAGGAAAAGCTCCATGCCTTCGATTTTGGTAGAAACAGGCTATATGACTGGTTACGAGGATAATCCCAGATTGGGAACACGAGAATATCAAAATCGGATGGCAGAAGCGATCGCTCGTGGCATTCTAAAATACTTACAGCAGAGGTAATATAGTACAAATTACTAATTAAAGAGGTAATATTTAAACTTCTTTGACACACAGAATTTAGTGGTCAATTTGGAGATTGTCTGCTAAATTCTGTATTTTAAATCCCAAAACCTAAATATATATCTGCCTGTGTATTCATCTTCCATTTTTGAAGGGAATCTTGACGATTTTTCCGAGCGAGAACCCCAACGTGCCCCAATTGGCATCTTTGATAGTGGTGTGGGTGGGCTAACAGTACTGCGACAACTATATCGACAACTCCCCAATGAATCAATTGTTTACTTTGGGGATACAGCTAGACTTCCTTATGGAATTCGTTCACAAGCAGAAATTTTACGATTTACACGTGAAATTATTACCTGGCTACAACAGCAGCAGGTAAAAATGGTAATTATGGCTTGCAACACCAGTTCTGCCTTAGCCCTAGAAACTGTGCGTCAAGAATTCAACATACCTATTTTGGGAGTAATCCTACCGGGTGCAAAAGCTGCGGTGCAGCAAGGAAAGCGGATTGGTGTAATTGCCACTCCAGCTACAGCTAAAAGTAATGCTTATAAGCACGCTATTCTTGAAATTGCTCCTGATGTCCAAGTCTGGCAAGTTGGATGTCCAGAGTTTGTGCCACTGATTGAGCAAAACCGCATTCACGATCCTTACACTGCGGAAGTAGCACGAGCCTACCTAGAGCCTTTATTAGAGCAGGAAATTGACACCTTAGTTCACGGCTGTACTCATTATCCCCACCTTACACCAGTACTGCGATCGCTCCTCCCCTCTCAAGTCCAGTTGGTCGATCCAGCTGTTCATGTTGTGGCAGCTTGTGCCCAAGAACTAGACTTACTAGGCTTAAGAAATACTCATCTACCATTACCAACTCGCTTCGCCGTCAGCGGTTGTCCGCAACAGTTTTCCCAGTCAGGAGTGCAGTGGCTAGGCTATACCCCAATGGTTGAAGAGGTTTCCTTCACTGATATCGCTATTTCCCAACTCCAATAAAACTAATTAGTCCTTAGTCATTTATCGAAACAAATGACGAAGGACTAAGGACAAATGACTATTGACTATTAACTGATATCTCCTGCTTATGTTTTCCTTCGGTAGATGAAGGGAAACTTGTAGGAACAGTCTTTGTACCGGTTCGCTTCGCCAGTGCTAATAACAGGTAGACTGTGAACAAATATCCAGAGGCTAAAATAAAAATCATCATAGGTATACTTCCGTAAATCATTGTTCTACTAGCACCCTTCTAAACGAATATAAAATTCCATAAAATTAGTAGAACCTCAGCCAAGCAAGTGCATTCTTGATGACTGTAGTTTCCTATGGTAAAATTACCTATAGAGATAAAATCCTCTACGGACAAAGAATTTATGAGCTAATGCGACTTCTTGCAGACCATAGATCCCACAGCAGTTAGCTTGCCGTTTAGCAATCTAAAACTACGATTTTCAGCGGTCTACCCGATCTGCTTTATTTTTGCTCAAACTGCTGTGAAAAGAGCAATGCTTGCGCTCTACGTGCGCTGAGTACGTGTAGCGACTTCCCATAGGGATATCACACAGCTCCGAACCAGGAGTTTTCCCTATCGTAGGAAAAATTAAAGAATTTATTCCCTTAATCTAACCGACGAATATTTATTTTAGACTCACAACACCAAGTCAGTAAAATCAACTAGTAGCTGACTTAACTTTTGGGGTGCGAATATCTTACAAAATTTAAAATTCCTATATTTTAGCGTAACACAACGGCCCTGAATTTTGAGCTTATTCGGCTGCTAAATTTCAAATTTTTTGAAGAGCTACACCTCAATCTGGAGAAATTTAGCCTTGCCTCTTGGCAACGAATTTAAAACGCTGCCTTTTTGTCAATAAGTAATATTGCTTAAATTATCTTTGTAACTGTGGCAAGAAAGGTGAGATGAGAAACTACTTAACACAATTTAATTTGGAATTTATCCCGTGTACTGAGAATTCATCTTTTAAGTTAGTTTAAAGTTTGAGTAGCCACAAAATAAGCACAATTACTTATTGACAAAAACCTCGACAACCTTAATTATCACCCATAGACTCATAAAAATGGGATTACCTTATGAAAACTTTGCGCTGGCACAGGGTTATCTTAAAATGAGTATAGGATATGTAAACTTTCGTAACCTAAGTCAGAGTCCGCCCATCCATGACCCCAGCCACCTCCCTGTTTACCCCTGTGGAAGCAGACCTGCGACTACTAGCAGATAACCTAAAACAGCTAGTTGGAAACCGCCACCCCATTCTGTTTGCAGCAGCCGAACATTTATTCGGAGCTGGGGGAAAGCGTATCAGACCAGCAATTGTCCTGCTAATATCGCGGGCAACAATGTTAGAACAAGACATTACACCGCGTCATCGCCGTCTTGCTGAGATTACAGAAATGATTCACACAGCAAGCTTGGTACATGATGATGTGGTAGATGAATCAGACGTGCGGCGAGGCGTTCCTACCGTTCATAGTTTGTTCGGGAACCGCATTGCCATCTTAGCAGGAGATTTTCTCTTTGCCCAATCGTCCTGGTATTTAGCAAACTTGGACAATTTGGAGGTAGTGAAACTGCTCTCAGAAGTCATTATGGATCTGGCTACTGGGGAGATTCAGCAGGGACTAAATCGTTTTGATGCTGGTATCTCTATTGAAACTTACATTGAGAAGAGTTACTACAAAACAGCTTCCTTAATCGCCAATAGTTCTAAAGCTGCTGGGTTACTCAGCGAAGTCTCGCGAGAAACTGTTGAGCATCTGTATAGCTACGGTCGTCATTTTGGTATAGCATTTCAAATTGTTGATGACATTTTAGATTTCACCAGTACAACGGATACCTTGGGTAAACCAGCGGGGTCGGATCTTAAAAGTGGTAATCTAACTGCACCCGTTTTATTTGCTTTGGCGGAAAAACCATCTTTGGAAGTGCTGATTGAACGAGAGTTTGCTCAAGAAGGAGATTTAGAGCAAGCACTAGCACTGATTCAAGATAGTCAAGGTATACAGCAGGCACGAGACTTAGCTGCTCACCATGCTAAGTTGGCAATTGAACATCTTGCAGTTCTCCCAGCCTCAGAATCTCATCAGGCATTGATTAACATAGCTGAGTACACACTAAGTCGCCTCTATTAAATCAGTTCTCAGAGTTCTCAGGTAGAAAGTGGGGATTTAGATGTAGGTGTGTTGTGGTTTACGTAACGCACCGAAAACCTGAAGTGTTGTGTTAACGCTTTAATGCACTAAAGCAGTTTTATGTTTAATTAAATCCACTTATTTAACAGGTAGAAAGTGGAGTTTTGTTTGGAGGTTCTTATTAGGGATTTCCAAAAAATAAATTACTTACTATTTCTGGGGTGGATAGTGTTCGACTGAGCGCTCACTCTAAATACTTGCGTGCTTTTGGTTACTGGCCACCTCACAATAAAGAATGGGATATTTCTTGATGTGAAAATTCTTAAGTATAAAACTCTGCTTCACTAGGAAACTAAAACTTAAAAACGGAAAAATGTTCACTGATAACTATTTTTTAATCAATTTTAGGTTTCACCGAAAGTTGAGTCAGTTGTATGGTGGAACGGAAAGAAAAAATTTCTTTTTTTACTGATTTAGAAAACTTTTTTAAAGAAATTTGAGATTTAAAATTTTGGATGTGGGATTGTATCTAAAAAATCCCACATCCAAATTTTTTCTATGCAATATCAGGGGGGATCTGTTTAGGCGATCGCTGTTGTCGTAACTGTTTCTGCATAAGTTTTTCTAGTTCAGTGCGCTGAACTTCGACGGTATGAGTGGTCTTACCCGGCGTCTCCAAAAAAACGATACTATCTACGGGTTCTAATGCCACTAATTGGAACAAAATATGGGTGACAGGAGTAATTTTAGCTAGCATTTGAGGGTCAAGCCCAGCAGGGGAAATTAGAGAGACATCCTGTATGGTAGGGAAAGCGTAAATCACACGCTTTTCCAATCCTGGATTAGCACGATTGCTCAACGTAGTTAAAACCCAGCTTGACTCCGAATTTTGGAGAATATAGTACTGGGAGTAGCGTAATTTTTGAGCGATCGCTCTAAGGGCAGGAGCAATTGCTGCAACAAGATGTGGTGTTATACCATCGCGGGGTGCATTGTCAATCAGCAATTGAATTTGTGCTTCTAAATCCATAATGACTTGTATACGACTCCTGGGTAATGGCAATAACATCTATCAAGTGTGAACAATCCCATCAGAATTGGGAATAATAAAATCAGCCATATCCTAAATATAGGATTGGCCTGCGTTTAGCTTATACGTAAAACCAAACCAGCCAATACCCACAGTCGTACAGGTTGTATTTAAGTAAGTTAGGGTCTTTTGAAAACCGAGACTATGAATTCAGCCGCAACCGTAACTATTCCATCTGCAACTATTCTGGGAGAAAATTCTACAGGCGTGGAGGCGATCTTTCAACTCCTGTCCAAGGAGTTTCAGCAGTCAACTAAGGCTTCGGAACAGAATTGTCACGACGTAGCAAGACGTATTACCACCGAAGTCTACCGGATTTGTCATGAGAGTAAACGTATCCAAGCTTCTGGATCTGTAGAAAGCTCGGCGCTAACCCTGGCTCGGCATCGGCTGCAACAGTGTCTCAGGTACTATCAGTTGGGTTCAAATCGGGGCAGGGTCGAATTACACAGTACTCTGAGTGCAATTGTTTATCGATATATTAATCCTCCTCAGAAGCAATTGAGCTATCAAGGGCGGCTGACGATAATTGAAGATTTTCTCCAGAGTTTTTATTTGGAGGCGTTGAACGCTTTCCGGCGAGAAAATCAACTCGGTGCTACTTATCGCCCTCAGACACTCTTGGAATTGTCCGAGTATATGGCATTTACCGAGCGCTACGGCAAGCGACGCATTCCCTTACCAGGCCGTCAGCAGCAGCTAATTATCCTCCGGGCACAAACTTTTTCTCAACAGCAGCCCCCAGAAACCAGTGTAGATATAGAACAAGCCGCAGAAGGTAGCAATAATGAAGGTGACGGTTCTTGGGAAGAGCCAGCAGTTCACCAATTACGCTCCACAATGGCAACGCAAGCCGAACCCGAACCCGAAGAAGACACCTTGCGTTCTGTTGTGGTTACGGAATTAATGAATTATCTCGAACAACGACAACAATCTGACTGCGCTGATTACTTTTCTCTTCGCCTCCAGGATTTATCAGCACAGGAAATTGAATCGGTTTTAGGTTTAACTCCTCGCCAGAGAGATTATTTGCAGCAGCGCTTTAAGTATCATTTGATTCGATTCGCCCTGTTGCACCGTTGGGAATTAGTTCACGAGTGGCTGGAAGCTTCTTTGCACACAAATTTGGGTTTAACTCCCCAGCAATGGCAAGTATACACAGCACAGCTGGACAATAAGCAACGGTCTTTATTAGAGTTGAAGCAACAAGGACAAGCTGATGAAAAAATAGCAAAAACTTTAGGGCTGTCAATGGCACAACTGCAAAAACGATGGTTTAAAATTCTTGAGCAAGCTTGGGAAATTCGTAACTCATTAGTTTCCGGATCAGGTGCATCTACTCATGAATAGTGACTCAGAATCCTTACAACACCGGTGTCTCGATTGGTTATTGACAGATGATGTCAAAAATAACGAGCAATCGGTAGAATGTGAGGAAAATGACGGGGTAAAAAACCTCCTCAAGGAAGCCACTGCTTCAAAAAGCAGTGAGCCAAAATTGGGAGGAACGCCCCAGACCTTTCAACTGGGAGAAATTCCTACTGTGCAAGATCGTTTTCAAGCTGTCCTTAAGAATCGGTTACAAATCCAAGCCCAAGAGCACCCACCGTTGTTTCCTTGGGAAACACAATTAATCGAATATCCTGATTTTGTTGATGAGCCGTCAATGACACTCGTTCCTAGCTGGGGATGGATGGTACAACAATCGAAGTTGACCTTGCCGACTCGCTTACCGGAAAGAGTTTTCCAGCAATTGCTAGAACAGTGTCAGGCTTTGGTGACATCTTCAGTGCCATTGGGGGCAAAATTAGTTCAAGTGGTGGAGAACTTTTTTCCCAATGAGTCTCAAGCACTAAACGATATAGCTGGATTGGTGCTAAGAAGCACCTATCGGTCTGCAAGTACTCTGGAGATGCCCGCTATTCAGAGCGATTATTCAGATTTACAACCGCGTCAACAGATGGCTTTGTCGTTGCTAGCAGCTAAACAACTGCTGGAAAATCTGACTCTACCAGTTTCAGCAACCAGTCCGGTAGTAGAAAGACAGTGGCTAACCAGTGTTGGTGCTTTGAACATCAGAGTAGAATACCAGTCTCTAGGTAAACTTACGAAGTTACTTGTTCAGGCTGAGTTACCTGTTAAAGGAACTTTGACGCTGCGGGGAAGTGGCACTTTAGCAATGACAACATCTTCGACTTCGGGATACTTAAATGTAGAGTTAGGCTGCGAGCAACTTAACCCAACTTATACCCTGGAAGTTGAGTTTCCAGAAATAGACGAACAGTCGTTGTTGTTTGTGATTAATCCCACTGTGTAACTTTAATTGCCACCTCTGGTACGTAATGCCGAATAATCTTAAGGTAACTATTTCTTAGCTGTTGCCTTGGGCTTTTTCAGTCTCTAGATACTACTAGCAACAGGGTGCTTCCTTATACTTAAGTGTGATTACAGGTAGGCAGTGAGTGTAAACTCACCCTCCACCCCATAATTGATTTTTTGTGGGTACTCGTCAGTCTACTGGGTTACTAGCAAAGCCTGAGGAACGAGTTAGTTCCTTGTGTTGTGCTGATTTCGCCTTTATTTTACCAAGCCACCAATTTTTCACAACGAATTTATTCGGTTGGGTTGTTTTTTTATAAAAAATTATGTTTGCGCTTGACGTTACAGTTCGCGGTAACGTCATATCATCTTCGATTGATTACTTACTTAAGCCGAAGAACCCCACCTCGCTTGGGGGGCTATGGTGTACACACAAGTCTGAAATAGCTGATTAACCAAGGTTTGACCCCACCCTAACTCTCCTCTGATAAAGGGGAGGGAACTTCTTGGGAGGATTTTAACTTTTAAAATAGGCGCTAAACTTTCATAGATGCGTGAAGGCAGGATAAGAAAGCTTCTTCTAACGGGAATACTTTAAAGTAGGGCGAATAGTTTTGTCCTCAGCATTGTTTCCGTGGAATTTTCACTTAGACTCGAAATGCTTAACTTATCCAAGATGAATCGGTTTTGGCGTGTAGGTAACTTCTGGCGGCAAAATCCGCAGGGGGCACCTTTGATTGAAGTGGAAGATTCAATTTTATTGCGGGTGCTGGTGCTAGCGTTGGTTATTTTGGGAATTGTGGCAACGGATATTGCCGCTGAGACTTCATTCAGTTTTTGGGCGTTACCCCTGAGTGTAGTGGGTGCAATTTGGAGTTATTATCGTCGCCGCGATCGCAATATCGCAATTAAATTCTGTATCGCCATTGGAATGTTAGTAGCACTGGGTGCTTTCTTTGGGCGATTAGTCGGAGAGTTGAATGATACGCGGTTGGGTTTGGCAGAGTTATTAATTCAACTCCAGGTGTTACATAGCTTTGATACACCGCGCCGGAAAAATTTGGGCTATTCGATTGTGATCGGACTGATTTTATTAGGTGTGGCAGCAACCCTAAGTCAGACTTTAGCATTTGCACCTGTGTTGCTGTTATTTTTAGCGATCGCTCTGCCAACTCTAGTACTAGATTACCGCTCACGCTTGGGTTTGCAACCATTAAAAACTCAAAAGGAAAAATTCAATCAGAAGAATTCCTCAAGTCTTAATTTTAAATTTTTAATTCTAACTTTTTTACTAATTGTCGGTTTAGGGCTGGCAATTTTTGCTGTTTTACCAAGATTTCCCGGTTATCAATTACGGAATTTTCCTGTAAGTTCTGCTATTCAAGTAAAAAGTAATTTCACAGGTCGTAGTATCATTAATCCCGGTTATGTCCGTCAAGGGAAAGGTGGTAATCAAGGCAGTGGTAGCGGTGGTACAGGACAAAATAAAACTGGTCAACCAGGTAAAGTAGATAATAATTTTTATTACGGTTTTAATAGCCAAATGAATCAAAACCTGCGGGGCGAGATGAAACCCAAGGTTGTTATGCGGGTGCGATCGCAAGCTGAGGGTTTTTGGCGAGTATTAGGATTTGACCACTATACAGGTAAGGGATGGGAAGTTTCCCGTAATGAAGATGTTACAACTGTTAGGCGATCGCCTTGGTCTTACCAAATTTTTCTTTCCCCATCTGTACTCACTGGTAAAACCCAAGAGGTAGTACAAACTTATACAGTGGTGTCGGATTTGCCTAACCTGATTCCGGCGATGACTTATCCCAAGGAAGTTTACTTTCCAGCACCAGTGATCGCTGTTGATAAAGAAGACGGATTGCGATCGCCTGTAGAATTATCAGAAGGTTTTACCTACACAGTAGTTTCAGAAGTACCATACCGCGATCGCACTTTGTTAGGTGAAGCTTCTACTAAATATCCTCAACAAATTAAAAAGCATTATCTGCAAATTCCTCCCGAAATTGCCGAAAAAGTCCGGCAACGTACCGAAGAAATCCTCGCTAACTACAATCAAGAAAAAGTCGCAAAGTCTGCTAAAAGCCTGGATTCACCCTATGAAAAGGCTCTCTATTTAGCTCAATATTTAAAGCAACGCTACTCTATTCCCCAAAATCCCTTAGACCTACCTTATTTGAGTGAAAAAGAAGACTTGGTAGAAACTTTTTTGTTTAAGCAAAAGGGAGGCTATCCAGACCACTTCTCTACAGTTCTCACAGTAATGTTGCGTTCCATTGGTATCCCAGCGCGTTTAGTAGCAGGGTTTAGTTCAGGAGAGTTTAATCCATTTACAGGGCTGTATGTTGTCCGTAACACTGACGCTTATGCGATGACGGAAGTGTATTTTCCGAAATATGGTTGGTTTGCTTTTGACCCTATTCCCAATCATCCTCTGATACCACCTTCAATAGAAGACACTCAGACTTTTAGTGTGTTGCGCCAATTGTGGCATTGGGTTGCTGGATGGTTGCCCTCTCCGGTGACAGGTTTGTTGAATAATGTATTTGAGACAATATTTAAGTGGGTGATTAGAGCGATCACTTGGTTTTTAGCTTTATTTTCCCAAGGTTGGTTCGGCGTGTTGACTGGCTTAATCTTGTCAACTACAGCAGCTTTCTTCGCTTGGCTGGGTTGGGGTCAGTGGCGACAGTGGCGCAACCGTCGATGGTTAAAGAAATTGCCAGCGATGGAGAGCCTTTATCAACAAATGCTGCAATGGACAACCCAAAAAGGTTTAGGCAAACATCCAGCACAAACACCTTTAGAGTATGCCAGAGTCTCATACCAGCATCATGCTCTAGCAACGGCTGAGGTAATAGATGAAATTTGTCAAGCTTATGTTGGTTGGCGTTATGGCGGTCATACGCCTAACTTGCAGCAACTGCGAGAAAGATGGCAAGGTTTGAAAAAAGCTGGTAAGTAATTTAAATCCTAGCAGAGCGCAAAATTTTCAGGTTATCTCTTTTAAGAGAATATCCACTTATTTAGACAGACCTAATTAGACAAATAATTTAGATGCAAAAGAAGAAGTTTGAAGATATTCCCTTTCCTCCTTTAGTCAGCATGGATACGGATACTCCAGTTTCTATAGGCCAAGTTTCAGACATTTTGAGAGAGCGACAAAAGGGAGCTAGTATCTGCATTCGTAGTACAAAGGGAGACATTAATCGAGGTGGGTATTTCTTTCATGTCCTGCCTACAGACAGCGATTTAAGTAAATGCGAGTTATACAACTTTGAGAAAACGTTAGTTGCTACATTACCTGTAGAACAGATAACCCTCTTCATGAATCATTGTTCAGGCTTGGAGTTCAACGAGTGGGTATTTCAATTCTGTCAATCAGTTGTTAATTTCCGGCTTGACCCAGCTGAACCTGAATCTGCTGAACTTGACTCTACGGAGTCAGATCCTACGGAGTTAGATTCGGTTGAATAAGCCGCTTTGGTTTTTTTCCTGTTCGCTTCAATGTCAATTTTCCTTTTTTATACTCAAATTCTCTCCAAGCATATTTATCTGTAAGTAAGTAAACTTTGCTGACTGTTAGCTGGCTGAGAACTAAATTTTGTTTTTTCTGTGTTGAAACAGCAGAGCTTAATAAGAAGCAAACCTCAGCTGACTGCCAACCAACTCGCTGATTATCGTAAAGGACGGCAACAACCTCAGTAGATCCAGAAAGCCCAGGTAAAAATAAATGAGCCAAAGTATCTAAACCTGCTTTGATCACTCCATTCTTAAAGGCAAGATAGTCTGCAATCGTGCGGTGAACTAGATCCGACTCAGGTGGTTCATATTTAAAGCCCTCTTGCCATATCCGTAAAAGCTTACCATAATTGCCCTCCTCCTCGTTATATTTACCGTCTTTGCAGTTGACAGCATATCTAAGGTCAAAGCCTTGCAATCCATTACCCAAGTCCTTAGGGGGACAATTTAGCCAGTACCAGTCGCGCAGTAAAGCAAGTGAAGATGCATGGAAAGCATACGCATGATGAATGAAGGGCGCTCGATCCCAAGTGACATCTTCAGAGTCATACCTCCAGTCCCAAGCAAAAACAATCAAAAAGTCGGTTAGAGGATGAATGTCTTTCCTTAAAGTATCAAAGTTAGCAGACTTTTCTTCAGCAATTGTTTGAAGGCATTTAACCTCAACCCGAAGACCGCGAGAGCCTGAAGATGTGCGAACTTCTAAATCAGGAAAACGGTTAGCGACAACATAACTCCAGAAAATATCTTTAATCTCGTAATCTTCGAGAATGCGAGTTGCCAAACGCGCTAATTCATATTCGATGATTAGACTCACGCGATTGCGTACATCAGTAAGGTTTCTCTCATTTTCTGGAATTTTCTCCCCAGCGTATATGCCAAGCCTACGCCTAACATCAGTTTCATTCAGTCTTTTAACAACCTCTGGCAAGAAGAAGTCGGTTAACCAAGACAATGTATCTAGAGGGTTGGACTCCCCTTTTAGAAAGATTCTCAGGCTTTCAGGAGTGAACACCATTTGTTTATTCTCAATGGGCATAGGAGATGTTGTCTTTGGGCTTCCAATAAAAGAAGAAACTAGTTCTTGTACTGACGATGTGAGCATTAATTGAGAACGGTTTAGAAAGCTTCCAATATCCGATTTGAGGTTCTCGACTTTTTGGTGCTGACTCAAATACCGGAGGTGAATTTCCTCCTGAATATTTTTAGGTGGAAGCGGAATCATTACTTGCAAGAGTTCTTTCGAGTTAATTCTTGGACGACCAATACCCGCTACCAAATGCATAATTTGCCCATAAACAAAGTCAGACCTAAGTAAGACACTTAGTATAAGAGGGTCAATCAAATATGTACCATCAGCATCTTGCTTGACGGTAAAAACGGAGCATTCCGATGATACAAAACCTGGCTCTGCAAAGCTCATTAATACAACTTTTCGCAGGTTGGGACGCATTTTTGCAAAAACAAGATCACCAGTTTGGTACATTTTAACTGAGCTTTTTAATGAGTCAGCAGGAGTTGGATATTGTTCAACCCGTCCAGTATTTGATTCAATATTTGCTAATCCTGTATATCGAATAATTGCACCAGAGAGTTCCTTACATGGGGTAACGGAGACATTCCTTTCTGTACAAATCTCAGCTAAACGCTTTAATGGATAAATACAACTAGCAATTAATTCTTGGCTTTTTTTTCTAGATGGGTGATGATACTGGAAATCAATACGATATCCATTGTTGTTTTTGATAAAGTTCGAATAAATATCAGCAATATAGATGTTTTCTGACTCATCAGTTTTACCCTCATTAAGGTATTTATGCCAAGCCTTCAATATTGATGGAAGATCACTATTGAGATAACTTTTACCATTATCCTCATAACGAACATCTTCATCCCCACTTGTTTTACGTCCAACTTTATCTGCTTTAGCAAAAAAAACTGGAAAATTGCTATCATCTGATGTTTTTTTAGACATTATTAAAATGGAGGCATTCACCGTAGCATAAGGCATGAATGCGGTTTCAGGCAGACTGATAACAGCCTTGAGATCAAATTTTTTGATAATAAACTGTCTTACATCAGTGGCATGAAATAAGTTCAAAACACCTTCGTCAAGAATTATGGCAAGTGTACCCTTTTCACGTAAAAGAGCATAGCAGCGTTCAATAAAAAGAATTCCACGCCGACGAGATGATTTGCCTGATCCTAATTTAAATGTTTCTAAAACATCAGGCTCAGTAAAATCGCTGCCAAATGGTGGGTTAGTGATTATCGTATCGAAACATGAAAAGAACTGTTTGGCTTGTTCACCAAGAGTCCCCCCAGAAGGGAGAAACACTGTACGAATGTTTTTTGCTCCCTGAAGAAGCATATTAATTCCCGAAACCCAAGACAGTCGCTCATCAATCTCAATACTTGTAAGGGATGAATAATTTATTTGATGCCTTGCAATGCTAGAGAGAAATCCACCCGTCCCGGATGCTGGATCACATACATCACCTTTAATATAAGGCTGGCAAGCAGAGACAATAAAATCAACAATATGAGGCGGTGTGAAAAACTGTTGGTGATCGCCTTTGTCAAAAGTATTGCGAACAACTTCTTCGTAAGCCAATCCCTTCATATCAAATTGTGTAGATGCGAAGTTGAAAGATTGAAGTGATAAGACACATTTCACGATTGTACTATCAGAACAATTAAGCTCACTAAACTGTTTTGGAATAACATTGCTGTGCTGGTGTGCAAGATGCTGATAATCTTTTCGGACGACGCAGGGATTTACAGGAAGCTCTGAAGGAGAGAAGGGTGTGGATGCTCCATTGTTGTGAGTTTTGTCCGACATAATCTTGGCGAAGACCAGTTTAGTGATTTCGTCAAAGCGGTTGATGATGTTGCTCTGGCTATCATTGTCACGGAGAATATCATGAAGCCTAGATACCAGTAGGCGAATGCTCCTCAAGTCAAACAGGTCTGACGATATAAAACTTGTCTTCTCTGAAAATAGCTCAACCTGCTTGGGCGAGGTAGTTTCAACAGAAGTAACATTATGCAGAGCTTTGCTCGACAAGAATTTAGACATGACAAAACATTATAGAATCTGATTTATGAGTCGAAATTGTCCAAACCACTAGCAAACTATTTAGAATAATTGCTGGGATCTAAGTAGATTAGAACTTTGAAGGATACCTTACAGGTTTTTATCATATCTTGTCGTAATCCTACTTACATTTCCTATTGTCTACTGTCTGTAGACAACTGTCAAATATCTGTAGACAAATTACACTAAAATCATGATTTAGAGTTAAGCCCACGACAGTAGTGCAAGTTAAGCGAGTAGTGGAAGTGGTACAAGACTTCCCAGATATTGGAAAGCGGATAAAGCAGGCAAGGGAGAGAGATGAACGGTCTCTCTCGCAAATCTGTCGAGAGGCTGGCATTAGTCGCGCCTATTGGTATCAATTAGAAGCTGAAAATTTGAGAGCACCGGCGACAGAAGGAATCATTCGTAAGATTGAAGCAGTCCTAAGTGTTGATTTAGGGGTAAAGTTTAATGGATAAATAATAGTTAGAAATGGCAATCATTCTGTAAAGCAATTCTGCTAAGTGTACATCTCCATAAATCTAGCTATTGCTAGATGCTGAAATTCTCTCAAAAGCTATAATTTATATCTGTTGCACCGAGAGATTTACTTGTGGATGTCATATTAGAACGATCGCACGAATTAAAACAAGCCTTAGTTGATTTTGTCCTTGATGCTGAGGGCGAACTGGCACAAGCACTGGAAACCTATGCAGCAGAACAGTTGCGGCGTGGAAGTGGGGATAATACGCAGCAGGACTTAACCATCGATAGCTTTTTGACAGCCGGGAAAGTCGGTGATAAGTCTCCATTAGAGTTGTTTATCGAAAGCCATCCAGATTTAGCAGAAAGCGATCGCAGCCTGATTAACAGTTGGCATCATACTTTTATTGGCTTATTTGCCATCACTAATCTTTTACCTGATGGCTTTGAATTGACGAACTGGTTGACAGATAAACGCTACATCGTCAAGCCAAACAATACTCAAACATTACAGGCAATATCTCGGTTAAAAGTCGGAGAAATCTTGCTAACTCGCATTTCTCCCGTTACCGATAGCTACTGGATGTTTTCTGGCCCGTACACAATAATGGGTAAATTAGGTAAACCAAAACTTGCCGTGGCAATTGGTAATTTCAAAGAAAACTATAAAAGTAATCTTTACAGCGATGCTCCAGACTTGCTAGAAGAAGCTTGGCAGTCAGTAGAAAAATATCATCAGCAGTTTGTGGACTTTTTTGGTACTGATGAAATCACACTATCTGGATATCAGCTTAATAAAAAAATAGCAGAATTTCAAGAAGTAATTACTGAGAAAACCTTTGCAGCCGCAGGAATTGATACTTCTAAATCTCTGGCTGAAGTGGCAGAAGCAGCTGGCATTGGCGACGAGGAAATAAAAGCCGCAGCACAAGAGTTCGGCGCTGATTCCAACGTCGTCTCTGAAATGTTTAACAGCAAAAGCAGCAAGAGCAAAATGGTGATGCCAAAGGTTGATTTACCTGCTGAACTCAAGAAAGCAGAACAGGTAACGGCTCTTTCTCATCCCCGTTGGGGACAAATGTTTTTACCAACATATAGTAAGGTACAAGCAATCTTATCGGCAGAGGACTGGCAAAGTGTTCAAGGGGCGGAAAAACTCGTTCGCTACTACCTCGAAGATAAAAGTATTAATGCTTTTATTTGGCATCGATTAGCGCAACAGTATCCAACTCAATTAGAAAATGTCTTGCAAGCATTTTTGCAACGTCCAGAGTTTAGGCTTGAAAGTGACTTGGATACACTTTTGCAAGAATTCCACAAACCTATTGAGCCAGAGTTACCAGATATTGCCAGTGTACCCATACATTTGCACAACTTATTTCAGGAAGCTTTAGGAGAAGTTAACAAATCTAAGCCCAAGGGTAAGGGACAACAAAAGCCAGCAAAGGGTTTTCAACGAGGTTAACAAATATATCCAATATATAATCCTACTCACTTAGGGTTATATGGTTTCATTTTTTAAAGTAGTTTTTAGGAGTGTATAGCTAGCTGTGCGCTCTCACAGAGTATTGTGTAAAATCACGATCAAAAACGAGATCGAGGCTAGCTAGTTAGATTTAAAGATCGGTAGATAACAGGTGAACAATCTCATCTACAATTTCTTCTGGACTCTCAAGCTTGACTATAAATCGATCAAAACCAGCATTTAAAGCCTTATAGCTTGAGACTTCCCGTGTATAAGAAGTGATAGCGATCGCAGGCAACTGTCTTAAAAATTGGCGAGAATGCACTCGAATTTGCTCAATTAACCAATTTCCATCATGTTCGGGCAACTTCATGTTGCACACCAGAATATCGGGATGAAGCGATTCAACTGAAGCAAGAGCTTCTTCTGCATCGGTTAAAGCCATCACCTCTGCACCAGCTGCTTCCAAAATGAAGATGAGCAAATCTGCAATATCTGGCTCATCCTCTACCAGTAAAATCAAGGTTCCAACAAGCGGCTGGAGCGAATTTAATTCAGTTTCTTGATTGATTTTTTGATCGGTTGCCATACCGTCCCTTTATTGCCTGCTATAGTTTGCTATTTCTATTGCAATGTATGGAGCGGAATAAGTATTCACCCTAAATATAGAAACTTGGGGTGAAAAGCTCTAGAACAGGCTTTAATTATTTTTTGGTAACAGGTAATTAGAAAAAAGCCCTTGCCCATTACCCATGACTCATTACCGAGGTTCAGCCTGAGTTGAAACTGTTAATACTTGCGGTGGTGTAGCATCTGGCGGATAGAGAAAGTCTACTTCTACCAAAGAGCGATCGCCTGGTTTTATCTTTAATAAAACTAACGGTTCTCCTGGTTGACCTCTCTTTTGCACTAAATGCACAAACTGAGTTTGTGGCTGATTTTGGTCATTTTTGTAACGTACCCGCACTGTGCCTCGGAAAAATACTTGAGGAGCGGATGTACTCAAAAAGCGTAACCCTGGTTTGACTAACCGATCCTCCTTGAGTGGTGTTTGTATCGACACACTAACAGTTTGAGGACTTTGAGTATTGTTGTATAGCGGCAACTTCAGATTATATTGAATTCCATAGTTGCCATGAGCGCGATATGCGGTGTCAGGATAGCGCACTAGCATAGGCGCACTTTGAATTTGACCAGTTCCTAATGTACCGCCATGCAGGGTACTCAGAGCGTAGGAAAACACTTGACCAGGCTGGGGAATAGTTAGATACCTAGCTTTAGGCTTATCTACTAATAAGGCTCTCCATCGTGAACCAGCAGCCACTCCAGCAACACGCCCATAAATTCTTGGTTTGCCAGTTTCCTTTAAGGGAGTGGGAATTTTATCTCGTGGCCCAGCTAAATCACCATTATCTAGTAAATTCTGCCACTCTTCTAAAGTAGGCGATCGCTCGCTGCCATCAGGATTCTCCCGTGCAAACATCGCTAGGCTAGCTGCATAGACAGTGCCATCACTTTGCAGTCGCATGAACGTAGACCGACCATTTAGGGGCGGTGTCAATCCCTGCACAGGAATTGGCAAATTGAGTAACATCCGACTTTGCTTTGGTGGAATCTCAATTTGGGCAGGGAAAATCTCTTGTCGCACTCCCCGAAGCACATCAGACATAACGCGATCGCCTGGCCCAGCAAAAATTTTACCTAAAAGGTTTTGGCTAAAGGATGGTAACTGAATAAATGGTGCATCCGGTTGACTCAAATAACTCGCCGCCTGCCAAATATTTACCTTCACTGGTTCCGAACTAGGGTTATGCAAAATTATCCCCAAATAAAGAGAACGCAAATTCTCTGGTGGTTCAGCCCTCGCAACGTGATGGGCAAAAATATCAAATCGTCCCCGAAAAGGAAAATTCAAATGCGCTGTTGGCACTTTTTTCCCATCTGGTGGAAAGGTAGAAAGTAAGATTCCTTCCTTCAAAACCAATTCTGGACTATTGCTATTAAAGGTTGGCACTGTATCCAATTGACCTGGTAAAGGTCGTACTTCTTGTGGTTGTACGACTTCTTCAGGTGGAAGTGTAGTAGGAGTTAATTGGGCAATTGGGAAAATTAGTAACAATGGCAACATATACTTAGATATTTCTTTCACCATACAGACATTAACAGCTTGATGAAAGTGCCAATTTGTTAATAATTAATACGAAATCGCCAATAATCTCCATCAAATTTTCTTGATTGAGAACCGGAACGTGGACAAAAATACAACGTGCCGTGAGTTGATTTTGGCTTAAGTAGTCCAACACTGAATAGTAAAGACCCTCGCAAACAAATTTTCCACAGTCGTGGCTAATCTGAATTTTTGCTGCTCCCACCACTAATTTTTCTAAATCAACTTCTGTCTGCAAAACAATTTCTCCACAGCTAGCAACTGCTTCCACACTTAATTGTGTACGGCTTGCAGCCATGCCACAACAGATGATGTAATCAGGTTGGATTGCCTCGATTTTTTCCATTACCTGAGTACTGGCAAGTTGCACATCTACGGGTAATTGGCGTAAAAAAGTTAAGTCATGTGGTATCAACTCAAGTTTGGTAACTTCAAGTAATAAATCATCAGAAGAATTTGACTGTTGATCTTTTAGCCAAGTGTCAAAAGAAGTTAATAGAATTCTTTTCTTCATAACAAATATTATTTAGAATAGAAAAACCCTCCATAATAAATTTACAAGGAGCAGGTAAATGCCAGTAATTGCGGTCGTAGATTATGAGATGGGAAATTTGCACTCAGTTTGCAAAGGCTTGGAAAAAGCTGGGGCAACTCCTAATGTTACTTATTCTCCAAAGGAATTAGAGCAGGCAGATGCTATAGTCCTACCGGGAGTGGGGGCATTCGATCCAGCAGTCCAACACCTGCGATCGCGTGGTTTAGAACAACCTATTAAAGAAGCGATCGCATCTGGTAAACCTTTTTTGGGAATTTGTTTAGGATTGCAAATTCTCTTTGAATCAAGTGCAGAAGGTACTCAACCAGGACTAGGAATTATCAAAGGAAAAGTGCGGCGGTTTCGTCCCGAACCTGACATCACTATTCCTCACATGGGGTGGAATCAACTAGAAATCACTCAACCAAAAAGTATTTTGTGGGAGCATTTACCGTCCGATCCTTGGGTATATTTTGTCCATTCCTACTATGTTGACCCAATAGACCCGCTAATCCGTGCAGCAACTATCACTCACGGTACTCAAACCGTTACAGCTGCGATCGCTCACGAAAACCTGATGGCAGTACAATTTCACCCCGAAAAATCCTCTAATATCGGATTGCAAATCCTATCTAATTTCGTTGCTCAAGTCCGCGAAAAAATTCCTGCCTAATATTCTTTTTGTCATTTGTTCTTTGTCTTTTGTCTAAAACTAATGACCAATGACTAATGACTAATGATCAATGACTAATAACCAATGAGCTTGAGAATTTACGGTAATCGCCAGCTAAAAACTTTACCAGGAAAAGAAACTAGACCCACTAGTGCGCGAGTAAGGGAGGCAGTCTTTAATATTTGGCAAGGAGAAATTGCAGGTTGTCGCTGGCTAGATTTGTGCGCCGGTACTGGTTCAATGGGCGCAGAAGCTTTGTGTAGAGGAGCCAGCCTAGTAGTGGGAATTGAACAATCGAGCCGAGCCTGTGCCACCATCCAACAAAATTGGCAGCAGTTAACTAATGCCGACCAGGAATTTCGGGTATTGCGGGGAGATATTACCCAGCAGTTAAAGACTTTATCAGGTAAACAGTTTGATAGAATCTACTTCGATCCACCTTATGCGAGTGGATTGTACCAGCCAGTATTAGAAGCGATCGCTCACCATCAATTTTTAGATCCTATCGGCGAAATCGCAGTTGAACACGCTTCACAAGGTTGGACACCGCCAGAGATTCCCGCTTGGGAAATTTGCCGCCAGAAAGTTTACGGCAACACATCACTTACTTTCTACAGAATTGTGGAATGACAGGAATGGGGAATGGGGGAGAAAACTTGCTTCCTTGTCCTCCTTATCCCCCTTCCCTCATCCTACTCAGCAACGCCAGTTGTTCTCCTGTAGGAGACGCTATGCGTAGCTTGCTTAAGAGCAGGGGTACAAGTCGGCAGAAGTGCCCAACGCAACGGCTCCTCAGCACTCAGCACTGGGCACTCCCTCATCCCCCCAGCTGATTGGGGCGCTTGTATTGCTTATATGCAGCGTAAAAAAGTCCAGCGAGAGTTACGAAAACTAGACCAAGGACAATACCTGATAGCAGGGGTTCAACCACTGTAAATCTCCTCTTTGTAATTATTAAATATTCATTGCCTGTTTTTGATTTTACCAAATTTCGTATGAATCCTGCGCCCTACAGCCTTTTGGAGGGCGACTGCCCACAAAAAAATAGTCTTCTGTGCTTGCAGCCACAATCAAGAACTTTTAAGCTATGTGTAGGAAATGAAAACTTTTTAGCACACCTAGACTTTCACAGCAAACCTTTTGGATAACCAGATTACCAAACCTGAAATTTTGATTCAGCGGATCGTTTTATTGACGCTGGCTATACTGCTAGCAGTCCCTTTGGGCTTTTTTGGTGTTCAGTTGGTTCAAGCCTCCGATCCATACGTCAAGAGCGTTCTATCCCTCACAGGAAACCCAGTTCAAGGACACGCGATCTTCCAAATTAACTGTGCTGGTTGTCATGGCTTGGAAGCAGACGGGCGAGTGGGGCCCAGTTTGCAAGCTGTTTCAAAGCACAAGTCTCGGTATGGGCTGATTCACCAAGTGATCAGTGGCGAAACACCACCAATGCCAAAATTCCAACCTAGTGCTCAAGAAATGGCGGATCTTTTGAACTATTTAGAGTCGTTGTAGACCTAAGAATTTTTGGTTGTAGGATACATACAATACCCTGATGTAAAAAGGCAGAAAAGGATGCATTCCTTTTTACACCTTTGATAAATGTAAAGAGATCCCTAGATACTCGATAGCGATCGCACAGTGTCTCGTAGAGACGCTTTAGCAACGTAGGAGCGTTGCCCTTGGCACATCGCCTGCTCTACTTGAGAAAATTTCAAACACTTAGGTGCGAGACGCTGCGCGTAGCTTGCTTCCCCGTAAGAGTATGCGTACTAACGTCCTTCACCTCTCCCCTTATCTACTAAACGCTCTTTTGAGGTTGGGAGAAGAACCGCGACACTAATACCACTGTGCCTCTATACATAATAATAGAAACCTCAAAATAGCCTAGCTCCGATAAACTTCGTCTTCTAAGGTCGTAGTGGCGAGAACTATCTTTTGTCTTTATTTTTACATCCACTAGTATTTGCGTAGAATCTTTGATAAAAACTCATATAAACTGTATATTTTTAAGTATGTTAGCAAGTAACTATTTAATTATTGCGAAAGTGAGGTTAGTATACCTAACTCTGTAGAATTAAGGTAAAAGCTCCTAGTAAATGGGCTACAGTATAGCTTCTTTAACAGACTAAATATTCTTGAGATGCTCGAAAGCTAATGACTGAAACGATCCAAATCGGTAATCGTACAATCACAGCTAGTGAATTGATTTCCTTACTGGCAAGTTACCAAATGCTGCCACAGTTGCAGCGAGAATTGATCATTGATCAGGCAATAGAGCAAAACTCGCGCTCCGCCAAGATTGCAATAGAGTGTACACCAGAGGAAGTAGCCCAAGCTAAACAGCAGTTTTACGCCGAAAAACAGTTCAAAAATGAAGAAGACATCCAGGCTTGGATGGCACATCAAGGGCTAAATCCAGATCAACTAGAAGTTATTACCAGTCGTAAGCTGAAAATTGAAAAATTCAAGCAAGCCACTTGGGGTAATAAACTGGAATCTTACTTTTTTCAGTCCAAGGCAAAACTGGACAAAGTAATTTATTCCCTACTACGAACCCAGGATGTGGGAATTGCCCAAGAACTATACTTCAGGATTCAGGCAAAAGAAAACTCTTTTGCTGATTTGGCGCGGGAATACTCACTCGGACCGGAAGCCCAAACTGGCGGCTTGGTAGGTCCGATTGAACTGAATGCACTACATCCGATAATGGTGCAAATGCTCTCTAGCAGTCAACCAGGTCAGATATTGCCCCCTACTCGTATCGCTGAATGGTTTGTAATTTTGCGTTTAGAAAAATTTATTCCAGCACAACTGGATGAATTTATGAAAATGCGTCTGTTGAATGAACTCTTTGAAAACTGGCTACAAGAACAGCAAAAGCAAATCATGTCTGCACCACAAGCGGAGGGGGATACGTGACAATACTATCTTTGGCAACTTCGTATTATTATCCTTCTTCTGTCACTTTCCGCGAGGGCGATCGCTAGAAGCTTCATGAGGCAAGCAATACAAGCTATACTATTACAAAAAAATCCGTCTTGTATTTATATTATTAGAAAATAATCGCGCGTAGGCGTAGCCCGTCGTAGACATCGCCTGCGATACAAAAGCTCTAGAATTCAGAAATGACAAAAGTTTTCGGAGAGTGACAGAAGTTGTTTACGGACGCGCTCGCTTCCGTTATGGATGGAAGAAACAAGTCAAATCCTCTTCCCTTCTGCCTCCTGCTTTGTTTCTTAGGAGAGGGAATAGATTAGCCAAGAAGTTTAAAAAACAAAAAGCCCCAGACTGTGAAGCGTGGGGCTTTTGTATGAATTATAAAACCTGGCATCGAGCTATTTTTGCGTAGGGCTACCCCTAAACTAT